>CAJXUS010000018.1 GCA_913060675.1 uncultured Rhodospirillales bacterium
AGATCTACACTATCCTCTTCGTCGGCAGCGTCAGATGTGTATAAGAGACAGGAGTATTGTTATTGGTGAACGTGGCCCTGAATTACTTTCTAACGTACCACGGGAACTGGTTATCATTTAATGATGAATATTCTTATCTCGACTAAAGAAATCCTCACCCGTCTTGTTGCTTTTGAGAGCCTGTCGGCGCTCTCTAATCTTGATATGATTGCCTATATCGAAGGCTATCTCAAAGAGCACGGGATCTCATCATCGATCAGCTATGATGAAACGGGTGAGCGCGCCAATCTCTATGCGACAGTTGGCCCCGAAGTCGATGGCGGTGTTGTGCTCAATGGTCATACAGATGTGGTGCCTGTAAAAGGACAACCATGGACCGAAAATCCTTTCACCTTGATCGAACGGAACAACAGGCTCTATGGACGTGGTTCCGTGGACATGAAAGGTTTTCTTGCTTGTACTCTTGCAATGGTTCCAGCGTTTAAATCTTATGATCTTAAGCGCCCAGTTCATCTTTCTTTTTGTTATGACGAAGAAATCGGGGGGTTTGGTGCCCCTGTTTTGGCAGAGGATATTATGTCCAAAACCATAACCCCGTCAGTTGTAATCGTGGGCGAGCCGACAAATATGCAGTTGGTCACAGGTCACAAAGCGGGATTTGAGCTTCGGACTGAATTTGATGGCCTCGAAGTGCATTCTTCTGACCCGAGAAAAGGGGTCAATGCAGTCGAATTTTCTGCACGCTTCATTTCGAAAATTCTTGAGGTTGGGGCAGAACTCGCAGCAAGTCCTGTTGAGGGTTCTCCTTTTGAACCGCCTTATTCCACTTGCAATGTTGGTCAGATTGAGGGTGGTATTGCGACGAATATCACGGCAAAAAGTTGTGCCATCAATTGGGAGATCAGACCGATACCAGGCGATGATGGGTATGCAATTTTAGACAAGATTAGAGATTACGCCGATAATCTTCTCGTACCAGAAATGCAGGCTGTTTTTCCTGAAGCAGATATTCGAACTTTGGTTCTGGCCGATATCCCGCCTCTATTGGCTTTGGATGATTCGCCTGCGGTGACTTTAATCCGTCAGGTCACCGGCAGCAATGTTAGCGAGGTGGTTTCCTTTGGGACTGACGCGGGGCATTTTGAGAAAGTCGGGCTCTCAACCGTGGTCTTTGGCCCGGGTTCAATAGAGCAGGCGCACAAACCAGATGAATACATTGAAATTTCGGAGCTTGAGCGTTGTCTCTCTTTCTTGCATGATCTAGCCAAACATCAGGCGCAAAAAACCAAAATTTAGTTAGGTCATTACATGCGTGCAGCTGGGCTTCGTTTAGATGATCGTGATATCGCGATCTTGAAAATTTTACAAAAAGAAGGCCGGATCACAAAAGCTGCTTTGGCAGAACGGGTAAACTTATCCCCAACTCCTTGTTGGGCTCGACTACAGCGTTTGGAGCAATCAGGGTTGATTGAATCCTACGAAGCTCGACTTTCTGTGAAGGCCTTCTCTACGTTTTCCACGGTTTTAATGGAAGCCGAGCTGGATAGTCATCGAGCTGAGGATTTTGAAAAATTCGAAGCAGCGGTACAAAACATTCCAGAGATATTGGAATGTTGGGCTGTTGGTGGCGGGTTAGATTACATCCTGAAGATTGTTACTAAAGATGTGGATGGCTATCAAAGGCTTGTTGACCGGATGCTAGAATCAAAGATTGGCCTTCGACGTTACTTTACTTATGTGGTCACAAAACCGGTTAAGCAGGAAACGGCCTTGCCGATAGATTTGTTGTTCGAAGGCGAAAAACCTGAGGAATAGATGAAACTGCTGTCATAGTTTTTTAAAGCGATAGCTTATCTAAAAATACCTTCTTCTTTAGACACACATTCTCGAATAAGTTTTGCATTATGGGCTGGTAATTAACAAAGGCTAGCCCATGTCCTGCACGAACAATGAAAAAAAGCGCTCGGATGCTTTCATACATTTGAAAGATCCTCGTTTGTTGAAAGAATTTAGTTATATCAACGGCCAATGGTGTGATGCGACCTCTGGGCGGCAAATCACTGTTACGGATCCATCTAACCAACTAACTCTTGGCAGTGTTCCCGCTATGTCTGGCGTGGAAAGTGCGAGAGCCGTTGATGCAGCTCAGGACGCCTTCCCATCTTGGGCTGCATTATTACCTCAAGAACGGTCTGCTATCCTCCGTCGCTGGTTTGAACTTCTAAAAGAGCACCGGGAAGATCTCGCGTTTCTTATGACCCTTGAACAAGGCAAACCGATCTCTGAATCGAGGGGGGAAATTGATTATGCAGCAGATTTTATTGAATTCTATGCCGAAGAAGCTAAACGCCCTAATATCGAAAATGTAACCTCCCATATGTCGGGAGGAGAAGTCGAGGTTTGGCGAGAGCCTTCGGGAGTGGCCGCTTTGATTACGCCTTGGAACTTTCCTTGCGCGATGATCACGCGAAAAGCTGCTGCGGCATTAGCTGCAGGATGTACTTGTGTGGTGCATCCTTCCAAAGAAACACCGTTTTCTGCAACGGCCTTAGCTGAACTGGGCGAGCGCGCAGGATTCCCACCTGGCATCTTTAACGTCGTAACCGGCGAGCCGGATGAGGTAGTTGCGTCTTGGACTGAAGATAAACGGGTTAGGGTGCTCTCTTTCACGGGTTCAACCGAGATTGGGCGATTGCTCTATCGACAATCCTCTTATTCCATAAAGCGTTTGGTTTTGGAACTTGGTGGACATGCGCCTTTTATTGTCTTTGCCGACGCGGATATAGATCACGCAGTGAAGTGTGCAATATCAGCCAAGTTCGCGACCTCTGGTCAGGATTGTCTCGCGGCAAATCGAATGTATATCGAGCAGCCGATCTATGAAGAGTTCACACGGAAGTTTGTTGCAGCCACGAAAGAGTTGTCTCTTGGTCGAGGGTTGGATGATCCCGACCTTGGGCCGTTGATGAACGAAAATGCCATGCTCAAACAAGAAGCGCATGTTGCGGATGCTTTAGGTAAAGGTGCCAAACTCTTGATGGGTGGGGAGCGCGATCCTTTGGGGCCTTTATTCTATAAACCAACGGTATTGGGTGATGTCCCCGCCAATGCTGTAATCTTCGAAGAAGAAACCTTTGGCCCTGTGGCTTGTCTCGCTCCTTTTGATGCTGAAGACGACATTATCGCCAAAGCGAATGATTCTGACTATGGGCTTGTAGCTTATGTCCATACCCGTGATCCAAAGCGGATTTACACCGTCAGCCGAGCTTTGCAATACGGCATGGTGGCAATCAATCGCACCAAGGTGACGGGGGCGCCGATCCCCTTTGGTGGAATGAAACAATCAGGTCTCGGCCGCGAAGGTGCGCGCCAAGGCTTGGAAGCTTTTACAGAAATTAAATACGTTTGCCGCGATTACGGGTGACCGTAAGTTTTTAAGGAAAATACTATGCTGAGAAATGATCAATTAGCTGAATGGGATCGCGATAATTTTTTCCATCCCTCCACACACCTTGCTCAATTTGCCCGTGGTGATATCCAAAATCGGGTGATTACGGGTGGCAAGGGGCTCTATATAAAAGACAGCAATGGCAATGAAACTCTGGATGCTTTTGCTGGCCTTTATTGCGTAAATATTGGTTATGGTCGCGATGAAGTGGCTGATGCAATCGCAGCTCAAGCCAAAGAACTCGCTTATTATCACTCGTATGTGGGCCATGGCACTGAAGCGTCGATTACTCTGGCTAAGATGATCATTGATCGCGCTCCGGCCAATATGTCGAAAGTTTATTTTGGCCTTTCAGGTTCAGATGCGAATGAAACCAACATCAAGCTGGTTTGGTACTACAACAACGTGCTTGATCGTCCAAAGAAAAAGAAGATTATTTCGCGCTGGCGTGGCTATCACGGCTCGGGTTTGATGACTGGATCTTTAACGGGATTGGAATTGTTTCATAACAAGTTCGATTTACCGCTATCGCAAGTCGTGCACACGGATGCGCCGTATTATTTCCGCCGTGAAAATCTCGATCAGTCTGAAGCACAGTTTGTTCAGCAGTGCGTCGACAGTCTTGAAGAGTTGATTGCAAGAGAAGGCGCAGACACTATCGCGGCTTTTATCGGGGAACCTGTTTTGGGGACTGGTGGTATTGTGCCACCGCCAGAAGGATATTGGACTGCGATTCAGACTGTTCTTAAAAAGTACGACATACTGCTCATTGCGGATGAAGTCGTAACCGGGTTTGGGCGTCTCGGATCCATGTTTGGTTCCGAGCATTATGGTCTTGAGCCTGATATTATCACCATCGCCAAAGGCCTGACCTCTGCATACGCACCGCTTTCTGGCTCCATTGTATCAGATAGAGTCTGGAAAGTACTAGAAGAGGGCACCGATAAGCTTGGCCCAATTGGTCATGGCTGGACTTACTCTGCGCACCCAATCGGCGCGGCGGCGGGAGTGGCTAATCTTAAGCTTATTGATGAAATGGGCTTGGTTTCAAACGCCAAAGAAATGGGTGCCTACTTTAATGAAGGTCTTAAAAATGCACTTTCAGATATATCTATTGTTGGGGATATCAGAGGTGAAGGCATTCTTTCTGCTGTTGAATTTGTGAAAGACCGGGATACGCGGACTTTCTTTGATCCGTCTGAGAAAATTGGGCCGCAGATTTCAGCTGCCCTTCTCGAACGCAGTAAGGTTATCGCGCGTGCTATGCCACAGGGTGATATTTTGGGCTTCGCTCCACCACTTTGCATGACCCGTGAAGAAGCAGACATTATCATCGAAGCGGCGAGAGATGGCATTGCATCTATTGCAGCTAAAGTAAGTTAAAATTATAGAAGGCTTCCAGTTCGTTTTATGGAGTTGGAAGCCTCTTAATTTCCTTGGCCGATACCCAGCAGCTTACGAGCATCTTGAGCTGTGGCGACCGTTTTCCCCATGCTAAGAATTTCATCTCGGGTTTGAGCAATGATTTGAGCCGTTGAATCAGCTTCGTCCCCCGTTCTGAGGAGGCTATTATTTTCAAAGCCAACCCGGGCGTGACCGCCTTGTTTGATTGCCTCTGCGATACAATCGGCTTCACTTTGACCAAAGGCACAGACAAACCAGGGCCCAAGATCGGTTGTTTTCTGTTTATCCTTTAATTGGATAAAGGGAGATAGCTCGTCGACCTTGCCAAGACTATCGCTGGCATACCGTCCGAGCACAAAAAGCAGAGAGGGGTGGCTGACGGGGATTTTTTTATTTTCAACAAAGCTTAAAAACCGGATCAGGTCATCACGATCATAGAGTATATGTTGAACATGGATGCCAGATTCATTTGCCCAATGATAAAAATTTGATCCATGAGCCTCTTCACCCGAGGGCATCATTTCTTTTAAGGCTACACTTACAGCTTCTGGCATCACGCCTTTTACGCAAGCTACTTGTTCTTGCGGTGTATAACGCCCAACTGCTTCAGTGGTTATTTGAACCAGTAGGTCATCACCAATGGTCTCATTTATTCCAGCAAGCACTTCCCTGTAAAGGCCCGCATCGAGAACATGTGTTTGAGTTTGATCTCGAACGTGTAGATGAGCCATGGCGGCACCCGCACAATTGCAAGCAATAGACTCTTCGATGATTTGCTCAACAGTAACAGGAAGATTTGGGTGATCGTCCCTAGTTTTTCGTGCGCCGTTTGGCGCGGCCATAATGATTGTCGGCGTCATTGGTCAAATCTCTGGGGTTTTGTCTCGCTTAATCAGCAACACTAAGTTCATCAAGCATAGCAAAAGATTGAGAGAGTTTTTCAACAATCTCGTCTACGTGCTGATCTTCGATGATGAAGGGGGGGGCGAGAAGGATGTGATCGCCATTTTTACCATCGATGGTTCCTGGCATCGGATAGCACATCAGGCCTAATTCAAAGGCTGCCTTTTTAATCCGGGCGTGTATAGCAAGTACAGGGTCAAATGGCTCCTTCGTGTCTCGGTCTTTGACAAGTTCAAGCGCGATGAAAAGCCCGCGACCACGAATGTCACCGACATGAGGGTGCTGGCCGAACGCATCGGTGAGGGCTTTCATAAGTTGCTCTGAGCGATGTCTGACGTTTGTAAGTAGATCACGTTCCAGCAATGTCGTGAGAACAGCGAGGCCTGCAGCGCAAGCTGTTGGGTGGGCCTGATAGGTGTGACCGTGTTGGAAAAAACCGGAACCATTTTCTATCGCGCTATAGATTTTTTTGCTACAGAGCATGGCCCCAATCGGCTGGTAGCCCGCACCAAGACCTTTGGCAATACAGATAATGTCTGGAGCTACTTCATCGTGTTCACAGGCAAAGAGCGTTCCTGTGCGGCCCATGCCACACATGACCTCATCTAGAATGAGTAAAACCCCATATTGATCACAGATTTCCCGGATGCGTTTTAGGTATCCCGGTGCGGCAGCAACCGCCCCCATGGTGGCTCCAACAACGGGTTCACAAATAAAGGCTGATACGTTTTTAGCGCCAACCTTGAGGATTTCTTCTTCGAGACGGTTCGCAGCTCTGAGGCCGTAATCTTCATCGCTTTCGCCTTCAGTCTGGTCTCTGTAAGGATAACAGGGATCAATATGGGACATGGGGACGAGCATCGGCATGAAGGGTTCGCGACGCCATTTGTTACCACCTGCGGAAAGCGCCCCAATCGTATTGCCATGATAGCTCTGCCAGCGGGCGATAACGTGAGAGCGTTGATCTTCTCCACGTTCAAGGTGATATTGCCGGGCGAGTTTGAGAGCGGCTTCAACGGCTTCTGACCCTCCCGAGACAAAGTACACTCTATCAATGCCTTCAGGCGCGTTAGCGATCAGCAGGTCGGCGAGCTCTTCAGCTGGTTCACTGGTGAAAAAACCAGAATGGGCAAAAGATAACTTATCCGTTTGTGACTTTATGGCTTCTTGAACGTTCTGATCCGAATGACCGAGACACGATACCGCAGCGCCGCAGCAGGCGTCTAAGTAACGTTTGCCATTTTGATCAGCAATGTAACAGCCGTCACCTGCAACAGCAGTTGGGAGCTTTGATTTAGAGTGGCGCGGAAATACGTGTCCCATTTTTCTCTCCGGGAGACTTGTGCCTTAAATAGCAACTTGTCTGTGATAGAGCTTAAAAGATTTTTTTGTTTGAAGTAGAGTTCGATAAAATATCGTTTGTGTCAATATTGGAAATATAATAACATTTGTTATTGTTTTTTGAACGTGAAATGAGGCGCTGACGTGAGCATTGTTGATAAGACACGCATTGTTGAACAGCTTACGCGAGAGCTTAATTCTTACCCAAAAAGCTTGCGCAGAATAGCAATGTATATCATCGATAATCCCGCCGAATTTGGTATGAAGTCTATTCGAGATAGTGCGACAGCAACGGGGGTGAGTACAAATACGCTCGTGCGTCTCGCCCAAAAGTTGGGGTTCGAAAGTTACAATCAGCTTAGGGCACCTTTTAGAGCGGCTCTGACCACCAATGCCTCTAACGCCAGCACCAACCAATGGATCAACGAACTATATGATCGTGGAGGTATCGAACAAATACGTGCCGATACCGTAACAAGTGTAATCGGCAATGTTACTGAGGCCTTAAGGCAGAATGAAGCTGAAGTAATAGACGAAGCGGCTGATCTTATCCTTAAGGCTAAAAGTGTCTATTTAATGGGGACCCGCGCGCCCTACACCCTGGTTCACTATCTGAATTATGTTGGCCGCATGGCGTTGCCAAACCTTATCGTTGCTCCGGGGCATGCAAATTCTCCGGTCGATGAGATCTTGAATGTTGAAGAGGATGACTTGGTGCTGGCCGTTTCAATTACACCTTTTTCCAGAGAGACCATAGAGGCCTGCAAAATAGCTAAATCCCGAGGGGCAAAACTTATCCTCATGTCGGATAGCACCGCGAATTCTTTACCTCTGAAACCAGATATTACCTTAATTGCTCCGGTAGGGACGCCGCGTAACTTTGATGGCTTTGTTGGCTTTGACAGTTTTGTGGGTTTTTTCGCTCTTTCTGAGTGGCTTCTTACAGCTGTGGTTGAAAAAGGGGCGCCTGATACTAAGCAAAGAATTCAAAGGTTTAATCAGTATCGGAAAGAGACAAACGTCTTTTGGAAGTCCTGACCTCTTTGACATTAAAGCAACAGAGAGAATCTGGCTTACAGCAAAGCTGTCAAAACAGATGATGGAAAAAGAACAAATGTTATCTGTTGACGAAAAAAATTACATACGCGACCATGCAGATGGTAAAGGCTCAATAAGTAGCCTGCCTGACAGGGATGAAAATATAATAGCAATAAAAATGCGTATGGTTTAACTTAACCTAAACGCATGAAACGAAAGCAGATTCGAAAAAGGAGAGACTTCCGGATCATAGGGCTTTTGTTTAGAAGTTGAGGTCTAAAGGTTTCAACTTTTTTTGCTTCTTAAAACTCTCCATGTCAGGAAATAATTAGATTCTCGGGTGTTTCCCCGGGAGAGCCTTGATGAATTGCCTTCCTTATTTAGGGCGTTCGAATGGGAACAATAATTAGCCGTCTGTTGAAAGATTGCTATGAAAGTATTCGTTTGTGGTTCGGCACATGAATATGACCGGGTGGGGACACAGCTAGAAAGTTGATAACCGCACGTTGCACTAAATGATAAAGAATAAAAAACTAAGGAGTAGGCATGTTTATTAAAAAATTGGCAATTACAGCCGTTGCAGGGGCAGCCTTCATGGCGTCATCTGCTTATGCTGATACGCAACACGTTGTGATTGGTACAGGTGGTCAAACGGGCGTTTATTATCAAGTTGGTGGTGCAATCTGCCGTTTGGTAAACAAAGGATCAAAAGATCACGAAATTAACTGTACGCATAAAACAGGCGGCTCCGTGTCCAATATTAATGGGATGCGTTCTGGTGATCTGGATATGGGAGTTGCTCAATCTGATTGGCAGTATCATGGTTATAACGGTACAGCTCCAGACAAGTTTCCTGAAGGTGCGTACAAAGAACTTCGTGCTGTTTTCTCTGTACATCCAGAGCCATTTACGGTTGTTGCCCGCTCAGATTCAGGTATCAAAACCTTTGAAGATCTGAAGGGTAAAAAAGTTAACGTGGGCAATCCAGGTTCTGGTGCGCGTGCGACTATGGAAGTTGTGATGGAGAAAATGGGTTGGGCAATGGGCGATTTTGCTCTCGCGTCCGAACTGAAATCTTCTGAACAGGCTGCTGCTCTTTGTGATGGCAAAGTCGATGCGATTGTATTCACTGTTGGGCATCCAAGTGGAACAATCAAAGAAGCAACGACATCTTGTGAGTCCAAGCTAATCACTGTTGATAATGGCGTTATTCAGAAACTTGCTTCGGATAATGCTTATTATGACATGACAGCTATTCCTGGCGGCACATACACTGGTACAGATGACGATACGGTCACATTTGGTGTTGGTGCAACATTTGTTAGCTCAACAGCAGTTGATGATGAAGTTGTCTACCAAATGGTAAAAGCTGTGTTTGATAACTTTAAACGCTTCAAGAAAATGCACCCAGCTTTTGCTCACCTGCAGGAAAAAGACATGATTACCAAAAATCTGTCTGCTCCTCTACATGACGGCGCAGTTCGTTATTATAAAGAACGCGGCTGGATGTAATCAGCAGTATGACATTAAGGGCGGGAAGGCTTTGGCTCTCCCGCCCTTTCTCTAATTATGTATCGGCTGCCTTTATAAATTACATTCGTGTGATGATCCCGACGTCGTCACAGTCAACGAATACCAATCAAAAACAATGACCAAGGGTACCGTGTGATCAGCTTTAGATGCAGATAACAGGGATATGGGGTATGGCATCAGAAAATTCTGAAAATACAAAACTAAGTGATGAGGAACTACAAGACCTCGTCGCTTCGACTGATACGGGTGGGCGCGTACCATCTAATCAAAAAATTATTATGTTACTTGCTGCGACAACTTTGATTTGGTCTATTTTTCAGGTCTGGATCGCGTCTCCCTTACCTTACACGATTGGTTGGGGGGCTTTTTCTGGTAGGGAAGCGAGGCCAATCCACCTAGCGTTTGCTGTGTTCCTGGCATTCCTCGCCTATCCGGCTTTTAAAAAATCTCCACGGCGCAGTATTCCTGCTGTTGATTGGGCATTTGCTATAATTGGCAGTCTCTGTGCTATTTACCTTTTTGTTGCTGATTCTGCTATTGTTAAAGAGCTAGCAGGAACACGCTTGTCTGACCGTCCGGGTAGCCCAAATAATGTTGATATTGTCGTTGCTGTAATCGGAATGATTCTATTGCTCGAGGCTACGCGCCGTGCCTTAGGGCCTCCGTTGATGGTCGTCGCGATGGTATTCCTCGGCTATACTTTTTTTGGCCCCTATGCGCCTGACTTAATCGCATGGAAAGGCTCATCATTTGGTGGGACAGTCGATCAACAATGGACATCTTCCAAAGGTGTGTTTGGTATTGCTCTTGGAGTATCTACTGATCTGGTTTTCCTCTTTGTTCTTTTTGGTGCTCTGCTCGATCGTGCAGGCGCTGGTAACTACTTTATCAAGGTTGCCTTCTCCCTGATGGGACACTTTAGTGGTGGCCCTGCGAAAGCCGCGGTTGTTGCATCTGGTATGACGGGATTGATCTCTGGGTCGTCCATTGCCAACGTTGTGACAACGGGTACCTTTACAATTCCAATGATGAAACGGGTTGGTTTCAGCTCTGAAAAAGCTGGTGCCGTCGAAGTTGCTTCTTCGGTGAACGGTCAGATTATGCCTCCTGTTATGGGGGCTGCTGCCTTCTTGATGGTCGAGTATGTAAATATTCCATACTTTGAGGTTGTTAAACACGCCTTCTTGCCAGCGATTATATCCTACATTGCCCTGGTTTACATCGTTCACCTCGAAGCACAAAAATTACATATGAAGGGTTTGACGCGCACAGGCGACAGAAAATCAGGCAAAGATGTCCTCATTTCTTGGGGGATCACTCTTGCTGGTATTTTTGCCTTGGCGGGAGGGCTTTCCTACGCCTCTGATGCTTACCACATTCTGGAAAGTACAGCTGCACGTCTTGGGGCTGTATTAGGGGTTTTGGTCGCCCAGTATGTGATTATAAAAGCCTTAAAGAGTAGTTCTAGTGAGGCAACTTATGCCCGGACGATTTCTACGGGAGCTGTTGTGCTCGGTAATATGGTCATTGGGTCTTTTGGTTTATTCTTTTTGATCAACCTTATTCAAGATGCTGCAGGTAAAGAACTTACGCCTTGGGTAATTGGTGCTTTGGTTTTATTTGCATATGTTTTGCTGGCGAAATTCAGCTCTTCTTATCCCGATTTGGAAGTTGATGATCCCAATCAACCCGTTACAAAATTACCTGAAGTTGGTCCGACCTTAAAATCTGGTTTGCACTTTTTATTGCCAGTGGTCGTTCTGATTTGGTGTTTGATGGTCGAGCGCCTTTCGCCAAGCTTGTCCGCTTTCTGGGCAACGGCTTTGATGCTGTTCATTCTATTAACACAGCGTTATCTCTTTGCCATCTTCCGTCACGAAGCCAAAAACGGAACTATGAAACGAGGTCTGGATGAGCTCGTCGAGGGCATGATCGGTGGTGGCCGCAACATGATCGGTATCGGCATTGCCACTGCGGCAGCTGGTATCATTGTTGGTGCAGTGGATCAAACTGGTGTTGGTGGAAAATTGGCTGCATTGGTCGAGTTTTTATCTCTCGGCCATATTATGCTCATTCTGTTTTGGACAGCTATTCTCAGTCTGATACTGGGTATGGGCTTGCCTACTACGGCGAACTATATTGTGGTGTCTTCGCTACTCGCGCCTGTTATCTATACACTCGGGCAGCAAAACGGGTTGATTGTTGAGCTTATTGCTATTCATATGTTCGTTTTCTACTTTGGGATTATGGCGGATGTCACGCCTCCGGTGGGGCTTGCCTCCTTTGCGGCGGCAGCGATATCTGGCGGTGATCCAATCCGTACTGGGTTTGTTGCCTTCTTCTATTCTTTACGTACTGCGTTGCTTCCGTTCCTCTTCATTTTTAATGGCGATCTTCTTTTGATCAATGTGACGCCTTTGGAGGGGGTATTTATCTTTGTCATTGCTACGGCCGCGATGTTGATCTTTACGGCAGGTTCGCAGGGGTTCTTCTTAGCGAAATCTAAAAAGTGGGAATCAGCAGCATTGCTTCTAATTGCTTTCACATTGTTCCGCCCAGGATTTTGGCTCGATTACGTCATTGCACCTTACGAGGAACGTGGAGGAGGTCAACTGGTTCAAGCCATGGCTGACGTTAAACCAGACGACAAACTTCGTATCCTTGTTAATGGTACTGATGATGTAGGTGATGCCATTACTCTAACCATGCTTGTTACTGTTGGTGATGAAGCTACTGGTGAAGAACGTCTGGAGGGTTATGGTCTGGAGATCATCGAGCAGGATGGAGAATACATCGTTGATGGTGTTGGCTTTGATACCTTGGCTGAAAAGGCGGGGTTTGATTTCGATCAGGTTATTGCCTCGGTTGGGGTCCCAGCGGAGCGTCCTGCTAAGCAGCTGTTTTATATTCCTGCCCTGATGCTCTTGGGTCTGATCGTGATGCTTCAACGTCGTCGTCGTCGCGATCCTCTTGCTCAACCAGCAACTGCTTAAAGGAGAATAAAAAGATGTTTAAACATATCCTGTTAGCAGTCGATCTGCAGCATGACGATAGCTGGGATAAAGCGCTTCCGGTGGCGATCGAACATGCCAAGGCTTTTGGGTCAACTCTACATATCATGACTGTCGTGCCAAATTTTGGCAGCAGTATCGTCAGCTCTTTCTTTCCCATAGATCATGAAGAGCAGGTGATGAAGGGCGCTAATAAAGCCTTACATGATTTTGTCGATCAGCATATTCCAGATGATATCAAGGTTCAGCATATCATTGGCCACGGAAGTGCGTATGAAGAAATCCTTCGGGTTTCTGAAGAGATTAAGTCAGATGTGATTATCATGGGGGCGCATCGCCCACGCATGGAAGATTATTTGCTTGGTCCAAACGCCGCACGCGTTGTGCGCCATGCAAAGTGTTCTGTGTTAGTGGTACGTGAATAATTCGGATTAACTTAACGGTTACTGAATAAATAAATGGGCTTGGTCTTAAGTGACCGGGCCCATTTTTACACATACACCCCATGAAATGATATCTAGATAGCACTGAAATTATTGAAGATTTGGATTTTGTTAGTCTTTGTGTAATCATCCTGTTTGCAGAGCGAAACAAGCTTGGGGAAAGCAATGTTGAACATATTTCATAATACGGCCTTGGGCCTTTTAATCTTACGTCTAACTCTTGGCGGCATGATATTCCTTCATGGTCTCAATAAATTGAGTAACCTTGGGGGTTCTATAGAATTTATTGGCGGCAAACTCGTTGCAATGGGATTGCCTGAATTTGTTGCTTATGGTGTTTTAGTCGGAGAGGTCGTGGCACCGATCTTAATCATCCTAGGTTTATATTCGCGCCTCGGAGCGCTGTTGGTCATCGCCAACATGGTCTTTGCCATCATGTTAATGCATACCGATCAGCTATTCCTACTCACCAAGCAGGGTGGTTGGCAGCTTGAGCTCCAGGGGTTCTTCCTGCTAACAGCTGTCGTCCTTCTCTTTACGGGATCTGGTCGTTATGCGGTAAGGGCGGACTAATACCAACGGCCCTTAATATTTATAACAACAAAGCCCTGTCTTAATCGAAGACAGGGCTTTGTTTGTTCTTGAACTTGTTAGAATTTCTCTTAGAGAAGGGCCGCAACAGCCTCTTTAAGAGTCTTCAGACCAACGTCATCCAGGCCTTTGTCCCAATCAAAGGCTTCTTCTGCTCTGGCATAGGCACGGACAGTGGCTTCGCGCGCGGCAATCCGTTCAACCCATTTCTTGAGGTTCGGGAAGTCGTTGATGTCTTGCTGTTGCCACTCGTAATAGGCCACCCAAGGGTATGCTGCCATATCAGCAATAGAATAGGCCCCGGTAATGTAGTCCCGACCTTCGAGTTGTTTGTCGAGTACGCCATAAAGACGGGCGGTTTCTTTTACATAGCGGTTTATTGCGTAGGGGATTTGTTCTGGTGCAAAACGGCCAAAGTGATGATTTTGGCCCGCCATCGGGCCCAGACCACCCATTTGCCAGTGCAGCCATTGCAAGGTTTCGTAGCGCCCAGCACCATCTTTGGGAAGGAACTGGCCATATTTGTCAGCCAGGTATTCAAGCATTGCCCCTGATTCAAACAAAGAAAGTGCTTTGTCACCCGTTGAAGGCGCGTGATCTACCAGTGCGGGCATCCTGTTATTGGGCGCGATGGTTAGATAATCAGGGTTGAACTGGTCGTCTTTCATAATGTTTATCGGTGTGATTCGGTACGGGACACCTATTTCTTCCAAAAGAAGCGTGACCTTGTGGCCGTTGGGTGTCGGGGCGTAAAAAATGTCCAGCATCTTGATTTCCAGTTTCCCTAAAAAAGTAAGCGAGGGTGTCATGCCCTCGTTTTGATCCAGTTTGATGGATTGGCTTTGTCTTTTATCTAGGTAGAGATGGAGGGATCATTGCGTCGTTTCAAGGGGCAATGGAAAATAATATACCAATCGGTATTAAATGGTGCTCTCGAAAATTTAAGTGAGTTGCGCCTCAGGCTGTTTTTCGACCCATAACATAATACCGAGTGAAATTACGCCCAGAACAGCAAAGGAATAGACGAGAGGGAGGATGGTCGTGTCATAACTCTGGCCAACTGTAATACCGATAGCCATGCAGATGTAAGTGGTCAGCGATCCGACAACAGCGGAACCCATTCCAGCAAGCTTGCCTAAAGGCTCCATCGCCAGGGTATTAAAGTTTCCAAATAGTATGCCGACACAGAAAAAACTAAGCATCATAAAGCCCATAAAAACCCACAAGGGAGGTTGGCCAGCAGTTATTGTTGCAGGCACAACAAAAAGGATGGCCAGTGCTGTCATGGTTATTAGTGCAATTTTTGACAGCTTTCTCATGCCAAATTTCATAACAAGATTGGCGTTGGTAAGGGAGGCTGCTCCGATGGATAGGGCGAGTATCGCGAAGTAAAGCGGGAAGAGCTCTGTAATGCCGTATATGTCTTGAAAAATCTGTTGGGCGCTCGTTAAATACCCAATAAAGGCACCAAAAATGATACCTGCTGCGAGGGTATAAGAGAGGGCTTGTTTGTTGGTCAAGATGGTTTTAAGCCCCGACCAAAAGTGGCTAAAAGACAACGAAATACGGTTTTCACTGGTGAGGGTTTCTGGTTGGCGGATGGCAAACCAGACAAGAACAATCGAGGCTAATAAAAAGAAACTATAGAAGATCGCTTGCCAGTCAAAAAATACCAGGATCGATAAGCCCAGGGCAGGGGCTATAGTCGGAACGATAATAAAGACGGCCATGATAAAGGACATAATGCGGGCCATGGCCCGACCTTCATATTGATCACGGACGAGAGCAATAGAGATTGTTCGAGGTCCAGAGGCACCGACGCCCTGTAATAAGCGGCCAATAAGCATGGTGGAAAAGTCATTTGCGAGCGCCGATATCACGGAGCCGAGGATGAAGATGATCAAGCCAAGGTAAATAACGGGTTTTCGTCCAACGCTATCGGATAAGGGGCCAAAGAAGATCTGCCCGGTAGCCAACCCAAAAAATATGATTCCAATTATCAGTTGACTATCGTTGGCATTTGCAATCGAAAGTTCTTGGCCGATCGTCGGTAAAGCGGGCATGACGGCATCAATCGACAAGGCGACCAGAGACATCAAAAATGCCATAAGAGCAATAAACTCCCCAGATCCCAGGGGAGATTTTGGACGTGTTAGAGACATAGAACCCACAAAGCCAGTTAGCTATTCAAACATGTCATATAGGTCTTGTGATGCAAGGTAACAAGCTGTGAGAGCAGAGAGGGGAAGTATTTTACCCTCAACATTGTTTGACGATCCAATTAAAGATGTTTTGAACATGGGGGCCTGCCCCCTTTTGGAGGCGCATTGTATAGGCGCGGGAGCTTGCGACGGTTTCTTCACAAGCGGGAACCAGTAATCCCTGATCGATATATTCATTTATTAAACCGTGCCAACCAAGGGCGACACCTTGATGATTGACGGCAGCCTGTAATATCAGGGTGTAATTGCTGAAAGATATCGAGGCCATACTCTTTTGTTCTTTGAGGCCAAGGTGAGAAAACCAACTGTCCCAATTATGCCAAGGAGCCTCAGGTGAGGCCGACAGGTTCAAGAGCGGGACATTGAATAAGGCTTTTGGAGAAGTTATAGGTCCGTATTTTTTTAAAAATTGTGGACTGCAAATGGCCATGACCTCTTCGGCAAAAAGGATATGATTTTTTTTATCGCTCTCATCAGGCTTTTGAAGAGAAATGATGAGGTCACTCTGGATATCGAGAGGCGCACCGGGAGTTTGAGACGTTACCACCTGGATATCGAGATCTCGAAAGTTATCGCGGAGATTTGCCAGTCTTGGTATGAGCCAGTGACCAGCAAAAGCAAAATCAGTGCTGATACGAACGCGTTTGACCGATTTGCGAACTTCTATCTGCTCGAAAATACTTTGAATATGGCCGATGCTCTGTTGTGTCGCATTGTGTAGAGCCATTCCGGCCTCGGTAAGTTTAACGCCACGATTTTGGCGGAGAAACAGCGGTTCCCCAACAAAAGTTTCAAGGCGTTTGATTTTCTGACTTAAGGCAGGTTGTGTTAGCCTGAGGTGTTGGGCAGCTTTAGTTAGGCTTCCGAGCCTACTTGCCGCGTCAAAAGCGTGAATCTCAGCGATGTGACTGTGAACTCTGCTGTAAATATTATTTATGTTAGCCATATCAATTCCTAGGCTACAAGCCATAGTGTTGTTGCTGTATTGTCTTGAAGATAAAATTTATTATGGCTACGGGTCAATCGCTATTGCTTGGATAAAACATCCAACGTGGCGCGTTCGAGGGTGTGAAAGATGAATAAGAAACCAAATATCCTAATCGTTATGGTGGATCAGTTGAACGGCACCTTGTTCCCTGATGGCCCAGCTGATTTTCTACATGCACCGAATTTACGTGCCCTCTCTGAGCGTTCTGTTCGTTTCAAGAATAACTATACCGCCAGCCCGCTTTGCGCCCCTGGTCGCGCCTCCTTCATGGCTGGACAATTACCGTCCAGAACCCGGGTTTATGACAACGCAGCAGAATATGCTTCTGATATCCCAACCTATGCGCACCATTTGCGTCGCGCAGGTTATTACACCTGCTTAAGCGGTAAGATGCACTTCGTCGGACCAGACCAACTGCACGGTTTTGAAGACCGTCTGACAACAGATATCTATCCCGCCGACTTTGGCTGGACCCCTGATTACCGTAAACCGGGAGAGCGAATTGACTGGTGGTATCACAATCTTGGCTCTGTCACCGAGGCGGGCGTAGCTGAGATTAGTAATCAGATGGAGTACGACGACGAAGTCGCTTTCAATGCGCAACAAAAGCTCTATCAATTAGCCCGGGAAATTGATTCGGAAACTGATTCTGAGGCGGGTGAAGGAAAACGTCCATGGTGCGTGACTGTCAGTTTCACCCACCCACACGACCCCTATGTAACAAGGCGAAAATTTTGGGATCTTTACGAGGACTGTGAGCACCTCGACCCAACGGTTGGAGCAATATCTTACGATGATCAGGACGCTCATTCACAGCGTATTTATAAAGCCAATGATTACGAAGCCTTTGATATCTCCCCTGAAGATGTCAGGCGGTCTCGCCGAGCTTATTTTGCCAATATTTCTTATCTTGATGAGAAGGTCGGCGAACTTATGGATGTGCTTGATCGCTGCCGGATGCGCGACGATACCATCGTTGTCTTCTGTTCAGATCACGGGGATATGCTTGGGGAAAGGGGCCTCTGGTTCAAAATGAACTTCTTTGAAGGGTCATCTCGGGTGCCATTGATGATATCTATACCCGATGGGATGACAGGTCTTATCGAAGCACCAGTTTCTAATTTGGATATCGTGCCGACACTAGCTGATCTTGCGGGGGTGGACCTCAGTGAGGTTTTACCGTGGACGGATGGCGAAACACTTATGCCCTTAACGCGCGGCGAAGAGCGCAAAAACCCAGTTTATATGGAATATGCAGCTGAAGGATCATACTCTCCGTTGGTTTCCATTCGTGAGGGCCGATACAAATTCAATCATTGTGAACTGGACCCACCACAATTATTTGATCTGGAGGCCGACCCCAACGAGCTTATTAATCTAGCCGATAAAGTTGAAAATAAAGATCTTGTTGAAAGCTTTATGGCAAAGGTCCGGTTGCGCTGGGACATGAAATTGTTTGATGCGCAGGTTAGAGAAAGCCAGGCTCGACGTTGGGTTGTGTACGAGGCTTTGCGCAATGGCGGATATTTCCCGTGGGATTTTCAGCCTCTACAAAAAGCTTCGGAGAGATACATGCGTAATCATATGGATCTGAATGTGCTCGAAGACAAAGCCCGTTTCCCCCGAGGAGAATAAATTAGCTCGAAGTCCCCTCAATGGCCTTGGCAATCATAAGTAGTAGAGTTCTTTATCGTTTCTTTAGAACCTACTCGTAAAATAGGATTAACTTATTTCCAATACTGCCAATGATCGCGCAAGGTCAGGGGGGAATTAATGGACTTTTCAGAACCAAGGATACTATTGCTCGAGCCGGACGAAACGACCCGGCATGAAATTGAACAAACGCTTACGAGTAAAAATTTTGAAGTCGTCAGTTCTTTTACGCCGGATGATATCTTGTTTTCGAGTAAAGATAGTAATGGAAAGAATGCCTCGCCTGTTGGATTAATCCTGATATCAGATGTTTTTGATCGGGGCATTCTCTCTGAATCATCCCTCGTTCTGGGGTCAGCAAGGACTTTGCCTCAGCAAATCCCGGTTGTTGTCATGACAGAGGCTGCGGACCGGAAGTCTCCTTTGGAACTCGTCGTAAACAACTGGTTTCACACCCTGAAAAAGCCATGTGATCCTGAAATACTCAGCTCTGTCGTATGTGCCGCAATAAATCAATTCAATCATGTACGTGATTTGTTACATGAGATAGAAACCCGTTCTTCTGCGATTGGCCTTATTACCTCTGGTACTTTTGAATTACGGAGTTTGGACGAAGCGCGGAATTTGACGACAATGCTCACTCTTGCTTGTCCAAAGGCAGAGCAGGTTGTTATTGGCCTTAGCGAATTACTGCAGAATGCTATTGAGCACGGGAATCTCGAAATAGGATATGATTTAAAATCAGAACTTCTGGAATCCGGGCGCCTTTTCGACGAAATACAAGAACGTCAAGAGATGGCGACTTATCGTGAGAGAATTGTAAGAGTGAATTTCTCTCGGACCAAGAAAGAAATCGTATTTACCATTCAAGATGAGGGGCAAGGTTTTAACTGGCGCAAATATCTCACGATAGACGATGAGCGTTTGACTGCTAGTCACGGTCGAGGAATTGCTCTCGCGAAAATGATGGCTTTTACTGAGTTGAACTATAACGGCTCTGGTAACAAAGTTACGGCGCGGATTACTCTTTAATGATGGGGTAAACACTCTTTATTGAAATAGGTAAATAACCAAGAAGCTGTATCTATTGGTTCATGATTTTTGTGTCTAGGTGGGGCAATATTAAGCGCCGGTGGTATAATCAAAACAGAGTACAGTTAAATCATCCCGTAACGATTTTCCAGTATTCTCAAAAAATGCGGCAATAACCTGACCCAACAGATCGGGGTTTGGCTTTTCTCCTGAAAGGCTTTTTGTCAGGGACATCAGCTCTTCACCCTCCAGCATATTCCCGTTGTGCATCTTTGTTTCTATCAGCGCATCACTAAAGCAAAAAAGAAAATTGTCTTGGTTAAAGGCAATAGTGTTTATCTCATAACTTGCTGATTTACTGATGCCCAGTGGAACCCCAGTCGTATCGATATATTCGTATTTATCCGAATCTGACCAACAGCCATAAATGGGGGGAGGCGCCGCTGCAGCGACATACTGCAATTGATTTGATTCTGGAGAGAATACGCCCAGCAGCATTGTTGCGTATTGACCTGTTGGCAACATTTCACAAAGGCTGGTGTTTATATTGGAGAGCAAAACGTCAGGGCTTAACCAGGCTTCATTGACATTAAATAAAAGAGTGTGAAGGCGAATTGTATTTAACGCCGACACCACGCCATGTCCTGAAAAATCAGCCATGTAAAACCCGACGTGACCATTATCCAGAAGGTGTGTTCCCCAAAAATCACCTCCGAGTTCTGATGAAGGCTGACAAAACGACGAAATGTTGAGTTTGGTTTGTTCGCGGATTCCTGCCAAAAATTTGGTAGAGGGTAAGAGGTTCTGTTGTACATCTTTAGCGGTTGAGAGCTCTTCAGCGACCCTGCATCTGTAGTGTTCCTGTTTTTCGCTGAGGACGAGATTTTTCAGGTGTAACTTGGTTCGTATTACAAGTTCATGGGCATTTACGGGCTTGGTAATTAAATCACTGGCTCCAGCCGTAAAGGCTTTGAGGCGCTCTTCATTATCATTCATCGCTGTTTGTACAATAATCGGAATTGAGGCGGTATCTTCAATTTTTCGAACAAGTTTACAGACTTCCATGCCATCCATAATTGGCATCATAAGGTCCAGAATTATGATGTCGGGCGGATTGACAGCCACTTGATACATTGCTTCTTGACCATTTTCAGCCATAACAATTTGACGAAATCCAGCCTTTTTGAGGATACTTGCGATCAGGTGGCGTAATATCTTTACATCATCAACAACCAAGATGCGCCGACTGGCGATGTCCTTAAAAGGAACGTCTTGCGAATAAGTGCCTGAAGAAAACATTATACCTCAAACTTTCTTATGTATTTTACGATCGACCAGAAAGACTGTTTTCCAGCTGTTTACTCTTCAACGATGTTGACAATCGTCTCTAGCTTGGCCAGGTGGAACATCTTTCTGACTTTTTCTCGAGGGTTGCTGATGGAAAGGTTCCAGCCTTCTTCGCTGGCACGCTCGTTCACAACCAAGAACATGCCAAGGCCCGCAGAATCGACATATTCTACATCAGAGAGGTCGAGTTGAATCATAGAAATACCCGTTTTGACGGCTTCATCAATCATGCTTCTGAACGTTGGATGGTCGTTAAACGTAAACTCACCTTTCATAAGGCATTTAAGGAGCGTGGAGCTTGAAGAAAATGAATAATCCATAATGTTTCCCTTCGTTTAAAAGAGTTCTATTTCTTGTTCGTTGAAATTGTTTTGCTCGTTACCTTTTTGATCACAGCCATTTTGATCACAGCCACTTTCATCGCTATCGTCTGCGACGAGATCAGAAGTATTATAAAATGCGTTCATAATGTATCGTTCCCGGGTCTCACCAAGTTCAAACTTACTGACAAGATTGCTTAGCCATTCACGATCCAATTCGTGTCTACCATTTCGATTTTTGCCATCTAGATTTAAACAACCTTCTGATTTCTTGATCATCTGGTTACCTGCTTCAGATAGTACCAAAAGAGTATCTGTAACGTGACACAAGCGTTGGCTGGTTCGATCTTGAAATTGGATGCCTATGATGATCTCAGAAAATTTATTGGCGATACTATTCGATTTTTGTGCTGAGTTTATGATGGCTTTTCTTAAGTGGTTATTTTCCCTCCTAAGGCTGGCCATGGCCTTTTGTATTTTATCTCTCGCCAAAATATTATTTGAAATATCCTCCGAAAATAAATCATTTTCGACTTCAACCTCGTCGGTGGCCTCAATGATTGAATTTAACTCTTGTACTTGGTGCTGTGTAAATCTGGCGAGTTCTACAAAATTTTTCGAGAGGGCCTCTATTGAGGTCTCAACGAGGGTGGACGCAGTCTCAATCTCATTTGTAAGGACTTGGAACGTTCTTTTTTGAGCGTCAGATAATCCCACCCAGAATGATAGCAACTCATGCATATTTTCTTTGTGTGTTTTCTCCTGATCGAACGGGGCTTCACAAAGTTGAGTTTCAGCTACCGTTGGCATAATTGTCTCCGTCTGTTTATGTGCAGCCTCACCTTCTTGAGTTCGGCTCTTTGAGTGCGATCCGGTTAACTCTTTCTTCTTAGACACTGATGTATCTGTTCCTTATGCTTCCACATAAGTTTAGAATGGTATCAGTCATTTTATTCAAAGGTACTTGAGACTCGACAGCTCCGGCATCGAAGGCTGCTCTTGGCATGCCGTAAACAACGCTTGATGATTCGTCCTGGCCAAGAGTTCGCGCCCCAGTTTTCCGCATCTCAAGTAACCCCGAAGCCCCATCTTTACCCATGCCAGTTAAAATGACGCCGATGGCATTTTCACCAGCAGCTTTGCACGTTGATTTAAAGAGCGTATCAATTGAGGGGCGATGCCCTGAAATTGGAGGCTTCTCTGTAAGCTGGCAGGTATAACCCTCTCCAGAACGTTTAAGTTCTAAATGCCAGCCTCCCCTTGCGATATACACGTGCCCGGGGAGAACTCTTTCGCCGTGCTGTGCTTCTGATACCGATACAGAGGACATCTTATGCAGCCGCTCAGCAAAGGCGTTTGTGAACTTCTCAGGCATGTGCTGAGTGACAAGTACAGCAGGACTGTTGAAGGGTAATTTACTAATAATTGAGGTCAGGGCCTCAACGCCCCCTGTAGAAGCACCTATGGCGATGATTTTTTCAGTTGTAGGAGCAATAAAATTTGATCTCAGAGAGTTCGATTTTTTCTGCACTGAGTGTTTGTCGAATGCTTTTACGTTTGCAAGAGCAGCTGTTTTGACCTTGAGTATGAGCTCATTTGCGCGTTGTTCGATGCTTTTATGCATATCAATTGTGGGTTTTGGAAAAAAGTCAACGGCGCCCAGTTCAAGGGCTTTCATAGTTGCCTCAGCTCCACGTTGGGTTAGAGACGCGATCATAATTACCGGCATTGGCCGCAAGGTCATGATCTTTTCCAGAAAAGTTAAACCATCCATTTTCGGCATTTCGATATCGAGTGTGATGACATCTGGCAGTAAAAGTTTGATCATTTTCCGTGCCTGTAGAGGGTCTGTCGCGGAACCGATCACCTGGATTTCAGGATCCTGAGAGAGCAGGGTGGTTAAAAGCTCTCTCATCAAGGCTGAGTCATCAACTATGAGTACTTTGATAGGTGTCAAAATAAATTCCTAATCAAAAAAGTTCCACACTGCCCTCAATTTCTTGATGGCTGAGGTTGGAACGG
This sequence comes from uncultured Rhodospirillales bacterium, assembly GCA_913060675.1. Lineage (GTDB taxonomy): Bacteria > Pseudomonadota > Alphaproteobacteria > Kiloniellales > Kiloniellaceae > Kiloniella. Next base: position 23,297 of record CAJXUS010000018.1, read on the forward strand.
AGTTTGGTTTCAGTGCCAAGTACTGCGGCATCAAATGCGTGTGGTAACAGTTTCATCTTGACCACACCCGACTTTGGAAAATAAATAATTTTACGGGCCCGCTCACCACCAAGATGCTCAGAACTTGTCGCCATATGTTCATTTCTTAGATATCGCTCCACAAACGTGATGTTTTTTTCACCGATAAGATTGGATGAATTGAGCACGTGTCCTCCACCAAATAACTTGATTTCCATACGGTTTTTTGCGCCGCCCATGGACAAGACATCGTTGAGGAGAGTTTCCATGGCATGGTTGCCATAACGCATTGCAGAACTAATACCACCCCATTTCCCGTCTTCGCTTTCGGGCAGCATGAAATGGTTCATGCCTCCGATACCGAGTGCGGTGTCACGAATGCAGGCACTGACGCACGAGCCCAAAGTGGTGATCAGCATCTCGTCTTGTCTCGCGGTTACGTAATGCGTCCCAGGCATGATTTTTACGGCGTAGTGATTGAATTTGGCATCAAAGAAACGGCTCGGCTCTCCCTCGTGGGGATGCTGGAGATCAGTATCATCGGAATAAAGATGATCTTGAATGTCGTCCATTGAGTTGTGAGTTTGTCCAGCCATGAATATCACGTTGCTTTCTCTTTTATGGGCGCTGATAAATTGTATGTCCAAGTAATTTGAAGTTCTTTTCTGAAGGGGGGAGGCTCTCGGAGTGACCGATATAGAGCCAACCGCCAGGTTGAAGTATTTTTGCGCAATTCCGGGTGAGATTTGTTTTGGTTTCTTGATCAAAATAAATCATGACGTTACGACAAAAAATGACATCGAAAGGTCCCTTCATGGGCCAATCTTCTAGTAAGTTTAGTTTTTTAAAGGTGATAAGGTTTCTCAGTTTTTCACTCATTTTGAATTTTGAAGAGGATAGTTTTTGAGTGTATCGGTTGCGGAATTTTGCGGGAATTTCTTCTAGGGCTGGGTTGCTATATTCGCCAGCCATGCCGGTTTGTAACGTCTTGGTATTAATATCGGAGGCAAGAATTTTAAGGTCGAAAGGCCCTGTTTTTGCTATTAACTCGCTCATAACAATTGCAATTGAATAAGGTTCCTCACCCGAAGAACACCCTGCCGACCATATTCGAAGCCGCCGACTTTCTCCACGATCGGTTTGTGATTTCGTGATGTCCAGACAGGCTTTGTAGAGATGTTTGTAATGATGTTTTTCACGAAAAAAGTGGGTTAAATTGGTTGTTATTGCATTGATCAGCAAGTCAACTTCTAAAGGACCTTCCTTGCTGTTGAGGAATTGGAGGTAGTCCCTGAAAGTTTTTATTCCAAGCGCACGAAGGCGCCGAGCCAGGCGGCTGTAGACCATGTTTTTTTTGCTGTCTTTTAAAACAATACCAGTGCGCTCATAGATCAGCTTCACAAGTGTTTTGAATTCCTTTTCAGAAAAAGGGAATTCGCGCACTTGAGAAGTGTTCGAAGCCTGTGCTCCATTTAAGGCGAGAGCGGTCATGGTTTTGTGATCCATTTGTATTTAAACAACATGTTTACCCATTGCGATTGAGTTCGGCAGCCTAGAACTCAGACCAGTCATCATCGTCTTCAATTGCCACCACCGCTGAAGACCTGGATTTTAGAGCCGTTATTTTTTTAGGTGCTCTATTGTGTGGTTTAATTTTTCTGCGTTTGACCGGCTTGAGGTTTGTGGTCTTTTCACTGTTAATTGCTTCTGTTTTAAAGAAGCTGACCAAATCGGATAGGCCTACAGCCTGTTCCTCCAAAGTTCTCGCTGCAGCGGAGCTTTGTTCGACCAGGGCAGCGTTTTGTTGGGTCATTTCATCCATGGCGGTAATCGCCGCATTAATTTCCTCAACACCAGAAGACTGCTCTCTACTGGAGGCTGCAATTTCTGAAATGAGGTCCGCAACGTGTTTCGATGAATCTACAATTTCAGTAAGGGTGTCACCTGTGCTCCTGACGAGCGTGACCCCTTCTTTAACCTGTTCGTTGGCTTCTATAATCAGAGTTTTAATGTCTTTCGCAGCTTCACCTGAACGTTGGGCGAGGGTTCGAACTTCTGCGGCAACCACTGCGAAACCTTTCCCGGCTTCACCCGCACGGGCGGCTTCAACGGCGGCATTCAACGCAAGAAGGTTTGTCTGGAAAGCAATCTCATCAATGACGCCGATTATGTCCGATACCTTCTGGGAGGCCTGTTCGATACCGGTTACGGCTATGACGGCTTTTTGAACCACTTCACCGCCTTTTTGAGCTGTTTCACAGGCATTTATGGCGAGTTTATTTGCTTGTTGCGAAGACTCCGCGTTTTGTTGAACTGTGGTGGACATTTCCTCCATTGATGCAGCGGTTTCTTGCAGGCTAGAGGCTTGTGTTTCTGTTCGTTGGGATAGGTCGATTGATCCGGAGGATATTTCGGTTGAGGCGTACCCTATTTCATCAGTGGTCGAAATAATTTCGTCAACGGTTTCAGATAAACGTTTGGAAGTGTTGTTTACGTCCTCTTTGAGCGTCTCGTACATGCCTGTGTAGTCAGTTGTGATTTGATGGGTGAGATCTCCACCAGAAAGAGACCCGAGTGCAGTTGCGACATCTCCAACAACATCTTTGAGATTTTTGTTAAGGGAATTGAGAGAATTGGTGAGGGTCAGCATGAAATCCTCTTTGCCTTCTAGGGACAGAGATTTGGTGAAATCTCCCCCAGATATGGCATTGACCATCACGTCAATCTCCTGCTGGATGGCAAGTTCCTGGGTCATGTCTGTCCACTCGACGACGGTACCAATGCGTTCTGCTTTGTCACTGATAATCGGGTTGGTAATCAGACTGAGGGTCCGCCCTCCAAGGAGTATTCGATTTTCATGAGTTGCGGTCAAAGCTTCCAAAACACCATGCAGATGGGTTGAGTCTTTGTAGAATTTGTCAATACTCGTGCCAAGAAGCTGACTGGCATCAAAGTTATCGAGGTCCTTTCGGATATCAGGCTCGACTTTTTTCATCATATTTGTGACAGCATCGTTCATATAAATGATGTCTAAATCCGTATTTGTGACCATGACATTTGCTGAACAGCTATCAAGGGCAACTTTAACCTGAGAGTTTTTGACGGCATCATTTCGAAAGCCCATCACCGAATTGTTGAGGATGCCGATTTCATCTTTGCGTTCAAGATTTAGCTCTACATCAGCATCTTGGTCGGTAACGATGGTCACGAGTTGAGATAAAGCTCGGTTTAAGCCGATAAGAATAAAAGCTCCCAGACTTATAGAGAAAATCAACATGAACACAGTTGAGATCAGGAAAGTAATTTCAGTGGTCAGGGCTTCTTCTTCAATCTTCAAAATATTATTTATAAGAAGAGTTTGCGCAGAATTTTCGATTTTTTTGAGAAACTCAAGTCGATCTGAAGCGGTTTTAAAATAATTTGAGCCACTGATATCTCGAAGATTAAAGCTCTGGGGGTAATCGAGGGCAATGGCCCTCATTTCAGAGAGTCTTGTTGATGCTGGACTATTTGACATCTCTTTAAAAGCAGCTTGTAATTCTGGCGTAGCATATTTTTCAAAGATCCAGAAATAGCTTTTCTGGCTGCCGAGCAAGTTAGAAAAATCACGATATTTCGTTGTGTCAAAAAAGCCAGCGTTAAAACCGCGTGTTCCAATCAAGCGTTCTATGCCAGCCTGTTCCTTTGCTTGGAACATGGCGATTAAAGCGGTAACATCGTTTGATATTCTGCCATCATCGCTGAGGCGCGGAATGACAGCAATGATATCAATGAGAGCGGTAATAACCTGAGAATAATAGCTGAGAACGGCTCCACTATTCGTTTTCAAATTGGATATTGCGGAACGTATGGTTTCCAGTTCTTGCAATACAGCCTTAGTGGCCGCAAGTTTCGCTGAAAATTGTTGATCAAGTTCTTTTTTTTCTAGGATTATTAATGCGTTATCTAAGTTTAAGCGCACTTCATTGGTTTTACGGCGACGGTCTTCCAGTTTTGCAGAGAACTCTTCAGCGCCGTTTGAATAAATAAAATCCGCAGAAATGTCGCGTTCGAGTTGAATGTTATGAATGAAGTTTCCGATAGCTGGGGAGGATTCTGCAATCTCCCGTATTCTTTCCATCGAATTTACTTCAGCCGTTTTACTTATCACGGTGTAGGTGGAAAAGAAGAGCAGACCCAAGACCGGGACAAAAAGCACTATGCCAAATTTGAACTTCATCGAAATATTGTTTAAAAACGCGAGCATTTTTCTCTCCATTTTGCATTTCTGCAAGGACCGTTTTACCTGTAGAGGAAGGGGCTAACTTCCTACTGCAATACCGTCTTCAATTACCTTTGTGTTAAAGAGGCGTTCCTGATCGAGCAGGGCAACCATTCGGTCTTCTATGGTTACCAAGCCTGAGAGGTAGTCTTCTTCAATCAGATTTTCCATTTTAGGGACATCCCGGATGTCGGTGGTGGGTACAGTCAGGATGTCAGATACGGTGTCCACCAAAATCCCGATCATGCGTTCTTTGACTGCGATAATGACAATGACATGAAGGCGGGTGGCCTGTGTTTCGCCCAACCCAAAACGGCACCGTAAATCAAAAATCGGAACTATAATCCCGCGCAAGTTTAAAACCCCGCGCATATATTCTGGTGTGTTGGGTAAGAGGGTGGTATCTGCCCACCCTTTGATTTCTCGCACCGACATGATGTCGACACCATATTCCTGCTCGCCAACGGTAAAGGTGATGAATTGTGCGTAGCCAACGCCATCTCCAGCTGCAACGTCAGTTTTTACAGGAGGACTATCTCCCGAATTTAGGGGCTGATTGGGGGCGGTAATCGTTTGGCTTTGTGTGGCCATGAGATGACTACTTTCCATTAATTCTGCTCCGCGGCTTCTAGTTCTTGATCCAATTTTTCCTGATCCAGTAGTTCGTATTCATGTGTTTTTGAGTTTTCATCGTTCAAATTTGTGTCCCCTACTGGCCCGGATTGATGTTTCGTAGGTACTGTAGAACTTCGCTTTAGGAGGGGGGGTGAACTGTGATCTTGAAGGTCTCTTTCGGGAGTGATCGCCTTGTTCTTGTTGGTGATTAATCGCGCCATATCATCTAGGCCATCAACATCGAGAATGAGGGCTACCATGCCATTACCGAGTATGGTCGCAGCTGATATCCCGGCCACAGGATCGTAATTTTCTTCCAGACTTTTGATCACGACTTGCTGCTGACCAAGAAGTTCATCCACAAGTATGCCAGCTTGTTTGCCACCTTCTAACTCGACGACAACAACAAGGGCTTTACTGGGATCTGGCTGAGCTCCGGGAATGTTGAACAACTCATAAAGCCTAATAAGGCGAATGTATTCTCCGCGTAAGGAAACAACGTCTGCGCCGTTTGATAAGGTGTGTAATTCTTTCGCCGCGGGACGCAGGCTCTCTATAATAGAAGTCAGGGAAATGATGAATTTTTCTTTCCCTATTGCGATAACCATGCCATCGAGTACAGCCAGGGTGAGCGGGAGGGACATCGTGAATTTTGTGCCCTTACCTGGAGTGGATTGAACCGTAATTCTGCCGCCAAGATTGCTGATATTTCTGCGCACGACATCCATACCGACACCGCGACCAGAGATGTCGGTGACTTCGTCGGCAGTGGAAAATCCAGGGCTAAAAATAAGTTCGTCAATGGCTTCATCGTTAAGGTGATCGTCGGCGTTGATAATGCCTTTCTCAATGGCTTTGGATTTGACTCTTTCACGGTTAATTCCGCGGCCATCGTCAGTAACAATAAGGTGGATGCGTCCAGATCTATGTTCGGCAGAGAGTTTTATGATCGCTGTTTCAGGTTTTCCTGCCTGGACGCGATCATCGGAGGAGTCTTCTATGCCGTGATCCAATGAGTTTCTAATCATATGAATTAGGGGGTCTGAAAGTTGCTCAATTACGGTTTTGTCAACTTCGGTATCTTCTCCAGAGGTTTCCAAATCGACCTTCTTGCCGAGTTTGGATGCGAGCTCACGGACCAATCTAGGTATTCTGGCAAATACTGATTTAACGGGTTGCATTCGTACCGCCATGACAGATTCTTGTATCTCACGGGTGTGCGTGCCGAGATCCTCAAACCCTTTAGCCATGAATGCGGCTAATTCTGGAGGCAAATTATCGACCTGTTGACGTAACATGGCCTGGGTGATCACAAGCTCTCCAACCATATTGACCAAGCGGTCGACACGATCAAGATCAACCCGAATGGACGATACTTTGCTTGAGGCGGCGGTGCTGTTGGTTTGTGGAGGGGCGCTCGGTGTTGGGTCGGAGGAGGTTTGATATGTGGGGGCTTGCATGGCCACAACAGCTTGTTCTTTGGTTGTTTCAAGCGTCTGTTTATTCTGCGGAATGATAGGTTTATCAGGGGTGAGCTTCTCTGGTTGGCTGTTTAAGCTCAGATCTTCATCCTGGGTCTCATAAAGAGTATCACCAGAGCTGCCTTCGGCGTGTTCAATACTAATATTGAGCTCGCAATCTTCCGTCACAAACTCAAAAACCTCTTCGACATCGCTCAGACTGCATTCGGACAACAGTACGAAATTCCAGGAAAAGTATGCTTCGTCTGATATTAAGTTTTGAATGTGTGGAAGGCGATCAGTGTTTATCGTTGATGTGAGTTGTCCAAGTTCTCGTAACTCATAGATTAGGAGGAGAGGTTCATTTGCATGTTGGAGCAGGCTTGGTTTGGGCAGAAAGTTAATGGAGAATTTTTTTAAACTCTTGGTATCAGTTGTGTTCTCAGGAGGAGCTCCGGCAGGATCATTCGTTTCTTTCGATGGCGTGCCAAATGCTAGGTTATGAAGCTTGTCTTTTGTTTCTGCAAATCCGTTTTCTGAGTAATTGGTGCCATTTTGTGCGGCTTGAATGAGATTGGTCAGAATATCATTGGCTGCAATGAGGAGGTCAATAATCTCTTCGTTTATCTCGATTTCTTCATGACGCATTTTGTCCAAAAGTGCTTCGTATATGTGTGAAAAATTAATAAGCTGATCAAAATTGAAAGCTCCGGCGCCGCCTTTTACGGAATGTACGGCCCGAAATATGGCGTTGAGATCTTCTGCGTTAATATTTTTGGGGTCGTGGCGGAGTTCGGCAAGACGAGTTTCAGCATCTATAAGGAGTTCAGCGCACTCTTCGAAGAAGGTGGCCTTAAACCGTTCTAAATCGAAATCGTTAGTACTCACAATTCCCCCTTTTACGATCGGTCTCGTAATGCGGCGATTAAATGATAGCTTCCTCTACCAAACTAAATAAGGATCCTAGTTTCATGAACTCAGGCCATTCTGTTCAGGCCATTCTGTTTAGGCATGAATTCGGTTACTCATCTTCAGGGGCAAACCTTTTGAACAACTTGGAGTAATTTTTCTGGATTGAACGGTTTTACAATCCAACCCGTGGCACCAACCGAGCGCCCTTGTTCTTTTTTATCTCGATCTGATTCTGTGGTGAGAACCAGAATTGGAGTAAGGCGGTGTGTAGGGTTGGACCTGATTTCCTTACACAATGTCAGTCCATCCATGTTTGGCATATTGACGTCTGTGATAACCAAATCCACTCTGTCATCGCCGAGTAAATCCAAGGCTTCATTGCCATCTGTTGCTTCCAAAACGCAATGTCCTGCCCCTTCAAGGGTGAAGGTAATCATCTCCCTCATGGTTTTAGAATCGTCGACTGTTAAAACTCTGAGCCCCATGACAACTAACTCCGCATGCTGGTGTTGGAATAAAGACCTACATCATTGAAAGCTTTGACAAGCGCATCAGAGGCATCGTTGATGTGAAACGACCTATCGGCTTCCATACAGCTTATCGCTGCTGAATGAAGAATCTGAAGGCATGCCGTCGATGCTTTTTCCACTGCATTTGCGTTTACGTTAATATCTAGGCCTTTGTTATCAGCCTCAATAAAGATTGCGAGGAGGTCTTCTGCAGAAAAAATGTCTAATTTCGGTGCAAGCTCAATAGTGGCTGTCTGTTCGGAGACTTTTAATTTCATGAACAATATAACCTTTCAAGTAAGCTTCGAAATTGACGTTTGCATCTTATGAGTGTGTTCTTAATTAATTAAGAAGCAATTAAATGGCTTTGTGATGGGAGGTTGTATGGCTATGTGTTGATGTTTTTGAAGTGATTAACGAGGAGAAAAAATTTAATTATTATGAAATATTATGTGAATTAAAAGATTTCTAATTTGTTGAATTTGTTAGGATATTTTATCTTCTAGATGATGACGTTATTGAAGTTTTATGTGTTTGTTATTTTGAATTTATTTTTTGTAGAAAATCATGTTTTGGAAAGTGGTGAAAATTCTTATGGTTGTGATGATCTTGGCGCCGATAACTAGGCGCCGATAACTAATTGTATGTGTTCTTAGCCGTGTTGCTATTGTTACCGTTAAAGCCATTGAGAGTGAAAGTCTCTTCGTATTGATCTTTACTATTAAATGAGGATCTAAAATTATCTCTCCATGAATGAAATTAGGTTTCAAATGAAAGTCAGTTGTGTTTCAATTGAAAACTCATTCGAAGAGAAACTTTAAAATCTTCGGAAATAAGTTTGAGAAGAGATGTGGTATCATGCACTCTTTGATGAGCTGGTTAAGAATGAAATCGACAAATAATTAAGAAAACAAAGCCTTTAAATAAAACTAAGACCTAGACAGAGAACATTTCAATATACTGGGAGGTATTGATGAAACTTCGGGATTTACTATTTGGATGCGCTAGCGTACTCGCTTGTCTTTCCATAAACGTATCGACAGCCGCGGCACAAGATTGTGCGCGTGGTGACTTGGATACGCGTTTTTGTGATGTGGATGGCGATTTGATTGCTGACACACCGACTGATCCTTCAAAGTTGTTGGATCCAGATACACTTATTTTTGCTTATACACCGGTAGAAGACCCTGCTGTTTATAAAGAAGCCTGGGCTGATTTTATCGACCATCTTGAGAGCAAAACAGGTAAGGATGTTGTTTTCTTCCCTGTTCAGTCTAACGCAGCTGAAATTGAAGCAATGCGTTCTGGCCGTCTTCATATCGCTGGTTTCAACACCGGTTCTAACCCGTTGGCTGTGAATTGTGCTGGTTTCTCACCCTTTACCATTATGGCCCGTGAAGACGGTAGTTTTGGTTATGAGATGGAAATCATCACTTATCCAGGCAGTGGCATAGAAAAAGTAGAAGATCTCAAAGGCAAAGCTCTGGCCTTTACATCGCCAACTTCAAACTCTGGTTTCAAAGCACCTTCTGCTATCCTGAAAGCCGACTTTGATATGGTCAAAGATCGTGATTTCGAAGCAACCTTCTCTGGCAAGCATGACAACTCCATTCTTGGTGTTGCCAACAAAGATTATATCGCGGCTTCTATTGCGAACTCGGTTAAGTTTCGCATGATCTCTCGTGATGTAATCAAAGCTGATCAGGTCAAAACCATTTATACATCGCAAACTTTCCCAACAACTGGATTTGGTGTTGCTTACAATCTGAAACCTGAGCTTCAGGCACAGATCAAAGACGCTTTCTTTAGTTTTGAGTGGGCTGGTTCATCATTGGAAAAAGAGTTTTCTAAATCAAAAGAAAGCCAGTTTCTTCCAATGACATACAAAAAGTTCTGGGACGTTATCCGTAAAATCGATACGGCTAACAATGTGTCCTACGCTTGTAAGTAACAGGCTTTTTTGAATAAAAATGACAAACCCGGTGCCTGCAAAGGTGCCGGGTGTGTTTTATTAATCGACAGGTAGAGTTGGCATGTTACACCTGAATAAACTTACCAAGCAGTACGCCACAGGCGATAAGGCTCTCACAAGTGTAGAGCTTGAAATTCCCAAAGGACAGGTCGTTGCTTTGATCGGACCGTCTGGCGCGGGTAAAAGTACTTTGATCCGTTGTATCAACCGCTTGGTTGAGCCGACCTCTGGTACGGTAACACTCAATGGAAAAGAGCTGACAAAGCTCGGTTCTGGCGCGCTTCGTCAGGCAAGACGGCGTATGGGGATGATCTTCCAGGAGTATGCTCTGGTCGAACGACTGACCGTTATGGAAAATGTTCTGTCAGGTCGTTTGGGCTATGTTGGGTTTTGGCGTTCTTTTTTACGGAAATATCCTCAAAGCGATGTCGACGAAGCCTTCCGCCTCCTAGAGAGGGTCGGCCTTGATCATATGGCTGACAAACGTGCAGATGAACTTTCTGGTGGTCAAAGACAACGTGTCGGTATTGCCCGTGCTTTGATTCAAGACCCTGAATTGCTTCTGGTGGATGAGCCAACAGCATCTCTTGATCCGAAGACATCACGCCAGATTATGCGCTTGATTTGCGAGCTTTGCGCCGAACGGGATCTCGCGGCGATCATCAATATTCATGATGTTGCTCTTGCCCAGATGTTTGTCCAGCGCGTGATCGGCCTGCGTTTCGGTGAAGTCGTTTATGACGGTCCTCCTGATCAGCTTACCCCTGAAACCTTGACTGAAATTTATGGTGAGGAAGATTGGGAAGCAACCATCGACAAAATTGATGAAGAAGAGGATGAGGCGGAACAGGGGGCTGTTGCATGAGTGCTTCTGTAACGACTTCTCGGAAATGGCGAAAGCCACCGATGATCAAAAATCCGCTTATGCGTTGGGCTTTGATTTCTGCATCTCTAATCTATCTCGTCCTTGCCTTTGGCTCATTTGATGTAAATTGGGCGCGGGTATACGAAGGTTTAGACCGCGGATGGACGTTCATTTTAGCCTTCTCTCACCCTGATTTTGCAAGTCGTTGGTCTGATATTTCGGATGGAATGATTGAATCTGCAATCATGACCGTTACCTCTACTGCATTCGGGATATTGATTTCGATCCCTATTGGTCTAGGTGCGGCAAGAAACATTGCGCCTCTACCTGTCTATATAGTCTGTCGGGGAATTATCGCGATTTCTCGTGCTTTGCATGAAATTATTGTCGCCATTTTGTTGGTGGCGATCTTTGGCTTCGGACCTTTTGCAGGCTTTGTAACATTGTCTTTTGCGACGATTGGATTTTTAGCAAAGCTTCTGGCTGAAGATATTGAAGATACTGATAAGTCTCAAGCCGAAGCGATCAAGGCAACAGGGGCAAGTTGGTGGCAATGGGTTACGTATGGCATCCAGCCACAAGTTATGCCACGCTTGATTGGCCTTTCCATGTACCGATTGGATATCAATTTTCGCGAATCAGCAATACTTGGCCTTGTTGGAGCGGGGGGAATTGGTGCGACCTTGAACACGGCATTTGACCGTTACGAGTTCGATACCGCTGCTGCAATTATTATTATCATCATAGTGGTCGTAATGGCCCTCGAGTATCTCTCGGGCATTATTCGGGCGAGGTTACAATAATGGCTGTATCTACTAACTTAGAGGGGCAGAAGGTCTGGATGGTTCGAGACCGAGATGCACAACTAAAACGTTGGTTAATTTATTTCGTGTCTGTTGCTGTGGTTGTGTATTGCTGGATGATAATTTCGGATGCCACAACATGGTTCTTCGTTTTTGACGCTCCACGTATTGCCGCTGATATTGGTGGGCGTGCGATGCCTCCAAAATGGTCTTATATCAATGAATTATGGGAACCTTTGTGGGATACAATTAATATTGCCACGATCGGCACCGTGCTTTCCCTTATCATTGCAGTGCCCGTGGCCTTTATGGCGGCGCGTAATACGACACCACACCAAGTTTTTTGTCGAGGTCCTGCGTTACTTCTGATTGTATCATCGCGTTCAATCAACTCATTAATTTGGGCATTGTTACTTGTCGCGATTATTGGTCCAGGTATTTTTGCCGGAACCATTGCGATAGCTCTACGCTCCATTGGGTTTTGCGCTAAATTACTCTATGAAGCGATCGAAGAGATTGATGAGAAACAGGTCGAAGCAATTACGGCTACGGGTGCGAGCCGTTGGCAGGTTATGGCCTATGCCATTGTACCTCAAATTATGCCTTCGTTTGCGGGGATCACCGTCTTCCGTTGGGATATTAATATCCGAGAATCAACCGTTCTTGGCCTTGTCGGGGCAGGGGGCCTTGGGTTGCAGATGAGTTCTTCACTTAATGTGTTGGCTTGGCCTCAGGTGTCGCTAATAATATTTGTTATCTTCATTGCTGTTATCATTAGTGAAATGGTATCTGCGAAAGTAAGATCAGCGATTATTTAGTCTAGACGCAAGCTATAGAAAAGGCCTCTGACTGTGATATATCAGAGGCCTTTTTTCATGATATGTAATCGAGCTTAAGCGTAGTCGTTGATGCTGCGGCCTGATACTTGACCCCAAAGGATATGCTCGTCAGAGAACATCCGCTCAATCATACCTGCCGCATCTGTTGGGGTCATTGCAACTTCAAGGTCGCGATCGATGCCAGCGGTACTGTACATGTTGGTGTCGACCTTGCCGGGGTAGAAGCCCATCACGCGAACACCTTTGGGCGCGCACTCGACTTCCATGCATCCTGTGAAACCACGGATCGCCCATTTGCTTCCGGAATAAACTGAGATCGACTTACGGCAGTAGAGGGCCCCAGTTGAGACAACATTAATGATCGCACCTGATTTGCGCTCTAACATTCCCGGTAGAACAGAATGGGTCATAAACATGGTGCCCAAGGTATTGGTTTCCATCACGGCACGGATATCGGCTACTTTGTATTCCTCAAAAGAACCCTCTAGCCAAATACCAGCATTGTTGACCAGTCCCCAAATTGGCCCGATATCATTCTCAACGGATTTGATAACACGTGCGCAGTCTTCTTCGTTGGACACATCCAAAGTGTAGCCCGGAATACCAAGTTTATTAGAACAAGCTTTGACCTTGTCGGGGTTGCGTCCGGTTAATACGGGATGATAACCCGCAGCTTTTAGTTTTTCAGCAGTCGCCAAACCAATGCCGCTGGTTGCGCCAGTTATCAATACCACCCGATTTTTGTCAGCCATTTCTTCTCACTCTCGAATAAAATCTCTTTATTGATTATTTGGTGCTATTCTAGTGTTTCAATAGCAATATGTGTAGCAACCTTTTGTATAAAATTATTCTGATAAGCGACTGATGAATAAAAGTCTTTTGATCGTAGCTCATATCCCTTCGCCGAATACCATGGTACTTAGAAATGCCGTTGTTAAGGGGGCGGAAAATTCTGATATCGAAGGGGTCGATTTAGTCGTGCGTACTCCCTTTGAGGCCGGACCCGAAGATGTGTTGACCGCCGATGGAATTATTCTGGGGACTACTGAAAACTTGGGCTATATGAGCGGTGCGTTAAAGGATTTCTTTGACCGGATTTATTATCCCTGTCTCGAAGTAAAACAAGGCCTGCCCTATGGTATTTATATCAGAGCAGGTCACGATGGTACCGGGACCAAGCGAGCGGTTGAGAGCATTATAACGGGACTGCGCTGGAAACCTGTGCAAGAAGAGGCATTGATTTGCTGCGGTGAATACCGGGATGAGTTTAAAAGCCAGTGCGAAGAGCTTGGTATGCTGATGGCGGCTGGGCTGGAAGCTGGAATTTTTTGAACCCCCAAAATCGAACCGACATTGTGATATAACTTATCCCAAGGCAACAAGGCACGTTGCAGTACCTTGGTGTCTTGGAAATTAACTCATTTCAATCGTTAAGCTGTGTTCTCTTCTGTAAGTTCTGTCGGATAACCTTCAGCGCGCATTTCTATGCCACAGGCTTTTTCTAACAAGCGGGCGACTTCGGGTGATTGCGCGTCTCCGCCCAATAAATCTTTCGCACGACGGTAGATTTCTTGCGTCGCACCACCGAGCTCGAGTGGAACACCGGTTTTGTCGGCAATGTCATGAGCGAGGCCAAGATCTTTTAATACAAGATCGATCGGGAAGTTGACATTGTAGCCGCCGCTGAGAACAAGCTTTGATTCGGTTTGGTGGACAAAACTATTGCCTGAGCTGTGGCGAATACCTTTCCATATCGCATCCATATCGACGCCATATTTTCTGGCAAGCATCATACCTTCGCTGGCGGCAACAAGATTGACAAAAGCCAACATATTGGTGACCACTTTGACCACGGTGGCATGCCCAGTTGGACCCATATAGAGGATTTCACCGCCCATAATCTGTAGAACGGGTTTTACGTTATCAAAAATGGCCTCATCGCCACCGACGAGAATAGTGATTTTGCCAGAGTGAGCCCGGTGTACGCCGCCTGTCACAGGGCACTCAAGGGCGTTGATATCTTTGGATTTTGCAAGATCGGTTAAGCGTTGCAGATCTTCGAAATCGGTGGTGCTCATCTCAATCCAGGTTGCCCCGGCAGACAGGTTGTCAAATACACCGTTCTCACCCTCGACGACGGATCTGGATGCTGCGGGAGAAGGAAGCGCTGTAATAACAACTTCTGCATCATCACAGATACCAGCGATATCATCTGACCATTTTGCACCTGCTTCGATAAGTCGGGCCGCGGTATCTTTTTCAAGATCAGTAACGGTGACATCACAACCCGCTTTTACGAGGTTCATAGCCAGAGGCTCGCCGAGGCTGCCAAGTCCTACAAATCCAATTTTCATTTGTTCCGTCCTTAAATGACCTGACTAATTGCAGGTGTGTTGTTGAGCGCGATTTATATTTTGTTGTTCACTAACCGGATCCAAGTGCAATTTGGTATGTAACTCATAGAGAGTTATCGTGCTTCTATGGTTAATCTGGCATCGTAGTGTTTATGACTTAGAACTTTGAGCTGATCTGGAAATTTAAACAATTGATGTTTTTTCTGCCTTTGGTTCAAAAAATGTTCCAATTGAACTTGGCCTGTGTGACAAATCGTACTTGAGGTTCTCGGGCTTGGAATTATTGGGGTTGGTATGGCGAACCAAATCGATTTAAAAAAATTGCCGCCACTCAAGGCGCTAAAAGGATTTGAAGCAGCGGCGAGGTTGCTTAGTTTCCGGCAGGCCGGGCAAGAGTTAAACCTGACCCATACGGCAATAAGCCATCAAATCAGATTGTTGGAAGAAGACCTCGGTGTTGCTCTGTTTGAACGAGATGGGCGCGCGGTCAAACTCACCCGTGAAGGAAAGAGTTTTTACCCTGTTGTCAGATCTGCCCTTGAACAATTGATAAACTGTTCAGAAATATTGCGCCGAACTGATAAAAATCAAAGCCTTCGCATTCAAGCTTTTGTCACGCTTTCTATTCGTTGGCTTGCCCGGCGGTTGTCTGGCTTTAAGTCGCAACATCCAGGTTTCGATCTCCAGATTACGTCAAGCATTCTCGATGGCACTTTTGATGAGGCCAATGAAGATCTCGGAATTATCTATGCCCCTGAGCCAGTGCCAAGCCATCTACATTGGGTGCCGTTGTTCGATGCTGTACTTATGCCTGTGTGTAGTCCTGATTTGTTAAAAGGCAGCACCAGCAAGTTAACGCCACAAGAACTTCTCAAATTGCCTTTGCTAAAGGTCTATACCGCAGACGGTCATTGGGAAGAGTGGTTCCAGTCTGTCGGAGTCTTCTCTGAAATCTCCCGTAACTCTATTGCTGTGGATACCATAGCGATAGCTCTAGAAATGGCCTTAGACGGCGAAGGGGTGGCCATGGTCAATGGTCCTTTTGCCGAGAGTGACCTCAAGGCAGGGCGTCTGGTGCAGCCTGTTGATCACACAGTCAAAGCTCCTGGTGGCTGGGGGGTGGTGTGCCGTCAAGATAGGAAAGGTAATCCTGATGTTGAGAAATTTACGGCGTGGCTTTTAGATGATGTTGCAAAAAATTGACTGCGTAGAGACGTATAAATGTGGCCAATATTTTGATTTCCTGGTTTATAAAATAGCTAGAGCAAGAAACAGATAGTTCCAGAATTCCTATTGTGAGACGTATTTACACTAAAAATATTTCAGCAGATGAGAAAACTATATGTCCCCTAGACAAGCGCCGAGTATCGATATTACTTCTGGCTTAATGTTGCTTTTGCTCGCAGCCGTTTGGGGTGGTTCGTTCTTTTTTGCAGAAATCGCACTCAGAGAGGTTCCTCCCTTAACAATTACACTTCACCGTGTGTTCTGGGCGGTTCCAATTTTGGTTATTGTTGTGTTTTGGCAAGGCATTGAAATACCAAAATCGATACAGGCGTGGTTTTGTTATTTGGGAATGGGTGCGTTAAATAATGCTATCCCCTTTTCATTGATATTTTGGGGTCAGACCAATATGGAAAGTGGTTTAGCGTCCATTTTAAACGGCACGACAGCTGTTTTTGGCGCCGTTGTCGCGGGTATTTTCCTTATCGATGAGCCGTTAACAACACGTAAGATTGTTGGGGCTGTATTTGGGGTTGTTGGTGTGGCTGTCATCATGGGGCTTGATGCCCTTACAGATTTTGATCCACGAAACTTAGCTCAACTCGCGGTTCTTGGAGCAGCTTTGTCATACGCTTTTGCCAGTGTTTGGGCTAAGCGATACCTCTCAAGTTACCCTCCGGTTATGAACGCTTTGGGTATGTTGATCGGAAGTACAGTTCTTATGTTTCCGATAGCGTTCTTGGTGGATGGCATACCTGTTTTGGCTTTGTCGAAAGGGGTTTGGGCCTCGCTCATAGCCATTGCCATACTATCCACAGCGTTGGCTTATCTTCTTTATTTCAAAATACTCGCAAGAGCTGGATCCGCTAACCTTATGTTGGTGACACTGCTCATTCCACCCTTCGCTATCGGCTTGGGAGTCGTGTTCCTCGGCGAGACCTTAACGATTGAGGCGTTGCTCGGATTTATAATAATTGCGATGGGCCTTGTGATAACGGATGGACGATTGTTGAGGGCATTGAGTAATAAAATTAAATCTAGAGGCTGAACTCAGTGCTCATGCCTCTAGTTTCTCTTGGTTTTGGCAAGAACAGTCGTTTGCCGATCTGTTTATGGAGACCTTTTCATCTATTTGTACGCTTTTGATATGGTAATGAGGCCCATACCAGAAAGCACAATCAATCCTGCGATAATCATATGAAGAGTTAGAGGCTCGTCAAAAATGGTCACTGTGGCGAATACAGCCAATACTGGTACGATCAAGGTTAGAGGTGCTAGGAAAGATATCGGTTGGCGTCGTAACATCCAGGCCCAGGAACCATGCGCAATGATACTCGACGCAATAGCGGCATAGACAATGCCAAGCCAGCTTTCAATACTTGCTGCTTGCATGGTTTGGGGTATCGGGGCTTCAAACAACAAGGCCATGATTAATGAAAAGGGTACGCCGAGGGCAGATGACCAGCAGATAATGGCAAGAGGGGAAATTTTATCTTTTCCTCGAACCAATGCCATATAAGTTCCCATAAAAAAGGCTGAGGCAACGCCAGCGAGTAGCGCGTCTAGGGTGTCAAAAAAGCTGGGCTCATAAAACAGAAAGACAATACCGGCGAAACCAATAATCAGGCCGCTAATTCTTTTGATACCGGGGATGTCTTTAAAAAATATCCAAGCCAATAAAACCGAAAAGGCAGGGCCAAGCTGAATGATAACCGAAATGGCGCCAACGCTTGCTGTGTTTTGAATGGACCAAAAAAGAAAGCCAAAATGACCCGGAATGAGGGCTACACTGATCAAAAGAAGCGAACGAAATTGGCCCTTTGGAAACTTCACAAAAGGCACGAGGATCACAACAATGATGGCAAAGCGAATGGCTAGGGCTGTCCAGACAGGAAATTCGCTAACACTGATTTTAATGGCAATGTAGTTCAGTGCCCACAGGATGAAAATCATCGCGAGCACAGCGTAATCTTTCAACGGAACCGGTTGATCAGTGTCTCTTATCATTGTTTGCTTTCTATTTGATGCCAAAATCAAAGACATCAAGGAAGAGTATGTCTGGATATCAATCCGGTTTTTTATCGGAATGATACAGATGGTCTAAAGGCAGGCTGGTGGTATCAACAAAACGCGTAAGGGCGGTAGAGGAGCTAATTTCCTGAACGCCTTCTATCGGGGAGAGGTCTTGCCAGAAAAACCGTTCATAGTCTTCAATATCCTTAACAATTATCTTTAGCAAGAAATCTACGCTGCCCATGAGGGTATGGCATTCAATGACTTGTGGGAATTTTTGTACGGCTTTGACAAAATCAGGGAGGGCGCCTTTAGTATGGTGATGCATTTTGACTTGGGCAAAAACTGTTACACCAAGGCCAATTTTTTTCTGATCGAGAATAGCGACACGGTCTTTGATCACCCCGTTATCAATCAATCTCTGAATACGGCGCCAACACACAGATTTTGATGATCCAAGTCTTTCCGCGAGCTCGGTTACCGGGATGGTGACATCTTTTTGTAAGATTTCAAGGATACGGATGTCTAAGGGGTCGAAATTTTCGGTCATATTTCCCATTATTTTTGGATTGATGAGGATTCTGTTCCAATAAATAGCACGTTGATGATGTCTTGGGGAAGAATTACCTCGGGAATGGGGTGATACTAAGGTTAATGATGTCGCAATGCTGACAACCCGACATTTTATTTTTTAAAGTTTCAGGATTAAGCCCCTGAGATTAATACCCCTGAAATTAATTCAGAGAGACTAAACCTGTGAGACTAATGCCGTGAAGAGTAACAATTTGACCGCCTTTGAAATACGAGCTGAGAGTGAGCCCGGTACTCTGCCGCGGATACTCGAATATTTTGCGCTTAATAGTACAACGCCTTCAACAGTTTGGGCGCGTCGAGACGAGGATGGCAGTCAGAAAATTTACATTGAGGCAGAAGGTTTGTCCGATCAACGCGCTTATATCATTGCTGCTAAATTGGGTGAAATTTTCACGGTTAACTCAGCAATATATGTTCAAAATCCAGTTGCTGAGTTAAAAGGAAAATCTCTGAAGTGTGCCTGAAAAGGCAAACCCCTGTTGCTTCTGTATAGACTAGCTGACTAATCCAGGTCTTTCTCCATGAAACAGCGCAGCATCCCAACTTTCGCCCTCAAAGCAGCGGGCGGCAAGGTGGCCGTAATATACCGCAGATGCCATTGAGCCCGGAGAATAGGCATCGCCGATGACTTCTAAGGTTTTGATTCCAGCAGCTTCAAGCTTTTCTGGTGAAGACTTTAAGTTCTGATAGAGGTCGTCATTGGCGTTTCGCGCGGTAACCAAAACAAGGGCATCTGCGGCGATAAGTTTGGTTCTCCCCGTATAGGTACAAGAGAGTTCAAGCTCGTTGCCCTTTACGGCTGATACCGCCTGACTTGTGATGATCTCTATGCCGAGGTTTATAAGCTTTGCCTGGATACGTTCCTGCTCAAGGGTGTACTCTGTCCATGCAGAAGCCTTTACCGCTGGAGTTACAAGGCTAACGCTATTGCCAGCTGCGATGAGTTTTTCTGCCAGAACCCCGCCCATGTAATAGTGATCATCATCAAATATGACCACGTGGCCCTTTGGAGTTTCTTCAGACATAAGGTCGTCAGGCGTGAAGGTGGGAATAGTATCGAGCCCGGGAATTGGCTGGTGATGATGGCGGCCTGTGCCGTCTTTTCGCCAATGTGATCCGGTGGCGAGGAAAATATGCTGGAAGCCAAACTCAAGGATAGCTGCTTCATCCAGCTTACTATCTAGATATATTTCAACGTTGCTTTTTTGCTGTAGAAGATTGGTGCGATAATCCCGAACGCGGGCATAACTCGCGAGACCAGGAAGCTTACTTTCTTTTGTAGATCGACCACCAAGCTCGGTACCCGCTTCGGCGAGGGTAACTTGATAACCACGGTTTGCCAGTTGAAGGGCGCATTCAAGCCCAGAAGGTCCGCTACCGACAACCAATACAGCATCTTCAGATACCTTAGGCTCGATCTTTTCGGGGTGCCATTTACGCCGCCATTCTTCCCCCATGGTGGGGTTCTGGGTACAGCGGATCGGCACCGAGAGGTTATCGCCGCTTACACACATGTTACAGCCAATACATTCGCGGACTTCGTCAATTCTACCTTCGGAAATTTTGTTGGGGAGAAAAGGGTCTGCAATAGAAGGTCGCGCTGCACCGATGAGATCGAGAACGCCGCGTTTGATCTGAGAGACCATGGCATCAGCCGAGGTAAAACGTCCGACACCAACAACGGGTTTGGTGGTCATGGATTTTACGAAGGCAGTATATTTTTCTTGATAGCCTTCGATGGGCTCAAAGCGTGCGGTGGAAGAATCTTGTGACCATCCACTGATGTTTACATCCCAAAGATCAGGAAGCTCAGCTAGCATGCCAACGACGTCGCGTGCTTCTCCATCAGAGCTCATGCCTTCTTTGCCAAGAAGTTCATCAACGGCAAACCTGAACGCAATGCCACATTGGTCGCCAACGGCGTCTTTTACGTCTTGGAGAATTTCACGGGTCAGGCGCACCCTGTTTTCGATCGATCCGCCATACTGATCACAGCGATGGTTATAGCGGCTCAGCATAAAGTGCATAAGCGTCGTCATACAGTGCCCCGCATAGACATAGACAATGTCGTAGCCAGCGTCCCGGGCGTTGATAGCCGCAGTGCGATACCACTTTCGTAAATTACGAATATCAGTGAGGTCCATAGCGCGGGCATGAACGGGATCATAAGCATCTACGGGCATCGCTGAAGGTGCCATGGGAGGAAGGCGCGATGTTCTGTTTGGCGCATGAAAGCCGTTATGGACCAGTTCTACACCTGCGAGGGCTCCGTATTCATGGACGGCATCAGTCATAAGCCTGTGGGCCGGAATATCGCTTTGATCCCAAAGGCGGCCTTCGATATAGGGCGAGATTTCAGAAGAGGGGTGGATCTCTACTTCTTCCGTACAAATAGCGCCCCAACCACCTTCAGCCTTCATGCCACGCATAGCCGCCAGACTTTTGGGGCGGGCATAACCCAAACCATTACAATGCGGCACTTGATAGAACCGATTTTTGGTCGTTACGGGCCCAATCTTTACAGGCTCAAAAAGAATATCATACCTGGGGTCGCGGCTATGTTGAACGGACATGGGACTTCCTACTGATCTCTGACTGACAAACTTTGCTCTCTTTGTTTAAGGGTTGGAGCAACTGGCGAGATGATGTCAGATGATCTCAGGAGAAACCAACGACATTTTTTTATCGGCCTATAGTGTTTCTTATGAGATAAGTTGTCATTAAAATTTCATACTGTTATTGATTATTTCGATTATATTCGAAATAATGAATTTGATTGTTGCCAGTTTACTTGGGTTGGCATTCGAGATGCTTGTTGAGAGAAGGTGAAGAGCTTTGACTATACGGGTCGGTATTAATGGCTTTGGCCGCATGGGAAAACTGGTCTTACGGGCTGGGTGGGGTGTGCCTGGAATTGAGTTCGTGCATGTGAACGAAATAAAAGGGGGGGTGGAATGCGCCGCTCATCTCTTGGAGTTCGATACCGTTCATGGCCGTTGGAATAAGGCTATTACCTGTTTAGATACTGGCTTTGAGATCGAAGGAGAGGTTGTTAGCTTTTCTGAAGAGTCTGATCCGTCAAAGGTTGGCTGGGTTGACCTCGGTGTAGATGTCGTTCTTGAATGTTCAGGGAAGTTTAAAACCAGCGAGACGCTAACTCCTTATCTGGAAGCTGGTGTTAAAAAAGTGATGGTAGCGGCTCCGGTTAAATCTGAAGGGGTCCTCAACATTGTCTATGGCGTGAACGACGATTTGTACGAGCCAGATAAACATCACATCATCACTGCCGCTTCTTGCACCACGAACTGTTTAGCCCCTGTTGTAAAAGTTATCCACGAGGCCATAGGGATTGAACGTGGCTCGATCACGACAATCCATGATGTAACCAATACTCAAGTGTTGGTAGATGCGCCGCATAGTGATTTGCGCCGGGCTCGTTCGGGGTTGAATTCTTTGATCCCAACGACAACAGGATCGGCGACGGCGATTACAATGATATATCCGGAACTGAAAGGAAAGTTGAACGGCCACGCGGTGAGGGTTCCCCTGCTTAATGCTTCGATCACGGACTGTGTTTTTGAGCTTTCCCAGGATACGACTGCTGAAGAAGTAAACGAACTATTTAGAGTGGCCGCGGAAGGAGAATTGAAAGACATTCTCGGGCTTGAAATGCGTCCTTTGGTCTCCACTGATTATGTCAACGATCCCCGTTCAACAATCATCGATGGTCTGAGTACCATGGTGGTGGATAAGCGCCATCTCAAAATTTACGCGTGGTATGATAATGAGTGGGGTTATGTAAATAGGATGGTAGATCTTCTACATAAAATTGCTAAAGATCTATAGGATATGCTTCGATATCTAGCGCCTTTTAGGATGGAGCGTAAGCATGTCTGATGTTCGCGGTTATATGGCTGTAACTGCTGCCTATTGGGGATTTACCTTGACGGATGGGGCCTTGCGTATGCTTGTCCTGCTCCATTTTCATCAGCTTGGTTTCTCTCCATTGGATCTGGCGTATCTGTTCCTGCTTTATGAGGCGATGGGGATTGCGACCAACTTTGTTGGGGGCTGGATTGCGGCACGGTTTGGACTACGCTTAACCCTTTTTGCTGGGCTCGGGATACAGATATTTGCCTTGTTGTTGCTTTCTGGATTGCAAAAATCTTGGTCGATGGAATTTTCCATTCTCTATGTCATGGGAGCTCAAGCTCTTTCGGGTGTTGCCAAAGATCTGACTAAAATGAGTTCCAAATCTGCGGTTAAGCTGGTTGTGAAAGAAGAGGGCCAAGGAGCCGGGCAAGGAGAGGATAAAGAAAAAGGTCTTCTCTTTCACTGGGTTGCGCTGCTAACAGGATCAAAAAATGCCCTAAAGGGATTGGGTTTTCTTCTCGGCGGTGTGCTCCTTCAGGCCCTGGGATTTCAAATGGCACTTTGGTCCATGGCTCTGGCTCTTGGGGTGGTATTTGTTGTGACACGCCTGATTGTCGACAAAGATATGGGGCGTGTTAAATCGAAGATCAGAGGCAGGGAACTCTTTTCAAAAAGCAGAGAAATCAACATTTTATCATTCTCTCGAATCTTCCTATTTGCATCACGTGATGTCTGGTTTGTCGTTGGCCTCCCGGTTTTCCTTTACTCAACAATGGGGTGGAGCTTTGACGAAGTCGGCGCCTTCATGGCCCTTTGGGTGATCGGCTACGGTATTGTTCAGGCCTTTGTTCCTCGCTTTACCAAGCGCATAAAAGATGCTCACAGTGGAGCCGTTGCCACCAGATTGTGGGGTGGTCTTTTGGCCCTAGTTCCTGCAATCCTTGCCTATGGCCTCTGGTTAGATTTTGAGCTGGTTCATGTTTTCCTCCTTGTCGGCCTTTTGGTGTTTGGTTTTGTTTTCGCTGTAAACTCATCCTTGCATTCCTATCTTATTGTTGCGTGTTCAGATGAAGACAAGGTGACCCTTAATGTTGGTTTTTATTATATGGCCAATGCCATCGGGCGGTTAGCTGGGACACTTTTGTCGGGTCTCGTGTTTCAATACTACGGTCTGGTTGCCTGTCTTATTGTCTCAACGGCGATGGTTCTGATCGCGGCAATTTCGATCTTCTTTTTGGCACCTGAAACTAAGACATCACGTATTGTTTGAAGATAAAATTTCAATTTATTGTGTCTGTTCATTTGTGTATTTTCTTCCTCCAGTGTTGCCTCTTATGCGGGAGAAGCTAAAGTAGCTTTGCAAATGAACACGGGGCCAATGATGTCGAAAAAATCAAATACTGATCAGAATTCAAAAAAAATCAATCGCCGCCAAATGCTTGGGGCGCTAGCTGTGGGAGCTACGGCGAGTTTAGCCGCGCCTTCTGTAGTTAAAGCTCAAGATAAGATTATCTGGAAAATGGCAATGAGTTGGCCGCGGAACTCTCCTGGCGTTGGTGTTAATGCACAAAGATTAGCAGAGATGATCACCGCCATGTCAGGTGGGCGATTAACAGTAGAGTTATATGCTGGGGGAGAATTGGTCCCACCGTTTGAGGTTTTTGACGCTGTTTCAAGCGGCGTTGCTCAAATGGGGCATGCAACACCTTATTATTGGCAGGGAAAAGACAAAGCGTTTCATTTTTTTACCGGCGTTCCATTCGGACTAACTGTCGCGGAATATACAGGTTGGCTTTATTTCGGTGGTGGGCAGGAACTGTGGCAGCGGGCGTATGAGCCGTTTGGGGTGTTACCTTTCTATGCGGGATCATCTGGTCCACAAGCCGGTGGGTGGTTTAGAAAAGAGATTAACAGCTTATCTGATCTCCAGGGAATCAAAATGAGGATTGCCGGGCTTGGTGGTGAAGCGATGCGCAAACTCGGTGTTAATGTTGTGTTGTTACCGCCAGCAGAAATATTCTCAGCGATGCAGTCCGGTACGGTTGATGCAGCGGAATGGGTTGGACCCTGGAATGATATCGCTTTTGGTCTCTACAAGGTTGCTAATTATTATTATATGCCTGCTTTCCATGAAATCGGCCCGGCATTGGAGGCAACGGTCAACAAGGAAGCTTATGAGGCTCTGCCAAGTGATTTACAGGAAATTGTAAAGCGTGCGGTTATGGCATCTGCGAATGAAAGTTACGCTGATTTTACCTATGGCAATATAAAGTCGTTTGCACCGCTTCTGGCAAAAGAGGGCGTAGAGCTCAAGACATTCCCTGATGATGTTATGCAGGCACTATATCAGGCTTCCGAAGAAAGCCTTGTTGAGATTAGTGCAACCAGTCCTCTGGCCAAAGAGATATATCATAGTTTCACAAGCTACCGCACAGAGGCGAATAGTTATGCGCAGGCCTCAGAGCTTGCTGCTCTGAAGATGCGGGCGTCTTCCATGGGTGATTAAAAAATCCTGAATTTAGGATTGAACATTGGTATGTTATAATATAACTCTAACTGCGATGGCAATCATACAACAGTTAGAGTTATTTTTTATGAGATTGGTGTGAGAGATTTTCAATATTTAGACCTTTTAATGAAGTCGCTCATTTCAGGCACCTTCGTTCTAATAATAGGTTTGGTCTCAATGTCTGCCGCCTCGGCGCATCCCCATGTGTGGGTTGATGCTGCGGTAATCATTCATAAGAATGAAAGTGGTCAGATTGCTGCTATTGAACCTGTGTGGGTATTTGATGAACTCTATACTGCGACTCTTTTGCCTGATTTGGATAAAGATCAAAGTGGTACCGTAGAAAAGAATGAACTCCTGGGCTTTGCAGAGGAAGCCATAAATAACCTCCATGAGTGGGGATATTTCCTCAAGGCTCAAAACGAAAACGGGCAAGCATTGGTTTTTGGTAACAAAATCACCACAGAAAGTGTTCTTTTAAATAATCGTTTGCTGCTGAGGTTTAAGCTTTTGCTAGATCAACCGATTATGGCGACAGAAGTGATTGAATTGAAGATGTATGACCCCTCATACTTTATCGCAATCGAACTTGTTAAAGATAAAACGGTTTCGTTTTTGCCCCAGGACGAAAAGTCTAAAGGCGATTGCCAGTATGAGATGATCGATCCAAGTGATCATGAAAATAATCGAACCCCATTATCCGAGTTATTTTATAGCGATGAGGAGGTTGCAGAAAATCCTGATTTGGGATCAATTTTTGCTCAAGTATTACGGGTGAGTTGCGAATGAAGCAGCCACTGAAAAAAAGATTTTGGATACTCCTTTTCGGCCTCGCGATCTTATTCCTAGGGGCTTTTGTTATAGGCAAAGGATTGGGATTTTTCCCATCTGAAGATCTTTCTTTGTGGGGTGGTTTTCTTGCTGAAATTCGGACGCAACAACGTGCTTTTTCGTCCCTTCTTGGGGATGGTGTCAGGGCTTTGGGAGATGATATCAGCTTTGATTCCATATTATACCTTATCTGGATTTGTTTTCTATACGGGATCTTTCATGCCATTGGGCCGGGTCATGGTAAGGCTGTTATTGCGGCCTATACTTTAACGACAGATACTAGGATTTTACCTTCAATTGCCTTGGCGATGGCCTCGTCCTTTATGCAGGGCCTGACGGCCATTCTGATCGTTGGGATCTCATATTTTGTGATAGAAAGTGGTGTACGAAGCGCATCCCTTGCCGCAGAAGATGTTATGGAACCTCTGAGTTATGGCGCGGTATTTATCGTTGGGTTGGTTCTGTTATGGCGTGGTCTCCGCTACCCCGTGCACTCTGAGGGTGATCACGATGAACCAGGCCATGGAGATAAGTGCTGTTCTCATTCCCACATGCCTTCTGCAGGTCAACTATCAAAAATAAAGCGGTGGCGAGACCTGATTGGTATTGTTCTCGCCGTAGGGCTTAGGCCGTGTACGGGAGCACTGTTGGTCTTGATTTTGGCTTTTGTTCTTGGACATTGGGCTGGTGGTTTGGCCGCGGTAATTGCAATGTCTTTTGGTACAGGGATCACGGTTTCCCTTTTGGCCGTTGTGGCACGGGGCGCGCGTTACCCTTTAATAAAAGCATTGGATGAAATGGGAATTCACGCGGGTATCGTCGGGCGTTTTGTTTCTGTTGCCGGGGGCGTTATCATCATTCTTATCGGCGGGACACTTTTGTACGAAGCCTTAACGACACCCTCGCATCCCTTTGCTTAATCAGGCATTTTGTGCGGCGTCATTCTTACCCGATTTTGAATTCTGACAAATATCTTATAAGCTGTTCCCTGGAATGAACCTTTAAAGGGGGACAAGGTGTCAATTCTGTTCAAGGAAGCTTTGACCGTAGCGGGAATAATAAGCCTGGGTCTTTTGGTCTGTATCGGTACTCTTATTATCACGGGTGGTTTTAATACGTTGCTCTTAAGGGATCGTAAGTTTTGGCGGCTGATTTGTGGCGATAGGAAAGACGGCCCAGCAATTGTTCTAGGTATAGCGTCTGCTGTTCTGATCATAAATGGCTATATAACTGAAAGCCCATGGTTACTCGGCGCTGGTTTCGTTTTTATCGGATTTTGTTATTTCAAATATCGCGAAACACTCAAAAAAGATCCATTTGAACATAACGAGGATTAGGGGGACGACAGAAACAGAATATAAAAGCAAAATCACAACTCTTGACGCCTGAAGATATCATCGCGATGCTGCTCCATTATATTTTATACGAATGTTGGGGTGTTAGAAGTGATAATGAAATTTCAGGATATTGCAAAAGGTGATCTGGCAATTCTAGGCCTTCCCCTGGATCATAACTCTTCTTATATGATGGGGCCTGCTTTGGCTCCTATGCGTATGAGAGAAGCCTTGCATTGTGGTTCCGCAAATCTGACCAGTGAAAATGGGTATGACATCGGAGCAGAACCTCGTTGGAAGGACCTTGGAGACCTTACCTTTTCCAGTGCTGAGGCCTCTATAGGTGAAATTGAAGCCGCGGCGTCTGATATTATCAACCGTGGTGCCAAACTTTTGAGTATCGGCGGTGATCACTCTGTGTCGGGGCCTCTTATTCGTGCTCATACCAAGGTATATCCCGGCTTAAATATCCTTCACTTCGACGCACATTCTGACCTCTATGATGAGATGGAGGGTAATCGTGACAGCCATGCCTGTCCTTTCGCGCGTGCCATGGAAACAGGGCAAGTCAAACGTTTGGTGCAAGTGGGTATTCGGACGCTTAACCAACACCAAAAAGAGCAAGCCGAACGCTTTGGTGTTGAAATCATCGCCATGAAGGATTGGACACCGGATACCACTTTAAACTTTGATGGGCCGCTTTATTTATCGATAGATCTGGATGTGCTCGATCCTGCTTTTGCACCTGGGGTATCTCATCACGAACCCGGTGGCATGTCCGTGCGTGACTTGCTTAACTCACTACACAAACTTGATGCGGACCTTATTGGCGCAGATATTGTCGAACTGAATCCTCATCGAGATCTGGTTGGGATGACGGCCATGGTTGCGGCTAAGCTGACAAAGGAAGTCAGTGCCAAGCTGCTTGGCTAAGAGTACCGGGCTAAGTGATACCGTCTGCATTGATAGATCAGTCAAAATCAAAAGAGGGCCAGCAATTGTTGCAGGCCCTCTTTGCTTTAACGTTTGGATATAAAGTGTCTATGTACGCTTTAAGCTGTACGAACCTCAGCTACGAGACGGTTCGCTTCTTCGTTGAGAGCTTGAACTTTTTTGTCCAAATTTGCGATGGTATCGACAACTGAGCGCGCAGCCGTATCTGTTTGCTCTGATACCTGATCGACGCTTGTAATACTCTCGCGAATTGATCCCACACCCGTAGCAACCAGTTGAATTTTTGATGATATATCCTGTGTTGCAGCGCCTTGCTCTTCTACGGCACCAGCAATAACGGTACTGATTTCATCTATTTGGCCAATAACGCTGCTAATTTGTCCAATAGATTCAACAGCATTATTGGTTTCAGTCTGAATAGCCAGAACCTGCTGCTCAATCTCACCAGTGGCATTCGATGTTTGTGTTGCCAGTGATTTAACCTCGCTGGCAACCACGGCAAAACCTTTACCTGCGTCACCTGCGCGGGCGGCTTCGATTGTCGCATTAAGAGCGAGCAAGTTTGTTTGCTCTGCAATGTCTGAGATCAACTTAACAACTTCGCCAATTCGCTGAGCGGCCGTTGCCAAAGATTGGACATTTTCAGAGGATCGACGAGCTTCGTTTACCGCTTGATTAGTGATGGTCGTTGCCTGACCGACCTGTCGTCCAATTTCTCCTACAGATGCTGCCAACTGTTCCGAGGCACTTGCAACCGCTTGGGAACTTTCATTGGCATTTTCAGTTGATTGAGAAGCTTCAGAAGATTTGGATCTGGTCTGTTGGGCCATACTGTTCATATTGTCGGCAAAGCTTTTCATGTCGACAACGGAAGTTTCAATATCAGTGATTAGGCCGCTAACGCCTTGCTCGAACCGTGTTGCTATTTGATCCAGGGTTGCTTTTTTCTCTGATGCAGCATCTTCTTGCATCTGTCGTTGTTCTTCTTCAAGGCCTTGTTTTTCTAGGGCATGGACGCGGAAAATTTCAACGGTATTGGCCATTTCACCGATTTCATCACGGCGATTTTTTCCTGGAATTTTGAGGTCCGTTTGGCCGTCTGCGAGCTTACGCATGCTTGTTGTTACCTGGCTCAACAAAGACATCGCCTTGGTGCCTATTAAACCGTTTATAAGGATGACAGCAACAACAACAAGCAGCGAAATGATAATCATCAGATTTCGCGATTCATTGGCTGTAGCCATGATCTCGCTTTCAGGTGCAGACACAACCATTCCCCAGACAGTATCTGCCATACCAAATCGAATGGGATGAACTGAGACAAAGCGATTGCCACCAAAGGCCGGATCATCGATGTTGCCGTAATAACCTTTCCCGGATTTCAAGGCCGACAGAACCGGTTCTGCAGCGGTACTTTTTTCAAACGTAGCCAGTTTTTGATCATCCGGGTGAGACACCCACATGCCTGTATCCGTAATCAAGGATACTGTACCACTTTCAAAAAGTTTGAGCTCGGAAAGCCTGACTTGAATATCCTTAAGTGCAAGATCCGTAGTGGCAACACCCACCGCCTTGTCTTGGGTATCAAAAATTGGCACAGTTGCCGTGGCCATCACAACATCTTCACCATTTACTGGATAGACGTAAGGTTCGGTGATGACTTCTTGTTTTGTGGTTTTAGGCTGGTCGTACCAAAGCTCAGATCCACTGTCGCCGCCAAGGGCAAGAGGTTCCCAAGCAACACCACCTTTGCCATCCTGGTAAAAATAGGGCAACAGGCGCCCGGCTTTGTCGTTGTAGCCTGTGCCAGCAACATCTGCATCCTTGCCGCCAATATTACTATCGAGGCCAACAGCCCCGCCAACGATATTTGGGTAGCGGCGAATTGTGTTTTCCACGATTTGAGCGAAGCTGTCGCGATCAGTTGACCCGGCATTTAAGGGACCTTCGATGGCGTGTGCCATACCCCGCGCAGCAACAAGGGCTTCCTCAATATCAATTCGTACATCCAGTGCGTGCTGCTTTGCGAGACTGGTAAGATAGCGTTTGGCATCTTGCTGCGCATTTTGAGTTTGGCTAATGGTTGAGAAGGAAATCAAAACGGCAAAGCCGAGAATGACCATGATAGCTGTCAGGCCGACAAGTCTGAAGCTTAAGCTGTGGAAAGCTAAACGCATATTTTTCTTATACCCGATGTTTTGATGTTATGGCTCGCCATCTTGATTAGGTGTTTTGCGACAATACCATAGTTTATGAAATGGACTTCGGGGCAGTGTCGGGGAAAAAGGCTAACAAAGGGTTTAATCTAAGCGTAAAAGTTGTGGATTAAGAATAATGGGTTCCTTGTATTCAAGCGGGCTCTTCTCGCATATCCCGGTCGAACATCTCTCCTTGTTTTTTCTGGGCGAGTAATTTGCGTGCTTTTTCGTAGATCGGATCGTGCCAGAAAATCATGCAACCGTTACAGCCACGCCCACAACAACCACTGGTGCCGATCCGCGGGGTTTTGGGAATGCGCTCGCCGTTTTCTTCAAATATGGATTGTTGAAGTTTGTCCCGCTGTCTTTCGTAGAGGTCATTACTCCCGGTGCCGAGCTCAATCCTTTGTGCGGTGGCATCAAGTCTGAGCCGATCCCATTCCGCTTTGGTCAGCGATTTTTCTTTACGGATAATGGTCTGAGGACAAAGCTGTTTGCGAAGTTTATCCGCATCTTCACGGTCAAACAAAGACCAGGGGATCAGGATGACGGGCTTTTGTCCGGCATTGACGGCCTCACTTTTTCGCCCTGTTCTGGCGTCTTCAAATTCGTACAATCGGATGAGGATGGCTTGAAGGGACCCTGGGGGTAAAAGCTCGAGAACATCGCCTGCTTCTAATCTATTTTTTACCGCAACATGGACGCCCCGATCACTGATTTCTTCAACGTATCCTGCGTACTCGTAATCGGCAAAGGTCTTGGTGTGTTCATAATTGTGGGCGTGGTTGGAAAGCCTGCCTTCGTGAAACGCGAAGGTGTAACCGCGACTTGGCACAGTTGAGAGCTCTTCCATGTAGACTTCTGGGGACCAGTTCTCAGGATCTTTGTACCAGTCATCAATGGCCTGACGGTAAGCCCTGGCGGTGACGGCGACGTAGTAGGCACTTTTATTGCGGCCCTCGACTTTGAGAGAATCAACTCCGATGCGAAGATAGTCATCCAACTTTGGCATCAAACAAAGGTCTTTGGAGTTTAGAATATAGGACCCGCGTTCATCTTCTTCGATGGGCATCAATTCGCCCTGACGGCACTCTTCTTCCAGAAAGAACTCAAACAGTTCCATGTTTTCGTCGGTGAGTTTAAGTTCTTTCACTGTGCCGTCGCGCAACTTAATGTGCACCTTGTAATGCCACCGACAGCTATTGGCACAGTTGCCCTGATTGGCACCGCGCTCAGCCATGAAATTGGACAGCAGGCAGCGACCGGAATAGGTCATGCACATCGCACCATGGACAAAGGCTTCGAGTTTTATATCCGGGCATTTTTCCCGAATTTCGGTAAGTTCTTCATAGGTCACCTCGCGGGCAAGCACACAGAGGCTCGCACCTTGTTTCTGCCAAAAATCGACCGAAAGCCAGGAACAGACATTGGCTTGGGTCGAGATGTGCAACTCCAAGTCAGGTGCGTGTTGTTGCACATAGTTGAAAATACCAGGGTCCGCGATGATAACGCCGTCGGGCTGGATCGCTCTGATGGTCTCGATAAAAAGCGGCAGTTTTTCGATATCTTTGTTGTGTGAAAACAGATTGAGGGTCAGATAAGCCCTTTTGCCGTGCTCATGAGCATACTTTACACCTTCGACAACTTCTTCGAGGGTGAAGTCCGACTTGGTGCGCAAAGACATATCTGGCGTGCCGAGATAAACCGCATCGGCGCCATAAAGCACTGCAACTTTGAGCTTTTCCAAAGAACCCGCGGGCATAAGAAGTTCAGAGCGTCTTGGGCGTGGGACTATCTTGACCATAATTCAGACCTGTTGAGTAGGATAAGAGCCCGTTATGGAGCCTTTTTACGGTGGCGGAATTGATCTAGGGCAATTGGTCCAGCTTTATTTGATAGAAATCAAGAATTCATCGGGCCATGTTTTGAGGCCAAAATCCTTCGATATCGATAATGAAATTGTTGTTATTATTCAAAATTGTTTTTGATGATCTTGTTTGCGACATCAGTATCCTTCTGCCTCATGTTACTCTTCTATTTTGTGCAGCAAGTGCAGAGAGTTTTGCAATCGGCTTTGGTTTGGGGAATTTTTTCATTCTCGCCATAGAGATAGCACTTGGGCGATCTGTATTTTCTTTGCCAGAACCTCAGATCACCCAAGTGCTTGTTCCGTGTTGTTACGGAACTAATGTCATTACAATGCGGCCGGTTTTACCCTTGTTATCCAGATGGGCAAGGGCTTTGATGTAGTCATTAAAGGAATAAGTTGCTTCTATGACGGGAACGATGTCATTTGATTCTATCCAATGAGATGCTTTAGCGAGCTTGAGGCCGTCGCCTTGCATCACCATTAAATAACCAACCTGTTTGTGTTCAGAGTTGCCGCCATTGGTATCATCGGGCAGGGCCGGAACGAATATACCGTCCTTGGCTAATGTTTTCTGGCAGTCTTTCAAGGTTAAGCGGGTTGAAAAATCCAGGATGAGATCGTATTTTTCCGTGGACTCTGCAATGGCAAAGCTCTCTGAAGCGTGGACCTCGTCGGCGCCGAGATTTTTGATGAAGTCTGTGTTTTTCTGACCAACCACGGTGGTGATGCGGTGGTTGAAGAGCTTTCCGATTTGAGTGGCATAAACACCAATACCGCCTGCCGCGCCAATGATCAGGACGTTTAGGTTGAGTTTATTCTGAACCAGATCTTCGTATACGGCGAGGGAGGTCATGATCCCAAGCGGTAAGGCGGCCGCCTGTTGAAAGGATAAGTTTGGCGGCATGGGGGCGATAAATGATTCGGGAATTGTGATGTATTCCGCGTGGGTCTTCCAACCGGTAATGAGATGGACGTAACCAAAGACACGGTCGCCAGGGTTAAATTTACTGCCTTTTGTTTCAACAACTCCAGAAAACTCCAACCCGGTTTGCACTGGTTTGTCAAAACCGTATTCCTTGAAATAGGCATCATATACGCCTGCGGCACTTTCCACGTCGTAGGGATTGATTGAGGCACTGCACACTCTGATCAGAACCTCCCCTGTTGCGGGCGACGGTTTTTCCAGATCATAATCTATTTGGATTCCGGTTTTTTCCTTGACGACTAAGCCTTTCATGACTTCCCTCTTTGTTTAGAGTATAAGAAAAATAACATTTAGGTCGAATGACCTAAATTATAAGGACCAGAAATAAAGAAAGCGGTATAGCTATAGCTTGCCGAAAACGAGAAACAGTTTGAAACCAACAAGAGAACAGCAGAACAAGGCTAAAAAAGACGAGATTTCGAAAGCTGCCATGGCACTTCTTATTCAAGGAGGTGGCGAGAACCTGTCAATGCGTAAGATCGCAGAGAAGGCTGGTATCAGCCTTGGAAATCTCCAGTATCATTATAAGACAAAAGAAGATCTCTTAACGGCTCTACTGAACGAATTTCTTGATCAGTATCTCAACGAAAATTGGATGCTGGAAGGCTCCAGACATATTCCAAATGATCGGCAGTTAGAGCAGATGTTTTGGGGGATCGTCACCCATGACAGCTTTGAGGATTGTTCCGTTGTTTTTAAGGAGCTGTGGGCGCTTTCTCAACGTAATGAAGAAATTGAAAAGGCATTGATGATCTATTACAAAAAAACGCATTCATTTCTTTGCGATACTATTGGCCAGTTACACGGACGTGTAGATGATCCCAGAATCAGCAGGGTTGTTGATATCTTGATCCCTTTCTTTGAAGGATATTGCATAACTAAAAAGGCGTTGAGTTCTGACCCCGCACTATTGGCTCGAGATCTTTCAATGATAACGAATAGCTATCTCGGTGAAGGTATCAAAGATGTTTAGTTAGAACGAAACAGGCCCTTTAGGCCACCATGCCCGTACTTCTTTGCCCGATCATGTCGAGAAGGTCGCTTTTTTCATCTTTTGTCATGATAACCCAGTCGCGGATTTCATCGATGGTTCGGTGGCAACCGATACAAAGTTGCGTAAGGTCGTCCATTTGACAAACAGATGTGCACGGCGAAGGAATTGAGGTATCAAGCTCTTTAAGAAGCTTTTCTCTCCGAAGGCGTCTTCTGGCCGTTCTTTCTTCACGCGTCAATGTTGGCTTCACGTTGCAAATACTCGCACAGGGCTTACACAATACTCGGGTCTCATACCTTGCCCGGGCTGGATATCACATCTAATACCGACTATCCTACGCACAAATCAATTAATCACTCGTCTCTTTTGCGACAAAAACTTGTAACCAACACGACAAAAACGAAAATGTTACCAGAAATAGTTATAGTTTTTAGCCACGTCGTATAAGAGATTCATGTGAAAATAATATGGGAAAGACGGTTTAACGTCTTTTCTTCAGGTTGGGAAAAGGTACATCAAATATGGTCAGAAAGATCCGTTTATACGGTGGACTTGTTCTCTTCTTTTATATTCTGACACACCTTCTCAATCATGCCCTAGGGCTTCATTCCATTGCGATGATGGATGAGGGCAGAAAGTTTTTTGTCTTGGTTTGGCGCAGTACGATAGGGACGCCGATTTTATATTTTGCCCTGCTTTCTCATATGGTTCTTTCGTTATGGGGAGTGTATCAACGCCAGCATTTACATATGAAGTTTTGGGAACTGGCTCAGTTAATCTCAGGCTTGATCATTCCGTTATTTCTGGTTTTGCATATTCTGGGAACCCGCTTTGCCCATGAAGTGTTTGGGATTGAAGACAATTATTATTACATGCTCTATGCCGCTGTTGTTTGGAATATCGATAATGCCTACCGTCAGGTAATCTTGCTTGCTCTTGGTTGGGTCCATGGCTGTGTTGGGTTGCACTATTGGTTGCGGTACAAGTCTGGGTATGAACGTCTAAAGCCCTTGGTTTTGGCGCTTGTTGTCGTTGTCCCAACTTTATCCTTGGCCGGTTTTTATGTCGCCAGTCTTGAAATCGTTCAACTGGCTTCTGATCCTGTTTGGATAAACGCTTTTCTTTCTGGCGGTAAACTTCCGACTGCCGATGAAGCCCGTGATATCTACATGCTGGAAACCAATATCCAAATCGGCCTCGTGGTGTTGATCGCCATTGTTCTTATTGGTCGGTGGGTACGTTACGGCGTTCAACGCTGGCAAGGAACCTTTAAGGTGCATTACCCTGATGGCAAGGCAGTTCGTGCCATTAAAGGAACCAGCCTTCTTGATGTCAGCTTTGTAAATGGCATTCCACATGCCTCTGTGTGTGGTGGGAAGGGGCGGTGTTCGACCTGTCGTGTCCGCGTTGGTAACGGTCTTGATCGATTGCCATGTGCCGAAACCGATGAGATGAAAGTCCTGCAGCGTATCAAGGCTTCAGAGAACATGCGTTTGGCCTGTCAAACTTATCCTGTTGCTGATGTTGAAATTACACCCTTACTACCAGCGCAAAGTGGTTTGAAAGCAGCCAGAAAACAGCATAGCTCAATCGCTCAGGGTCAAGAGCGTGAAATCGCTATTCTCTTTGCAGATATCAGGGGCTTTACCACCCTGGCCGAAAAAAAACTCCCTTACGATGTTGTCTTTCTGTTGAACCGTTATTTTGAGGCCATGGGAACTGCTGTCGAGGAATCAGGCGGGCGACTGGACAAATTTATCGGCGATGGGGTCATGGCCCTGTTCGGGATTGATCGCGGGGTTGAGGCCGGGTGTCGCAACGCGCTTAAGGCCGCACGGGCAATGTCAGAAAAATTGGATGAACTAAACGTGCACTTGGCGCATGAACTGCCAGAACCCCTGCGCATTGGTATCGGGGTTCACACTGGTCCAGTCATTGTGGGCGAACTTGGCTGGGGACAGGCGACCTCTATTACCGCGATCGGAGACGCCGTTAATACCGCAAGCAGGCTGGAAGGCATGACCAAGGAATTGAAGTCTCAATTGGTTGTCTCAGAACCCTTGGCTAAGATAGCCGGCATCGATCTCAGCGCTTTTCCCCGGCAGCATATTCAAGTTCGCGGTCGTAGTGATGGTATGGATATCTGGTCGTTGGAAAGCGCGAAAGATCTGCCGAAAATCTGATCTTTCGCGCTAATAAATAATATCTATTAAATATGGCCTGATTACTGAGCCTGTTCGTATGTTTCGATGGCTTTTTTCAGCATGGTGTATTCATCGCAGCCAAAAAAGCAGCTTTTATCCAGCACCGCGAGGCGTTCCTTTGCTTTGTCGGGCTGCTTTAGTTGGAGATAAAGCTCCCCGAGATATTCATTGGCCCGGCGGTGTCTCGGGTTGATCTCAAGCGCCTTGGTGTAATGGCCAAGCGCAACATCCTTGTTACCCATTTTCCGCTGGCTATAGCCCAGCATATTATAAGTATCAGCATTGCTTGGTTCTTGCTTGAGTGCTTTTTGTAAATAAGGTTGGGCTTCGTCGTATTTTTCATCGCGGATGAGTTCTACAGCGGTTTTGAGGTCAGGTAATTTGCTGTTAGCCCAGCCAGCATCATCACCACCAGCCGCCAAACTCGGCGTGATGGGGCTAGCAAGAAGGCCTATAAAGGCGAAGGCAAAAGTGATCGCTCGGATGGTCATTTGTTGTGTTCCCCGTTCAATAAAACGCGTTTGTTATCTCACCATTAATTGGTTGGTTTTGTCGTATTATAATGATTTTTCGATGAATATATTTGGGAAATAAGGCGATTTGAGGGAATCAATCCATCCCTGCTTCGTGCTCCAGGTCTTCAATATCCTCTGCGAGTATTACCCGTTCCGCAATCGCGTATGAAAAGCCCTGTCTACCGAGGGCTGCAAGGTCGCGGTCTCTGCGTTCTTCTCTGGCTTCTTCAAGACGATAGGGCCCCATTCTGCGGCGTCTGGCATAGGATATCGCTGCTTCAAGATCCGGATTTGTACTCTCCTCTTGAATAAGGTTAACGGCTTTTGAAATCAGATCTTCGGGGACGCCTTTTATCGTAAGGTCCTGTTTGATCGCGCGCAGTGATTTTCCTTTGCGGTGGAGGCTTCCACTTCGTCCTTCGGCGTAACGCTCATCATTAAGGTAGTTCAGGGCGAGAAATTTTTTGATCAGATCATCGATAATCACGATGCCTTCTTGTGGATCGGTATCGTGCTCTCTCGCCGACAGATTTACCTTACGCATAAGGTATTGCCTCAGGCCCTGTTCTGTCGTGGCATAACGTTCCAGATAAAACCGGGCAACATTGCCAAGATATTTCGCAGTCGCTTTTCTTGGCACCTTACGTTTAGGCTGGTTGTCTTTTTCTTCTGTCGGCGTATCTCTCATGATTATATAAATGCCATGATGGGCCCAAGGGGCCAAATTGTTTTTGCTTAATTCATGGCCTTTTGTCATCAAGGAATACCTCAATGACGCCGGCCCTTAAGAACACCGACCCATAAGAACATCTGACCTCAAGAGAAATGGCCCCAAGAACAATGGCCCCAAGAACAATGGAAAAGCGTGAAGTGACCAATTACAATGAATGATCCAAAAGTAGAGCTGCTCAAACTTAAAAACTTGGGACCAAAGACAGTACCTCATTTGGTGGAAATTGGCATTTTAAGCCGGGACGATCTTGTCGCTCTAGGAACGGAAGAGGCATTCCGGCGGATTTATTTCCGCTATAGAGATGAAAGTCGTTTGTCGCTCAATTATCTCTATGCGCTAGAAGGAGCGATAGATGGTTGTGACTGGAGATGGATATCTGAGGAGCGAAAAAATGAATTGAGGAACTTTTTTCGCTCGATCAAAACGTGATATTTACTGCAAAAGGTCTGTTGCTATAAAAAATAAGGCCATAATAAGATGCTTTTATTGATCTAGGACTTGAAGCTTCACACCGGGTTGCGTAAATGTGTCGCATGGCTTTGATAGATGAAAAAATTACTCAGGTTACTCCGCGCGCCATTGGCCGTGTAAATGCCCTCGGACTCTGGACCCTTTACAGTCGAGAAGTGAAACGCTTTTTAAATGTCTTTACACAGACATTAATGGCGCCTGTGATCACAACCCTGCTGTTCCTTGCCGTTTTTGCTCTTGCTCTCGGCGGGTTAAACAGGACCGTTGGGGGTGTTGACTACATTACCTTTTTGGCGCCCGGTCTGATGATGATGACCATGACCCAGAATTCCTTTGCTAATACATCGTCGTCGATCCTGATCGCAAAAGTTCAGGGCAACATCGTTGATATTCTGATGCCGCCCCTAGCACCATGGGAAATGGCATTGGCGATCGCTGCAGGCGGTATAACGCGTGGGCTTCTGGTTGGTTTGACCGTGTTTGTTGCCATGATGGTTTTCCTACCAATTTCGGTCGCTCACCCGCTTTCAGCTGTTTGGTTTGCACTTAACGCCTGTATGATGCTTTCCCTTCTTGGCATGCTCGGAGGAATATGGGCGCAAAAATATGATCATATTGCGGCTGTAACCAACTTCATCATTACACCGCTTTCTTTTCTATCGGGGACTTTCTATTCGATTGATCGGTTACCGCAAGCTTGGGTAACCGTGGCTCATTTCAATCCATTTTTCTATATGATCGATGGTTTTCGGTACGGCTTCATTGGACACGCAGATGGCAACGTGATGATCGGTCACTTGCTCTTGCCCATCGTGAACGTTGTTCTTTGGCTCGTTGTCCATCGTTTGATTTCTATTGGCTACAGGCTTAAGGCCTGATTTGATGGCAAAAACAACACCCGAATTAACGCCTGAATTAACGCTAGAACGGCCGCGCATTATTGCGGTACTTAGGTTATGGACGTTGTTTTACAGGCGGGGTGTTGTTCGTTTCCTAAAGTTTTGGGTGGAAACTCTGCTTGGGCCAATGGTATCGACCATGCTGTTTATGACGGTTTTCACACTGGCTCTGGATGCTGGTGAGGAAATGGTTGCCGGATTGAGTGCGCTGCAATTTATCGCGCCGGGGTTAGTGGTTTTTGTTCTCTGCCAGATCTCCTTCCAAAATGTTTGTTTCATGTTGATCATCGATAAACAGGAAGGGGTGATTAGTGATGTCTTAATGGCACCACTTTCGCCACTGGAATTGTTACTTGGTTATGGACTGGCGGCTGTTGCCAATGGTCTGGCCGCGGCAGTGCTTATCATGGCGGCGATGACGATTTTCACCGGGGGTATGTTATATAGTTTTTGGATCGCGGCTTTTTTTGCCATTACGGCAGCGTTTCTTTTTGCGATGATAGGTGTCATCGTTGGATTGTGGTCTGACAAATGGGATCAATTTTCCCTCGTTGATAACTTTCTGGTATTACCACTGGGGCTGTTATCGGGGACTTTTTTTACGCTGAATAGTATTCCTCATAACTGGCAGTGGTTATTCGAAGCCAATCCTATGTTCTGGATCATTAGTGGATTTCGCTATGGTATTACGGGCTATGGGGATAGTGACGCTGCGCTTTGGCACGGTGGCACACTGCTTGGAATAGCGGCGGTTGTTTTTATGTGTGGCTGGACTTTGATGGCCAGAGGATACAAGATAAAAGCCTGATCAAGTACTGACACCCTTAAAGGATAGTCGATGAGATGGTCATCATTAGTTGAGTTTCTGTCCTCTAGAAGCCAAAGAATTTTCCCAAAATTGATCTGTTCACTTTGCCTAATGGCAATGTTCACCCCACTTGCCGATGCCAGCGCATCTAATACGGCAGATGAAATCCTCAATGGGCACGGTTTGTTTTGGAAGTTGGAGCGTGAAGGTCGAGAGCCTAGCTATCTCCTTGGCACCATGCATGTTTCAGACAAACGTGTGCTTAAACTAAAGGATGAGGTGAAGCCTTACCTTGTTAAGGCGAGTGTGCTTTATCTTGAAATTGATTTAACCCAGCGTGAAATCCGTGAAGCCCGTAATGCTCGCCTTCGGGATGATGGCCGTACCCTCGATGAAGTCTTGCCTTCTGATATCTATGAAAAAATCAAAGAAATTAGCAAGGCCCATAAAATTGAAGAGAAGCAGTTAAAGCAACTGGAATTGTGGGCGGTATACCCAATCGTTAAGTCCATGCCCAGTGATCCAGGGCAAGACGGTCTGGAGAGTGCAGATCTGCCGTTAGATTTCCAACTTGGCCAGCTTGCGGCATTAAACTCGGTTGAGGTTAAAGGGTTGGAGAGCGTTCGCGATCAGTTGTCGGTTTTTAGAGAACGAGATCATAAAATTTATTATGACGCGATTGTCCGGGCACTGGAAAATCCAGATGCTGTCAAAAATTCTGTCGAAATGTTGGAAAAGTATATTCAATGGTACATTGACCGTGACACTAATGCTTTTTATATCTCGCTGCTTGACGATTTAAAAAACGAGCCACCTGAAATGTATAATATCTGGGTGGAGCGTCTGTTGAATAAAAGAAATCTCATTATGGCAAATGGTATGGCCAGAGGTTTGGTGCGGGGGAATTCCTTTACCGCGGTCGGTGCTTTACACCTTCCAGGAGAGAAGGGTCTCCTTAAAATCCTTACGGATAGGGGCTATAAAGTTACCCGTCTTGA
This sequence comes from uncultured Rhodospirillales bacterium, assembly GCA_913060675.1. Lineage (GTDB taxonomy): Bacteria > Pseudomonadota > Alphaproteobacteria > Kiloniellales > Kiloniellaceae > Kiloniella. Next base: position 63,912 of record CAJXUS010000018.1, read on the forward strand.
TTAAAATTCACTCTTTATAAGGGAATGTTTTTTAAAGTTCTCAATAGTATTTTGATGGGGGAGTGGTTACTGGCCCTATTTATTCCGGGGCCTATTTATTCCCGGGCCTATTTAATATTGAGGATACTTTATGCCGGATCTTTTTCTTCAAAAAATACGTTCAGGAATATTCTTATTCCTTTTTCTGATTATTGTCGGTTCTGTCGAGGCCGATGAGGTTCCTTACGGAAAAGGTCTTTTTTGGAAAATAGAAAAAGAAGATCGAAAACCAAGCTATCTTCTTGGCACAATGCACGTGTCGGATAAGCGAGTTTTGAAGATGAAAGAGGAGGTCAAGCCTTACCTTACAAAGGCAAAAATTCTCTATAAGGAAATTGGCAATACCTACCGAGAGTATCGTGAATATGTTAATATGCGATATCGGGATGACGGCAAAACGCTGGACCAAGACCTGTCCGAGGATCTTTACGCAAAAGCATTAGAAGTGGCAGAACTTATTGAGATTGAAGAGAAGCAGTTTAAGGAATTTGAACTTTGGTTTGTTTATGAGTTGATGAATGGCGCTCCTTGGTACCGAGGAAAAGATAAAGAAGAAAAAGATAGCGACAATAACAGCGAACCTGTTCTGGATACTCAGTTGGGTCGTATGGCTTTTAAAAATGACGTTAAAGTTCAGCCTCTTGAACAAACGAGAACACGTGCAAATTTGATTTGGGATCGCCCTGCACAGATATACCTTGAAGCTATCAAGCGCGCGCTTGCCAATACTGATATTATTGAAGATATTGCAGAAAGAAGAGAAGCAGGAATTCAGACTTATCTCGATAGAAACACTGCACAAATGTATAATAGAATGGAAGAACATCTCAAAGACGAGCCTCTTGAAATCTATGATATAGAAAAGGTCGCAATGTTGGATAAACGCAATCTCAACATGGTAAACGGGATGACGCCGGGATTGGTTCGTGGAAATTCTTTTACGGCAGTCGGAGCTCTTCATCTTCCTGGTGAGAAGGGGATTTTGAATATTCTTGTTCAACGGGGGTATACCGTTTCTCGAATGGATTGCAAGGATGACGAGAAAAGCAGTTTTTGCCCGGGGGAAACTCTGACAGAATGATCTCACGAATCAAACAGTGAGATCAGGAAGAGCTCTATGAGTTGCAAATTTTCTAGCCGGTCTGGGTTAGAGTTTATCCGAAAATTCTACTTATCTACACAGCCTCTCATGGCTTTGTTTTTGGTTTTGATTGTCCTTGGGCAAACCGCGGGTGCCGCTGAGCTACCCTATGGTCAGGGTGTGTTTTGGCAAATTTCTAAGGATGGCCAGGACCCGAGTATCATTTTTGGAACCATGCATAGCAGTGAACGGCGGGTTGTTGATTTAGGCGCTGGAGCCATGAAACTCTTGGCTTCATCAGATAGTTTGTTGGTCGACGTTGTTGACGATGATTCTATCAAACAAAAATTATTCACTGCCATGGTTTATCAAGATAATCGCCGTCTCGATGAGCTGGTCTCTGTGGATACTTTTGAGAAAATTAAAGTCCTTGGCTATGAATATGGTTACCTTGCGCGGCAGATGAAGGTCTTGAAGCCCTGGGCGGCAGGGGTTGTTTTTTCACTTCCCCCCTCAGAAGCGTCACGGGTATCGCTCGGAATTAGAACTCTTAATCAAACTCTACAAGACCTGGCGCTTAGAAATAAAATAAAGATCATTGGACTGGAAACGGTCGAAGAGCAGCTTGCGGCCCTTGATGGTGCCAACGAACAAGAGCAAATTGCTCTTTTGGATACCTTGCCACCTGACATCGGTTCGGTCGAAGCGAAGTTCAATAAAACTCTGGGATTATATCTCCAACAAGATACCAGCGGTATGTATCAACAGATGTTGGATGGTTACACCATTATCTCTGATGAGTTTTCGGATCGATATGAGGCGACCCTTATAACACAACGCAATTATCGCATGGTCGAACGCATGGAAAGCTCATTGCTGAAGGGGAATAGTTTTATCGCCATAGATGCACTTCATCTCCCCGGAGATGAAGGTATTTTAAACCTTTTGCTGGCCCAGGGTTACACGATTAAACCCATGAGGTGATTTTTTAATCCTCAGTCGTCATTTTTTATTTGAAAAAGCGCACTTTCCCTACTTCTTCTGGTTGACAGTGCGTTGAGTTATTGGGTTAATACGCTGCTCCGGGGTGACTGTACTGTCATCCCGGGTTTTGTTTTTCAGCAGATATATTAAGTGAGACACCTAATGAGTGAAGCAGTAATGCCCACCTACGCACGTATCGACCTCGCTTTTGAGCGCGGCGAAGGTCCTTATCTTTATACTGCTGAAAACCGACGATATCTCGACTTTGCGAGTGGCATTGCCGTTAATTCGCTTGGCCACAGTCACCCCAAGCTTGTCGCAGCTTTGGAAGAGCAAGGTCGTAAACTTTGGCACGTCTCTAATCTTTATCGGATTACCGGTGGTGAAGAGTTGGCGAAACGCCTGGTCGCAAACTCCTTTGCGGACAAGGTATTTTTTACCAACTCTGGCACAGAAGCTATGGAAGGCGCGATTAAGCTCGCCCGGAAGTATCACAGTCATAATGGTCAGCCGCAAAAGTACCGTATTATTACGTGTGACAGTGCTTTTCATGGCCGGACCATGACCGCGCTCTCGGCAGCAGGAAACGAGAAGCACCTCGACGGTTTTGGTCCTCGGACCCCGGGTTTCGATCATGTCGCCTTTGGCAATTTGAACGAGCTTCGCGCGGCAATTAGTGATGAAACTGCGGCTATTATGGTGGAACCTATTCAGGGCGAAGGCGGTATTCGTGCTGCTTCTATGGACTTTCTCAAGGGACTTCGGACGGTCTGTGATGAGTTCGGTCTGCTTTTGATCTTGGATGAAGTCCAATGCGGAAACGGTCGTACAGGTAAGCTCTTTGCACACGAATGGGCTGAGATCGAACCCGATGTTCTTGCCACAGCAAAAGGCATTGGCGGCGGTTTTCCCTTAGGCGCGTTTCTTGCCACCGATAAAGCTGCGGCTGGTATGGTTCCTGGCACCCACGGTAGCACTTACGGCGGTAATCCTTTGGCAATGGCGATTGGCAATGCAGTATTGGATGTCCTGCTCGAAGAGGGCTTTATGGAGAAGGTTATCGAGATTGCGGATTATACCCGTGATAGACTTGAAAATCTTGTCGCGAGCTATCCCGCTGTGTTCCAAGAAGTTCGTGGCTCAGGTTTGATGTTGGGCCTCAAGTGCAGGGTGCTAAATACTGATGTTATCTCTGCAATGCGTGCCGGTGGTCTCTTGAGTGTTGGTGCAGCGGATAATGTAATCCGATTGCTACCACCGTTGGTTATCGAACGCTCACATGTTGATGAAGCGATCGCTATATTGGAAGACGTCAGTAAAAATATGGCCCAGGCTGCCTAACAGGGGCGCCGACTTATGGGCTAAGACCTAAGGTTAAGAACAATGACTACAGCTAAACACTTTCTCGATTTGAACAGGTTCAGTACACAGGAACTTCGGACAATTTTGAGCTATGGCTCAAAACTTAAATCCGGTGAAATATTGGGTCGCCCGCTTGAGGGGAAATCCCTCGCGATGATTTTTGAAAAACCATCGACACGGACCCGTGTGTCGTTCGAAGTTGGTATATCTCAGCTCGGTGGCAATGCGGTTCTTCTCGACCCAAGCAGTTCACAAATGGGGCATGGCGAATCAATTGCTGACACGGCTCGTGTACTTTCCCGGTTTGTTGATGCGATCATGATCCGGACCTCTTCCGAAGAAATCCTGCATGAACTGGCTGAATACGCAACGGTGCCTGTTATTAATGGCCTAACGGACGAATCCCATCCCTGCCAACTCATGGCCGATGTCATGACCTATGAAGAGCACCGGGGATCTATTGCGGGTAAAACCGTAACTTGGTGTGGGGATGGCAATAACGTTGCGACCTCATGGATCCACGCAGCAACCCGCTTTGACTTCGAGCTTAAGCTGGCAACTCCAGCAGAACTAGCGCCAAAACAGGCCGTTCTGGATTGGGCCAGATCCGAAGGGGGTAATATCTCTGTTACCCACTCAATCGACGAAGGTGCTATCGGAAGCGATTGCATTGTTGCGGATACCTGGGTCTCAATGGGTGATAAGGATGCTGCCAATCGGCACAATCTCTTGAAGCCTTATCAGGTTGATGAACGTGTCATGAGCCTGGCAAAGGATGATGCACTCTTTATGCATTGTTTGCCTGCGCACCGGGAAGAGGAAGTTGTCACGGCGGTAATCGACGGGCCTCAATCGGTGGTCTTTGACGAGGCGGAAAACAGATTACATGCCCAAAAGGGTATTTTATATTGGTGCATGAGTAACCTTTAGTTGGGCTCTGGAGAGAAAAATATGAGTAACACCCCCGGGGACAAAGTCGAAAAAACGGACGATTTGGATCATTCCGATGATTCGCCCAGACTTCATATGAAGGATGATTTGATTCAACCTTTCATGTTGGAGACAAGTGGTATACGCGGACGTCTTGTTCGTATGGGCCCCTCTATTGATGCCATTATAAAAAGGCATGACTACCCGCAAATCGTAAACGAATTGTTGGGGGAGCTTTTGGCCCTGACGGGGGTGCTCTCTTCTCTGATGAAATTTGAAGGCTGTTTTACGCTCCAGAGTAAAAGCGACGGCCCCATCAAAATGCTGGTTAGTGACATGACCTCTGAAGGGGTTTTGCGGGGCTATGCCGGGATTGATGAAGAGCGCCTGACAAAACTTCTGGAAAGTACAGAAGACCACACGACACTTACACTCACTGACCTTACCGGCAAGGGCTATGTTGCTTTTACGGTGGATCAGGGCGCTGATATGGAGCGTTATCAGGGCATCGTCGAATTGGATGGTGAGAGCCTGGCAGAGTGTATGCAGAAATATTTCAAGCAATCTGAGCAGATTAATACGGGTGTGTTGGTTAAAACGACGACGAAAGAGGGTCACTGGCATGCTGGGGGGCTGATTTTGCAACATATGCCTGGCGATGGAGGGATTAACCAAAAAACCGCTAAGGACGAAGATGAACTCAAGGAAGACTGGCAACGTTCCATGATTTTAATGGCCAGTTGTACGGAAGTAGAGTTACTGGATCTTGATCTTCCTGTGACAGAATTGCTGTATCGTCTCTTTCACGAAGAAGAGGTCAGAGTGTACCATCAACGCCCTGTGGTTGAGGGCTGCCGTTGCTCACGGGAAAAGCTTGAGAACGTTATTACAACTGTGTCTCCTGATGAGATCGAAAGCTACAAGGTAAATGGTGTCATTGACGCCAAGTGTGAATTTTGTGGTCGCTCTTATATCTTCAATGATGATGACATCGCAAAACTTCAGGCTGAGAGTCTAGAAGAAGGCTAACGGGTCTTCTTCACGCCTTATTTTTTCTCTACTGACTAACAATCAGAATGCATATTCATTTCTGGAACTGTCCTGAGCTTAGTCAGATACAGGCCCGGGTTGGCCCGGATTGGCCCGGATTGGATAGAAATAAACTAGGCGAACAAGAGTTGTCGATATTATGGGTGAGGTTGGTTGTATGTTAAGTAGAAGAGCATTTGTTTTAAGTGGGGTTGCTGCAACAGCTGTGACTTTGACAGGCTGTAAAACAGTACCAACGACCTATGAACATGCTGATCTAACGTATGCCCATCTCCCGCCTTATCAACTTTTGGTCCGTGAAGTCTTCGTTGATCAAATTTATGTAAGTCCTTCTCAAAGTCCAAACGTAGAGCATCTTTTTGATGTTTCTCCCGCTCAGGCTTCTAGCCAGTGGGCAAAGGATCGGCTTCAGGCTGAAGGCAGCCAAAACGTTCTCCATTTTATCATCAAAGATGCTGCGGTTACCGAAAGTAAACTTGAAAAGCAAAAAGGCTTAACGGGACTTTTTACCTATGATCAGTCAGAGCGCTATAACGGTGTGCTCGAAGTTGAGCTCCAGGTTCTAAGTGACCAAGGCTTTAAAGAAGCTTCTGTTGTGGCACGGGCGGAACGTAGTGTTACCGTTGCCGAAAACATCAAGTTGCGAGAGCGTGAGAAAATTTGGTTCAAACTGACAGAAGACCTTATGACCGAGATCGATCGTCAGTTAAAACAGGGTATTGCGAAACATCTGAACCAATTTGTGATGTAACGCAGATTGTCGCTGCTCTAGAATTTTTCCAAATTTGAGCTTATATATAAGTTCATAAGTGATGGAGAATTCAAATGGATATTGTTACCCTGACGTCATTTTTCATGTGGTGTACCATTATTAACGTGGCTCTACTGCTGTCTCTTATACACATCTGACGCTGCCGACGAAGAGGATAGTG
>CAJXUS010000019.1 GCA_913060675.1 uncultured Rhodospirillales bacterium
GCCTCGTTGGTGAGCGGTGTTATAGGCCCCACAACAACACCTGTCAAAGACCTTTGTTAAAAAATCTCACATTTTTGTAATATTTCTAAAACAATACACAAAACATACCTATTATTACTCAAATCAACATGTTTCAGGACCGAATCAGAACACTCAGAATTCATCAAACACTCAAAAACATGAGATTCACAGAGAATCACAACAAAACAGTCAAGAATCGCTCAAGAAAATGAAAAAAGATTCGTGAAATATTCAAAAGATTCGCAGAACATCTTCAAAACTAAGAAATAAGCTGACTACCTACTCAAGAAAGCCATTTAGTCGTACAGACGCCCCTCTGCCACGGCATGAACATGCCCCTTAAAAGCAGGGGAAGACATCAAACTCTTACAACGCTCAAATCGCCCGATGCTATAGGCCCAGAAATCTTCGGCAGGGTTCTCGTTTCCGTGCTGGATCAATCCCCAGAGAGTCCACAGCAGATCACACATCGCTTTATAGATGACCAGTCGGCCCATGATTTCTGCTGGAGGTTCTCCGCCCCAATAGGCAGAGAGCAATTCTTTGTCTTGATCTTCATTGAACTCAGCTTCGACAGAAAGGTCTCCCAGATCCCAGAGCGGATCATTCATGCCGGAATATTCCCAGTCCACAATCCACATCTTGTCGCCATCATCGAGGAAGTTTTCAGACAGAGGGTCACAATGACACGGCGTAAGGGGTAAGCCTTTCTTCGCCGCCAGAATTTTTCGAATATTTTGCGCCTCTTTAACGACCTCATGATAACCAGAGGGTAAAATTTCGCCTAGATCATCTAGAACCTTCAAATACTCATCGATCATGGCAAATAGTTCGAAGCGGAAGCGAAATTCTTTGCCCGAGTTATGTAACAAAGCCAAAGCTTGTCCGGCTCGCCCTGGGGACCCCGTTCTGGACTTAAAGGCGTCGGGGCTCATAGTTTCTGTACCCCCAAGAAACCGAAACACCATCACACCACTGGACGGATCACTATATAAGACTTCTGCAGAAACCTTTATGTCTGCAGCAACCCGTGCATTATGTGATTCTACTGAACGATCAATATAACCCTCGGTTCCCTCTCCTGGAATTCGAACAATATAGCTACCTCCTTCCCGAGACACCTTATAGACAAGGTTGGTCAAACCACCGAGACGCTCAACTGAATAACTTCCTGGCTCCCAACCTTGTAACTCAGGCACCCGAGCCAAAGCCGTTGCGATTTGTTGATAATTCATCCTCATTACCCCTTAACTTGGCCAATCACATCTTTAGGCGCTTATTCTTAGGATCATACAGCGCACCATCAACACGCGTTGCAGGATAGCGTTTTCCGAAAGCCTCGATTTCAAAGCCCTGTTGATCGGCAATCGACTTGGGAAGGTAGCCCAAGGCAATTTGTTTATCGATGGTATGTCCATGGTTGGCAGACGTTGTCAGGCCAACGACGTCTTCTCCAAGGAATATGGTCTCTGCACCGTAAAGGGAAACATCGGCCTCTACGATAAAGGTGGACAGCTTTTGTCTCGGACCTTTTTCCTTAATATCTAAGAGCGCATCGCGACCGATAAAGTCGCCTTTTGATTTCAATGCTACTTTAAAGCCCAAACCTGCGTCATAAGGGGTGTAATCAGGAGTTACTTCTGAACTCCAATAAACATAGCCTTTTTCCAGTCTCAAACTGTCAATGGCACGATATCCAACATTGGCAATGTCATAAATTTTCCCGGCCTCCCAAAGCAGCTCGTAAACATGCCCGGCAAACTCGGTTGGGATGTGCAACTCCCAGCCTAACTCTCCGACATAACCAATACGCAGAGCCCAGAGGGTCGCGGCGCCAATTTCAATCTGCTGGCAAGTTGAAAAGGGAAAGCTCTCATTAGAGAGATTATTGTTAGCCACGGCCTGCAGAACGGCCCGTGAACTCGGGCCACAAATATTGATCACCGCCTTGGCCGAGGTCACTTCAAAGGCATGAACAGATCCGTCGCTCGGCAAATGCGCCTTGATCCAATGAAAGTCATGCGTGGCAAAGCCACTTCCAGTAATGACATAGAAGTGCTGAAGGCCAAATCGGCAGATGGTTAAATCCGCTTCAATTCCGCCCTTCTCATTACAAAGCTGGGTATAGATCACCGAACCGACAGATTTATCAATATTTGAGACCGCAAGCCTTTGCAAAGCATCCAGTGCACCCGGCCCGACAATTTCCATCTTCGCAAAGGATGACTGATCTATCAGGGCTACATTTTCGCGCACCGCTTTACATTCTTGTGCAACAGGGGAGAACCAGTTTGTTTTTGTACGATCAAAATCCAACTCATCTCTAGGCTCCATATCAGCAGGTGCAAACCAGTTCGGGCGTTCCCATCCCGCCTTACTGCCATAACAAGCCCCCTTGTCCTTCAATATATTATAAAGCGGGCTACGCCTTATACCTCTGGCGGCCTCGGCTTCTTCGCCGGGTTTATGTAGTAGATAATGCCCACCATAGTGTTCCACAGCCCGATTATACATAAAGTAGTTGGTATTATGATGCTCGCTAAAGCGGCGAATATCCAAGGGCCAGAGATCAAGGCTAGGGGCTTCATCGACAATCCATTCCGCCATCATCTGCCCCGCGCCCCCGCCAGCCGCGATCCCGTAGAGGAAACCACTGGCAACAAAGTAGTTATCAAGCTCCGCTGCCTTGCCCATAACAAAGTCACCATCGGCTGAATAGGGAATGGGGCCATTGATTAGTTCACGGATACCTACGGTGTTTATAACAGGGGTGATTTCTGCAGCAAGACAGGCAAGCTGTTCAAAGCGATCAAAATTACCCCCTAATAATTCACGACCAAAGCCTTGCGGGATACCCTTATCTCCAAAAGGAAGTGTTCCCTTTTCATATCCTCCGACGACCATACCCCGGACTTCAGGTTTGTAATAAATCAGACGATCAGGATCACGCATGGTTGGCATATTCTTTGGTACATCGGATATAGGATCAGTGATCATATATTGATGCTCTAAAGCACAAGCGGGAATTTTTACATTACTGAGCGCTCCGAGTTCTCGAGACCACATCCCGCCAGCGTTTACCAATATATCAAAGGTCCAGGTTCCCTCGGACGTAACAACTTCAGTTGCTCGTCTCCCATCCCGGCGCACCTCGAGGACTTCGACACCTTGATAAATTTTGGCACCCTTATCACGGGCACCTTTCGCCAGTGCCTGACAAACCGAGCTTGGGTCAATATAACCATCACTTGGAATATAGGCTGCCCCCTCCACACCTGCTGTTGTCATGATGGGAAACAGTTCTTGCGCTTCACGGGCGCTTAGGATTTGCATCTCCAAACCAAAACTCTTGGAAGTTGTTGCCAAGCGTTTCACTTCGAGCATGCGATCTTTAGAACTTGCTAATCGTAGACTGCCGACTTTCTTCCAATCCAGCGCCTGCCCGGTTTCGACCTCTAGTCGATCGTATAACTCAACGGATTTTTGCAACATTCGCGTTGTATTTCGCGAAGACCTTAACTGACCGACCAATCCGGCTGCATGCCAAGTCGCTCCGTGAGTTAACTGGTTTTTTTCCAGAACAGCGACATCCCGCTTTCCCATACGCGTTAAATGGTAGGCTATAGAACACCCAATAATCCCGCCCCCGACAATGAGAACTTCCACGTGATGCCGCTTTGACATTTGCTTCTCCAAAAACAACTAATAACCACAAAATTCCACAATATCACATAAAGTCACTTAAAAAGGAGTCGAGTCAATATGAATAATTGATAATTTGAGGTTATTGCGTGTTTATTTCGTGGACCTAATGATGTTATGATAAGATTTTCCATACTAAAACCACGAAACGAAATTCTATGAACCCCTCAAAGCGCCAACTCGACATTCTCAAAAACGTTCGATTTAGTGGATTTTGCACAACCTCAGCTCTCGCAGAAACACTACAAGTCTCGATGGAGACCATTCGTAGAAATGTGAACAGTCTCGTCGCAGAGGGCCTTTTGGAAAAAGTCCATGGAGGTGTGTCCCTTCCCGAGAGCCTTCCCGAACCTTCATTTACCCGTCGTCTGACAGAAGGTAAGGAAAGCAAACAGAAGATCGGCGCTTTGGTGGCTGCACAAATTCGCAATGGGGAATCTCTCTTTCTCGACAATAGTTCTACTACTGCTTACGTGGCCATGGCCCTGAGCGACCACAGTAATCTTTTTATTGTTACGAACTCTGCCTCAATCGCGAACATTCTGGTGAGCAGAAACGGGAACAGAGTTTTTTTGGCGGGGGGAGAACTCAGAGAACACGACGCCGGCGCTTTTGGTCCAGAGGCCTTGGAGTTTGTCGGGCGATTTGAGCTTGATCACGCCATACTATCTGCATCGGCAGTGAACAGCGAAAAAGGCTTCATGGTAAATCACCTATGCGAAGCAGTCTTTTCTCAAACCCTTATATCTCACTCTCAGCAATCCATTATGGTTCTAGACCATAGTAAGTTCGATAAAATGGCCCCCGTAAAACAATGCAATTTTTCGCAAATAGATCAATTCGTCTCTGACAAGACCCCATCAGAGTATCTCCTCGAGGCAATTAAGCTTGCGGAATGCGATATATCGATCGCCGAAGAACAGACAGTTTTCGAATAAGGCCTTCGGATAAAGCAATCGCTTTTATCTGATCTTGCCTAAAGTTAATTCCTCTGTGATCTTAGGTCTTTAAGAGATCAGGGGAATAATCAAGAATGAATGCGGGTGGAGCTCCAGAAAATGGTCAGGTCGTCATCGGCTTGAATGCTGTTATTGTGGCTATTATAGAAGAGCAACCAAAGGTGTTGATCGTTCAACACACGCCAGAAACCCTAACCGCCCAGCATGAAACCCTGACTGATCGCGCGCTGCCGCATGATGACCGCCACGAAGCCCTTCCCTTTGGTCCATTCTATCCCTTAAAACACCGCACCTTGGAAAGCGGGCTTCGGTCTTGGGTCGAGGAACAAACCAACCACGAAATCGGATATGTGGAGCAGCTTTATACCTTTGGCAATGAAGGCCGTGATCCCAGAGAAGAAGCAGGTGGACCGAGACTTGTATCCGTTAGCTACGTAGCCTTGGTACAAGACACAGCGCCAACAGCAATAGAAACCGCAATTTGGCATGACTGGTATCGCTACTTCCCCTGGGAAGATTGGAGAGAAGATACACCTGCACTTTTAGAGAGCGATATCATTCCAGCTTTGCGTCAATGGATTGAAACATCAACCGACCCAGCCCAGCGACAAGATCGCTATGAGCGCACTTGCATTACCTTTGGTCTGGACGATACGCCCTGGAATGATGAACTGGTTCTAGAGCGGTACGAGCTACTTTATGAAGCCAACCTCGTTGCTGAAGCCCAGGACCATATTACGGATCCAGTTCAAATTGATTTTAGAGGCACCGCAATGGCGCTTGATCATAGGCGTATTCTTGCAACGGCCATCGGTCGGCTGCGCGGGAAAATCAAATATCGCCCGGTGGTGTTTGAGCTAATGCCCCCCACTTTTACCTTGTTACAACTCCAAAAAGTGGTCGAGGCTCTCTCAGGCTCACGACTCCACAAACAGAATTTCCGCCGTCTGATCGAGAAAAAAGGGTTGGTTGAGGCGACGGGAAAGATCGAAAGCCAAACTGGTGGTCGCCCTGCAAGCCAATTCCGCTTTCGCAGGGAAGTCCTCATGGAAAAACAAGCTCTTGGCGTTCGTCAAAACTAACCATCTCAATGATTATACCCGATAAAATTTACACACCAAATTCTCTTGATACTTATTTATGCTCATTTGAAGCATAAATAAGCTTGACCTTAGTAATACTCATTTGTAGCATAACTGAAACAGGGGCTTCCCGTCTTTTTTTATAGCCCCCTTATACTCAAACTGAGCACAAGAGGCTTTCATGTCTGCCAATACTGCGTATTCCGACAACTCGGTCACCGAAACAGAAGAACTCACTTATACTCCTGAGGTAGCGGAGCGCACAGCCGAAATTTTCAATCGTGTCGCACCAGCCATCAGCGCAGAAGAATGGCCAGACTTTGCCCCTTATATAGATGAGATCATACGTCTTAAAAAAGAACGTAATGCAGTCATTCTGGCGCACAACTATCAGACACGGGATATCTATCACTGCGTATCAGATATCGTGGGAGATTCTCTGGCGCTCGCACAGAAAGCCATTGATGTAGAAGCAGATGTCATCGTTATGGCTGGCGTTCACTTTATGGCGGAAACCACCAAACTTCTTAACCCTTCCAAGACGGTTTTGATCCCCGACCCTAAAGCTGGTTGTTCTCTGGCTGATTCGATCACCGGCGAAGACGTCAGAAACCTACGTAAAAAATACCTCGGTGTACCGATTGTCACCTATGTGAACACGTCGGTTGAAGTAAAAGCTGAATCAGATATCTGCTGCACATCTGGCAATGCGGTGAAGATCGTTGAATCCCTGGGCGTAGATCGTGTCTTGCTTATTCCTGATCGCTTCCTCGCTGCCAACGTTGCCGCAGAGACCAATGTTGAGATCCTGACTTGGGCTGGAGAATGCGAAGTTCATGAACGCTTTACCGCCCAACAAGTGACCCAATTGCGCAAGGCACACCCTGATGTCACGGTTCTCGCACACCCAGAATGCCCACCCGAAGTGGTCGAAGCTGCGGATTATTCTGGATCAACCGCAGGCATGATTAATTTCGTAACAGATCGAAAACCCAAAGAAGTTGCACTGATTACAGAGTGCTCCATGGGAGATAACATCGCCTCTCAAAACCCAGAGACGACCTTTATTCGATCCTGTAATCTTTGTCCTCACATGCAGCGCATTAACTTGATGAACATCTGTGATTCGCTCAAGACCATGACATATGAAATCACAATAAACCCAGAACATGAAGACAAAGCACGGTTGGCAGTACAGCGGATGCTTGACGCAAGCTAAGGAGCGATTAGGTGATGGGCATAGCGGAAGAGAACGTTCAAAAAACAGACGTATTGGTTATTGGGGCAGGCCTCGCTGGACTGATGACCGCACTTACCCTGGCCCCAAAGTCTGTCATTCTTCTCTCCAAGGGACCTCTCGGCGAAGAAGCTTCCAGTACTTGGGCGCAAGGGGGAATATCCGCAGCTCTGTCACCTGAAGACAGCCCCGCCAATCACCTCCGCGATACTCTTGCCGTGGCTGGCGGAATTGCCGATGTGGATATCGCTGCGCTGGTAACAGAACTGGGCCCAGAAAGAATTCAAGATCTCATCGATCTCGGTGTTATTTTTGACCAGGATGAAAACGGCTTGAGCCTGAGCCGAGAAGCCGCTCACAGCCACCGACGCGTTGTTCATGCCAATGGCGATTCCACTGGACGGGAAGTAATGCGCGCCCTCAGACTTCGTACGCTAGAAGCTTCCCATATTACCGTTTTAGAAAATACCGAAGCTCTTGATCTGATTACATTTGAAACGGGTGAAGAAAAAACTGATGAAGTAAAAACAGTGCGCGGCGCAACCGTTCTTCAAGGTCAGCAACATATTGTTGTTCAAGCTGGAGCCGTTGTTTTGGCCACTGGGGGCATTGGTCAGCTTTATAGCGCCACCACAAATCCCTTTGCGGCTTGTGGCGATGGCCTTGCCATGGCGGCACGGGCGGGCGCGACACTGAAAGATCTTGAGTTCGTTCAGTTCCACCCTACGGCAATTGATGTTGAAGCCACCCCTCGCCCCTTGGCGACAGAAGCCCTTCGCGGGGATGGTGCCTGGTTGGTGAATGAGCTCGGTGAGCGTTTTATGAAAGCGGAACACCCTTTGGGTGAACTTGCCCCACGTGACATTGTTGCCAGAGGTATTTGGCGACAGAGAGAAAAGGGACAGAAGTGCTATCTCGATACCAGAGCCAGCATTGGCGAAGAATTCCCAGAACACTTTCCAACGGTCTTTAACCATTGCCAAAATCACGGCATTGACCCCAGAAAAGGCTTGATCCCGGTTGTTCCCGCCGCTCACTATCACATGGGTGGTGTCGAGACAGATAACCGAGGTCGAACCGACATTAAGGGACTTTGGGCCTGTGGCGAAGTGGCTTGTACCGGATTGCACGGCGCAAATCGTCTTGCCAGTAATTCTTTGCTTGAGGCTCTCGTCTTCGCCCCACTGGTCAGTAACGATATTAAAGATCAACAGCAAAACCACTCTTTATCCAGTGATATGTCCGCTGACATACTCAGTGATGTACAAAGCTTCGAGGCAAGAACTTTCACTCACTCGGAGCTCGAAGCAGATGCTATCACTGAGTTACAAACCCTAAATTATCGCTATATTGGCCTTTGCCGAAACGCTCAAGGGCTGGAAGCGCTTCTTACCCACCTAGATAACCTCGACCAAAATTACCCAGCACTCTCAGCACGATTTAAAAATCTAATGACGGTCAGTAGGTTGATCGCTCAGTCAGCTCTCGCGCGGAATGAAAGCCGGGGTGGCCATTACCGCAATGACTATCCTGACACACTAGACAGCTACAAAGACCATAGCCGCCTCACACTTTTCGACACGCAAAAATTAGATTTTGAAATCATAGGAAGCCCATCTTTAAAAATGGCTTCCTAGATAAAATAAAGTACAGATATTATGACAACTAACCTCACCTCACTCCCACAGCCCCTTATTACCAAAGCCGTTCAATATGCTCTGCTTGAAGACTTGGGCTCAACCGGAGACCTCACCAGCGACAGCACCATTCCAGAAGAAGCCGTTCTTTGTGCCTCCGTTGTCAGTCGGCAAAACGGGACCATAGCTGGGACAGACTTTCTGGTCGCCGCGATGGCAGAATTGTCCGAGGATGTCGGCGTCGAGATTCTGGTAAAGGACGGCACCAAAATTACCCCGGGCACTATCACTGCCAAGATATCAGGACCTGCGCGTGCGATCCTTAGTGGAGAACGGGTTGGCCTCAACTTTATGGGGCGCCTGTCTGGAATTGCAACAGCAACCCGCAACATTGTTGACTTGGTCGAGGGGTTGCCTGTACGTGTTACCTGTACGCGTAAAACTACGCCAGGATTACGCGCCTTTGAGAAATACGCGGTTCGTTCTGGCGGTGGTCACAATCACCGATTTGGCCTTTACGATGGTGTAATGCTTAAAGACAATCATATCGCCGCAGTTGGTGGCAAAATCGGCAAGGCAATTGATCAGGCCCGCGCAAATATCGGACACATGGTCAAGATCGAAGTCGAGGTCGATACTTTGGAGCAATTACGTGAAGCCTTGCCCCACAAACCGGATATCATACTTCTGGATAACATGAGCCTCGAAGAGCTTAGGGAAGCTGTCGATATGATTGGTGGCACAGCCATTGCGGAAGCTTCTGGTGGAATCACTTACGAAACCGCCCGCGCGATTGCCGAAACTGGCGTCGATGTCATCTCACTTGGCTGGCTTACACACAGTGCGCCTTGCCTCGATCTTGGACTGGACATCATTTGAATTAGGTTCGTAAAATTACATACCTAACCAATAACGGATACCATATCCAATAGCTGCTAAAGATAAAACACCGCCAAGCCAAAGAGCCATAAACCATCCGAGCTTATGCAGTAGACGAGGCTTCACATCAGTCATCTATGATACCCCTCCGATGGGTCGACCTTGCCTCTAAAAACCCAATAGGCATAGGCGGTATAAGCCAAGATAAGGGGGATTAATACGGCTGAGCCAACCAAAAGGCTGCCAATCACGCTTTAGCTTCAATCCCCTGAAAAGACACCAAGCGACTAAACAAACCATAATAGGTACAGGCGCCGTATAAAAGACCCGAGGAACTGAAAACCAACGGTCCATAAAAGCTGGATTAAGAAAAGGTGTCCAAAGGCTTACGACACCGATTAAGAACAACAAACTCCATAAAGCAGGCTTCGCAACTGAATAAGCTTTCTCTTGAACCGGGCCTAAAGTTTTTAGAATCAGCCACGTCGATCCGAGTAATACATAACCAACAACCACCGCCATACCTGTCAGTAAAGAGAACGGCGTCAACCAATTCCACCATCCCCCGGCATAAGCACGATCAACAATAGATATCCCCTGAACCAAAGCTCCCAAAGCAATGCCTTGGCAGAGAGCCGCAGCTAGAGATCCCTCAAAGAAAGCAAAATCCCACTTACCCTGAGAGTCAATACTGCGCCATCTGTATTCAAAGGCAACACCTCGAAAAACAAGGCCAAGTAACATAATGGTCAAGGGAGCATAAAGTGCTGGAAGTACGACTGCGTATGCTAGAGGAAAAACAGCAAATAGACCTCCCCCACCAAGGACAAGCCAAGTCTCATTCCCATCCCAAACAGGGGCAATGGTGTTCATGGCATAGTCACGTTCGCCCCCTTTATCCAACACAGGAAACAAAATACCAATGCCCAAATCAAAACCATCTAAAAGCACATAGGCCAAAACGGCAAAAGCTATAATAAGAGACCAGATTAATGGAAGATCAAATACCATTTTCCTTACTCCTCATTATCTGTGTTTTGTATTGAAGTCGGTGCCAACACCGCCACAGGTGTCATCCCTGCCGCACGTATTGGCATTTCAGTTATGGTTTCTGATACTTCACTATCAGGCGCGCGTTTCATCAACCGTAAAATGTAAACCAGACCGACGCCGAAAACCGTAAAATAGACCACAATGAAAGCCAGAAGAGAAATCGCAACAGCTGGCGCATCTATGGGAGAAGCTGAATCTACCGTTCGAAGCAATCCATATACCGTATAAGGTTGTCTGCCGACTTCGGTCGTAATCCAGCCTGCTAAAAGGGCAATAAAACCAGTAGGCCCCATTATAATCGCAATTCGAAACATCCAAGGAGTATCGTATAATTTTCCTTGTACCCTCCGAAGCAAACTCCAAGCCCCTAAAGCAACCATCAAGAAACCAAGTCCAACCATAATACGGAAAGACCAAAAAATAATCGGCACGTTAGGGCGATCTTCTTTTGCCCATTCCTTTAACCCTTTGATTTGACCGTCAAGATCGTGCGTTAAAATAAGACTGCCGAGTTTGGGAATTTCCAACGCATAGTGAACCTTTTCATCCTCCATACTCGGAATGCCAAACAAGATCAAAGGGGCGCCTTTACGAGTCTCAAAATGCCCTTCCATCGCAGCGATCTTGGCGGGTTGATGCTCTAGTGTATTCAGACCATGGAAATCTCCTGCAACTATCTGGATCGGGGCAACAATAACAGCCATCCACATAGCCATGGAGAACATAATCCGCGCGGGCTGATTATCACTATCACGATAGAGATGCCATGCAGATACCCCGCCAACGACAAACGCCGTGGTGAGGTAAGCCGCTAGTACCATGTGGACTAATCGATAAGGAAAAGACGGATTGAACACTGCCGCAAACCAATCCACAGGAATAAACTGCCCGACGTCATTTATCCCGTATCCGGCAGGCGTTTGCATCCAGGAGTTAACAGACAATATCCAGAATGCAGAAAACAACGTTCCCACAGCCACCATTAACGTTGCAAAGAAGTGTAACCTTTTCCCGACCTTGTTCATGCCAAACAACATGACGCCAAGAAAACCGGCTTCAAGAAAGAAAGCCGACAGAACTTCATAGCCCATCAGTGGTCCGAGTATGGGTCCTGTCTTATCAGAAAACACACTCCAGTTGGTGCCGAATTGATAGCTCATCACAATACCAGACACGACACCCATGCCGAAAACAACCGCAAAGATCTTTATCCAATACCGAAAAATTTGAAGGTAAATTTCACGTCCTGTCCACAACCATAGCCCTTCCAGAACGGCGAGATAGCTTGCCAAACCAATAGAGAATGCGGGAAAAATAATGTGGAAGGAAATCGTAAATGCGAACTGCACACGGGCAAGAAATACTGCATCAAAGAACTCGACCATATCCAACTACACCGCTTCAAACGATGTCCTTAGCTGTTGTTTTGATAAGTATTGTCATGCCAAATCAGGTCTAGAGCAACTAGTCAGCTCGATGCAAATTGTCTCGCAAAGATTGTAGGGATATTAATTTTAAAATATAAAATTGAAAATGCCCGGGTTTATCCGGGCACTTTCAATTCGGAATCATTCTGTAGAGGAATAGTGAGCTAGCTGGCTGAAATAGCCGAATAGTCATTCCAGCTTGATACAGGTACAATCTCTTCACGTGGAGAAACGTTTGCTCTGGTTACAGGCCGATATCCATCAGCTGCTTTTTTGCGAAGAGCACGATCTATCTTGGCAGTTTCCTCGGCTGACTTCCCGCCGTGGACCAGGATTTTTTGACCATCTTGGTGCACAGGGAATCCTGCTTTGATGGTTTCACTGCTTTCTACATAACAAACACCGTCAACAAGGTCAGAGATTGTATCATCTGTGAAATCATGATCTTCAGAGTACTCTAGCAATAGTGGTACTGAAGATCCCAACTCGATCAAAGCATGTCGTGCAGAAGCCAGTTGAGCACGCGCATGCTCAAGGCCTGAAACAGGATTGAAGCTCAAGGCGTCAACACCACCTGAAACAAGCCCCTGCACTTGAATATATGCATCATTGCGCAACTCATTATCGCCGCCCGGCGCAGAAGACTGATCGACCACGCCGATCACAAAGCGTCTGCGATCTCCGCCAGCGAGAGAGTCAACTGCCTGACAGGCAGCTTCGGCAGCAAGATGATTGATAACAAAAGCCTCTTCTTTCATGCCGTGCTTATCCAAAGCATCAGGAGAGGCACCTGCTGTGTTGGTTCGAATAACATCAGCACCTGCTTCGAGGTAACTTTTGTGAATATCAGTAATGACATCTGGCCGCGAAATGTTCAGAGCGGCAAGGCAGTCTGCATGACCAAAAGTTGCCCGATCGATATCAACATTTAACTTTGATAATGCAGGGACAACATCACCATCTGTGAGAAGTACGCGCGAGTTCAAAGCATCGATAAAATTACGCATTATGCAGCTTCCTTCTGTTCCGTCTGCAACGCCAACAAACGGCATACAGCTTCGGTTAATGGTGAGCGATTGAGAGTGTAAAAATGGAAAGCGTCAACACCGCCTTCGATAAGTTCACGGCAAAGATCAAGACAAAGAGACACAGCAACTGCAGCTGACGTTTCTGGGTTATCTTCCAAACCGTCAAAAGCCTTGATCACCCACTCTGGAATTGTCGCTCCGCAACGATCTGCGAAACGTTTGAGTTGAGAGATGTTGTTGATCGGAAGAATGCCAGGGATAATTGGAATAGTAATTCCTGCTTCCCGTGCTGCCGCAACAAACTTAAAATAACTATCTGCTTCGAAAAAGAATTGGGTAATCGCTGTGGTGGCACCCGCGTCTTGTTTACGCTTTAGAAATTCAAGATCAGCAGCCAGCGACTGACTATCCGGATGCGGATCCGGATAAGCCGCAACAGCGATTTCAAAATCACCGAGCTCACGTAAGGCCGCAATCAGCTCTATCGAATCTTGAAAACCTTCAGAGTCAGGAACAAAAGCTTCACCTGGCACATCGCCATCACCACGCAAGGCCACCAAACGCTTAATACCAAGAGCTTGCCAAGATTTGACGGTATCCGTAATTTCCTGACGAGTTGCTCCGGCCAATGTAATGTGGGCCGCCAGCGTCAACTCACTGTCTCCCGCTAACTTAGTAATAAGCTCATTAGATTTTTGCTGGCCTGAACCACCTGCACCATAAGTTATAGAGTAATATTTAGGGTCAAATCCCTTAAGGCGCTCAACCGCCTGTCCTAAATTGTCCAAGCCATTCGCCGATGCCGGCGGAAATAGCTCAAAGCTGATATCAGGTCTTTTCATTTTTTCTTTGCTCCGTTTCGGGATCGCGACGTGCTGTCCATATGCAGACTGTCAGCGGATCTCCTGGAAGATGTTCTGGCTTCGACAGGCTTAAACCTGCGTCGGTACAAAACTCTTCAATTTGTGAATCATCAAAACCTAGCCAATGATGCGCATGATCATCGCGAAGGCTGTCCATACGGTGGGGCGCGAAATCCACCAATATCAAACGGCCGCCGGGCTTAATAACGCGGGCAGCCTCGCGCAGACACATTCGAGGATCTAGGGCGTAGTGAAGAACCATATTGAGACAGACCGCATCAAAGCGCGCGTTTCCAAAAGGTATTTGGTACATATCACCCTGACGTACCTGACAATTATTCAAGCCAGCCCGATCTATGTTATTACGGGCAATCGCCAACATCTCACGCGAGATATCAAGACCAACAACGGAGCCAACCTCGCTCGATACCAGTTCAAGAACACGTCCAGTCCCAGTGCCAACATCGAGTAACTCGTCGACAGGTTCTTCAAGAAGTTTCTGTTGAAAGGCGCTCTCGATTTGTGCGGTATCAATATGTAAGGATCTGATTTCGTGCCAATCCGAAGCATTTTTGCTGAAATATTCATGCGCTTTACGCGCACGTTCGGCTTTAATGTTTTCAAGGCGCTGAAAATCGAGTGCTAATTTCGGGTCATCAATTGGAATAAGATCAATAATTAAACGGCCAAGCTCTGAACAAGGCTGATTATCTGATAACCTAAAATACGCCCAATTCCCTTCTTGGTGACGTTCAAGAAGACCAGCTTCCATGAGAAGTTTGAGATGGCGAGAAACACGTGGCTGACTTTGCCCCAGTATCTGAACGAGCTCACTGACGGTTAATTCAGCATGCGCACATAGCCCCAACACTCTTAAACGAGTTGGTTCGGCAATAGACTGAAGACCTTTTAGCAATACTTCCACGTGACTTCTCCTTATGACAGCCTCTCGGCCGCCTGAATTGACATAACAATATCTTTATATCGTGATTTGGCAAGATAAAAAATACTCTGATTGCGCACATTTTTTATCTTTTTACGACTACACAAGTGTTAAGCGTATGATATTATTACAATATTTAAAAACTTCGCCCACCCCTTTTATATCTCAAAGAATCTAATGTCGATTTTTGGATAATTACGAGCGGATATTTCAGGGAACTAAAACTGACTGAACAAAGCGGCATGACTTCTAAGTAAAAGTCGAGATAAGAGAAATTTAGACATTCTTCTCTTTTTCTACCTTCATTTCTCTCAAGACCCATTGCTGAAAAATACCGAGTGCTGGGCAAGCTTCCATTTTCTTCGGCGTAACAAGATAATAACCGCCGGCAAGTTTTTGACGCGGCAGTGATGTCGGCGCAACCAATGAACCGTTTTTGATTAAATCATCGACAAGAGGTGAGCTAAGTAACGCGATACCCTGACCGTTTTGTGCAGCTTGAACCATTGAAGTGTAGGCATCGATTGAGATATCAGCAGGATCTTTCTCTACTTCTATTCCGAAATGCTCAAACCAACTGGACCAACGAGAATCAACCACATAATCAAAGTCGATCAAAAACTCGTCCATTAAGACACCGGGATCATCTACTTGCGCTCGATCCTTCCAATAAGCACGACTACATAGAGGCAAGACTTCACTGTCACAAAGATAGGTTGATGTTAGCCCTGCCCAATCACCAGCACCATAACGTATAGAGACATGAATCCCTGATGATTTGAGATCAACGCATTTATCATCAACCGCAAAGCGAAGGTCGACTTCTGGGTGGTCAGCGCGAAACTTGGCTAATCGCGGCATCAACCAATAGGCCGAAAAAGCTGTGGTGGCTCCAACAACTAAATAGTTACTCGCTCGGCCACTTTGAAATTCAACAACAGCGTCAGCAATTTGCGTCAATCCACCCGTGACAACACGCTGAAACTCTTCTCCTTCAGGCGTGAGGCGCACGGCACGATTAAGGCGATCAAACAATCGTACGCTTAAGAACTCTTCGAGGGATTTTATCTGACGACTAATAGCCACTTGCGTCACGCCAAGTTCATTGGCACCGCGGGTAAAACTCATATGGCGAGCCGCAGCCTCAAAAGCCACGAGTGAACCTACTGGGGGAATCTTATTACGCAAATTAATCATAACTTAGAGGTTATGCATTATGTCCTCATTATGCAAATTGACGCCCAATAAGGTCCAGCCTTATCGTCCGTTCAGAACTTCCTACTGGATAAGGTTATAGTTATGGACGGCACCATTCAAACCAACGCAATGCCCGTTTGTCGGGCCAATACTGGCATAAATACACCAATACAAAATGAAACCAATACTCACGTCACTCCAGGCTTAAGAATGAACCTTGGCCTGCTTCTCGAACGTCAGGCAGCACAGTTTCTAAATAACACTTTTGTTATCCAGGCTGAGACAGGAGATACACTAAGTTACCAAGACTTCAACGAACGAGTGAACCAGTTAGCCCACGGGTTAAGCGATCTTGGAATTAGCTCTGGAGACTATGTCGGCATCATGCTGTCAAACTCGATTAACTTTCTGGTCAGCTCTTATGCTCTAAAAAAAATTGGGGCAATTGAAGTTGCAATCAATTGTACTTTTCGCGGTGTATCTCTCACACGTATGATTAACCTCACTGGCCTGGCAACCCTGATCACTTCCATGGACTACCTTGATGTTATCGAAGAAATTATAAGCGAGTTGCCAAAACTTGAACGCTTTATACTTACCAATAACCCAACTGAAACCATTCAGGCAGCGGAAAGGTTTCCAAAATTAGAGGCTTTCTCTTTTAGTAACGTCTTAAGCGACAACATCACAAACTGCGCTATTGATACACCTGATGATGAAACTGCCGGAATACTGTTTACCTCTGGTACAACGGGTGTCTCCAAGGGATGTGAAATTCCACATCGATCATCGGTTCGCGCTGCAGAATCCATGTTGGAAGCTTTTGATATCAGCGAAAGTGATTGTGTCTACAGCCCTTACCCGCTGTTTCATTGTGGCGCAGCACAATATGACGTGCTTCCCGCGATGATGGTCGGGGCTCGGGCCGTTATAAGAGAACGATTTAGCGTAAGTAATTTCTGGCAAGAAGTCTGTAAATACGAAGCGACCTGGTTCATGGCACTCGGATCAGTCCAACAACTGCTTTGGGCAGCCCCCCATTGTCCGGAAGAGACACAACACAGCCTACGTTTTATTTGGGGCACACCGCTTCCAGTGAACCATGACGCCTTTGAAACCCGGTTCAAGGTCAAGCTTGTCCGAGGTGGCGGTTATGGTTCAACCGATGCCGGATCCGTGGCTTTGCCACTTTTTGACAAGACTGGCGCAGGAAAAGTTTTGGACCGATACGAAGTTGCCATTGTCGATGATAGAGATAATCCCCTCCCCACAGGCGGCGTTGGTGAGCTGATTATTCGCCCAAGAGA
Organism: uncultured Rhodospirillales bacterium; assembly: GCA_913060675.1. GTDB lineage: Bacteria > Pseudomonadota > Alphaproteobacteria > Kiloniellales > Kiloniellaceae > Kiloniella. The sequence continues at coordinate 17,336 of CAJXUS010000019.1, forward strand.
GCCGGCGATCATGGCATCCAGCTATCTCGGCATGCCGGAAGAAACGCTGAAAACTTGGAGAAACCTGTGGTTCCATACCGGTGACCTCGCCCGTCTTGATGATGAAGGTGATCTCTATTGGGTTGCGCGCATATCAGAAAGAATCCGAGTGAAGGGCGAAATGGTTTCTGCCTACGAAATCGAGGAAGTTATTCTCTCCCATCCCGCTGTGGAAGACTGTGCCGTGCTCGGTGCCCCGGACGGCACAGGTGAAGAAACCGTTCACCCATTTATTACATTGCGCACAAACGCCGCTCTTAACCTCAAAGAATTAAGTGAATTCTGCACTTCACGCATGAGCCGATTTATGATTCCCACCAGCATGACACTTCTGGATGAAATGCCGCGCACCCCAAGCGGAAAGCCTGCCAAAGCAGAACTCAGTAAACGGTTTCCGATCTAATGCAATTATATGAAGGGGCTTGCAAGTAAGAGTTCGCCTCCATTCATCAAGATTGAATTGAATGTATAAAATTTTAAAAAACCCAAAAATCACCATTTCGCCACATTTACGACCAAGTCCGTTCTCAATTGGGTCCTATCTTTATAAGCATAGAGAGCTTCCCCTCTCTATGCGAGATCCTGAAGATCTCCACATTACCCCAAAGCTGGACTCTTGCGGCTGCCGGATACCCGACTGGCAGCCGCATCCTTTTTTGGTCTCCCAAATTTCCCCCTGCGTCATAAGGAAACATCCCATTGGCGACAGGGGTATTTTTTTGTTATACGCTGCCTCAGCAATTAGGCATGATAGGTCTCGAAGCGGACCATCAAAATTAAGATAAAGGGTGAGAGTTTGGGCAAGAGCCTTTTCGACGGTGAAAATCTGACTTGTGTCAGAGGTGGGCGCAATGTCTTCATGGGATTAAATTTTCATCTCGCTGAAAGTAGTGCTCTTATTCTTGAAGGACCCAATGGCAGTGGAAAATCAAGTCTGATTCGTATTTTATCCGGCCTACTTCGCCCTCGGCTTGGCTCTTTAATCTGGCAAGGACAAGACGCCACGAAAGAGCCTGAAATATTCCAAGAACACATCCATTATATCGGGCACCGCAATGCCATAAAGCCGGTCCTGACTGTTCAAGAAAACCTTACATACTGGTCTGGACGAGATAAAGACGACACACATCTCGACATGGCGCTTGATCAGTTCAATATGCTGCCCCTCAAGAATACGCCCGCTAATCTTCTCTCATCAGGGCAAAGCAGACGTTTGGCCCTTTCAAGATTACTCGCCTCAAAAAGAAAGCTCTGGCTTCTCGATGAGCCCTCGGTTGGACTGGATGTCGCTTCGATAAAATTATTGGAACAAGCTATCGCTGAACATCGTTCAACAGGCGGATCGGTAATTTTTGCGACCCACAGCCCGATAGAGGTTGAAGCCCCGACAAAATTGAACCTGAGAGATTATAGCCCGCTCTATAATAGGGCTTTGATAAATTTGGACGATGAAGAGGAATCTTGGGTATGAGCGCTTTCCTCAATATAGTCTCCAAGGATCTTCGCCTCGCCTTGCGTCAACGCTCTGATCTGACAATGGCAGTGTTATTCTTTATACTGACCGCCATGCTTTTTCCTTTTGGATTGGGGCCCGAACCAAATCTACTCGCCAGAATCGCACCTGGTATCATCTGGGTTACAGCCCTGCTTTCTGTTCTTTTATCGCTTGAGCGCATTTTTCTAGCTGATTATGAAGACGGTAGCCTTGAACAATTGGTACTTTCACGCGCCTCTCTCGAGATTGCGATTCTAGCCAAAGTTCTCGCACATTGGCTGACAACAGGCTTGCCATTAATTTTGGCCGCCCCTTTGATTGCGCTGTTATTCAATATGGATACCGAGGCCATGACGATCCTTTTATTCGCCATGCTACTCGGCACCCCAAGCCTAAGTCTAATCGGCGCAATTGCAGCAACCCTAACCCTTGGAGCCAGACGTGGGGGAGTCCTGATACCTCTGTTGGTATTACCGCTATATATTCCGACTTTAATCTTCGGTGTTGGCGCGATTGATGCCGCCATGAACAGCCTTGAGGCCGGAGCCGTTATTGCAAATGCCCGTCCTCACCTTTTGTTGCTTGGCGCAATCCTACTTGTTTCTTTATTAATAACGCCATTGGCGGGAGCTGCCGCTCTTAAGCAGGCTTTAGAATAGAGCAGACAACTCGTTTAAGGGTATAAATAGACAAATAAGACAAGTAAGACGAAAATAATAAAAACGATGACCGATTAAAAATTACTGATCGACATCAAAGAAAAGATAAGACTGTTAACATATGGTCTTGCTCATAATCACAATAGGTGTGCTCGGCACACAAACAGACGTCAATGGAAGGGATAAGGAATGTCGGTCTTTCACCGATTTGCCAATCCAAACCGCTTTTTAAAGCTAACAAATACGGTTCTTCCCTGGATTTCAGGAATTACTGTACTGTCACTGCTTGCCGGCCTTTACATGGCATTTTTCACGTCTCCCCCTGATTATCAACAGGGTGAAACAGTGAGAATTATGTACATTCACGTGCCGTCAGCCTGGATGGCAATGTTTATCTATAGCTCTATTGCCTTTGCCTCCGTTTGTTCTTTGATATGGCGCCACCCTCTTGCTGACTTGGCTGCCAAGGCATCCGCACCTATTGGCGCGGGCTTTACATTTCTCGCACTCGCGACGGGCTCTTTATGGGGAAAACCCATGTGGGGGGCCTGGTGGGTTTGGGATGCTCGCTTAACTTCCGTTTTAATCCTGTTCTTCCTCTATCTCGGCCACATGGCATTGATGAACGCCTTTGAGGAACAAGAGCGCGGCAATCGAGCCGCTGCTGTTCTGGCCATTGTTGGTTTCGTCAATATTCCAATTATCAAATTTTCTGTCGATTGGTGGAATACTCTCCATCAGCCAGCCTCTGTCATGCGTGCCGACGGGCCCTCAATTGACCCCTCAATGCTGTGGCCTCTCCTCATCATGGGACTCGCTTTCAAATTCTTCTATCTCGTTGTTGTGCTTATAAGAATTAAAAGTGAGCTTATAGAAGCGAAATTGAGAAAATACCGCCGCGCCGTCGTCGATAACGCCTAGAAACGCTATTTCGATCAAGAAAAATTGATCGTGATTTGAATCAAAGACCTAGGGCGTTAGTGTGACATAATGCGCTAGTGTTCACAGGATAGAACTTAGATATCCTCTATTAACGAGATCAAGCTGAGAACATGATATTATTAATCTCGGCACAACTCAGGTTACGCAGGACAGTATGGATCAGGTTATAAATTTTTTCTCCATGGGAAATTATGGAGCTTACATTTGGACGGCATATAGCCTTACCGCCATTGTTATGCTGTCGCTGCTTGTCACCACCTTACATCGTCTTCGCAAAAATCAAGCAGAGCTTGAGGAACTCCAACACTTAAGGGAGACTGCGGGACAAAGTAACAACAAGGAAGAGACAGCCCGCCCATGACGCGGAAAAGCCGTAGAATGTATATTATCGTGGTCGCCTTTGTTTTACTGGCCTCTGCGACAGCCCTCGTACTGACTGCCTTTGAAGACAATCTGGTTTATTTTTATAGCCCGACGGATCTTAAAACCAAGCAGGTAACAGTTGGCCGATCTCTTAGGCTTGGCGGCCTCGTTGAAGAAGGTACTTTCGTCAAACTTGATGACGGTTTAAGCATCCGCTTTTCCATTACCGATGGCGCCGAAAGCGTCCCTGTTTCCTACAAAGGGATTCTCCCCGACCTCTTTCGTGAAGGCCAAGGCGTCATCACCGAGGGAAGCCTGAACGAAAAGGGTGATTTTATCGCCCATGAAGTCCTAGCTAAGCACGATGAAAATTATATGCCAGCCGAAGTCATTGATGCCCTGAAGGCATCTGGTGAATGGCGTGGTGACGAGGAAGGTCAGACAACAAAATGATTGCTGAACTAGGGCAGTTTGCCCTCATCATGGCCCTTTTGGCCGCTATCTCTCAATCGATCCTCCCCTTGATTGGTGCTGAACGGCTCGACAGTAGGTTAATGGCTTTTGGTAGCCATGCCTCTTTGGTGCAGCTTCTCTTTGTTATTTTGGCTTTTGGCTGCTTAACCCAAGCCTATATTGTCTCTGACTTTACCCTTCTTAATGTGGCCGAGAACTCTCACTCCACCAAGCCTCTGCTCTATAAAATCAGTGGTGTATGGGGAAATCATGAAGGCTCCATGCTGCTTTGGGTTCTCATACTTGCCCTTTTTGGCGCCGCAGTGGCTGCCTTTGGACGTAATTTACCCGTAACACTGAAAGCACGCGTACTTGCGATCCAGGCAATGATCGGTGTCGGCTTTCTTACCTTCTTAATCTTTACCTCTAACCCATTCACCCGCCTCTTGGTTCCGCCTGAAAACGGACAAGATTTGAATCCCCTTTTACAAGATCCTGGGCTCGCCTTTCACCCTCCTATGCTCTATGTCGGCTATGTTGGCTTCTCCGTCGCCTTCTCCTTTGCGATTGCCGCGTTGATCGAAGGCAAAGTGGACGCGGCATGGGCGCGCTGGGTTCGCCCCTGGACTCTAACAGCATGGATCTTTCTAACTGGCGGGATCGCACTGGGAAGCTGGTGGGCTTATTATGAACTTGGTTGGGGCGGCTGGTGGTTCTGGGATCCGGTAGAAAACGTGTCTTTCATGCCTTGGCTTATGGGAACAGCGCTACTTCATTCTGCCGTTGTTGTCGAAAAAAGAAACTCTTTAAAGGTCTGGACGATCCTATTAGCGATCCTAACGTTCTCGCTCTCCCTTATTGGAACCTTTATCGTTCGTTCTGGACTACTAACCTCCGTTCACGCCTTTGCGGTGAACCCTGAACGCGGAATCTTTATCCTGATCCTATTGGCAATTGCCATTGGCGGATCACTCACGCTCTTTGCCTTAAAGGCACCTGCGCTTAAGTCTGGTGGCATGTTCTCTCCCATCAGTAGAGAAGGTGGATTACTCCTGAACAACCTTCTGCTAAGTACGGCCTGTGCCACAGTCTTTTTAGGCACCTTGTATCCACTGTTTATGGAAGCATTGGGCGGTGGCCGCGTATCCATTGGCCCGCCTTTTTACAACAAGACCTTTATTCCTGTGATGGTGCCCCTGTTCTTCCTGGTTTGCATTGGTGCCTATTTGCCATGGAAACGCGCCGATCTCGTTGGCGTCCTAAAACGCCTGAAGTATGCCGGGTTAGCTGCATTACTCGCCCTATTAATTGCCTGGTACATCTCAGATGGTGGCCCCCTACTCGCAATCCTGGGTCTAGGTATGGCGACTTGGATGCTCCTTGGTACTCTGAGTGAATGGGCAGACCGAATTAAGCTATTTCGCGCCCCCTTAGCCAAGAGTTGGCAACGGGCAAAAAATCTACCAGGATCTTCTTGGGGCATGACGCTTGCACACGGCGGCTTAGCCATCGCAATTATTGGTATGATTTCGACAACAGCCTGGAAAGTTGAAGATGTTGCCGTTCTAAAGCCAGGTGAAACCTTATCCGTTGCAGGTACAGACTATCGATTTGATGGCGTAAAAGAAATTACGGGCCCCAACTACAGCGCTGTGGAGGGTACATTTAATGTAAGCCAGGATGGCGTCTACATGGCGACCCTCAAGCCTGAAAAACGTCTCTACACCGTTAAGCGCATGCCAACAACCGAGGCCGCAATCTATTCCACCTTTGTCGGGGATTATTACGCCGTAATCGGCGATCCAGATGGCAAAGGCGGCTGGACCGTTCGTATTTATCGCGAACCTCTGGTTACCTGGATCTGGTTTGGATGTACCCTCATGGTATTTGGGGGACTGGTGTCTCTTGCAGATCGACGCCTCCGTGTCGGTGCTCCTGCTGATAAACGTAAAAAGAAAAAAGTTAGAGAAGCAGAAGCATGAGCGCGAAAAGAAAAGTTATCTTTGCCCTGCCTCTCCTGATTACAGTTGTTATTTTTGGCTACTTTTTCTGGGCTTTAACCAAACCGGGTCGGGATCCTAAAATCCTACCTTCAGTGCTGATTGACAAACCTGCTCCTGAATTCGACCTCAAAGCTCTGGACGGCCTTAATGTGCCAGGATTTGCCCGCAGTGATTTAATCAGCAATGGTAAAATTTCAGTGGTCAATATCTTTGCTTCCTGGTGTATTCCATGCCTTGCGGAACATCCCGACATGATGAAGTTAGGCCAACGAGATGATATCAACCTTTATGGCATCAATTATCGGGACAAACCCGAAGACGGATTGGCCTGGTTGAACAAAAACGGCAACCCGTATCATAGAGTTGGACGCGACCCTAAAACGCGTGCAGGTATTGATTGGGGCGTTTATGGCGTCCCGGAAACATTTATTGTCGATGCAACTGGCACCATCCGTTACAAGCATGTTGGCCCTCTAAACACGGGCGATCTTGAAGGCACCATACTGCCGATCATAGATAGCCTTCAGACCCAATAGTAGTAGCAGTATATAGAGGAAGTATCTTAAAAGCATGCGTGGTTTTATTCTCTCAACAACCATACTTTTTACCTTGATCGCCAGTATTGGGATCGCAAGCATTAGCCTTGTCCAGGCCGTTGAACCTGATGAAGTGCTGGATAACCCTATATTAGAAGCAAGAGCACGTGAGATTTCAAAGGAAGTCCGTTGCCTGGTTTGTCAAAACGAACCGATTGATTCTTCCAATGCTGAGCTTGCAAAAGAATTGCGTATTGTCGTGCGAGAAAGACTTGTTGCCGGAGACAGTGACGATGATGTGAAAGATTATTTGTCTTCTCGTTATGGTGATTTTGTCCTCTTCCGCCCACCTTTCAAGGCCTCGACCTTTCTTCTATGGTTTGGCCCTCTGTTGGTACTTGCAATTGGTATTATCGGGATCATCTTTTTCTTCCGGGGCAACCGTACCCAAAAAATTGCTGCTCCGCTGAGTGCTGAAGAACAGAACAAACTGCAACAGCTTCTACAAGACGGGCAGGAACCACCTCAAAAATTAAATAGTGATAACAAGGGAGAAGCATCATGATTTTTTGGATGCTCATAGGCCTTTTAACTGCGCTCTCTCTGTTAGTGCTCTTACGTCCCCTAATGACAACGCCGAGAAAAGCCCCTGCCAACACCGCTGAATCTGACCTTGCTGTCTACAAAGATCAGCTTAAAGAGATCGAACGTGACCTCAATGCAGGTAACCTAAGGGAATCTCAGGCTGATACGGCCCGAATTGAAATTCAACGCCGGATTCTTAACACCAGCCAAGAGCAATCGTCCTCCACCAAGGGAACCCCTTTATCCTCATCAGCAATTAAAATGGTCATTGGCCTGTTGACCGTTACGTTTCCCCTAGCTGGCATAATTCTGTACCTGGAACTCGGACAACCTGGAGTTCCAAGCATGCCCCTGGCCGAACGAAACATAGCAGCAGAACGGTCCTCCATTGCGCAACAGCAGAACGCATCAAGAAATGAAGAGATGATGGGGCTGGCGCAAAAGCTTGAGGAAAGACTAAATAACGATCCAACCAATTTGGAAGGCTGGATGCTACTCGGCAGTACTTACGTTGAAATAGGTGCCTATTCTAAAGCCGAAAGTGCTTTTCGTCAGGCGATGGAAAATACACCTCCTTCAGCCATGGTCTATGGCGCAGTCGCCGAGATGATCGTTGCCAAAGCAGAAGGTCAAGTCACATCAGAAGCCCTTTCCCTGTTTCAAAAATCTCTTGCACTCGACCCCAATGATCCAAGGGGACTTTTTTACAGTGGACTGGCTCTGAGCCAGGCTGGTGAAAATGATAACGCACTTAAACTTTGGTTGAAATTGAGACAGGTAACTTTTGCCAATGACCCCTGGCTTCAAGTTCTCGATGCCCAAATTGCAGATCTCGCAATTGGCTTGGCAATGAACCCTTCTGAGATCATTGCATCTGCCCCAGCTAAAGCTCCGCTTGAAAACCCAACACAAGAAACATCCGAGCAAGCAGGGCCAACTTCAGAAGAAATGGCCAGTGCGGCGGAACTAGGTGTTGAAGAACGTAACGAGATGATCAATGGTATGGTTAACCGTTTGGCGGAAAGACTTAAAGAGTCTCCAAATGATCTTAATGGGTGGCTACAGCTTATACGCTCGTACCATACTCTGGGGCGCGTTCAAGAAATTGAATTCGCCTTGGCAAGTGCGGAAAATGCCGCTTTGCAACAACCCAATGTCGGCTTGGCACAGGATCAAATCATGAAGTTGAAACAAGAGCTTGGTTTTTAAAAGCAGCTTTTATTTTAGCTCCTACAACAAACTGGACGTAGTTAATTGATCTCCCAACACGTAGCTTAGTGTTATTTTTACTTTTCATATTGAAAAAATCACACTAACTTCATTAGGAAGAAATATAATAGATAACTTAGTAATGGGGACATAACCTATGGCGTCGAACGCCGCGGCTATGGTGGATAGTACACCTGCTCTTGTCTGTGATGATATACATAAGTCATTCGGCAACATTGAAGTCCTTAAGGGTGTTTCCCTGACAGCTCACCAAGGTGACGTTATTTCCATGCTGGGATCCAGTGGTTCCGGGAAAAGTACCTTTTTGCGTTGTATCAATCTGCTGGAAACACCGAACTCTGGTAAAGTTACTGTTGGTGGCGAACTCATCAACATGAAAACCACCAAGTCGGGTGAATATGTACCTACAGACCCCAAACAAATAGTTCGCATCCGGGCCAAACTCTCTATGGTCTTTCAGGGTTTTAACCTCTGGGCTCATATGACGGCACTGGAAAATATCATCGAAGCACCCGTTCACGTTCTTGGCCTCAGCAAAGCCGAAGCAACAGAGCGCGCGAATGCAATGATGGAAAAAGTGGGCATCTACGAACGCAAAGATTATTACCCTGCGCATATGTCTGGTGGGCAGCAACAACGCGTAGCTATAGCAAGAGCCTTGGCTATGGATCCAGAAGTGATGCTTTTTGACGAACCTACTTCCGCTCTCGATCCTGAGCTTGTCGGTGAAGTCCTTAAAGTTATCCGGGATTTGGCTGAAGAAGGCCGCACCATGATTGTCGTTACCCATGAAATGGGATTTGCCCGCGAAGTATCCAACCAGACCCTCTTCTTGCATCAAGGGCGCATTGAAGAACAAGGGGATCCCCAAGAGATCTTTACAAATCCTCAATCTGAACGATTTAAACAGTTTATCGCTGGAAACTTGAAATAATAAAAATAAAATAAAACCATAAAAACACAATTAGGGAGCTTATAAATGAAAAAATTCCTCATTACGGCTGTTGCAGCCGCTATGACCTTTACAGCAGGTTCTGTATCTGCTGATGATCTGCGCATCGGTGTAGAGGGCGCTTACCCTCCATTCAGCAGCATCGATACGAACGGAAACGTCGTTGGTTTCGACATTGATATCGCAAACGCACTTTGCGAAGAAATGAAAGCCAACTGCACTATGGTTGTCCAAGATTGGGACGGTATTATTCCAGCTCTGAATGCCAAAAAATATCACGCGATCATCGCCTCCATGTCTATTACTGAAGAGCGTAAAAAGAAGGTAGATTTCTCTGAGAAATACTACAATTCACCTGCGCGTTTTCTTCGTAAAAAAGGTTCTGGCATTGAAATCACTGCAGAGGGCATGAAGGGTAAAGCTGTTGGCGTTCAACGTGGCACCATCCACGACACTTTCATTACCGCTGAATTCCCAGACACTGAAATCAAACGCTACGGCACACAGGACGAGGCATATCTTGATATTGCCGCTGGTCGCGTAGATCTTCTTATTGCAGATTCCATTGCTATGGATGACGGGTTTGTTAAAACACCTGCAGGTAAAGATTTCGAACTATTTGGCCCTTCTTATAACGACCCTAAATACTTCGGCGTTGGTGCTGGTATTGCGGTTCGTAAAACAGACACCGATCTTCGTGATCGTTTCTCTGCTGCAATCAAAGCCATCCGTGCAAACGGTGTCTACAAAGCGATCAACGACAAGTACTTCGACACAGACATCTACTAGGATTTTCGATGGGTACTTCCATCACTAAATCACAGTAAAAACTCTAAGAGCACCGCTAGAAGTCAAACTCTAGTGGTGCTTTTTATAGAGGCCTGCTTCAAACAGGCGAACAACCGGAATTAAAAAATGATTGATCTTGGTGGCTACGGCTTCAGTATCCTGGTAACAGGTGCAAGCATAACTGTTTCAATTGCAATTGCTTCACTTATAATCGCTTGCATACTCGGCATGATGTCTGCTTTAGCAAGATTATCTAACAGCCGCGTGGCGCGCGCTGTATCGACCAGTTACTCGACACTTATTCGGGGTGTACCAGATTTGGTTTTGATGCTTCTGATATTCTTTGGCGGTCAGGTTTTCATAAATAACTTACCTGAGAACCTCTTAAATCTCGTTTCAATGTTTGGAGATTTACCAGGCATTAAAGGAACAGTCGTCGACAGTAGTGACCACTTAAGAACTCTTGCTCAGCCGTATCTTGATTGGGGTTATATAGATATTAACCCCTTTATCGCTGGGGTGATCACTGTCGGGTTTATCTTTGGCGCTTACATGGGCGAAACATTTCGCGGGGCAATTTTAGCTGTCGATCGCGGCATGCTCGAAGCTGGCACCGCTTACGGCATGACGAAATTTCAAATCACACGACGCATTCTTTTCCCCCAGATGGTGCGGCATGCCCTTCCTGGGTTTGGAAATAATTGGCTCGTATTGATGAAAGCCACGGCAATTGTCTCGATAATCGGTCTCGATGACATGGTTAGAAAAGCTGGCTTGGCCGCAGGAGCAACACGCCAACCCTTTAAATTTTATCTAACAGCTGCCGTAGCGTTTCTTATATTCACCACAGTATCCATTTGGTTACAGAAGATAGCTGAGAAAAAATATTCTGTCGGTGTAAGGAGTGCTCTCTAATGGATCTTCAAATCATTTGGGATGAACTGCCCCTTTATTTTGACGGCCTTCTCTTAACCGTACAGCTTGTCCCATTGGCACTTGCGATTGGGTTTGTGCTCGCCATACCGCTGGCGATAATGCGGCTTTCGAAAAACCCTTTCATCAATTTTCCAGTATTTGCATTTACCTACGCTTTCAGAGGCACTCCGTTAATCGTACAACTATTTCTACTTTACTATGGTGTTGGTCAATTTGAAGGCTACAGCGAACTCGCGAAGGAATTTTCATTTCTTAAAGGGGCATACTTTTTCGCACTCGCGGGCTTCACATTAAATACAGCAGCCTATACGACTGAGATTTTTCGTGGCGCAATGGCACAAACATCCTTTGGGGAAGTTGAGGCCGCTAAAGCTTGTGGGATGAGCCAAAGTCTAATCTTTAGACGCATCATTATCCCAAGTGCCTTACGTAGAGCTCTACCTGCCTATTCAAACGAAGTTATCTTCATGCTTCACGGTAGTGCCCTTGCAAGTACAATAACACTGGTTGATTTAACCGGAGCTGCAAGAATTGTCATGTCCCGGTATTACGCCCCCTATGAAGCCTTTATCACTGCAGGTGTGTTCTATTTCTTTTTGACGTTTGCTTTCATTTGGGTGTTTCGTCAGCTCGAAAATCACTACAACCGACACCTCAAACGACGAGAAGAAACCATACAGGTCGTAACCTGAGTAGAACCAAGAAACGACGTATAAAAAGGGGGTTGGCTATGCAGCCCCCTTTTTTATTTTCTTTTTTTGCAGATAACCTACATCCGGAACTTTGCCCTCATAGGTATACACTCCTAAACTTGCCTATATTTACGCTTAAATGCACAAGTCATTACAATCAAAGAGAGATTTTTAACGCATACAATCCACTCGCAAGAGCCTTGCTCAACCAATGAGTGATACGTTCTTTTACTAAATTGCGATTTAGTTTAAGATATTGTTTACCTAACCTTGTGTTATCATGACCATAACAAATCTCTTAGGGTGCTTTTTTATACATGATTAATGGTTAAATTCGTATACTCAGTAACAATTAAGAAAGTGATTTTTAATAACAATGATTGTTAATGGGGAACTTGCTGTAGAAATGAATGTAAGCAAAGTGGATCTCGATAGTATCAGGGCTCAGCTTCCTGGGTCCAATATTGATGAAAAATCCTTTTTAGCTACTGACTACCTCAATCATCTCAATGAAGCTGTTATGATGCTCGAAATGGTGCCCGATATGCCTGACCTATTTGAAGAGGTGCAGGCTTGGCAACCAAAAACTTACCAACAACATTTTCTTGATAGCAGTTTCCAGGCAAAAGACCTCGCCATCTCTGCATACGAAGCCGCTCCACCTGAATTTCGTCAGCCTTTCGATAAAGCGATTGATATGGCTGATAAAGGAATTTTGGACAGTAGAGATGCAATAGAGCAAGCCCTTGCCGCTGGTGATCAGGTTTCCATCGCTGCACTCGTCCCAGATGCCTCGACACACATCCGCCATATGATCGATATTGCCAGCGCAGTTATTCACGGCAACCCTAACGTATTACCTGCCGACAAAGTCATGGAAATAGATATGGACTGGCAAGCCACGCTCTCTGGCAACATGATGGCTGGAGGTATGGCCGTGGAAGAGGAAGAAGAAATTGATATTGCAGCTATGGGGCAAGATGACATCGACGCCCTATTTGATTAACCGATACCTTTCCCTCGCTACTTGCTTCTTGGCTTGCTTCTTCTCTTCTTCTTTATAAACGGACTCTTTTGGCCCGTTGGAATCAATACTGCTGTTAACGAGAAAAACTCTAAATCACAGCCTTGACGTCAGCCGTTTCCCTCAGCACACTCCCCGCGCGTGTTAAGAGGAGAACTCATGCAAGATTTATCCAAATTCTGGGACATTACAGTCGAAGTTTGGTCCAAAGGTGTATTCGGCATTGATATCGGGCAAATATTAACCGCCATCGGGATCTTTATTGGCTTCATAATTATTCGGGGCCTTTTTTCTCGCCTAGTGATCAATCGCCTCAAGGCGATAGCAAGCCGTACTAAAAATTCGGTGGATGATCAGGCTCTCGAGGCTCTCGAAGGTCCTATCCGCATGATCCCCGTAGCTCTCGGGGTATTCTTATCACTCGATTACCTTGATCTTAGCGGTGAAGCTGCAAAATTAGGTAGTAATTTTGTCCGCTCCCTCATCGCCTACACACTTTTCTACGCCGTCTATAAGCTTATAGATCCCCTTGATTTCCTCCTGCATCGCTTTACCACCGTTCTCACCAGCATTATGGTTGACTGGATCATCAAGGCCCTCAAAATCATTGTCGTCCTTCTGGGGATAGCCAGTATTCTCGAGCTTTGGGGCATCAACGTTGGAGCAATCATTGCTGGACTTGGCCTCTTTGGTGTCGCAGTCGCGCTAGGGGCTCAGGATTTATTTAAAAACCTCATCGCCGGCATTCTCATTATTGCTGAAAAACGTTTTAGTCGGGGCGACTGGGTTAGTATCGAAGGTGTCGTTGAAGGTACCGTAGAAGACATTGGGTTTCGCTCTACCCGGATCAGACGCTTTGACAAGGCACCAGTATATGTGCCTAACGCAAAGCTCGCAGATAATGCCGTTATTAACTTTTCAAAAATGACCAACCGTAGGATTTACTGGAAAATTGGTCTTGAGTATGACACCACCAGCGCCCAACTGAGACAGGTTGTTAAAGAGATCAAAGATCACATCCGTAACAACCCGGATTTTGAAACAGATGATACCCGGGCAACAACCTTGGTCAACGTCGACAATTTCAACAGCTCATCAATTGACATCATGATCTATTGCTTCACCAAGACCACCAATTGGGGTGTTTGGATGAATGTAAAAGAAGACTTTGCCTTAACCCTAAAAGAGATTGTTGAGAACAACGGCACAGCCTTTGCTTTCCCGACCTCAACGCTTCACGTTGCCTCCTTACCCGAGGCACCAGGGCAAGTCGGCAACCTTCCAGGTCTTACGCCAGAGACACCGTTGAACAAAGGTTAGCTTAGGCTCAGGCAGCTTGTCTGTTCTGATCACAATATACGTATTTGTTTTTAGGCCCTCAAGTTATTGAGGGCCTTTATCTTTTTAGCTCTTTGCCCACGGCATAATAGGTACTGAAGTAATAGAGTTCTTCGGGCTGCCTTCAATCAACTTGTCGCTATAGACAAGATAGACCAATACATTACGTTTTTTGTCGAAGAAGCGAACCACTTGCATCGACTTGAACACAAGAGAAGTACGTTGAGTGAAAACCTCTTCTCCGTCCTTAAGCTCTTCCCTGAATTTGATTGGGCCGATTTGCCGACAGGCAATAGAAGCGTCGGCGGTGTCTTCGGCCAATCCAACCGCTCCAGAAATCCCCCCCGTTTTTGCGCGGCTTAGATGGCAGGCTACACCCTCGACCTTAGGGTCATCGAACGCTTCAATCACAATTTTATGGTTGGGGCCAACCCATTTAAAAACGGTATCAACAGAGCCAATTTCTTCTGCAGAAAGTGGGGTAATGAAAATCGTAACCAGACTCATTATCAAGGTCATTTTTTTCAATAATGTTTCTGAGAAAAATCGATACATTCTAGCCTCATAATAAATAGAACAATTTTATTGGGGTACATTAACCGCGCGAGATAACTTCCTCATGGCGGAAACAACTCGTCACATGATCATTTACCATTCCGCATGCCTGCATATAGGCATAACAAATGGTTGGGCCAACAAATTTAAACCCCTTTTTCTTTAAAAGTTTGGACAACTGTTCTGATTCAAGTGTGGATGCAGGGATATCGCCCAATTCAGGCCAAGTATTAGTGAGACTCTTGCCTCCAACAACAGACCAAACCAAGTTCGAAAAAGCGCCTTCGCCCTCTTTCATGATTTCAATCCAGGCTTTGGCGTTTGAAATCACAGAATTTATCTTCAGTCGATTGCGAATAAGGCCGGTATCCGTCATCAACTTTTCAACGTCCTGCTCCGTAAACGCGATGATTGCCTCAGGCTCAAAACCAGCAAACGCTGCTCTGTAGTTTTCGCGTTTACGTAAAATTGTAATCCAGGACAATCCGGCTTGCGCGCCCTCAAGGATCAACATCTCAAAAAGTTTTTGATCATCTGTTATAGGAACACCCCACTCCTGATCATGATAGTCGAGATAGAGCGGATCATCACTTACCCAGCCACAACGCACTGGTTCTTCAGATATATCTCCCAACTTGCCCCCCGTTAGCATTCTTTCAGTTCCTCTTGGCTAAGAGTATTCATTGTCTCAGTGCAATAATCCACATTGGTTTGTGCAACGGCCAATAGGTTTACAAAATATTGATAACCAGATAATCAATCCCTATCTAGAGCCCAAGTCTAACCGTTAGTTATATAGGATGGTAAATGAGCGAAATCAATTCACTGATTAAAGGGTATCACGCATACCATACTGTAGACTATCGTCGCGATGAAGCGTTGTTACGCTCTCTCGCCGAAAAGGGACAATCCCCGAAAGCTATGGTTATCAGTTGTTGTGATTCTCGGGTTGAACCTTCTGCTGTGCTTGGGAGTATACCCGGCGACTTGTTTATGGTGCGAAACGTCGCCAACCTCGTCCCTCCCTTTGTCGCTGACAGCAAGCATCACGGTACTTCAGCAGCCTTGGAGTATGCCATCACCCAATTGGAGATACCCAATATTATCATTCTTGGGCATGCCATGTGTGGCGGCATTAAAGCCTTAATCGATGGTTCAGTTGATACAGAGGACAATAGCACCTTTATTTCCAACTGGATGTCGATTGCAAAAGAAGCCAAAAACAATACTGATTGCTGTGATCACGACAAAGAGAAATTTCAGCGTGATGTCGAGCAATCCTCCATTCTAAATTCCCTGAAAAATTTAATGACTTTTCCCTTTATAAAAGAACGGGTAGAGGATGGTCGGCTTGAGCTAAACGGATGGTATTTCGACTTCTCAACAGGGGAGCTGTTTGGTTACGATGAAGAACAGGATGCCTTCATCAACCTATAATTCTTTTAAATGATTCTAAACGTTAACCTTTAATCAAATTTATCGAGTCACTATAGCCTAAAGAAAAATAACTTTGGGGGTAGTACGTTTGCGCGTACTGCAGGGATAATGGCTCTAGCAGAATTAGATAACATAAAAGGCCGCTCAGCACGGGAAGCCTATGATGCCGATAAAAAAAGTTCTTCAGATCTTTTTATAAAACATTATTTTGAGCGCATTTCACCCGAAGTTGCCGCAACATTTACCGATGAGCAGAAACATGCCATCAAACTAATGTTTGGCGCACGCGGCTACGCCAAACACCCGGTTGAAGTCAGGCGTTCAATTCCCTTTGGCAGGAACAGGTTCTATCTGATTTTCTTACTCGGTCGCGAAAAACGAGCTTATGATAGACTTAAAACCGAAGGACAAGCCTCCGGATACATAGCCTACGCCCTTGCCAGTGCTTTCTGGCTTGCTCCAGCAATTATGCTTGCCGCGATTATTCACTTTCTGAACTGATCGCCTCTTTAGATTTAATCGAGTTTCCTCAGAGTTTACTCTTTTGAATACGCTCAACGGTACGCGTTGTTGAAAAGCCATCTTCAATATTTGCCAAAACGACCTTACCCCCATTTTTGAGGACAACATCGCCCCCTACGACTTGATCGATGGTGTAATCCGCGCCCTTAACCAAAACATCAGGTAAAATGGCTTCGATTAAAGACAATGGCGTGTCGTCGTCAAACAAAACAACCTGATCAACAATTTCAAGTGCGGCAAGTACAGTTGCACGCGACATTTCATTTTGAATAGGGCGGTTTTCACCTTTGTATCTTCTCACTGAAGCATCAGTGTTGAGGCCAACAATTAAACGGTCACACGCGGATTTTGATTGCTGGAGAGATGAAATATGCCCTGGATGCAATAGGTCGAAACTTCCATTGGTAAAGCCGATTTTATAGCCGGCTTTACGCCATTGTCCGACGCGATGAATAACCGTTTCCAGCTCAGCAACTTTTCCTTGGGAAGATAACCCATTACGTGCGAGCAGAGCTTGTCTGATCTCGCTGCCATAGGCCACTGCAGTACCTGTTTTACCAACAACGATCCCCGCAGCTACATTTGCAAGGCAGGCAGCCTGTGTTAGCTCTATACCCGCTGCGAGTGCAGCACCAAATACAGCGACAACTGTATCACCCGCCCCGGACACATCGAATACTTCTCTTGCTTCCGCATCCAAGTGCTCAACAAGGCCATCTTCAGTGACCAGTGTCATGCCTTCTTCGCTACGGGTGGCGAGAATACCTTTGATACCACATGTCTTAATTAAATATCGACAAGCATCAACCACGGCAGCGTCACCATCAACAGGCATACCTGTCGCTTCGTGCAATTCACGACGATTAGGAGTTACAAAAGAAACACCCTTGTAGATACTGTAATCACGCCCCTTAGGATCAGCGATGATATGACAGCCTGCACTTAAGCCAGCCTGAATTATTTTCTGGAGGGTATCAGGCGTCAAAACGCCTTTACCGTAGTCAGATAGAATTAAAACCGGGGCATGAGATGCACATTCTTCAATTTTTGTAACGATCGCATTACACGTTTCAGCATTAAGCGGCGCACTCATTTCTCTATCGGCGCGGAGAAGTTGCTGGTTACTCGCAACAAATCGTTCTTTTATGGTCGTCTGTCGTCCCTGCTCAATAACAAGATCATGGGACGCACCACTGGTTTCAGCTTCTACAAGGTTACAGACTTCCTGACCAACTCCATCATCGCCGATCACAGCGACAAATTGCGTCGAAGCGCCAATTGCAGCGAGGTTTCGGAGCACATTACCCGATCCGCCCAACATCGAAACCTGCCGATCAATCTTTAAAACCGGGATCGGTCCTTCGGGGGAAATTCTCTCAACATGACCATATATAAATCGGTCTAACATCAGATCACCAACAGTCTGCACCTTGGCGCCTGCTAAGTCATCAACGCGTGCAACAAGGTCGAGAAGGTCAATAGGAGCGGAAGTTTGTAAAATCATTAAAGCTATAACCAAGTTCAAAATTAATGCGTCTCTTTTGTGCTATCAAATGCCTCCTTGAGCAAGTATTTTGCTTAACTCGGCTTTATTTCTAGGGTTAAGTCTCACAAAAATCCGATGAAACTGATATTTACCCGTTGTTGAATTTCACTGATAAAGAAGAAATCTTGATGTTGTAAGATCCTTTATTGTTTGCATGAGTAAATTAGCTACCAGTTTGTGAATTTATAATGCTGTGTTTGGTTAAAAAATCGAGAAATAGTCGAATATGAGTAACTACGGCACGTTCTGAATAATATACCGCATAAATTGGTATGGGTTGCTGTTCAATTTTACCCGTAAGAACTGGCAATAGCTCTCCTCGCGTCAATTCTTGCTGCACTGTAAAGCTTGAAACACAGATAATGCCATTATTGTAAACAGAGAGCTGCTTAAGGGTTTCACCATTATTTGCATGCATATGAGGCTTGATGGTAAGCCACTCCCCACTTTTCGTTTTTAACGGCCATGTGTTGAGAAACTTAGAATTAGAAAAACCAAGACACTTATGTGCCTCGAGATCATCTACGCCCAAAGGCTGTCCATATTGTTCCAAATAACTTGGCGATGCATATAGGCCTCTATTTGTATATCCAATCTTTTTGGCCTTTAAACTAGAGTCCTTTAACTCTCCCACCCGAATAGCGACATCAACCTTATCTTGAATCAAATCTGAAATAGCCTCATTACTTTCAAGGTTAATTTCTATTTTTGGATAACGTTCAATAAACTTAGAAATTATTGGTGCGATCACGTGTAAGGCAAACGGTGTTGCGGCATCAATCGTTAGCTGACCTTCGGGTTCTGTCTCATTCCCCCTAAAGTGAGAGAAAATTTCTTCAAAGCTATTAACCGTCATCGATGCTTGTTTTAACAGCCATTGCCCTTCGCTTGTTATGAGAATTTTGCGGGTCGTTCGATTAAAAAGAGTCGTTTTCAACCTGTTTTCAAGGTTTTTAATACTTCTACTCACAACCGGAGGCGCAATATCCAAACGATTTGCAGCACCAACGAAACTTCCAGCTTCAGCAACCGCGATGAAAATTTTCAACTCATCCAATTTAATCATGAAAAAATCTTTATTAATGCAAATATGGCAACAATAACATAGCAAAGAATACATTTTTGTCAGCAATTAAACTGTTTAACAAATCTCCTACATTTCATACCTATTTGGAGATTAAAAACATGAACAGAGTTGCAATTCACAATATTCAACCTGCCGCTTATCAAGCGATGTTTGGGCTTGAAAAATATCTCGAAACGGTCGACTTATCTGGTCAACTGTTAGAGCTGATCAAGACCCGCGCATCCCAAATTAATGGGTGTGCATACTGCATTCAAATGCATTCAAAAGCCGCTCAGAAACAAAACGAAACGATCGACCGACTGTTTGCTCTTCCTGCATGGAAAGAGTCTGATTTGTTCACAGATGAGGAACGTTCAGCTCTCGCCTTAACCGAAGAAGTTACTCTGATATCTCGCCACGGAGTAAGTGATGCTGTTTATAGAGATATCGAAAAGCACTTTAATGAAGTGCAAACGGCTCAACTGATTATGGCAATTACCATTATAAATGCATGGAACCGTATTGCCGTAACAACTCACGCTCAATAAGCCTCGCCTATATAGAAAGAAAACGAACATGCGATCGATATCATTTTTTTCAGCGATTATGTTCACTCTTGGCCTTTGGCTTGTGCAAAGTACAGCAACGGCACATGAAACTAATAATGGTGTTAGTCGACAGTTATTATTTAATCAGCCACTCTCAAATGTACCTGACCACAATTTTACAGCTATTACTGTACAGCTTGACCCAGGCAACATATCCCCAGCACACACACATGAAGCCTTTGTATTTGTTCATGTATTGACAGGTAAAGTGCGAAGCCAACTCAACAGTGCTAAACCAATAGACTATGTCACTGGTGATAGTTGGATTGAACCCCCAGGTTCTGTTCACACTCTGACGCAAAATTTAAACGATAAGGAAATCGCAAAATTACTCGTTATTTTCGTCAGTAAAGACGGCAGCAAATTAACCACATCGGGAACAATCAGCCAATAGTACGGCTCGAAATCAATTCCCGCCTCAAAGCATCAAAATTGGGGCGGGAGCCCCCTAGTTCCCCACCAAGAAGTATTTACACCTTTGTTTTACCCTAAAACAGTACAATATTAGAGTAATAACAAGATATTACTCTCTTTTATCTTGGACTCTGGCCCCTCATCTTTATGAACAAAAATAGATAAAAAACCTTCTAAAAAAATAGGGTTAACGAACTTTGAAGACTCTTCTCTGTATTAATGGTACATGCAATGGTTCAATTTAGGACGTAATGTAGCCAGCTCTCATGAATAATTCTTTTTCAAACAGCTCTCCCGAAGGCCAATTCAATCAAGAAAAGGTCTTTCTCGATTTCGTAAAACGCATTGGAAAACAAACTGATGGCCGCAGAGCCGTGCATGTGCACCTTTCTCGGTTACGTCCCTATCACCAACGTGATCATCACTTACGTATAGCTCAAAATGCTTGCGAAGATCTCATTGCGAAGTTTTCAGGCACACTGTTTCGTTTATATAACAATGATCTGATTTTGTTTACGACCAACGCCACGGTTTCTCAGATTGATGAAACAATTTTGCGGCTTAGATATCTTTTCAGTGACGATCCAATGCTGGCGGGTGATTACAATCTGGACGCCGACCAATTTTGCACGTGGTTTGATCTGGAACGTGAGTACGCCGACCTTATTGCACTCGCAATCCAGAAGAATGAAGAGCTGGAAACACAAAGACGTAGAGAAAAGGCTGAAGCTATTGCTTCTCTCAGTGGGAAACCACAGGAAAAACCAACTACGCCTTTATTACCTTCCCATTTAGCGATCGTCGCTAAGGCTATTGATCAAGCCGATTTATCAAGCCTGATGAAAAGACAGGCCATCTACTTAGTCAATGAAGGACAAAAACCTGAAGGACTTTTCAATGAACTCTTCTTTTCGATTGATCAGCTTCAAAAAACATTGTTACCAACACATAATTTGCTCTCTAATCGCTGGCTTTTTCAGGATTTAACCCGTTATCTTGATAAAAGAATGCTTGTTATTTTACGGCAAAATGATGATTCCACTCTCTCACGTTCCTATAGTCTAAACCTGAATGTCGCAACGTCCTTGTCCGAGGAATTTTTGAAACTCGACCAAGCACTCGGCGATGCGGCAAGACGATCTATCGTTATTGAGTTTCAACTTCTTGACGTTTTTTCCGATGTAGGAAGTTTCACTTTTGCCCGGGATTTTTTAAAAGAGCGAGGCTACAAAATTTGCCTTGATGGGATCACCCACCTGTCCCTACCAATGGTTGATCGCCGAAAAATGGGATTTGATTTGGTAAAATTACAATGGAACCAGGACTTAACAAAATTCCTGGATACGCCCCGGGGTGATGAAATCCGAGCGACTGTAAAAGGTGTCGACCCTAACAGAATGATCCTATGCCATTGTGGTGCTGAAGAAGCCATGACCACAGCTCAGGATCTTGGCATTAAGCTCATGCAGGGATTTTACATCGACAAATTTGTTAAAGCCTGGAAACGTTCGGCATCAGAAAAGTCACAAAATCTTGCCGATGCAATGGGGCGGCATAGAGCAGAAACAGATCAAACCACGGAAGATAGCTGAGTATTCTAACGATACATTCTGACTAAACTGACCACAGGCTAATCATTGCCTCTGCTAAGCATGGGGTGCGTATTTCGCCAATATACGCTGAAGTGTGCGGCGATGCATCCGTAGGCGACGCGCCGTTTCAGATACATTTCTATCGCATTGCTCATACACTCTTTGGATATGTTCCCAACGCACCCGATCGGCCGTCATCGGTAATTCTGGCGGTGGCGGCATATCTCCGTTTGCACCTGACTGGAGGAGTGTTGCAGCAACTTGGTCAGGGTCAGCTGGCTTAGGCAGATAATCTAAGGCTCCAACTTTAACTGCAGCCACAGCCGTTGCAATATTTCCATAACCAGTGAGAACAACAACACGGGCATCCTTAGAGGTCTCATGGATAGCTTTCACAACATCAAGCCCACTACCGTCCTGCAACCGTAAATCAACGACGGCATATTCTTGATTTTCTGAGTTTGCCAATCTAATGCCATCGGCTACAGAATTTGCGACCGTAACTTCAAAACCACGACGTTCCATAGCTCTCGATAACCGCTCAGCAAAGCGTTCATCGTCATCAACAATAAGCAGTTTTTTAACTTCGGCTTCTTGTGAATCCGGCATTACTTGTTCACCCCTAGATAATACGTGTTTTTTTAGTTGTTATCTTATTTTAAGCACAGTGTCCCTGTTGGTCAAAGCACCAAATGTCTAAGCAGATCTGCAAAATGATCATGCTTGATTTACAACGGCTTCTAACCGTTGCCGCGGCCATACAATGTTAACCACCGCCCCCCCCTGTAAATGGTTCGAATAGGTCACCTTCCCCCCCGTACGGGCCAGAAGAGTGGTTGCGATAAAAACCCCCAACCCCATATGTTCACCGTCTTCTTCTTTCCGGGCTGTAATTGTTTTTTGAGTCTGGTCTCGGTTTGCAATCAGAGGATCACCCAATCTTCCCAGAATTTGAGGGTCAAATCCCGGACCATCGTCATGTAGGCTTAAAGTGATCGTTCGATTGTCCCAGGAAACGGATATATCAACTTTCTCGTGAGCAAACTGAATAGCATTTTGAGCAAAGAGACCCAGGCTATGTAAAATCTCTGGACTACGTAACACCATTGGATGCTCGCCCTCTCCTTTACCCTTTGGGTTGGAAGTGATCGAAGTCTTGATTTCAGGCTTTTCGTAGGGATCTACCGCCGCCTCAATCAAACTTACGATCGGTATAATATTGTAGGGGTCTCCACCATCTTCTTCAGGCCAAGCTGACAAGTTTTGTAAGATCTCACGGCATCTCAAGATTTCACTGATAAGAAGCTCTACATCAGGTAAATATATATCATCCGGCGGGAGCTCTTCTTTCATCTCCTTGGCAACCACAAGCATTGTGCCCAGAGGACTTCCTAATTCATGTGCCGCCGCCGCAGCAAGCCCCCCCAGTGCGGACAGTTTTTGCTCTCGCGCCAAGGCCATTTGGGACGCCATCAAGGCCATGCCCATAGAGCGCGCTTCCTGTGTCAAAGACGATACATACACCGCCAAAAATATTGCTGTAAAAACAAGGGCAGCCCAAAGTCCATAGAGATATAAGGAGTGTAAAAAAAAGCTTCCCTCTGGCCAAGGTAAAGGAGAGTACCAAAAGACATTAATCGTTACCGCAACAATGGCAAGCAAGCTAAGAAAAAGAGTACTACGACGTGTTAAAATTGATGCAGAGACGGTAACAGGACCTAAAATTAATATTGAAAATGGATTGGTCAGTCCCCCGGTCAATGAGAGCAAAACCGAAACCTGTACCAAGTCAAATGCCAAAGCCATAGTCGCTTCCTTGTTTCGCAACCAGGAAGACGCCGGCCTTGTTGCAATTTGAGCAACATTAAGAACACCGGATAGAAATACAACAAACAACGCCGGGATAAGAGGGAGCTCAAGTCCCAATCCAAAATGAGCGGTTAGCAAGGCTACGGTTTGACCACACAACGCCATCCACCGTATAAAAACCAGGGTCCGTAAACGCACTCGGCCTTGTTCTGGTTGTAGGCCCATTTCTGGCTCAAGTTTGAAAGAAGTGTTCAATTTTCCCCACCTTGTTTCATAATTGGCATTACTTGTTTTGTAGTAGATATCACTCTCATGGTAAAACAGAACAAGAATTGTTTTTGAAATCTGCTATATTATCAAAATGATACAACCATCCATTGATGTTAAAAATCTCAGTAAAGCTTATGACGATGTCCTCGCCGTAAAGTCGATTTCGTTTTCAATCAAGGCAGGCGAAACCGTTGCCCTGCTTGGCGGAAATGGGGCAGGTAAAACCACAACAATTTCGATGCTTTTGGGAATTTTACTACCGACAGCCGGGAGCATACGATTACTGGGCGAAGACATTATCGAAAATCGTTTTCGGGTCATGCACAGAATCAACTTTTCATCACCTTACGTTGATCTACCTAGGCGGTTGACCGTCCGGCAAAACTTGATGTTTTTCTGTAGACTTTACGGTATCGTCAACGCCAAAGAGCGTATTATGGTTCTCTGTGAAGAACTTGACCTATATGAATTTATTGACCGTCCTACGGGAAGCTTATCGTCGGGCCAAAAGACCCGTGTCTCTGTTGCCAAAGCTCTTGTGAATGAACCTGAAATCCTACTACTGGATGAACCAACAGCTTCTCTTGACCCCGATACTGCCGACTGGGTACGGAGTTACCTCAAGGACTATCAGTCCCGCAAACAGGCGGCTATTTTGCTGGCATCGCACAACATGTCAGAAGTTGAACGCATTTGTGACAATGTGCTTATGATGAAATTGGGGAGGATTGTTGACCAAGGAACACCCTCTGAACTTCTGCATCGATATAGTCGAACCAATTTAGAAGAGGTGTTTTTGGATATTGCCCGCGATCGTGCCAGTCCTGATATCCAAGATGGTGATCCACCAAGAGACAACTTAGAGCTGGGAGATCTTTGAAGATGACAAGAACTCCTTTCGAAGCATCGCAGACTTCAACAGAAAATATCTCCGATCACACTTTGGTAAGAAGCTCTTCAAGTTTAATGCGCATATATGCCGTTTTACTCCGGCATCTCTACCTCATGAAAGCATCTTGGCCACGAATCCTAGAAATGATGTACTGGCCTTCTATACAAATGGTTCTTTGGGGGTTTATCACCCAATTCCTCATGACCAACAGTAGTTATATCGCACAAGCTACCGGGGTTTTGATTTCAGCTGTTCTACTCTGGGATATTCTTTTTCGTGGCCAATTAGGTTTTAGCCTGTCTTTCCTCGAAGAACTCTGGTCGCGCAATTTAGGTAATTTGGCAGTTAGCCCTCTGCGACCTGTGGAATTCCTGATCAGTCTTATGATGATGAGTTTGATAAGAACGATAATCGGAATTGTTCCTGCGACCTTTCTTGCCATTCTCTTTTACAAGGTTTCAATTTACGACCTTGGATTACCGCTGGTCCTTTTCTTTTCGAACCTCCTGATTATGGGCTGGTCTATCGGCCTATTGGTTTGTGCGTTGATATTACGCGTTGGCCTTGGTGCTGAATCAATGGCTTGGCTAACTATATTCCTGATCGCCCCTATTTCTGCGATCTACTATCCTGTGGAAATCCTCCCCGACTGGCTACAAACATTAGCTTGGTGCCTGCCCACTGCCCCCGTGTTTGAAGGCATGAGAGCCATTCTTTTTGGAGAGGGATTCCAACTTAATCTCTACTTACATTCACTCGGATTGAACCTGCTCTATTTTGCGATAGGCATGTGCATCTTTCTCTGGTCGTATCATGTGGCGAGAAAGCGCGGGCTTCTCTTGCAAATCGGCGAATAGAGCAGGTTACCTTTATACTACTTCAGAGTTTGTGGATTATTCAGCAGGACCACTGACACCGGCCTCAGCAAAAGTCGCCATCCCGTTGTGACACGCACAAGCGGCTTTCAAGATCTGGATCGCCAATACGGCGCCTGACCCTTCACCCAAACGCATATTGAAGTTCATCAGCGGTTCTTTGCCGATATTTTCCATCAAAGCGACGTGACCAGGCTCTACAGATTGATGGCCGACAACACAGTGATCAAGCAGGCGGTCATCAATGGCATAAAGAACGGCAGCCGCAGCAGTACAAGTAAAACCATCCAGGATCACAGGTGTTCTAGCCAAACGCGCAGCGATAACAGCACCGAGGATCGCGGCAAGTTCAAGACCTCCGACACAGCGTAAAATCTGAAGCGGATCATTTTCAAAGGTAGGTTTATGCAGAGTAATAGCCTGATTAATAAGCTCAGCCTTAAGCGTCAGGGTTGCATCGCCAACACCAGTACCACGCCCAACCCAGTCAGCCGCATCTCCTCCGTATAGGGCCGTACAGATCGCCGCGGCAGACGTCGTATTACCAATGCCCATCTCGCCAAGAGCAAGGACTTCTATGCCTTCTTCAACAGCCATCATTCCATAGGCAACCGCCCGAACAAAGTCTTCTTCAGACATTGCCGGCTCTTCGCTAAAATCTGCAGTCGGCTCATCAAGAGAAAGCTCATAAACCCGAAGATCAGAATCAGCCAAACTGCAAAGCTGGTTTACCGCCGCACCACCATGGATGAAGTTTGCTACCATTTGCTTGGTGACTTCCGGTGGATAAGCAGAGACACCTTTTGCCGCAATCCCGTGGTTGCCTGCAAACACAGCTGTAAAAGAGCGCTCAACTTCGGGTTTCGCTTTACCCTGCCAAGATGCCAACCAAACAGCCAGATCTTCCAAACGGCCTAGTGCACCAAGTGGTTTAGTCAACTGGCTTTGACGATCTTCAGCTGCTCTTGCAGCCTCCCGATCTGGCCCCGGTAGCTCCTTTAACAGAACACGGATTTCATCAAGTGTTGAAATAGAAGCAACGTCGGCCATCATTTTTCTCCCTTACCCCTGAATTGACACAGGAGGTCATTACCTTTTGATCATCAAAGCTCTTTACAGAGCCGTCATTCAACGGCAATGGTTGCTTTGAATTTTGAATTCTCAGAGCAAAGCCATAACATAGCAAAAACACTTTGTCTTTACTCCAGAACCACACTAATTGTCGCATTTGCCCTTGAAAGACGTTCATGACTACTTCGACCTCTGAAAAGCCTTCTCTCTTTAGCCAGATTGAACAAGATATCAGGATTTCATTTGCTTTTTTGACGCGTCTGCCTGTGCCCTATCCAACTGACAATGATGGCAACGCAACAAATCGAAGCCTTGCTGAAGCAGCATGGGCTTTTCCTTTTGTTGGTCTGATCGTTGGGGCCGCGGGCTCCCTGATTTTGGTTCTTGCAGATTACCTACACTTACCTGTTTATGTCAGTGCCTTGCTCGCCATTACAACGACCATTTTGATTACAGGTGCCTTACACGAAGATGGCTTGGCAGATGTTGCCGATGGTTTTGGTGGCAGTCACGACAGAGATCGTAAACTCGAAATCATGAAGGACAGTACCGTAGGGAGCTATGGCGCTCTCGCCCTTTGCATTTCCGTTGTTCTTCGAACCGCTTTAATTGGGAGCCTGTTTGATTGGGGCTCCCAGGGTCAAATGATCGGGGATCAATCCGAAAGTTGGCCCGTTTATCTCAATGGCACGATCGCGGTGATAATCGCCGCTCACATTATTGGACGTGGCTATGCGCCCCTTATCATGAGCCACCTTCCTCTCGCCCGCACAGAGGGATTGGCTGTGGTGGCAAGAAAGCCCAAGTTACGCAGTAGTTATGGCGGCTTTCTGATCACCTTAATATTCGTTTTCAGCCTTCTTCCTGTCCTAACAGCAGTTCTCGTTCTTGCATCATCCCTTCTCGTTATCGTCCTTCTTTCATGGTTGAGCATGAAGCAGATTGGGGGATATACCGGAGATGTACTGGGAACAGGGGTTCAGCTTTGCGAAATTACTGTTTACCTTGCGGCCTTAAGCTACATCACCTAGGAGAGACTTTATGACACAAACCAGATGGTGGTGGATCAGACATGCCCCCGTTACCGAAAACAACGGCACGATTTATGGCAATCAGGATCTAAACTGTGATTGTAGTAATCACGCTGCTTTCAAGTCGCTCGCATCTGTAATCCCCCAAGATGCCGTCTGGGTGACAAGCAACCTGAAGCGAACAAAGCAGACCGCCAAAGCCGTTCAAAATCAGATGACAACATCCGACTTTCCCTCCTTTATCGAAGTGCCAGAACTTCAAGAGCAATCCTTTGGCAACTGGCAGGGAATGACCCACAAAGAGTTGGGTGAAATACGCGGCGATGCCTGGCACCGTTTCTGGCTTGCCCCTGCAGCCGAAGCCCCTCCCGGAGGTGAGAGCTTCGAAGCCTTGATGGACAGAACTTCAAAAGCAATTGATGTGCTCAACCATACTCATAAGGGTCGAGATATTATCGCTGTGACCCATGGCGGTACAATCCGGGCCGCAGTAGCCAAGGCACTGAACCTCACATCTGAAAAAGCATTGGGACTAACTGTCGGAAACTTGTCGCTAACAAAGCTTGACCATTACGGCGCCGAAGACGATCCCATCCACGCGCATTCTTCTTGGGGTGTCGAGTGCCTCAACGCTGAACCACTCAAATATCACCCAACTAAAAAGGCCCCTAAATAGGAGCCTTTTCAATGAATCATAAACGCGTTATCAGCGCATTCTCATTGCTTGTTACATGACCTGCGTAATCACATAAAAGATTGAAGCCGATAGCAACGCTGCAGCGGGAACGGTAATTACCCACGCCGCGATGATCGTCGTGAAATGAGAACGGCGTACCAACTTCCGACGTCCGACCTCTTCGCGGTTCGAAGCGGATCCTTGATGTTTATTTTCCGGATGGCTTTGATGTTGTTTTATGTATTGGCGACGACGTTTGCTGTTTTTAGTATAATATTCCCGGAAGAAACCAACCCCAAAAACGGCACCAACCGCAATATGTGTCGAGCTCACAGGAAGACCAAGAGCTGACGCCATAATCACTGTGATCGCAGCAGAAAGAGCCACACAATAAGCGCGCATTGGGTTCATCTTGGTAATTTGCTCTCCAACCATCCGGATCAACTTTGGACCATAAAGGAACAAGCCAAGGCTGATGCCACCAGCACCAATAACCATCACCCAAATCGGGATAGTCACTTTGGAAGCGATATCACCGGATTGAGCGGCGTGCATCACAGCAGCAAGCGGACCAACGGCATTGGCGACGTCGTTAGCACCATGAGCAAAAGACAACAGCGCGGCAGAGAAAATAAGTGGTAACTGGAACAATTTACGAAGCGACTGATTACGATTTTCCAGACCTTCCGATTGCTTGCGAATAACTGGCTTTAAAATAGCATACGATGCAACGAACACGGCTGCGCCGATCATTGAAACTGTCGTAAAGTCAGGTTTCCAAATTTTCTTGAAACCCTTCATCATAAGATAGCAAGAAAAAGCAGTAGCCATGATCGCTAACAACATTGGCACCCAGCGTCGAGCGGCTGCGATTTTATCATCGCGATAGATAATGTTGCTTTTAATAAAGGCGAGGAAAATAGCCGCAATAATACCACCAAGTACCGGGGAAATGACCCAACTGGCCGCAATCTTACTCATGGTGAACCAATTAACGGCACTAAAGCCGACCGCAGCAATACCAGAACCCATCACCCCGCCGACAACAGCGTGCGTGGTAGAAACCGGAGCCCCGATATAAGTTGCCAGGTTGACCCATAGTGCAGACGAAAGCAGCGCTGCCATCATAAGCCAAATAAAGGTCTGACTGTCGGGAACCAATGACGGATCGATAATTCCTTTTGAAATGGTGGAGACCACATCGCCACCAGCGAGCAGAGCCCCCGCACTTTCAAAAATCGCAGCAATGAACAATGCCCCGGTCATAGTCAGGGCGCGAGAACCAACAGCAGGCCCCACGTTATTGGCAACATCGTTCGCACCAATATTAAGTGCCATGTAGCCGCCGAGTGTGGCAGCGACGACGATATAAACCGCGTTTGGCTGTGCGCCAATCAGGATCGATGCAAACCCACCTGCCACTGCGAGAAATAGGATCGCAAGGCCAGGGGCGAACAACTGTTGGGAAATAGACCGTGTGGCCTCTTCCAACGTTACGATCTTACTTAAATCTTTATCTAACGATGGTTTCGCTAACTTTGTTCCTACCGAAGAAGGCTTGTTAGTATTTCCTGATTGGTCAGACGTCGTCATTTTTCAAACCTTCACACACCGGGATTCATAAACCGGGATCGGAGTAATTTTGATTTGTGATAGTTTCGTTGCAGTAAAATGACAAATTATCGTTTCATGACTCTAATGTTACAGCTATGTGACATCGATAACCCGAAATTAAGCCAAACATATAAATTCACCATACATGAGAACATAATTTGCACATTATTAAGTATAATAATTGTTGCCGATAACCTGAATACAATCCCTCAACAATTGATGCTCTGCATATGATAACACGTCGCGGCTTTTTGAGATGGCTATTGGGAGGCGGCAGCTTGATTGCTGGCACCATGTCCTATGCTTTTGCCCTGGAACCGGGTTTTCGTATGACGACATGCCAGCATAAAATCAAACCAGCATCATGGCCTTCTAACAGCTCCTTACGTATAGCAGCACTGGCTGATCCACATATCGGTGAGCCCTATATGTCATTGGAAAGGTTGGAGCGTATTGTACAGAAAACAAATGCCCTAGCCCCGGATCTTATCGTTCTTCTTGGAGATTATGTTGCAGGGCACCGTTTTATATCAAAACCGGTATCGGTTCGAGATGCTGCAAAAGTATTTGCCCAACTGAAGTCTCCGCTTGGTACCTATGCCATATTGGGAAACCATGACTGGTGGGATGACCCACAGGCGCAAAGACTGCGTCACGGTCCCGTCCAAGCTCAAATAGATCTTGAAGCCGAAGGTATTCCTGTACTTGAAAATGACGCCCTAAAATTACATCACAAAGGCAATGCCTTCTGGCTGCTCGGGCTCGGGGATCAATATGCTTTTCCTGATAGATACCGGGGATATACGGGCCTGGATAACCTTCCCGGCTTGATGAACCGCATTACCGATGATGATCCCGCAATACTACTGGCACACGAGCCAGATATATTTCCAGAGGTCAGCTCTCGCATTGCTCTGACAATGAGCGGCCATACACACGGAGGGCAAATCCGCATGTTTGGCTACTCCCCAATCGTTCCCTCAAAGTACGGAAATCGCTATGCACATGGGCATATTATCGAAAATGATTGCAATCTCGTTGTTTCCGGTGGACTCGGTTGTTCCATCCTACCTGTCCGATTAGGCATGCCCCCGGAAATAACAATTGTCGACCTCGGCTGAAACAACCTTTGAGAGTGTTTTTTGGAAATTTACTTACACTAGAAGAGGCTAAATTAAAGTTCATGTCACAAATTGTCTCTGCCTATTCCGGTATTTTCCTGCAATACTACTTACAGAATTAACCATACTGTTCTGATACAACAGCTACCGAACCAGGAGAACGAAATGATCAAGGGACTCTCACAGGCTTTTCCTCTAGCCAACATTATGAGATTCGCGTTCATCATCAGCCTATTCAGCCCGCTTATCCTTCTAACACCCGCTCAGGCAGCAAGTGATGCCGAAGAACTCGTTGGAGAATCGCGATACACTTTAGAAAAGATGCTGGGCAATCCAGATTATTCGAAACTCAAAGAGTTTACAGAACGAGCCAAAGGCGTGTTGATTATTCCTCAATTGGTCAAAGGGGGCTTTATCGTAGGCGGTGAAGGTGGATCAGGCGTGTTACTGGTAAAAGGCGCTGATGGTACTTGGAGTAACCCCACATTTTATACTCTCGCAGCGGGGAGCATCGGGCTACAAATTGGCGGAGAAGTATCCGAAGTTGTCTTTACTCTCATGAACCAAGGTGCCGTGGATGCTATCCTCGACAGCGAAATAAAGTTTGGGGCTGATCTTTCTATCGCGATAGGTCCGTTTGGTGCTGGCGTAGAAGCCTCTACCACGATTAATCTTGATGCAGACGTTTATGCCTTTTCCAGCTCGGTTGGTTTGTTTGGGGGTGGCGCTTTAGAAGGTGCAAAACTCTTCACCCGCGAGAGTTACAACACTAGTTATTATGGTGCAGGTGCCACGCCTCGCGCGATTACCATTGAACGGGTTTATTCAAATCCACATTCTGATAAACTTAGAGCAGCCCTACCTTAACTTCAAAACGTTGAATATACTCCACTAAACCAGCCAAGTATTTTGGCTGGTTTTTTATATCGCAAACCGCAACAAAACTGCCCCAGCAATCAAGCCAATGCCAATAATACCGGCAATGAGCACAATCAAATTTCCACGCTCCAATTCTCTGCGCCAGTTGGTTTCACTCGGAGCGTTGGGATCAAGCTTTAGAGCGCCCCCAAGTGCAGCGTCAGCCATGTATTTGCCACGCCAACATCTGCTTATCGCCTGCCAAAGAGACGTGCCAGGTACAAAGAGTGAAGCGCAAATAAAAGTAAGGGCTGCGATGGCATCCGGCAAAACAAGAAGGATCTGGTCAAACCCGATATAGACTTTGCTAAAACCCTTTTCTTGAGGGGCTTGGAGCTGTCTTTGCCGGTAAAATTTAGCTCCTTGGTGAACGGCTTGCTGCACAAACAAACCTGGTAAACCCAACAACCCATACCAGAGCGTGGGCGCGACAAAGCCCGCCACAAACCCTCTGGCCATTCCACCAACAGAAGCTGCAGCCATTTGGCTTTCATTTAATCGGTTGAGATCCGTTAAACGAAACAAGGTTGAAACCAAGGGGTAAAGTTCTCCTCTGGCTGTTACTAGGCTTTTCAAGGCCAGAGCCTTACGTACTCTCCTCAAGCGAACCTGATGAGCACGATAGTCAATGCAAAAAGCGATAACGACGACTTCAATCAGCCAGAGAAATGGGGCGTTACGTGTGATAAATGAAACACCATACCCAACCGCACCAAATATACCCACAAGAAGGATCACAGATATTGTACCGTTAAAGACACTGACTGCTGTCGATTTTGTAGAACGGTTTAAGGCACCATCAAATTTTCTGATAAAAACAGCCATTAATAACCGGGGTCTTGGTAACCACCGTTCTACAGCAGCAGAACCTCCGTAAAGAGCTTCAACCCCAAGGGCAAACAACAAAAGAAACAGCGGTTCAGCGGAACCATATACACCTGGCAAGTGGAAACCTATCTACCATCTAAATCAAATCCCAGTGCATCATTCACTTATTCTACACTTATGGGAAGACCTGAGATAAAAATAGCTTCAAGATACAGATCGTTACTCTTTCGAACGAAGAGTACGTAACACATGCCCTAGCTCTTGTGCGAGTTCATGTCTTTCTTCTGGAGCAAGGCAGGCGCCAATCGACACGGATTGACCATGTGATGACACAATAAGCGAATTGTCGATAAGAGATTTGTCGTCTTCAGAGCTTTCTTCCAAGGAAATCCTCAGCCAGTAAGGTTGAAACGTAGCCACCTGCTTTTGTCCCGAATGACTAACTTTCGTCACTCTCAACTCGTCAGCGGTTACTGATATAACCTCATAGCTACCGCCGCTTTGATAACTCAGACGAAAAGCGAAATAAACCAAAACCAAATCTAGTCCGAAAAACCCAAGTACGGGCCAAGCACCGATCATACTGGCACCAACCCCGCATATAATCAGAACTGTTAAGATTGATATCATCAGCATTTTAAAGCCGAAGGGAGTGAGACTTCGGTTCGGTCTCAAATAAGCATTAAATAAAACCGAGGTATTATTTTTGAGAGGCTTATGCGTTGAAGACATCTCAAACTCCAGACCGTTTAAGAAAACGTCGTGCCTGAAATTTTACTATAAAATCATAGTCTAGGTGTTAAAAATCACAAAAACTTACAACGACGCCCCTCTCCAACTTACCAATTTTCTCGAGAAAGCAGCAGGGTACGTAAGCAAAGTCGGCTATCCATTGGCCTCACTTCCTCGTCCCTGGCTTCAATGTAAGTCGTCTTTGAATCATAAAGCACGAGATCTAATACACAGGATTTCGTTGAGTATTGCCAGATTTCAGCAGGACTTTCGCTCCGGATAAGAGATGGCTCGCCAAGCATCTCTACCAACTGCTGCGCATCTATTCCCAATAGCTTCTCAGGATCATCGTCAATTTCAGGTTGAAGAGGCGCGATTTCATATTCGAGAGCCGCAAGCTCTTCCTCTTTGCTCTCGTCAACCACCTCAGAGCTATCCGTTTTCTCATGGTCTAGCTGCTTGGCAGAAACATTTTCTGCGCCTGTTACAGACTGGGTAACAGGCTGGGCTTTACGCGCGGCACTCCCGCAAGCGCTCAAGCCAACGGCAAGCATCATGACAATGAGGAATTTTAGATACTGAGGCATTTTGAAAACTAAATCATGCGGCTATGCGACGGGCTCGTTCGAAACGGTGCAACATAAAAGCTGTCGCCCAGATAGGCATAACAATATTCAATATTGGAATCGTCAAAAGGAAGGCGAGAAGAAATCCAGAAATCATCACGCGGCCACGATTTTTCTTGCGAAATACTTTTGCTTCCGCAAGGGGATAACGGCGTTGCGCGACCATTTCAAAATACTCCCGACCCAGCAGATACCCATTGACCAAGGGAAACACAAATAGCTGGATTACCGGAATGAAATACAGCGGAAGCACGATAATATTCACCAGAAGGGTCACACCTACAAAGGATATTGAACCCAAAATGGTTTCAGCCATCGGCGGAACCCGTCCGGGTTCCAGTTCCGGGTAATACTTGGCTTCCACTGCTCTAGCAATATCTTCCAAGAACAGCGGTATAATGATCAGCATCACGGAGGGGAATAGAATCAAGCTTAAGGCTATAACCAAAAACCACGACAAAGCTTGAGCGGCAGTTCCCAAAGCCGATACAAACCAACCATCAGATTCTGCCCATTCAACAATCATTGCATCAAAGAAGCTAAAACCATATCCGGCCAAGCCCCATAATAGAGCAAATATCACCAGTGAAGCACCAGCTGAAATAAAGAAAACTTTGCGGAAAGCCGGATCACCCGTTTGGCCAAAGGCTTTTGAAAGATCACTGAACATTGAATTAGATTCCGTTGCTTGTACATTTCTGGACACTGAGATGAGAGACAACAGATCCGAACACTGTCATTGCCCCCTGAATGGTCTTAATTCATTAAGGGGGAAACGCGTCTTTTTCAAGGCTTGATCCTGTGAGAGACCATTAATAATCACTCTACCTACCCTTATTCTTTAAATTCGCCTTGAATTGATGTGGGCGATTATGCCGCAAGCGATCTCCTAATTGTGAAGGGATTGGGTTATTGTTTTCCCAGAGACATAACGTTAGAAATATAACGTTAAAAATATTATGCGCCTTTAAATACTTTATCTCTTAATGGATCCTCTCATGCCGAAAAGCTTTATTGCACGTTCTGCCTTTATCCTTTGCCTTGCTTTGATCGTCGCCGCTGCTGCATTCATAGGGATGAAGTTTTTTGATCAATCCCCCTCAAATAAACAAGCACGGGCGCTTATCGGCGGTCCTTTCAATCTCGTCGATCACACTGGAAAAGATGTAAGTGAGAAGGATTTCCAAGGGAAATACATGCTGATTTATTTTGGCTATACCTATTGCCCTGACGTTTGTCCAACATCCCTCACGCTTTTATCCGAAGCCATGGATATCGTTGAAGCAAAAGACGCCGCACTCGCCAAGCTCATTACTCCCGTGTTTATCACTGTAGATCCAGAGCGTGATACGGTTTCTGCGATTAAAGATTATGTAGAGAATTTTTATCCCACTATGGTTGGCCTGACAGGGACAACTGAACAAGTATCTGCTGCGGCAAAAGCGTTTCGGGTATTTTATCAAAAGGCTGAAGTCGAAGACTCAAATGACTACCTCATGGACCATTCATCAATTACATACCTAATCGGTCCTGATAGCCTCTATTCAAAGCATTACGGTCATGGAACAGGACCAGACGAGATGGCAACATCAATGTTGGAAATACTCTCCCAATAAAGACTTTAACAAATAATGGTCACTTGTCGGGGCGAAGCCGCCCCGATAGTCTCTGCGTTATGACTTCACGGCAGCAATCGCATATACTGGACATACGGGGACGTAAAGTTGGCGTTATCGTTCAACCGCACCCGACTTCCCGCAAACTGTCTTTGAGATTAGTGCCGGGAGAAGACACAGTTAAAGTCGTATCCCCAACCAACTGTCCTCTATCTGAAATATTGGACTTTGTTGCTCGGCAAG
This sequence comes from uncultured Rhodospirillales bacterium, assembly GCA_913060675.1. Lineage (GTDB taxonomy): Bacteria > Pseudomonadota > Alphaproteobacteria > Kiloniellales > Kiloniellaceae > Kiloniella. Next base: position 53,434 of record CAJXUS010000019.1, read on the forward strand.
AAAACTGGATTGCAGATCGGCTCGATCAGCAACCCACCAAGAAAATTTATCAGGACGGAGATAACATCCCGATTTTGGGGAGAGACCATAAAATTATTAGGATTGATCCCCTAAACAGTAATAGCAGGACAAAAGGGTCGGCTTGGTTAGAATCAGAACAACTTTTCATTAAGTCACACCCCGAGCATTTACCTCGCAGGGTGAAGGATTTCTTAAAAAATGAAGTTCGCTTTGAAATCAACCTCCGAGCTCAGGAAAAAGCAGCCTCAATAAACAAAAAAATAACGGCTATTCGTATTAAAGACACCTCAAGCCGTTGGGGTAGTTGTTCTACACAAGGTAACCTCAATTTTTCCTGGCGATTGATTTTTGCCCCCGAACAAGTCCTTGATTATGTGGTCGCCCACGAAGTCGCTCACCTAGAACATATGAACCACAGTGCCGCCTTTTGGGCTCTTGTGGATGAGCTAACCAACGCAAGAAACTGTTCGCAAAAGTGGCTTAAATCAAACGGAAACCAGCTGCTATCATATAGCTAACACTATTGACACAAATCAAGGTCTCTAAGTTCAAAAGCGCCTATATTTGACAGTGTTCCTAGTTAAATATTTGCCTATTTGAAAGGAGCTGTAAATGAGTAGCTCGGACCATAGAGTGCCATTAAGCAGAAGTGATAATTTTTGGCCTCACTTTCTCGATCCCCTTCGGGATATCGGGACCTCAATATCTAACTTCTTTTCACCTTCAGTAGACGCCCTCCATTCTAACGCAAATTACGAGATCAATGTTGAGCTTCCTGGTGTTTCAGAGGAAGAAGTCGATATATCTGTGGAAGGCGGCTTTTTATCTATCAAGGGCGAGAAAAAGTTCCATAACGAAGAATATAAAAATAACTACTATATTTCTGAACGACGTTATGGCGCTTTCCTAAGAAGATTTAGAGTTCCTTCTGACGTACTTGAAAATGATATCTCAGCGACTTTTGGCAAGGGCGTCTTGAAGATTTGCCTCCCGAGAGAGAGTACAACGACATCTGAAAAGAGGCGGATTGATATCGGTAAAGGTGATTAACTCTTGATATAAAAATTTTAGGATCTCGGAATAAAAGGGGAAACATTGCGCTGTAAAGTTCTGTTCGCAATGTTTCTCACCTTGAGTACATTATCACAAGTAGGGAGCCTATGATTACGAGTTGGGTTGATTGGCTTATCGCTCGGAATATACCTCGAGTTCCATGATCCGGAAGTTTCCGCCGTGGTTGCCCATGACAAATCCATCAAAACTCCCTTTTAACTTATTGTCATTCGCGACAAAGAGAATGTCATCATCAAGAACCACTTCTATTAATCCATCGGCATTTCGTCTCAACTCTACGTTATGAACATCACCCGTCAGTTCCTGAGATAACCCCATAGAACCAATAACAGACTGGCCATCAAAGGAGGTGCGGAGGAGTTCGATAGAGCTGTTACGCCCCGTATTATAAGCCACTCTGTATCCGTTAATCCTTGAGGCCCCTTGATAGACGCCAAAAATTAACCGCCCGTTTTCAACCAATCCATTTACATTCACGCGTGCAGAAAAACTGTTTGATATAACGGTGGCATTATAAATTTCGGCATAACCAGTATACTGGTCTTGCTCTTCTTCCTGTTTCCCAGATTTTGCAAAAATATCCGAGAAGATGCCGACAATCTGTTCAGCGTCACTTTTTTTCTTGCTTGATGTGGTTGTCCTTGGAACAGGGACAGATGTGTATAGATAATCACGGTTCCCTACGCTGAAGTTTCCTGATTCAACAACCCATCGCGGGTTAAGGCTGTAGTCACCATCACGGAAGCTATCAAACAAGACACGGGTCAGCCATGGGCGATCATAATCAGCTAAAATTGCAGCAATTCTTTGTTTGTACTGAACCCCAGAAAGTAATGCGTTTTGACCATCTTTATCTAGCTCACGTAACTGTGTAAGGAGAATGTCTTCGCGCTCGCTCTCCATCGTTTCATCAGTTTCTTGTTGTGAAAAATTTCTGGATCGCAGGTCCTCCAATATTTCTCGACTTACGAGGCCATCAACTTTCAGACCAAAATCGCTCTGGTAGGACCTTATCGCCCGGAGAGTTCTCTCTCCAGGTAAACCGTCTATGGGGCCGGGATCGTAGCCAACATCTCGAAGCCGTCTTTGTAACTCTCGCTTTTCATTACGGGTTAAGTCGGTCGTAGCGCTTGCTTGTACCGCAGCCGGAGCAGATGTAGGAGCAGGGTCAGACCAAAGGATCACCGGATCTGAGGTTTCAATTTCAGCCTGTTCTAGTTCTTCGACACTTTGTGTCTGCACTGGGTGCCATTCACTTGCGAGTTCTTGGGCGCGTGAAATTTGCTGCGCGGACATAAATTTTGTCAAATTGTCTCGGGCTCTTCGTGCTTCTCTATCCCCTTGGGACGCAGCAAGGTTAAACCATTTATGCGCCTCCACATAATCTTGAGGTGTGCCATAGCCCTTGGAATATACATATCCCAGCATGAACTGCGCATCTCTATCCCCCGCCTGTGCGATCGTCGTAAAATCTCGATACGCGCTGGTATAGTCGCGGCTTTCAAACGCTTCCATCGCCTCATCGAAACTTGCTGAATAGGCAAGAGACCCTAGAACCATACTGCAACTGATAATACCAGCACACATAAGCCGCTGCATTAACTTCATATTTAGACCTTCCCGACTAGGCAACCATACTTTGGCTGCACTCTACCCCCACACCAGTATAAACATCGGAATTTGTCGAAAATATGCAGCACCTTTTAAGAGTTAGAATTCAATAGACATCAACCAAAAGTAAAGCTCTCTACTGAAGGAACCCACATATAGCCTGAAGGGCTAGGGATATAACACTCTCTCAGGCCATGGGGCTTATCTTGAACGGGCGCAAATATCTCATAATTTAAGTCTTCAGCCCGTTTACTCGCGCTATCAGGATCGAGCCCGTAAAGTCTCAGTTCGATTCCCGCGCCACGAATCGCGCCGTCACTGAGCACCCTTGATAGGGGATGATTGCCATAGGTATGGTCTGCATGGATCATAAAAACCTGATGCCGATACCGAACGACAGCGAAATCCTTATCTGCACGCAGCACTTCCATGGATAAGACCTGGGTTAAAAATTCAAGCTCCCTCTCTACAGAGGCCACAAGAATATTAATACCCAGCCCTGTTAAAGATCTCCCGAAATCAGGAGCGGACATATTTTCAACGTCACTGACCATCTAATGAAAATCCTATTATTGAAGGCAGGACCACACAACAGAACCCTATTTTGAGAAAAAGAGTATCACTGCTTACTTGAATTTTCCTGTGCCCTGGTTGGAGGGAAGATAATCAAAGTCATTTTTATCACGTTTTTCTTTGTTATCGTTTGAAGCTTCACCAGAACCAGAACCGAGCCGCCCAAAAAGACTCTCAAGAAAACCAGAAGCCTCTTCAACAACATCTTCAATCACTGTAGGCGATTGTTGTGGTAGCTCAGAAATTGGTTTTCCCTTTTCAAGTTCACTGACCAGATTACCCCACACCTTTGCTGGCATAGAGCCACCAGTGACCCCTTTCATAGGAGAATTATTGTCATTTCCAAACCAAACCCCGGCGACGGTATAGGGTGTGTATCCAATGAAAAGCGCGTCGCGAGAATCTTGTGTCGTTCCCGTCTTACCTGCTGCAGCGCGCCCTGTTTGTGCAGCCTTGCCCGTTCCCCAGGCCACCGTTGCACTCATCATGTCATTGATCATGGCCACATCACGTTTTTTGACAACGCGCCCCAAACCACTTCCCTTACGAAGATAGAGCTTATTCCCCTTGCGATCTTGTATTTCCTTGATCCCAAAAGGCCCAACAGCGTTCCCGCCATTAGAAAACACGGCATATGACCCGGTAAGTTCTAACAATGTCACCTCTGAAGCGCCAAGAGCAATGGATGGCGACGGGTCAAGATCTGAGCGGATACCCAATCTTTGCGCGACCTCAACGACCTTTCGTCTGCCTACTTTTTCAGTGATCTGTACTGCAACCGAATTCATAGAGCGAGCAAAGGCGTCTCGGAGGGTTACGTCCCCATAATACTTGCCGTTGTAATTACCCGGCTTCCACTTGCCAACTTTAATGGGCTTATCCGTAAAGCGGCTATCAGGACGCATTCCACTCTCGACCCCAGCCAAAAACACAAACGGTTTAAAAGCGGATCCCGGCTGGCGCAAAGCTTGGGTAACGCGATTAAATTGGCTCGTCCGATAGTCCCTTCCCCCAACCATAGCGGTAACCGCGCCATAATTCGACATGACCACCACTGCGCCCTGGCTCACTTTGCGTTTGGAAGAATTGTCTTTCAAAGCCTTCAACAAGGTTTTCTCTGCAAGGCGTTGATGACGGGTATTAAGCGTTGTGTGAACGACGATATCGCCTCTGTAACCCCCGATATATTCATCAACTTGTCGTAACACCCAATCGGTATAAAAACGACCCTGCCCGTTCTTGTTTCGTTTAAGAGATGGCTTGTTCTTTTTAGCTTTTGCCGCTTCTTCTGCAGAGATAAACCGCGCGGCCACCATTGCATCAAGAACAATGTTAGTCCGTGTTTCTGCTTTTGCGGCACTGCTTGTTGGATTATAGCGAGAGGGCGCTTTTAAGAGACCTGCAATAAGTGCGGATTCATATAAGCCTAGCTTACGGGCCGAAAGTCCGAAATAGATCCGAGCAGCGGCATCAACCCCATAAGTTCCAGCACCGAAATAGACTCTGTTCATATAAATCGTAAGAATTTGGTCTTTGGTGAATTTTTGCTCGAGCCAAATCGCCAGAAGGGCTTCTTGAATTTTACGTTTCAGGCTTCTCTCTGAGCTCAGGAATAAATTTTTTGCCAATTGCTGGGTAATGGTTGATCCCCCATGGGCCATGCGTCCTGCCTTGACGTTAACCACCATAGCCCGTGCAATACCGAGGACATCAATGCCAAAATGGTCATAAAATCGTCTGTCTTCGATGGCAATAATCGCTTGAGGTAAATACCGGGACATTTCGTCTACCTCGAGGACATCACCGTAAACATCTCCATAACTGGCGAGCCTAATCCCGTCATCTGACATCAATGTCACTGAAGGCCTGCGGGATATTTGGTCTAGATTCCCCACATCGGGTAAATCCCAAGCATACCAACCAATAACACCCCCAAGTAGAACAACGCCCCAGATCGCGAGCACTGATGACCAAAGAAACAGGGTTTTAACAACGCCCCTTTTTCGCATCGATTTGCTACGCACGGACTTTCGCGGTGAAGTTGATTTCCGTTTTTTTGGTGCCGTTTTCTTCGCGCTCCCTTTTTTGGAAGCTCCACTTCTTCCTGCGCTGGTTATCCTGCGTTTGGGGTCAGCTTTCAAGGCTTTCGCACCACGGGTGGAGGCCTTTTTCTTTGATGTCTTCTTGGGTGTTTTTTTATCAGTCGCCATGATTCAATTGTTAAACTATTCACTTAAGTCAGGCTATAGGCAGGAGCATGTCAAGAAAGTGACAATGCCCAATTTTGTAATAAAAAAGGCCGGACTCCATTGTAGCCCGACCTTCTATATTTCTTGGTCCGTTTAAAAACTATACATCCAGATTCTGAACGTCCAAGGCATTGCTTTGGATAAAATCTCTCCGAGGTTCAACAACGTCACCCATCAAAGTTGAGAAGATATCATTCGCCTCATCAATATGGCCTACTTTTACCTGAAGGAGGGTACGTGCATTTGCATCCAAAGTCGTTTCCCAAAGCTGATCGGGGTTCATTTCGCCCAAGCCTTTATAGCGAGAAACATTGATTCCCTTACGACCAAGTTCAAACACAAGATTGGCGAGTGCGTTTGGACCCGTGATCTGCGTTTCCTTATCTTTCACCCGGTAAGTAGAGCTTGATGCGTAGAATTCTTGCATTTCTTCCGCCATACTATTCAAGCGGCGCGCCTCGCCTGTACGTGCCAGGGTTACATCAATAACCCGACGCTCGGTTAGCCCCCGCAAGGTACGCATTAATGTAAGCACGCCATCAACGGTATTGGCTTCCGCCTGCCATCCGCGTTGCAGCTCAGGAAGATTATCGTTCATCCGTTGAGCGATTGTATCACCCAGTGTCTGTGCACGATTTTCATCAAAAAGCAGCTGTTCATTAAGCGCACCAACAATTGCTGCTTGCTCAATAAGCTCCACATTACCAACCTTACGGATCAATGGCTCCATAAGATTGCGCGCTGTAACCGCATGCGAAACGACCTTAATAAGGTCTTCACCAGCAACCTGGACCCCTTGTTTAGTTGAAAGCGTCGCTTCCTTCACGCCATTGCCAATCAGGTATTCTTCCATCATGCGGTCATCTTTAAGATAGCGAATGGAATCGCCTCGCTTGGCGCGGTAAAGTGGTGGTTGCGCAATATAGAGATATCCGCGTTCAATAAGCTCTGGCATCTGACGATAAAAGAAAGTCAACAAAAGGGTACGAATGTGACTACCATCCACATCCGCATCGGTCATGATGATAACTTTGTGGTACCGGATCTTATCGATATTAAATTCATCCCGCCCAATACTGGTGCCCAATGCCGTAATCAGGGTTCCAATTTCAGTGGATGACAACATTTTATCAAAACGCGCACGCTCAACGTTCAAAATTTTACCACGAAGCGGAAGAATTGCCTGTGTAGCTCTATCGCGTCCTTGTTTCGCAGATCCTCCCGCAGAATCACCCTCCACCAGGAAGATTTCAGAACGAGCCGGATCTCTTTCCTGACAATCGGCAAGTTTTCCTGGAAGTGACGAAATATCCAACGCGCCTTTGCGGCGGGTCAGATCACGTGCCTTACGCGCGGCTTCTCGCGCGGCAGCAGCTTCGACAACCTTGCCAACAATACGTTTTGCTTCAACAGGATGTTCTTCAAAGAACTGACGGAGACGATCGTTTACAATATTTTCAACAACAGGACGTACTTCTGATGAAACCAATTTGTCCTTTGTTTGACTGGAAAATTTAGGATCGGGAACTTTAACTGAAAGAACACAAGTGAGACCTTCACGCGCGTCATCGCCCGTAAGGCTCACTTTTTCTTTCTTCATAAGGCCAGATGAAGTCGCATAGTTATTCACTTGTCTTGTCAATCCAGCACGGAAGCCCGCAAGGTGCGTACCACCATCACGTTGTGGGATGTTATTTGTAAAACAAAGCGTGTTTTCGTGATAACTGTCAGTCCACTGCATGGCGACTTCAACAGTGACCCCATCTTTTTCCGAAATCATGTAAACAACATCATCAAAAAGAGATGTTTTCGTTCGGTCCAGATATTGAACGTAAGCTCTCAAGCCACCTTCGTACTTGAATAATGTTTCTTTTGGCTCTGCATGACGATCATCACGTAATGTAATCCGCACACCGGAATTCAAAAAAGCAAGCTCCCGAAGGCGATGCTCCAGAGTGTTAAAATCAAACTCCGTCATTGTGAAAGTTTCTTTTGATGGCAAGAAGGTAACGTGAGTACCCTTTTTGCCATTTGCCGGACCTAATTCAACAAGACGTTCCACAGCATCGCCATGAGAGAAAGCGATATAGTGTTCAATATCATTACGATAGATGTGAAGCTCAAGCTTAACAGACAAGGCGTTTACAACAGAAACACCAACACCGTGAAGACCGCCAGAGACTTTATAGGAGTTTTGATCAAACTTACCACCGGCATGAAGCTGGGTCATAATAACCTCAGCAGCTGAAACGCCTTCTTCCTCGTGGATATCAACGGGAATGCCACGCCCGTTATCATGAACGGTCACAGACCCGTCGCCATTGAGAATGACCCCGACAGTATCACAGTGGCCCGCCAAGGCTTCATCGATCGCGTTGTCAACAACCTCATAAACCATGTGGTGAAGGCCAGAACCATCATCCGTATCACCGATATACATACCGGGACGTTTCCGCACGGCTTCCAGGCCACGCAGTACCTTGATGGAATCAGCATCGTAAACGCCGTCATTGCCACCATTTTTTTGGTCTTGCATATCGCCAGTATCGGTCATCTTTACCACTTTCTTCCTAGTTTGACGGGCACCAGCTTAAAGGCCAGTTGTCGCTGAAAAAACAGCTCCGTCTTTAATCGTTAAATGTTGCGCCTTACTTCCCAAGCTGGAGAACACTTCGGCATCAGTGCCGGTCATCCAAGCTTGGCAGCGCAAATGTATTATCTCTTCAAAAAGACTCTCTCGACGTGCTTCGTCCAAATGAGCCACCACTTCGTCCAGTAACAACAATGGCGGTGCACCGCGTTCCAACATCACCAAACGCGCATGGGCCAACACTATTGATAGTAATAACGATTTCTGCTCCCCTGTAGAACACAAGGCAGCGGGCATATCTTTTTCCATATGGTGTACCGCAAGGTCACTTTTATGCGGACCCCACGATGCTCCGCCAGAAATTGCATCCTTTGAGCGACTATCTGATAGACATCGTCTCAGGTCTTCTTCGGCAATCAAGGCGGGCTTGTCATCCAACCACGTTTCCACAGCCCCCACCAGAGTTAGTCCAGCGATTGGAAAGTCGCCAACTGTCTCGGCACAGGCACCGATCAATCGTTCAGTGATCTCTCTACGGGCGACAGCAATAGCAACACCATGGCGCGCCATGCGGTCTTCAAGAGTAGATAACCAGGCTTGATCAGCGTTTCCTGCCTTTAACAGGCGGGAGCGCTCTCGCAAAGCATGATCGTAAGCACTCGTATTTCCGGCATGTGCTGGATCAAATCCGAGGACCAACCTGTCTAAAAACTTACGCCGCCCAGACGCACTGTCCCTGAGGATGCCATCCATTTGGGGGGTCAGCCAAATCGCAGAAAAAACTTCAGCTAAAGCTTGCTGGCTTTTACAGTTTTCTCCATCAACCCGTACCAAACGGCGCTCTCTCGTTGCCCCGTTCATATTGGCAGGATCACGCCCGGTACCAATGTCTCGAAAGCCGACGCTTGTTGATACTTCAGCGGCAACAGCCCAGGCTTCCGGTCCCTCTGAGGGAGTTCGCCTTGCAATCTCTGGCAACGGCGCACTCCGGAGCCCTCTCCCTGGTGTCATAAGCGAAATAGCCTCCAAGAGATTGGTTTTCCCGACGCCATTTGCGCCAGTCAGCACAACAGGACGAGCATCAACCACTATTTCAGCGCGCTCATAACTGCGAAATTGAGTTAACACGACCCTTCGCAGCCACAAGCTATCTGACAAATCATCGTCAGTCACAAATGACATTCCATTCTGGGCGGCAGCCAGCATAAGATTGCGTTATCCAGATTCGGATTAAACCCGCATCGGCATCAACACATAGAGTGCTGAAGCATCTGCAGAATCACGCACAATCGTTGGTGAGGCAGCATCCGCCATTAGAAATTCAGCAGATTCACCCTCAATTTGTTGTGCAATATCAAGCAGGTAACGCGAATTGAAACCAATGTCCAAAGACTCACCTTCATAATTGACTTCAAGCACTTCAACAGCGCTGCCGTTTTCTGCAGATGTTGCAGAAAGTGTCAAAGAGGATCCCTCGAGCGTAATCTTTACAGCGCGACTTTTCTCTGTGGAAATTGTCGATACACGATCGACTGCCGCGGAAAACGTTTTGCAATCAAGAACAAGACTTTTGTCGTTACCACTTGGAATTACGCGCTGATAATCAGGGAAAGTTCCGTCTATAAGCTTAGAGCTAAGAACTGTCGAATCAAACCGGAACATAATTTTGGTTTCTGAAAGAGAAACCTCTATGGGGTCATTGGTTTCATCAATCAATTTGCGCAGTTCATTAACCGTCTTACGAGGGACAATAACGCCCGGCAGTTCTTCAGCGCCTTGTGGAAGTGGCATTTCAAAACGTGCGAGACGGTGTCCATCAGTGGCGACAGCACGAAGAACCGGAATACTGTCGGCCTCGGTTGCATGAAGATAAATACCGTTCAGATAGTAACGTGTTTCTTCTGTTGATATCGCAAAACGAGTACGGTCAATAAGATTTTTTAGTTCTGTAACTTGAATCCCAAAGACTTGGGGTAAATCAACGACGCCAGCTGCGGGAAAATCTTCGCGCGGCAATGTCTGAAGAGTAAAAGTTGACCGACCCGCTTTCAGCGTCATCTGAGCGGTTTCAGAATTGGCTGTCAATTCAACTTCAGAACCATCTGGGAGCTTACGAACAATGTCGTAAAACGTATGGGCTGGCGCAGTTGTTACACCAGCATCTACAACAGTAGCGTCGACCTGATCCACAATGGTCAGATCCATGTCTGTCGCAGTCAGTGATAACTTTCCATCCTTGGCTTCCATAAGAACATTGGAAAGGATTGGAATAGTATTTCGACGTTCAACTACGCTTTGAACATGCGCCAGGGATTTCAACAATGCAGAGCGTTCGATTGTGAGCTTCATGATGCTATGACTCAGTCCGTATCTTTCATCAATACCAAGTAAACCTCCTCCTTCGGCAGAACCAGAGAACGAGGTCACGATTATCCCGTGCCTCATGCAGTATTGAGCTTAGGACTCTCTGCTGGGACTCGGGCGGAAAGTATAGCGGGTTCATTCGCAGAAGGAAAACAATTATAATATCTTATAGCCAACAGCTCTGAGAAAATGAAATCTCAGAATCGCTTCAATAAGATACATAATATTTTTGGATAATAGAGAGCTATTAAATAGTGACTACGAGAAGAAAGTTAGGTTAACACCCTAATTTTCCAACATCCGGCTCAACAATTCAATATCTTCAGAAAACTCTATATCGCCGGACTTAAGTTCTTCGACCTTTTTAACAGCATGCATAACTGTTGTATGGTCACGGCCACCGAATTTACGGCCAATTTCAGGCAAAGAGCGAGACGTTAGGTGCTTTGATAAGTACATCGCAATTTGGCGGGGCCTCGCCACAGCGCGAGCACGCCGAGAAGAGTGCATATCCGAGACCCGGATATTAAAATGCTCCGCAACTTTCTTTTGAATTTCTTCAATTGTAACCCGACGGTCATTAGACCTCAGAAGATCGTGAAGCACTTCTTGTGTCGTCTCGAGGGAAATTGATCGCCCCACCAAGGTCGCATGCGCAACAATCCGGTTAAGTGCACCTTCAAGCTCTCTGATATTAGAAGTAATCTTATGCGCCAAAAACTCGATGACTTTTTGCGGGATCACAACATCAAGCTGCTCAGCTTTTGATTCCAAAATCCCCAAACGCAATTCGTAGGTGGTTGGATGAATATCGGCGACAAGCCCCCAACCCAATCGGGATTTCATCCGCTCTTCAACACCCTCTAGATCAGAAGGACTCTTGTCTGCAGATATAACCACCTGCCTGTTTTGATCGACCAAAGCATTAAAGGTGTGGAAGAACTCTTCCTGTGTTGCTTCGCGCCCGCCGATGAACTGAACATCATCAATCATCAGCACATCTACAGAACGAAACTGCTCCTTAAAGGACATTGTATCCTTCGTACGAAGAGCGCGTACAAATTGGTACATGAATTTCTCTGCCGAGAGATAAATGACCTTTTTTTCTGGATGAGCAGTGCGAATCTGATGGGCAATGGCGTGCATCAAGTGAGTCTTACCAAGCCCGACACCCCCATACAGGAACAAAGGGTTAAACGGGACAGCATCCGCATCGGCCACTCTTCGGGCTGCTGCGTAAGCTAATTCGTTTGGTTTTCCCACGACAAAATTATCAAAAGTAAATCGCGGATCCAAAGGAGCCGTTATTCTCTGAACTTCTGGCAATTGAGGACTATCTATTGTCACATTGGCAACAGGGGGCGTGGATTTAACTTCAAAGACCGCTGCTGGCCTTTCCTTAACACCACCTAAACCAGGAGCATCAACCAAGGCGGGCTTAGGCGCAGGTCTGGCAGGTTGCTGCACCACAATCTCAACTTGAGCAGGCACGCCAATTTCTTCTAGCCACAACACCTGAATTCGATCTTGGTAATTACCAGCGACCCAGTCACGCATAAATCGGGTTGGCACAGCCATGCGAACAAAGGATCCGTCACCATTCAACAGGGACAAAGGCTTTAGCCAGCTACGATACGCGGCTTCACCTACTTCTGCACGTAACCGATTAAGCACACGGTCCCACTGCTGCTGAAAAGATGGAATCACCTCACTCTGAGCCATATGCCTCCCCACTCACACACAATAAATAACAAATTACTGACAACAACACCCATCGCGGCTCAAATATTCAAATTCGAGCTACAATCACTCAACGCGACAAATGCAATAAAGCAAAAGAAGTACACTACCTAAAACAATAAAGTTTTAGATATTTACTTACGTCGCAAAATATCAAGGATGGAATAACCTCAGCCCGCAAGTAACAAGCGGGGCTTTTCATACTTTGATTTATGAACTTCCCTTCCCGAGCTCAATTAATGTACTCGGCTATGGCTTTTCATGCAATACGACCTGACCAAGAATATCGTATTTTTTCCACTGAAAATTCGCCCTAGGTACGAAGAAATTCTTTACCTACTAAACCTTGTGTCAGAATCACCTCTCAGAAAAATAAACATCATGTTTATGAGAGAATCCAAACGACTCGGCATAAAAAAAGTCGCACTCTTTTGAGCACGACTTCTCCTAATACCCATCCAGAGGATGGAAAATACTTAACCCAGTGCTTTAATGCGGCTGTTCATACGAGACAGCTTGCGAGCTACTGTGTTTTTAACCAGAATACCGGCACGAACACCACGGTGCATTTCAGGCATAGCAGCTTTGAAAGCTTCCTGAGCTGCAGGCTTATCGCCTTCGCTAATGGCAGTTTCAACACTTTTCACAAAAGTGCGGATACGACCAAGGCGAGATGAGTTCAATTCATAACGACGAGCGTTACGACGGATCCGGGTCTTCGCAGAAAGATGATTAGCCATAAGGTTGGCGCCTATTCTTCAGTAATAATGAATCTCGAAAGTTGCGGCGTTATAACGGTGCCCCGAGAGTTCGTCAAGTATGATGAGTCAGTTTAGTGAACAACAATGGCTCTAACTCAACGAATTTAGGAAAAATCAAAGATTCTGTCTCTAAAATCAACGATGTTTCCAGTCCGCTTTTCTCTTTTCAATAAAGGCGCTCATTCCTTCGCGACGATCATCCAGTGCAAATGTGGAGTGAAATACCCGGCGTTCAAAGCGGAGTCCCTCACTAAGAGTGACCTCATATGCGCGATCCACAGCCTCTTTTGCGATCATCGTGATAGGTAATGAATAGCCCGCAATTTTCTTTGCCGCTGCAAGAGCCTCATCCATCAAGCTACCCACAGGAACAACACGACTGACGAGGCCACTACGCTCTGCCTCTTCTGCATCCATCATTCGGCCGGTAAGACACATATCCATGGCCTTTGCTTTACCGATCAGTCGCGTAAGACGTTGAGTACCGCCCGCACCAGGTATTGTCCCTATCGTAATCTCAGGCTGGCCAAATTTTGCGTTATCTCCCGCAATAATAAAGTCACACATCATCGCAACTTCACACCCGCCACCAAGAGCATAACCCGCAACTGCAGCAATTACTGGCTTACGTGTATTGGCAAGCACTTCCCAATCGTCCGTTATAAAATCTTCGCGGTAAACTGTTTGAAAGTCCTTATCGACCATCTCCTTGATATCAGCACCGGCCGCAAAAGCTTTTTCCGAGCCTGTGACAACCAAGCAACCGATATTATCGTCCGCCTCCAAATCAGCTACGGCCTGACCCAGCTCATCAATCAACCCAACACAAAGCGCATTTAAAGCTTCGGGTCGGTCTAGTTTAATCAGGCCGACACGGTCATGCTTTTCAACAATAATATATTCATACACCATTTAAGGGGAGCTCCTAAGATTTCATCACCAAGTGTGAGGGTTTGTTACGAAGAGTGCCGGATGTTTATTGCGAGGGCGCGAGAATAATTCGCAGAATCGATCTGCTATTTTCCACACCATCAAGGATTTCAATTTTCAGCACCTCACCTTCGCGCTGAAACAGACCTTCACCAAAGACACTCCACCCCAACTGCGGAAGGGCTCGGCCGTAAAAACTTCTGATATCTGCCTGATCTAAATATCCAGAAGCAAAGCCTTCAACGATACGCCCTTCTGGCTTATCAAAGACAATGCCAAGATCAGGCATTTCTTCCATTCCAGGAACAATAGGAACCCCATCGCTACCTGTAAAAAAAGCGCCTTCCGCGGCCCAAACAATTTGAATGCTCAACACCATTACAAGAGGAAAGACCACCCTTAGAAAGCGGAAAACTATTTTTGGACTAAATCTGGACAAGTAAAACATAGCTACCTTGTACCTTAGTGCTGGCACTCAGGACAATAGAAAGTCGAACGACCATTTTGCTGTAATCTCTGCACAACCGCTTTCGCCCCTCCCTCAGAGCCACACTGACGGCAGGCCTCACCTTCTCGGCCGTATACCGTCCAGGAATGTTGAAAATATCCCAGTTCACCAGATGCTTGCACATAGTCACGCAAGCTAGATCCACCGGCTTCTATCGCCCGTTTGAGAACATCACAAATGGTACTCGCAAGAAGTTCAGCTTCTTTAAAGTTGAGTGACTTCGCAATTCTTTCGGGTGACAACCTAGAGAGATGGAGCGCCTCACACGCATAAATATTACCGATACCCGCAACTACGCGCTGATCTAAAATTGCCGCTTTTATATTTGTTTTTTTATCTTTGATTTTCTCATAAAAGACCGGGCCATTAAATTCATTCCCAAGGGGTTCTGGGCCTAGATCTTTAAAAGCCTTGTGATCGTCCAAAGCCACCTGGCTCACAAGATCCATCATGCCAAATCGGCGAGGGTCACAATATCTGATTTCCTCATCTTTATCAGTTTCGAAAATAATGTGATCGTGCGTCCCCAAGGGCGGACGTTCTCCCTTGGGTAAAATTGTCACACGACCAGACATTCCGAGATGAAAAAACAACACCATACCATCGTCGAGATAGGCCAAAACGTACTTAGCCCGTCGGGCTAAACGCTTTACTGTACGGCCCGTCAACCTTTCAGAGAACTGATCTGGCAAAGGAAACCTAAGGTCATCGCGTCGTTGAACAACCTTTCGAAGAACTCTCCCCTCAAGACTTGGGCGCAATCCTCGCATAACTGTTTCTACTTCAGGGAGCTCTGGCATGACCCTTAATTCCTTTGCGTTCGACAAGCTGCAGTACTATATCATTCAGCCAGATACACTAAAGTGCATAACTTTAGCCACAGCAATTAAACAGTAATTAAAACGTAATTCAACTCGCATTTAAACTGCCCCATAAGCGGCCGGATTATCCTCATGGCAGATAAAAAAGACACTCAAAGCTCAACAGCAACCACCCACTTTGGGTACGAAGAAGTCTCTGTTGGTGATAAAAAAAATCGTGTTCGTGGCGTTTTCGAAAGTGTCGCAAGTAAATACGACATTATGAACGACCTTATGAGCGGTGGCGTTCATCGCCTGTGGAAGGCCTCACTTATAGATTGGCTCAATCCACAGCCAGGTGAAGCACACCTCGATGTAGCGGGGGGTACAGGCGATATCGCCATGCGTATTATCGACCGCGTTGGCCGTGACAAAGCCGGACCCGTTACCGTGTGCGATCTTACCCGCGAAATGATGTTGGTGGGTCGGGACCGGGCCATAGATCAGGGCATTCTCCAAGGTATCAGTTGGGCCTGCGGAAATGCCGAAAGCCTCCCCTTCCCCGATCGCTCCATGCACTCTTATACTATTGCTTTTGGCCTGAGGAATGTCACCCACATAGATAAGGCTCTTGCCGAAGCGCGCAGGGTTTTAAAACCAGGTGGACGCTTTTTCTGTCTTGAGTTCAGTCAGGTTGTTCTTCCGATCTTAAGTAATATTTACGATCAGTACTCGTTCAAGATACTGCCAAATATGGGACAGCTCGTTGCCAATGATCGCGAGTCTTATAAGTATCTTGCAGAATCCATTCGTAAGTTTCCTCCCCAAGATGATCTCATTAACTTGATGAGAGCCGCAGGCCTTGAGCAATGTAGCTATCGCAACCACACTGGTGGCGTTGCTGCAATTCACTGCGGCTGGCGTATCTGATAGGAAATAGGTAAAGAGCACTTTCATGTTCCAGAACATAGCGACACTTTTCCGTCTCTTATCCATCGCACGGGTTCTTGCACGTCACGACGCCTTGGCGGCGTTGGAAGAACAGCGCCTTGTTCCAGGCAAGTTGGCAGCCATTGCCATCTGGTGGGGTCGACGACTTTCAAAACGAAATGTAAAAGCTGTCTCTTATACACATCTGACGCTGCCGACGAAGAGGATAGTGGAGATCTCG
>CAJXUS010000020.1 GCA_913060675.1 uncultured Rhodospirillales bacterium
TACGAGATCAGCCTCGGTCTCGTGGGCTCGGAGATGTGTATAAGAGACAGGCCTTTTTATCCGTTCAAGAAGGGTGTGATAAGTTCTGTACCTTCTGCGTTGTGCCCTATACGCGTGGTGCTGAGTTTTCGCGACCCGTTACGGCAATTGTCGATGAAGCTAAAAGGTTGGTAGCAAACGGATCTCGCGAAATTACCTTGCTTGGACAAAATGTAAATGGTTTCCACGGCGAAGGACCGGATGGCAAATCTTGGCGCCTTGGCCGTCTGCTCCGTGAGCTCGCAGAAGTCGATGGAATTGAGCGCTTGCGGTACATAACTTCGCATCCAAATGATATGGATGATGAACTTATCCAAACTCACAGTGATCTTTCAGAATTAATGCCTTATTTGCATCTTCCAATTCAAAGTGGCTCTGATCGTATTTTGGAGATGATGAATAGAAAGCACACAGGGGATGACTATCGACGTGTCATCGATAAACTCCGTGATGCTTGCCCTGGGCTGGCTCTTTCCTCTGATTTTATCATTGGGTTTCCTGGCGAAACCAACCAAGATTTTGCGGATACTTTACGTTTGGTTACCGACATCAATTATGCCCAGGCCTATTCTTTTAAGTATAGTCCTCGGCCAGGAACGCCTGCGGCAGGCATTGATGCTCAAGTGCCCGAAGATGTGAAGTCCACACGACTTGCGATGTTGCAAGAGCTGTTAAATGCTCAACAGATGGCTTTTAATCAGAGTATGGTTGGTAAGACATTGTCAGTTCTTATTGAGCGTAAAGGCCGAGAAGTTGGGCAACTGGGTGGACGTAGCCCTTATATGCAATCTGTGTTTGTTCAGGCGCCAGAACGCTTGATGGGGCAAATCGTTGATGTCAAAATTGAAACTGCAAAACCAAATTCTCTTACTGGTTCGGTAGAAACAGGTGACTTTGATGTTTTGGACGCGCATAATGTAAAAGACACTCAAACCACTGTGGAGGCACGCATTTGACAGCCAGAGCTCGCAACGGACAAGCCACCCGTGGTGCACGGCAGAACAAGTTACTTGAATTTGATGATAATAGTCTTCTCCCCATGCTTTATGGAGAGCACGACCAACATCTGGTTCGGCTGGAACAGCACCTAGGAGTAGATCTCGCATCGCGAGGAAATCAGGTTTCAATCAGCGGTAATAAAGATTCCGTTGCGACAGCAAAAGTTGTTTTAAAGGCGTTGTACGAGCGCTTGCAAAAAGGCTTGGATGTTGGGGATGGTGAAGTTGATGCTGTCGTGAGAATGGCCCAGGTCACTCCGGACTTCGAAGAAGCGGAGAAGGCAGTCGAAACCACGCATGGTGATGAGCTTGCAATTGTTACTCGCAAGCGTCGCTTGAGCCCCCGCTCGCCAGGACAAGCAGATTACATCAAAGCAATGCAACAGCATGAATTGGTGTTTGGGGTCGGCCCCGCGGGTACTGGTAAAACCTACATGGCTGTAGCGTATGGGGTTTCTCTCCTCTTAAATGGCGAAGTCGAACGCATCATTCTTTCGCGCCCAGCCGTTGAGGCTGGGGAGAAATTGGGGTTCCTTCCTGGAGACATGAAAGATAAGGTCGACCCTTATCTTCGTCCTTTATACGACGCTTTGCACGATATGCTTCCTTCCGACCAAGTCCTAAGTCGGCTGGAAAATGGTGAAATTGAAATCGCACCATTGGCGTTTATGCGCGGGCGAACCCTTTCAAATGCTTTTGTCATTCTCGATGAAGCTCAGAATACCACGCCTGTGCAAATGAAGATGTTTTTAACCCGTCTGGGTGAGCGCAGCAGAATGGTTGTCACTGGAGATCTGTCTCAGGTCGATCTTCCGAACGGACAGCCTTCGGGATTGCGTGATGCATCTGATACGCTTGCCAAGCTTGAAGAGGTTGGTTTTGTTCAATTTGCTCATGCTGATATCGTGCGCCATGAATTGGTGACCAAGATCGTTAGAGCCTATGATAATCGTTCCAACTCAAATAGAGGTGTGGCTAAAGAACGTGATTTTTTTGATGGCTGATTCGCCTGATTTGATAAACCGCATAGGTTCTAAAAGTGTCTGACTTAATTATGACAGAGGCTATGGAACGCTCTCTCGATTTGGACAATGAAGCTTTTTCGACAATAGGGCTTGAAATAGGTATTGAATCGCGGGATGGGCTTTGGTCTGAAGACCTTCCGCATTCTCATGCCTTGATCCATAGAGCGGTTTTGTTGAGCTATGTTTTGGGCGGGTTTTCCCCCGAAGCATCTAGTATTGAGACAACAGCGATATCGGAAACCGAGTTGTCCGTCGTCCTTTCAAATGACCTTGATGTTCAAAAATTAAATTTCGAGTATAGAGACAAAGACAAGCCTACTAATGTGCTGTCATTTTCGACACTGGATGATCCGGCTGAAGAAAAATTGGCACATCAGAGGGGTGTTTTATCTCTTGGAGATATTATTTTATCTCGCGAGACCTTGATCCGTGAAGCAAAAGAGCAATCTAAAAGGCTGGAAGATCACTTTACGCACCTTTTGGTGCATGGCGTCCTGCATTTGCTGGGCTATGATCACTTGTCAGATGATGAAGCATTGGAAATGGAAAGTCTTGAGGTCGAAATATTGAGCAAGCTCGGTGTGAAAAACCCTTATGAGCTGGACGGTGATAGACTCCTGCAAGGAGCTGTCGATGAGTGAAATATCCGGCAGTGGTAAAGTGCTACGTGACCAAGATGCTGAAGCATCGTCACGTGGCGGTATATGGAGCTGGATAACCCGTACTTTTGGGTTCAAAAATGGTGATTCTTCTCTTCGTGAAACGATGGAAGAGATTATTGATGAGATTGAGGGAAGTGAGGACGAGACAGAGTCTTCTACGCCCATCGGTGCTGATGAGAAGATGATGTTGGGGAATATCCTCAAACTTAGACATCTTGCTTGTTTAGATGTGATGGTTCCCCGGGCAGATATTGTTGCTGTAGATATAGACACATCTATTGTAGATCTCATTGATATGATGAGCGAAGCTGGACACTCCAGACTCCCTGTTTTTCGAGAAACTCTCGATGATGTAGTTGGTATGGTGCATATCAAAGACGTTCTGGAATATTCCAAGGGATCGAGAAATCCTAATCTCTCAAGTATTGTCCGGCGTGTACTTATTATTGCGCCCTCTATGCGTGCGATTGATTTGCTTTTGGAAATGCGAATGTCGCGGGTTCATATGGCATTAATCGTTGATGAGTACGGGGGTATTGATGGCTTGGTGACGATTGAGGATCTCGTTGAAGAGATTGTTGGCGAAATCGAAGACGAGCACGATACCGATGAAGGGCCCCGCCTCTATCCGCGACCTGACGGGTCCTATATTGCCGACGCGCGTTGTCCAATAGAAGAGCTGGAAGCAAGAATTGGTAATATCTTAGCCGCTGATGAGCGGGAAGAGGATATTGATACTTTGGGGGGAGTTGTCTTCTGGCTTGCCGATCGCGTACCTGCACGGGGGGAGTTGATTGAGCACGAAGGTACGGGAATTATTTTTGAAATCCTTGAAGCTGATCCCCGGCGCATAAAACGCTTGCGAGTTTGGAAGAGCGGGGCTTTGAGGTCCGAAGAAAAAGCTGAGGAATAATTAGAAATGATTGTTAGGCGGGGTCTCGCGGGTCTGTATGGCCTGAGTGTGAAGCTACGAGCCCTAACTGGCTGGCAGCGATACGCAATTGCTTCTTCTCTTGGCGCTGTTTCTGCGACAGCTTTTGCACCTTTATTTTTAATCCCTCTCCTGGTCCCTGCTTTTACGGGGTTGCTCTGGCTCTTTCAAGGAGCTGAAAATCCTAAAAAAGCGGCCTTGATTGGATGGGCTTTTGGTGTCGGGCATTTTGCGGTTGGCCTGTACTGGGTGGGGGCATCCTTCCTG
Source organism: uncultured Rhodospirillales bacterium (assembly GCA_913060675.1). GTDB lineage: Bacteria > Pseudomonadota > Alphaproteobacteria > Kiloniellales > Kiloniellaceae > Kiloniella. The sequence goes on from CAJXUS010000020.1 coordinate 3,923, forward strand.
GTTCATAGCGCTCGACATGCCTGGATGATGCCTTTTGCTGTTCTTGGTCTGGCAGCTGGCATGGGGCTGTTTCATTGTCTTGTCGGTTATGTGCTTGCACGGTTGAAATATCGTGGGGTTGAGCGGCTTATTGCGTTTGTGGCGATATGGTTGTTTGTCGAATGGCTTCGCTCATGGATCTTTACCGGGTTTCCCTGGAATTTAATCGGGGCAGTCTGGACTTTCTCTGATTCAATGCTCCAGCTGGCGAGTGTGACCGGTGTTTGGGGGTTAAGTGTCGTTACCCTTTTTGCAGCTGCGGCTCCTGCGGTGTTGTTTGAAGGAAAAGACCTCAAAATTTCAGAAATAAAGCGGCGGGTTTCGTTTGTTTTTGTCGCGCTATTATTTCCCCTTGTCGTTTGGGCAGGCGGAGCCTTTCGTTTGAGTGCGTTGTTGCCCGAAGATGAGGCCTTTGTTGAGAATGTAAATTTGAGGCTCGTGCAGCCAAATATAAATCAAGCGGATAAATGGAAGCCCAAGTTAAGGGAAGATCATGTCGTTAAGCAAATGAACATGAGTGCGAGTGAAGGAGCAAAAGATATAACTCATGTGATTTGGGCTGAAACAGCAGTCCCATTTTTATTGTCTTCTGTTAAAGCTATGCGAACTAAGATAGCTCGGGTGGTTCCCCCATCAGGGTTTTTAATTACTGGGGCGCCGAGAATCGAAGAAAAGCCGCTTCCCGATGGTAGTGGAATTAAGCGCAACTTTAAGAATTCAGTGCATGTATTGAATCGAAGTGGGGATATCGTTGGAACATACGACAAATTCCACTTAGTTCCTTTTGGAGAGTATGCTCCTTTAAAAGACTGGTTCCCGTTTATTGAAAAGTTAACAGCTGGGAGTTCTGATTTTTCTCCCGGTCCCGGACCACAAACGTTGTCTTTACCTGGGTTGCCACCTGTAAGTGTTCTGGTTTGTTATGAGATTATATTTCCAGGTGCTGTGGTTGATTCCTCTAATCGTCCCGAATGGATCCTCAATGTAACAAATGATGGTTGGTTTGGAATTACAAGCGGACCGTATCAACACTTTGGAATGGCACAACTTAGGGCTGTTGAAGAGGGGATTCCTGTAATCCGTGTCGCCAACACGGGGATATCTGCTTCTATAGATGCTTATGGCAGAGTGGTTGAAAGTGTTGGTTTGGGGGTTGCTGGCGTTGTTGATACAAGACTCCCTAAAAAAATCGCCTCAAGCACTGTGTTTTCAAGGATTGGTAATTTTTCAGTGCTTTTTTTGATGGTTTTTATGTTGCTACCACTGGTAATCAAATCTAAAAACCGTGTAAAACTAAAATAAATACACTTTTTTGCAGAAATAAGTTGACGGCATACTATAGTATGCATAACTATACTCGTATAGATGGTTGCTTGTGTGTGTGTAGTTAGAGAGAGTGTATTATGGGACGAGTACAAGAAAATGTACCAGTGCGTGGTAAGGGTAAACCGAACCCAGTAGATGTTCATGTTGGCAGTCGTGTGCGCTTGCGCCGGACTCTTCTTGGTATGAGCCAGGAAAAGTTGGGTGAAGCGATCGGACTGACATTCCAGCAGGTTCAAAAATACGAACGCGGTGCAAACCGTGTTGGTGCGAGCCGACTTTATGATCTTGCACGTGTACTAGAAGTGCCTGTTGGTTACTTCTTTGCAGACATGCCAGATGAAGTGGCTTCTCAATCTCCAGTGCGTCTTCGTGAAATGAGTGAAGAAAAAGTTGATACTTTTGTTCATGAAGCGGATCCAATGGCGAAGAGAGAAACTCTCGAGTTGGTTAGAGCTTACTACAAAATCGTTGATCCCCATGTGCGGAAGCGTCTTTTTGAGATGACAAAAGCACTTGGCACTGCTGCAGAAACTGCAGCCAGCGATGTAGCCGCGGAATAAATTCTTTAAATAGGATTTTATAAATGGATAAAATGTCGCTTTTCTTGGAAAAGTGATGTTTTAACCATTGCATAATCAGGCGCGATCAGGCATTGCTGGTCGCGCTTTTTGCATTTAATTTTGCAATTGATCAGACATGGGTCGCATAACGTTTTAATCCGGTGTCTTGATCAAGCTTTTCATAATTTTTATAGGAAGGGGTTGTCGTGCGACTTGGCAGCTATCTTTTCACAAGTGAGTCCGTGTCCGAGGGACACCCTGACAAAGTTTGTGATCGTGTATCAGATTCTATTGTAGATCTATATCTATCTCATGACCCGCAATCGCGTATTGCAGTCGAGACATTGGCCACAACAAACCGTATTGTTTTGGCTGGTGAGGTTCGTGGCCCTGCTGAGGTGACTCCTGAAGTCATCGAAGAAGTGGCGCGGCAGGCTGTGCGTGATATTGGGTATGAGCAAGACGGTTTTCATTGGCAAAACTTGAAAGTCCAGAACTACATTCATGAACAGTCAGTTGATATTGCTCAGGGTGTTGACGCAGCTGGAAACAAAGACGAAGGCGCTGGTGATCAAGGCATAATGTTTGGTTACGCCTGCAAGGAAACCGAAGGTTTCATGCCTGCACCAATCTATTTGTCTCATAACATATTGCGTTCACTGGCGGATGTCCGTCATTCCGGTGAAGAGCCCGGTTTGGGCCCAGATGCCAAGAGTCAGATTACTCTTGAGTATATTGACGGCCAGCCCGTTCGGGCAACTTCCATTGTGGTTTCTACCCAGCACGCTGAAGGAGTTTCTCCTGAAGAAATTCGTGAGATCGTTCGGCGTCACGTCATCAAAGAAATCCCTGAAGGCTGGATGTGTCCTGAGGAAGAGTTTTATGTGAACCCAACTGGCCGCTTTGTTATCGGTGGTCCAGATGGCGACGCAGGTGTTACCGGCCGTAAGATTATTGTTGATACTTATGGTGGTGCTGCGCCGCACGGTGGTGGTGCCTTCTCTGGTAAAGATCCGACCAAGGTTGACCGCTCTGCTGCTTATGCTGCGCGTTATCTGGCGAAAAATGTTGTTGGTGCCGGCCTTGCCGAACGTTGCACCATTCAGGTTTCTTATGCCATTGGTGTTTCCAAGCCGTTGTCCTTGTTCGTGAATACTCACGGCACTGGTCTAGTGGATGAGCAGAAACTTCCTGGTATTCTTATGGATATTATGGATCTTTCTCCTCGTGGTATCCGAGAGCACCTGAGTTTGAACAAACCAATTTATGCCCGTACCGCAGCTTACGGACATTTTGGTCGTCGTCCAGAAGATGACGGAGGCTTCTCATGGGAGCGTCTGAATCTTGTAGATGGTCTGAAGTCAGCTTTTAATCTGTAAAAGCTGTTATCTGTAGAGAATTAAGTTATGAGCGATCCTGTTAAGCGTAGTATTTTTTATGGCCGCCGACAGGGTCGCCCTCTACGAAAAAAAGCGACTGAACTGATTGAAACGGTTCTGCCAAAGCTCCATGTGCCTGTCGGGGACCTGGATGATATCAAGCCGATGGATTTGGATCAGTTGTTTGGCAATTCAGGCCGTGAAGTCTGGCTTGAGATCGGATTTGGCGGCGGTGAGCATCTTGCTTGGCAAGCTGAGCATAATCCAAATGTAAATTTGATGGGCGCTGAATACTTCATCAATGGTGTGGCTAGCCTATTGGGCCATCTTGATGATAATGGTGCTGAAAACGTTCGTATCTATCGCGGTGATGTCCGTGATATGCTGCCTTTCATACCTGATAATTCCTTGTCAAAAACCTTTATCCTTTTTCCTGATCCTTGGCATAAGGTACGGCATAATAAACGTCGTATTGTTCAGCGAGAAACTTTAGATCGTTTGGCTGAACTTATGGTTGACGGTAGTGAGCTTCGTATGGCGACAGATGATATGGGCTATCTGCAGTGGATGTTGGAGAGAACAGTTCCTCACCCTGAATTTGAGTGGATTGCAGCTTCAAAACAGGACTGGAATCAACGTACTGAGGATTGGCCAAGAACCAGGTACGAAGAAAAGGGTATAAAAAAAGGCTGTAAGCCTGGATATCTTCGATTTAGAAGGTTGCCGAGAAGCTAAAAAATCTTCTTCTTGTTACTTCTTGCTTGGCCGAATTTCGTTCTGGGGCGCAGGAAATATAGGTTAGGGTGCTTGTTGATAAAACCACTTGCGCTTGAAATGCGCTGGAGGTACAGTGCGCGCGGGACACACTTTGTTGTAGCCCGCTACATCGAAGTTTTGACAGCGGGCCTTAAGGCCCATTTTTTGTACCTAAAATCAGCGTAAATATCTGTCCTCTTGCTATAAAGCAAGGTGTGAGCAGGCGCTCAATACTAACGGAGATGAGTTTTTGTCAGACGCTTCAGGAGGTTCAATGCCTCTTCTCGCTAAAACGAGTGAAGGTAAAGCTGCTCAAATTGAACAGATTATAGCCCCGACTCTGGCATCTATGGGCTTTGATATCGTTCGTGTTATGGTTACAGGTGGCGAAGAGCGGAAAACTTTGCAGGTTATGGCCGAGCACAGTGATCACAAAGAGACCATGACCGTTGAAAATTGTTCGGACATAAGTCGTGCAATTGAAGCGATGCTTGAAGTTGAAGATCCTATCGCGGGAGCCTTTCGTTTAGAGGTAAGCTCAGCTGGTATAGATCGACCTTTGACACGGTTAGCTGACTTTGAGCGGTTCGCTGGTTTTGAAGCCAGAATTGAAATGTCAATTAGCGTTGAGGGGCGCAGACGTTTTAAGGGAAAACTCCTCGGTGTTAAGGATGAAGCTATTCATCTGGACTTGGAAGAAGAAGAAGCTGAAATCTATTTGAGTTTTCAGGATATGTCGCGAGCGAAGCTCATATTGACTGATGAACTGATCGCAGCAGCACAGGCTGGCGGGTAAATCGCAGCTTGTTACGGCAGCATGTTACGAATGTGGCGTAGTGTTGGTATTTTACCCTCACTATAGAATGAACATAGTGAACTGACTAAACTAGGGTAACTTAAGCCTGGTGTCGGTATAGATTAAGGATTTGAGGGCGCATGGAAACGACTGCTCTTTATAGAACTGAACTCCTACAGGTTGCCGCTGCAGTTGCGCGGGAAAAAAGTATCGAATGTGACGAAGTCATTGATGCTATGGAGCAGGCTATTTCTAAGGCCGGACGTGCCAAATATGGTCATGAACGTGATATTCGTGCTGAAATTGATCGTAAGACTGGTGAAGTTAGATTGCGTCGCTACACTGAAGTTGTCGAGGAAGTTGAAAACGACCTGACTCAGGCCACTTTGAAGGACGCAAGATTTCATCGGGCCGATATTGAAATTGGTGAATTCTTTTACGATGAATTGCCGCCGATCGACCTGGGCCGTATTGCTGCCCAAACTGCGAAGCAAGTAATCGTACAGAAAGTTCGCGATGCAGAACGGGCGCGTCAATTCCGTGAGTACAAAGATCGTGTTGGTGAAGTCATCAATGGTGTTGTGAAGCGGAATGAATTTGGCAATGTGACTGTTGATCTTGGTAAGGCCGAAGCGATTATGCGTCGCGACGAAACTTTGCCGCGTGAGAATTTCCGCAACGGTGATCGTGTCCGTGCATATATTTATGACGTTCGTGAAGAACCTCGTGGACCACAAATTTTTGTATCTCGTTCGCACCCGCAATTCATGGCAAAACTCTTCTCGCAAGAAGTGCCTGAAATTTATGACAATGTAATTGAGATTAAAGCTGTTGCTCGTGATCCAGGAAGTCGCGCTAAGATTTCCGTACAATCACAGGATTCTTCGATTGATCCAGTTGGCGCATGTGTTGGTTTGCGCGGTAGTCGTGTACAGGCGATTGTGACAGAGCTTCAAGGTGAGAAAATTGACATTATTCCTTGGTCTCCGGATGTCGCTACTTTTGTCGTAAATGCGCTTGCACCTGCAGAGGTGTCAAAAGTTGTTCTTGATGAAGATACCAACCGTATCGAAGTTGTGGTGCCTGATGATCAGTTGTCATTGGCAATTGGCCGCCGGGGACAGAATGTCCGTTTGGCATCTATCCTAACAGGTTGGGATATTGATATCATGACCGACGAAGAGGAATCTCGTCGCCGTCAAGATGAAACCAAACAGCGTTCTCAAAACTTTATCGATGCTTTGGATGTTGACGATGTAATCGCACATCTTCTGGTCGCTGAAGGTTTCGAAAGCGTAGAACAGGTTGGCTTCGTGCCCGTAGATGAGTTGGCAACGATTCAAGGTTTTGATGAAGATATTGCCGAAGAATTACGTAATCGTGCGAGAGCGCATCTTGAAGTTCACGAGAAAGAGCTTGAGCAATCTCGACAAAGTCTAGGCGTAAGCGATGAGCTTATGTCCGCGGATGGCCTAACAAGTGAGCAGTTGGTTCACTTGGGTGAGCAGGGTGTCAAAACACTGGACGATCTTGCTGATCTCGCGGGTGATGAACTGGTCGAAATGCTTGGTGAAGAGCTTATCATCACAGAAGATGCAGCAAATGCAGTTATTATGGCAGCACGCGCACATTGGTTTGAAGACGAAGCTGCGGTTGCAGACTCCGATACTCCCTCTTCTGAAGCTGCAACCACAGAAGTTTCTGAGGAAGCATAACCCAGAGGATAGATACGTTGGTAAAGTCTGTATCTAGCTCAAAAGCTGGGGGAAAGAAAAAAAATCGAAAGAGGCATAAAAGCGACCCCGAAAGGCGTTGCATTGCATCTGGAGAGCTTTTCCCTCAATCGGGCTTGTTGCGTTTTGTGGTTGGACCAGATGGTTTTGTCGTTCCAGATTTGTCTGGAAAACTGCCTGGACGCGGAATCTGGTTGTCTCCAAGCCGGGATATGCTAGAGAAGGCGTGTAAAAAACAATTATTCGCTCGTTCGGCTAAAGCGAAGGTCAAAGTTGCAGACGATATTATCGACCAACTTGACGCGCAGCTAACGAAACGTTGCCTTGATGCTCTAGGTCTGGCAAAACGTGCAGGACATTTAGTAGCAGGGTTTGAGAAGACTAAAGCTTGGCTTTCCTCTGGAAAAGTCAAGGTGCTGGTTCAAGCCGCTGATGCGGCAGAAGATGGGCGTGGTAAGATTCGTGCTTTGGCTAGGGCTATTGACCCTGACATGCTGACTAACGAAATATTTACTGCGCAAGAACTAGGGCAAGCGTTGGGCCGAGATAGCTGGGTTCATATAGCGCTTAGGCCAAGTGGAATCGCTGATAAGTTCGTCGTGGATACGACGCGGTTGTCAGCTGTAAGAGGAATTGCGGGACCCCCCGCCAAAGAGTAAGTGGACGCCTGAAAGACATGACCTCGAGCAAGGACACCAAGCAGAGCAAAAAGCCGCTGACACTGAGTCGGCCAAATTCGCTTGAGTTGAAAAAAACTGTTGAGACCGGACAGGTCAAGCAGAGCTTTAGCCATGGGCGGTCTAAGTCCGTTACCGTGGAAGTCAAGCGCAGTCGTACCTTTGAGCGCGGCGAAAGTGGTCGGATGGCAGAAGTCACCATACCTGAGCCTCAGCTTACTGAAGCACCGAAGCCTAAAGAAGCACCGGTCGTTAAAAAAGCACCTCCTGCGAAAAAGGCTTTTAAACCTAAGCCGACTCAGGACACCCTGACCAACGCTGAAAAAGCAAAACGTATGCAGGTTCTTACTGCAGCGCGTGAAGCTGAAGAAGGTAAACGTCAATCTGCCGAAGCTGAACGGTTGCGCCTAGAAGAAGACGCGCGTCGTAAGGCAGAAATCAAGGCTGAAGAAGACGCCCGTTTCAAGGCTGATGAAGTTGATAGATTAAAGCAGGAAGACGAAGCTGCTCGTGTTGAGAATGCTAAAAGCTCAATGGAGAAAGCGGAAGACGAAGCTAAGGTTGCCGCACGTGCTACGACTGAAGCTCGCAAAAAGCGCGAAGCAGCAGAACGTGCCCCTGAAAGACGTCCTGCTCGCCCAGAAAAACCGAAACCAAAGAAAAAACCTGCTGCTGCTCCTACAAGTGTTGGTGATGCCATTGCTCAGGAACTTGGTGGACGTGTTAAACAGGGTAATAAACCGAGCTTTACGCCTAAACAGGCGACGGACAAAAATCAACCTGCTGGTGATCGTCGTAATAAAGGCAAGTTGACTATTTCTACCGCGACTTCGGATAATGATGGACGTCAACGTTCATTGGCATCTGTTAAGCGTCGTCGTCAGAAAAAACTTCAGCAAGAACGTGGCAGTAATCGCGCAGCACCGATGAAGGTTTTGCGCGAAGTTACTCTTCCAGAAACCATCACCGTACAAGAACTTGGTAACAGAATGGCCGAACGTGCCACAGATGTTATCAAAGAGCTGATGAAGCTGGGCGTCATGGCAACGATCAACCAAACGATCGATGCTGATACTGCCGAATTGGTTATTACCGAATTGGGCCATACATTCAAACGCGTTACGGATGCGGATGTGGAACAAGGCATTCGTGGTGCTGATGTCGATGATGACAGTACCGTGGAGACCCGTTCTCCTGTCGTTACGATCATGGGGCACGTTGACCATGGTAAGACTTCTTTGCTGGATGCAATTCGTTCTGCGGATGTGGTTCGTGGAGAAGCTGGTGGTATTACACAGCATATCGGGGCCTATCAGGTAAACCTTGAATCCGGGAATAAAATTACCTTCCTAGATACTCCAGGTCACGCGGCCTTCACTGAAATGCGTCTTCGTGGTGCTACTGTAACTGATATTGTTGTTCTCGTTGTTGCTGCTGATGATGGCATCATGGAGCAAACAATTGAAGCGATTAACCATGCTAAAGCTTCCAATGCTCCAATTCTTGTTGCTATTAACAAAATGGATAAACCGGGTGCTGATGCAAATCGTGTGAAACAAGAACTTCTTCAACATGAACTCGTTGTAGAGGACCTGGGTGGTGATATTCAGACAGTTGAAGTTTCAGCTAAAAACAAAACTGGTTTGGATAAGCTTGAAGAAGCTATCATGCTTCAGGCAGAATTACTTGAGCTTAAAGCTAACCCGAACCGAAGTGCAATTGGTGCTGTGATTGAAGCCAAACTTGATAAAGGGCGTGGTTCTGTTGCAACAGTACTGGTTCAAAAAGGTACGCTTAAGGTTGGCGATATCTTTGTCACTGGTTGCGAGTGGGGTCGTGTTCGTGCTCTGACAAACGAACGTGGTCAGCAAGTTGAAAAGGCTGGTCCAGCCCTTCCTGTTGAGGTTCTTGGTCTGAACGGAACACCGAATGCTGGCGACGATTTCATCGTTGTTGAAAATGATGCTAAAGCCCGTGAAATCGCTGAGTATCGTGAGCAGAAGAAGAAAGATCTCGCTGCTGCTGCCGAAGGGCGCGGTTCTCTGGAACAGATGCTTGCAAAATTAAAAGAAGGGCAAGCGGAAGAGCTACCCATTATTGTTAAGGCAGACGTCCATGGTTCCATGGAAGCGATTGCGACCAGCCTAGAGAAGATGAATACCGACGAAGTTAAGGTCAAAATTCTTCATACTGGCGTTGGTGCAATTAACGAATCCGATATCACGCTGGCTCAGTCTACAGGTGCTTTTGTTATCGCGTTTAACGTTCGTGCCAATCCGCAAGCACGTGAGATGTCTCGACGTGATAACGTTGATATTCGCTACTATTCCATCATTTATAATGTTGTCGATGATGTGAAAGCGGCATTAAGCGGTATGCTTGAGCCTGAACAGCGTGAGAAATTCCTTGGATACGCGCAAATTCGTGAAATCTTCGACATTACCAAAACTGGTAAAATTGCGGGTTGTATGATTACTGAGGGCATTGTTCAACGTGGCTCAAAAGTACGTCTGCTTCGTGATAACGTCGTCATTCACGATGGTAATCTCAAGACCTTACGTCGCTTCAAAGATGAAGTGAAAGAAGTCAAAGAGGGTTACGAATGTGGTATGGCCTTTGAAAATTATTCTGACCTTAAAGTTGGCGATCAAATTGAGTGTTACATCATCGAGGAAATCGCTCGAAAGCTTGATTAAGCTTTTGTCAGCGATGAAGGGATGATTTCTGTTGAGTGAAAATTCTAAAAACCGTAGTGGTACACCTAGGAGCCAAAGACAATTGCGTGTAGGTGAAGAAATTCGCCATGGCATGTCTCAAATCCTTAATCGAACAAGTTTTAATGATCCCCACCTCGAGGGGGTCATTATTACGATTTCTGAAGTTCGGATTAGCCCGGATCTAAGGAACGCAACTGCATTTGTTGTGCCTTTGGGTGGTGCTGATTTGAAAGTTGTTACCAAGGCCTTGAATAAAGCGTCGAGTTACTTTCGCCGAGAACTAAGTCACATGTTGCGCTTGCGTAGCTGTCCTCGAATTGGTTTTGAGGCAGATAGGTCGTTTGATGAGGCTGCGAAAATTAACACGATCCTTCAAAGTGATAATGTCCAGCAAGATCTTCGTCATGATGAAGATGACATGCCGGATGATTATGACGACGTCGAGTCGCACTCTGGGGATGGCGAAGCGGACACATAATGGCCCGTAAGAAAAAAGGCCTTCCCATTCATGGGTGGCTGGTCATCGACAAGCCTCTTGGTGTCACTTCGACCCAAATTGTCGGTAAGGTACGTCGTCTCCTTAATGCTCAAAAAGTTGGTCATGGCGGCACTCTCGATCCTTTAGCATCTGGCCTTCTTCCTCTTGCATTTGGCGAGGCAACTAAGACTGTTTCCTACGCAATGGACGGACGGAAGAGTTATCGCTTTGCTGTTAAATGGGGAGAGGCAACCTCTACCGAAGATCTTGAGGGCGATGTTGTTGAAACCAGTAGCCATAGACCAACAAAAGATGAGATTGTTCAATCTCTTGTGGCCTTTCAGGGCGAGATAAATCAAGTGCCTCCTCGTTATTCAGCCATAAAAATTGATGGCAAACGAGCGTATGATCTGGCCCGAGACGGGGACGAAGAGTTTGAAATGAAGTCCAGAGTTGTTCGCATCGATCGGTTTGAGCTGATCGAAATGCGTAATGAGGACGAAGCTGTATTTGAAGTCGATTGCGGAAAGGGAACTTACGTTAGATCCCTTGGACGCGATATTGCCAAAGCACTTGGCACTTGTGCACATGTGACGGAGCTACGCCGTACACGCGTAGGACCCTTCACATTAGAGCATGCGATTTCACTGGAATCTCTTGAAGAGATCGGGCATAGTCCCGCTGCCGAAGAGCTATTGCTCCCGGTAGAGACCGCGCTGGACGACATCTCGGCGTTGGCCTTATCAGAAATCGAAGCAACCCGCCTGCGACATGGTCAGCCTCTATCAATGATAGCTCGGCATGATCTGAAGCGGATCGGCGACCTTGTTAACGGGGATGTATTTCTGGCAACAGAAAACCAAAAACCCGTTGCCTTGGCCCGGTTTGAAAAAGGTGAGGTGAGATCGGTACGTGTATTAAATCTCTAGGATTTGTCCTAGATAGCTTTTAAAGAAGGAAAAGCGATGTCGATTACGGCTGAGCGTAAACAAGAAGTTATTAAAGAATTCGCCACTATCGAAGGCGATACTGGTTCTCCAGAAGTACAGGTAGCTATTCTATCTGAACGCATCAACAACCTGACTGAGCACCTCAAAGATCACAAAAAGGATTTCCATTCCCGTCGTGGTCTCTTGGGCATGGTTGGTTTGCGTCGTCGTCTTTTGGACTACACGAAAAAGAAAGATCAGGGCCGTTATGAAGCTCTGATCAAACGTCTCGGCCTGCGCCGCTAAGGCATAGGTAGTTTCTGTGACACCCGGTCAACAGCGAAATTGATTTCCTGTTGGGCGGGTGTACCTTTATTCACGGGATGGGTTTTTACCCGAATATTCGTGAATATTTCTTTGATATTGTTTCGGGGGTCGGGGCAGTATTAAGTCAGAGCCGGTCCTCCGAAAGCTGTTTAAAAACGAACAGTTTTCGTAGGCCCGGCAAAATGAAACCGGCCCGTTATTTTAAGGAAAACTGATGTTTAACATCCATACTAAAGAAATCGAATGGGGTGGTCGTACCCTTAAGCTGGAAACAGGTCAAATTGCACGTCAAGCTGACGGTGCGGTACTTGCCACTTATGGCGATACTGTTGTTCTTTGTACTGCGGTTGGTGCCAAAAGCATGAAACCTGGTCAGGACTTCTTCCCGCTGACAGTTAACTATCAAGAAAAAACATACGCCGCCGGTAAAATACCAGGCGGTTTTTTCAAGCGTGAAGCACGTCCATCAGAAAAAGAAACTCTTGTTTCTCGCCTGATTGACCGTCCACTCCGCCCGTTGTTTGCTTCTGGTTATCTGAACGAAACTCAGGTTATTTGTACTGTTGTCAGTCATGATCTTGAAAATGATCCTGACATCATCGCGATGATCGGTGCCTCTGCAGCTCTGACAATTTCTGGCCTTCCTTTCCTTGGCCCAATCGGCGGTTGTCGTGTTGGTTACAAAGACGGTGAATACCTCCTGAATCCATTGATGCCAGACTATCCAGAAATGGATCTCGACCTTGTACTTGCTGGTACACACGAAGGCGTGTTGATGGTTGAATCAGAAGCTCAAGAGCTTTCTGAAGAAGTTATGCTGGGTGCTGTCGCTTTTGGTCACGAGCAGATGATGCCTGTGATTAACGCGATCATCGAGTTGGCTGAGCAGTGTGCAAAAGACCCACGTGAAATCGCCCCTGTTGATCCTGCTGTTGCGGCAGTTAAAGAAAAACTAATCGCTGGTGGTATCCTGGGTAAGTTTACAGAAGCTTACGGCGAGCAAGAAAAACTTCAACGACAGGTTAATATTGCTGCTGTTAAGGCAGCTGCACTTGAAAGCCTTGAAGAAGGCGAAGTATCGATCGCTGGTGGTCTGTTCAAGAAGCTGGAAGCCGAAGTTGTTCGTGGTTCTATCTTGAAAACCAGCATGCGTATTGATGGGCGTAACACCAAACAAGTTCGTCCAATCGTCGCTGAAGTTGGCAAGCTGCCACTTACACACGGTTCTGCTCTCTTTACTCGCGGCGAAACTCAGGCGCTTGTAACCTCTACTCTCGGTACAGGTCAGGATGAGCAAATCGTCGATCAGCTCGACGGCAGCTATCGCGAACACTTCTTGCTTCACTATAACTTCCCTCCTTATTCAGTAGGTGAAGCTGGCTTCCTTCGTGGCCCAGGCCGTCGTGAAATTGGTCATGGTAAACTCGCATGGCGCGCAATCCGTCCATTGCTACCAACTAAAGAAGATTTCCCTTACACAATGCGTGTTGTGTCCGAGATCACAGAATCAAATGGTTCTTCTTCTATGGCAACAGTATGTGGCTCATCTCTTGCTTTGATGGATGCAGGTGTTCCTCTAAGCTCACCAGTTGCTGGTATCGCAATGGGTCTGATCAAAGAAGGCGACGATTACGCTGTTCTCTCTGATATTCTTGGTGATGAAGATCATCTTGGTGATATGGATTTTAAAGTTGCAGGTACCGAGAACGGTGTGACTGCTCTGCAGATGGATATTAAAATTACATCTATCACGCAGGACATCATGAAGGTTGCTCTTGAGCAGGCTCATGAAGGTCGTATCCACATCCTGGGTGAAATGTCCAAAGCACTGACATCTGGTCGTGAGGGTGTGTCTGAACATGCGCCACGCATCACGACTTTCAGTATTCCTAAAGACAAAATTCGCGAAGTTATCGGCACTGGCGGTAAAGTTATTCGGGAAATCACCGAAGAGACTGGCGCGAAGATCGACATCGACGATGATGGAACAATCAAAGTTGCAGCAATTGACCAGGAAGCTGGTGATGCCGCCGTTAACTGGATTAAATCTATTGTAGCTGAGCCAGAAGTTGGTGTTGTCTACGATGGTAAGGTCGTTCGTTGTGTTGATTTTGGTGCTTTCGTGAACTTCATGGGTGCCCGTGATGGTCTTGTTCATATCTCTGAGCTTGAAGATCGTCGTGTTGGCAAAGTTACCGAAGTTGTAAACGAAGGTGATATGGTCAAAGTTAAATGCATCGGTGTTGAGCGTGGTGGTAAAGTTAAACTTTCCATGAAACGTGTGAACCAGGAAACTGGTGAAGATCTCGAAGCGAACGCAGAAGCTGAGTAAAACTCTGGTTAACTGATGTAAACTGGACTCATTACATCAGTTAAACTGGTAATTGACCTGTCATAAAAAGCAGGTATTAAGAAACGGATGATCCCACTGGGATCGTCCGTTTTTTGTTTGGGTAAAGTATCCGTTTGTGACAGGGAGAAGGAGCATGGCAAACGCCACTCCGAAAGTTATATTGCCGAGGGTTCAGGCTCACCGTGGCGCCAAGGGTGTCCGACCTGAGAATACCATGGCGAGCTTGCGTGAAGCTCTTGCGCAGGGCGTTTCCTGGACAGAATTTGATGTGAAATTATCAAAAGACGGAATTCCTGTTCTTTATCATGATCAAGATCTCAAAAGGACGTCTGGTCTTGAGGGACTAGTAAAGGATTACACCTTTGCTGAACTTCAAGACTTCGAAGCTGGCGCATGGTTCGATGAAGCTTATAAAGGTGAAAAAATTCCGTCTTTAGAAGAAGTTTTAAAGTTTCACATCGATAACGGATTACATGCAAACATCGAACTGAAACCATCTGATGGCGAAGAGAAGGAAACGACAAAAGCCGTTGTTGATTTACTGGACAGAATTTGGCCAGATCATCTACCAAAGCCTTTGTTTAGTTCTTTTAAACGAGATTCATTGGAAGTGGCGCGGGATATTGCGCCGGACTATCCGCGTGGCTTATTGATATATGATGATTTAAGTAATTGGCAAACACATGCAAAAAATCTGAATTGTTCAACAATTCACCTGTGGCATAAGATGTTTACGCCTGAACTTATCGCTGAAATCAAACAATTAGGATATGGTATCGCGACCTATACGGTTAATGAAGTTGATCGTGCCAAGGAGCTTGTCGCTATGGGCGTTGATAGCATTATTACGGACTTCCCCGGAAATACATTAGAAGCCCTTGAAGCTGAATAAGTTTCTTTTAACCTTCCTGGGAGCCAGCAAAGTATACATAAAATTCTGAATGTGGCAATTTATGATGGCCAACTGTCATTGTTGCCATGAGGCATATTTTGCATAGTGTTTCTAGCTCAAATCAGGAGAAACACATGCTTGAAATTCGACCCAATTGCGAATGTTGCGATAAAGATCTATCGCCTGCTGCCACTGATGCCATGATCTGTACATACGAATGTACCTTTTGTGCTGATTGTGTGAAGAACGTTCTCTCAAATGTCTGCCCAAATTGCGGGGGTGGGTTTACCCCTCGTCCGATACGACCTGCAATTGAGCACAGAAAAGGTCTGAGCATCTGTCATCAACCTCCTTCTCAAAAGCGCGTGCTGACAAAGTTTAGTAAAGAAGAGTTGAAAGCGCTTGCCGATCCGCTAAAGTCTCTAAGACCTGAAGAGCGATAGGCGAGGTCAAGAGAGAAAGGCATTCTTGAAAGTACCAACCTATTCGGCTCATTTTCCGCGTAAAGAAGCTCATGAGTAGGTAGCAGAAAAGTAATGTCACATATTATTAAGACGGCAGAAGACCTCAAAGCAATATATGGTGAAAGAAGCCCAAGAGCAGATAAAAAAATTCTTTCGCGTTTAGATAAGCATTGTCGAACTTTTATTGCTCACTGTCCTTTTTTAACCCTGGCGACTTATAGCTCAACAATGGGTGCTGACTGCTCCCCCAAAGGGGATGCGCCGGGATTTGTAAAAGTACTCAACGACAAGCAGCTCGCTATTCCTGATCGTCCGGGTAATAACCGGATTGATAGCCCTCTGAATATGCTAGATAATCCGCAAGTAGGATTGCTCTTTATCATTCCCGGAGTGAAAGAAACCCTGAGGGTTAATGGCGAGGTTGAGATCTCTATTGATCCTGATTTGTTAGATCTGTTGTCTGTAGATGGCAAGCGTCCACGTTGTGCTTTTGTAGTAACGGTTAAGGAGGCCTACATCCATTGTGCAAAATCGATTATGCGCTCGGATTTATGGAACCCCGAAAAACATATCGACCGTAAAGTGTTACCCTCCATGGGAAGAATACTCGCTGATCACATTGCAGAAGATCTGGATGCTGAAGCTTACGATGCTTCAATGGAAGAACGCTATCATAAAGAGTTATATTAGGGAGAGTAGGATGGCAGATGAAGCAAAAACCGGCGGCTGTCTCTGCGGTGCAGTGCGTTATGAAATAAAGGGGCCTTTACGTGATTCGATAGCGTGCCACTGTGTACAGTGCCGAAAATCCAGTGGTCATTATGTTTCAGCAACGGCAGCTCGTTTAACGGATTTTGAGATTTTAGATGATCGTGGCCTGAAATGGTATAAATCTTCCTCCTATGCCCGGAGAGGCTTTTGTGGCGAGTGTGGCTCGAGCTTGTTTTGGGACATGGAGGGCCGTGAGCTTATGGGGATAATGTCTGGAACGCTGGATGGGGCAACCGGAATTAAAACATCAACCCATATCTATGTTGGGGATAAGGGGGATTATTACGAGCTGACGGATGATCTCCCCAAATATGATGGATTCAGGTAATCGTACAATTCCTAAAAATAACCCCATAGAATATCTATGCTGAGGAGCTAGGAGTGATCAGAGTATATATGAGCCTCGCCCTTGCGATGGCTATGGTCGGTGGCAATATCGCGGTTGGCAAGTCCATTGTCGAAGAAGTGCCTCTCTTTGTCTTCATGGTCGTGCGGGGCATTGTTGCTGTCGGCGTGCTTTATCCTTGGATGAGGCTCGTAAACAAAGAGATACTTCCTTCGGATAAAATTGTTTGGCGTGAACTCTTTTTACAAAGCTTTTTGGGAATTTTCCTGTTTTCAGTCTTTATGCTTTTGGGGGTGGGATACACCACCGCCGTCAGTGCGGGTATTATAACCAGCACAATCCCGGCGGTAGTTGCGGTACTTTCATGGTTTATTCTCAAAGAAAGAATGTCAGCCATGACTTCTCTGGCAATCGCTCTGGCGGTTGGGGGTGTTGCCTTGACCAATCTTGCAAACGCTGATGACAGTGGCTCTACAGCCTTGCTCGGAGGGGCTTTGATAATGCTGGCTGTTGTTATGGAGGCTTTGTTCACGATATTTGCGAAGCGGCTTAGTAACCGTCTTTCCCCTGTTCAGCTCGCAACAGGGGTGAACGTGGTAGTCTATTGCTTTTTCTGCCCTTTGGTATTTGGCAGAGCCTGGAGACGGATTTAAGCCTAATAGCAACAGAAACGTGGTTGATGATGGGCTACTACGCGCTTACCGCTTCAGTGTTGTCGTTTTATTTTTGGTACTGGGGTGTTGCCAGAGTTTCTGCATCTACCGCAGGTCTCTTTACAGCAGTCATGCCAGTTTCTGCTGCTCTGGCAGGTATATTGTTTCTATTAGAGACCTTCAGCTTGATGCAGGCGATTGGTATGGGGGCTGTTCTGGCTGCAATCGCCGTGGGGACAATGGGCGCTAAGCAATCAAAAACAGTATCTGCCTAATGCAGTGCCTAAGTTGTGAATCATCTTAGGGTTTGGACTTCTTAATTCAGCATTGTTGAATGAATAGATTCAGACCCTAAGCTACAGCCATCCATATAGCGACCAGCAAGAGCATAGATCCGAGGATGACATTTAAGGTACGGGCTGTTTTTTCTTCTCGGAAAAGGCCAGCTATCTTGTCGCCGATAGCAGCCCAAAAGAAAAAGGCGACCATGTTGTTGAGAGTGAAAACGAGACTAATCCATCCGATAGTGTAATAAAACTGAACACCTTCGCTTGCTGGTTGGAACTGTGAAAACATTAAAGCGATGATGATGTAGGCCTTGGGGTTTAGGACAAGGAGGACAATACCATCAATAAAACTCGCATGCTTGGCCTGCTTGTCATTATTTTCAATACCCGCCCGCATCAGGCCCCAAGCGAGATAGCCAACATATAATACTCCCAGATATCGCAATACGGTCACCAACGTTGGGGCATGGGAGAGGCCCAGACCAAACCCGATACCAAGCATGTAAGTAACGATGAGAGTTGCTAAGTGGTACCCAAAGTTTGCGTTCAAGGTACTGCGAAAGCCAAAACGAGCACCGTTAGCGGCAAAAAACATGTTTCCGGGGCCTGGGCTGTAAGCCAATGGGAATAGAAACAAGATGAGAGGAATTGTTATCGGTAACATAGTTGGCTCCTTATCAAGAACCACATCCTGTCGGTTTAAATAATTTTGCTATATCCGTTTCTTGCTATTGTGGGAAAAAAATAGCGTTGCTGGCATGTCAAGCCATGCCCTAAACGCTCTGTAACAGTTTCTGGGATTAGTATTCTCTGGAGCTTTATCGGGTTGGCCTCCTATTGCACTGAAAACACTGTTCTATCCTGCTCTGGATAAACCGGGCAGTGGTACTTTTCTTATGGCTGAACAGCGACAAAGGAAAGCGCCTTCAAGAACTGGGCCGTTTTGGTATTAGGCGAAATGTCAGTCGGTGTGTTCTTGCCGGTCGCTTTAATGATCACGGCCTAGAGGATTCTTCAGTTAAATTTTAGAAAGTGATAAAATAAAAAGGCTGCCTAAAATTTAAAGGCAGCCTTTTTATGATTAGAGGGTGTAAGCCCTTATTATATATTCTTAACTAATCGCGCTTTGGACTTGGTATCGCGGTTATATTGAAGCCTGCATCAACAAAATGGATTTCACCAGTAACCCCGGAAGACAAGTCAGATGCCAAATAAAGGCCGGCATTCCCAACTTCTTCAAGCAAGACATTACGTTTTAGAGGAGAGTTTTCCCGTGTGAAGCCATAGGTATATTTGGCATCGGCAATTGCGGATCCTGCGAGTGTACGCATTGGGCCCGCTGAGATCGCATTCACACGTGTTCCTGTTGGGCCAAGATCTGTTGCGAGATAACGAACTGACGCTTCAAGGGCAGCCTTTGCAACACCCATAACGTTATAGTTCGGTGTTACACGCTCAGAACCCAAGTAGGTCAGGGTGATCAGGCTGCTATTCTTACTCAGGAATGGCGCGGCTTTTTGGGCCACGGCTGTAAAGGAGTAGCAAGAGATGGACATGGTATTACGGAAATTATCCCGTGTTGTGTCCACATAGCGTCCTTTGAGCTCTTCCTTGTCAGAATAGGCAATTGCATGGACAACAAAGTCTAAAGTTCCCCATTGTTCTTTAAGAGTCTCGAATACGTTTTCAAGCGCATCGCTATCTTCCACATCGCAAGGCAGGACCAAATTTGATCCTACAGATGCTGCAAGAGGCTCGACACGCTTTTTAAATGCATCACCTTGGTAGGTGAAAGCGAGTTCTGCGCCTTGGTTATGTAACGCTTGAGCAATCCCCCAGGCGATGGAGTGGTTATTAGCGACGCCCATAATCAGGCCGCGCTTGCCGTCCATCAATGCCGTTGTCATCGTCACGTTATTACCTTTCAGTCTTAATTACTGCTTATATCGAAACTCTATCGATGTTTCGAAAACGTTGCTTATTCGCTTAAGCGCTTGAAGACCAGCGAAGCGTTAGTGCCGCCAAAACCGAAGCTATTAGACATGACGCAATTGATATTGTCGTCATCTCTACGCTCAATAAGAATTGGCATACCTTCGCCTTCTGGATCGAGCTCTTCAATATTTGCGGATGCACACATAAAGTCGTTGTTCATCATAAGCAGTGAATAAATTATTTCTTGTACACCAGTGGCACCTTGTGAGTGACCGGTAAGAGACTTGGTCGAAGAAATCCAAGGGATTTTTTGTCCTTCAAAGGCTTCTTTAATCCCTTTTAACTCAATGTTATCGCCGACAGGTGTCGATGTGCCGTGAGCATTGATGTAGTCAACAGGTATATTGCCAGCTTCTTCAATAGCCAGTTTCATGCAACGAACGCCGCCTTCACCTGATGGGGCAACCATGTCTGCGCCGTCAGAAGTGGCACCGTAACCTACGAGTTCACCATAGATTTTGGCTCCACGAGCTTTCGCGTGTTCGTATTCTTCCAAAACAACGACACCGCCACCGCCTGAAATAACAAATCCATCACGGTTAGCGTCAAAGGCGCGCGATGCTTTTGTTGGATTGTCATTATACTTACTGGAGAGAGCCCCCATAGCATCGAAGAGAACAGTTAGAGACCAGTGAAGCTCCTCACCACCACCAGCAAAGACGATGTCTTGCTTGCCCATTTGAATGAGTTCAGCGCCATTGCCAACGCAATGTGCCGAAGTTGAACAGGCTGAGGTAATGGAATAACTGTGGCCTTTGATCTTGAAGGCCGTTCCCATATTTGCCGAGTTTGTAGAGCCCATACAGCGTGGCACCATATAAGGTCCAACACGTTTGGGGCTTTTCTCTCTGGCAATATCAGCTGCTGCGACCTGGTTAGAAGTAGAAGAACCGCCAGATCCCATAACAAGGCCGGTACGAATATTGGAGACGAGATCATCTCCTAGGCCAGCATCTTCAATGGCCTCTTTCATCGCGACATAGTTATAGGCAGATCCATCGCCCATGAAGCGCCGGAGTTTACGATCAACCAAAGCATCCAGATCGATGTTGATTGATCCGTGTACGTGACTGCGGAAACCCATTTCAGCATAGGTTTCACAGTATTCAATACCAGAGCGACCTTCCTTGAGGGAATCGATCACTTCATCCTTGTTATTCCCGATGCTGGAAACAATTCCAAGTCCGGTGACGACTACGCGACGCATCTGCAGTGTCCTTATATTTGTTAGGCCGCGGAATTATGTCCCGCGGCAGAGAGCCAGATTCAAATCAAGTTAACTGAAACAATTAGTCTGCCTGAAATAGGCCGACTTTCATGTCTTTGATTTCAAAGGCAACATTATCATCAGCCATTATAATGCCGTCAGATACACCCATAATCAATCTACGATTGATAACGCGTTTCATGTCGACTTTGTAGGTAACTTTTTTGATATCAGGAGTGATCATACTTTTAAGTTTCACTTCACCAACACCAAGAGCACGTCCGCGGCCAAGTAACCCACTCCAGCCGAGGAAGAAACCAGTCATTTGCCACACGGCATCCAGACCGAGACACCCTGGCATAACAGGGTCACCTTCGAAGTGGCATTTAAAGAACCAAAGATCTGGGTTGATATCAAATTCAGCAATAATTTGCCCTTTTCCATGCTCGCCACCATCATCATTGATGGTCGTAATACGATCAAACATGAGCATTGGAGGCAAAGGTAACTGGGCATTTCCAGGACCAAAAAGTTCACCACGCCCACAAGTCAGAATTTCTTCGTAGGAGTAGCTGTTCTGGCGTTCGCTCAAAGGTTTATCCACCGTTTTTATGTTGTTTTCCGAACATCAGCGCTAAGCGGCCGAATCCGGGCTGACTATAACACAGGCATACCGTGCCGTGGCAATGTTCTTCAAGTTGTAACAGGTCGTTTATTAAGGAATTTTTTACGCCAAGTTACAGGAAAGAGTTATTTGAGCTGTCATGTGTAGTCTTTAGTTTAAAATATCAATTGAAAAGTGCAAATATTTAGATGTTATCGAAGGCTTGAAAGTTTTTTTGTGCAGAGTTGAAGGTTCGGATTTTTTTCAAAATAAACAAAAACCCTAGAATAATTGTGATGAAAGAGCTTTTTTTCTTTAATACCGTGGTTTCTGGCTTATATTAAGAAGTATGGAAAAGATACGCCCCTATACAGAATTAATTGATACGCTCAAAGGCGCAGGCCTTCGTCCAACACGGCAACGTTTGGCATTGGCTAAGTTGCTATACTCTCAGGGTGATCGTCATATCTCCGCTGAGCAGCTTCACGTGGAAGCGATGGATTCTAAAGTCAGTGTGTCATTGGCAACCGTGTATAATACACTTCACCAATTCCACGATGCAGGTTTATTGCGCGAAGTCTTGGTTGAAGCGGGCCGTTCTTACTTCGATACCAATATTAGCGATCATCACCATATTTTTTATGAAGAAACCGGCGAACTAATTGATATCGCACGCGATACTATTCAATTTAAAAATTTGCCACAGCTACCTGCGGGTAAGGCAATTTCACGTGTTGAAGTTGTTGTGCATGTTGTGGATATTGATGAAAAATCTGAATCGCAAGCCGCTGAATAATTTAAAAGTTTAGGATTTGTGGTCTCTAATCTGGCGCTCTTACTCATGATGAGACTAATAAAAGGTGTTGTGAATCTTGCGGTTTGCCGCATACGGGCGTAAACTTTTTACGTTGGATAAAAAATCCGTTGTTACGGCAGAGCTCAAAAAATTGAGCCGAGAGATGAGTGGGGCCAAGCTCTTTGGAGTTTGGCCCTGTTTTATTGTTACCCAAAACCTTATTTTATTATTACGCCAACCAACGTCTTGGCTATTTAATCGAAAACTTCATCTTTGTACGTGCCGTAAAGTGACGAACGTTGCAACCAGCCAGTGATATCTTTAATCTCGACTTGGCACCAACCGTCCGAATTGCAGGAATCTAACTCGCCAATTACACCAGCTTCGGCTTGCACAACGGGGCGGCTTGTGGGTTCGGGGTCATCAAAAATGGTTCTCACGGTACCAGTTACCATCATACTGCGCTGACCTTTGAGCATGCTTTGGTGGACCCAACCGACAGTTCCTTGCCAGTCACGGATTTGGCGCCAAGTATCAAACTCATCAATAATTTCTACGGGCAGTCGGCGCCGATGGTATATCCAGCTAATGGGATAACGTGTGCCTGGGCCAGCCCGCATGTTTACTTCGCCAGATCGAAAGCTCACGAATCGTGGCAGCGGGAGCCCACTTGGGCCAACAATTTTTTTGCTAGCGGTTGTTGTCGAACTTGTAACTGAACTATCGCTATATGCCAGGTTGCTTACAGAGAAAATACTCGCCAAAAGTAGCAAGCCAAAAAGGCTTCTGGGGAGGAGTTTGTTAAGCCGGGACGTCATCTTTTTGTCTCCGGTAATGATAGACACGGCAAGCTTTTCATCATTTATTTAATTCAGTGCATATAAGAAATCGGTAAGTCTGTTGTCGGCGAGATTACCTTTTGAAAACCGAACTGGCTAGAATTTATCGAAACAACTGTTTCTGTCTCTTGGCAAAGACCTTGTTCGCGGCATAAACTAACGTAGCAAACGTGCAAGCTAGCAAAATACAATGATAAGGCTTGCAAGTAAGGACCAGCAACGGGGCCCCATAGGCACATGACTCAGAAAAAACCCCTCGTAATCGTTACGCGACGACTTCCGGATGCGATTGAAACTCGGATGATGGAGCTTTTTGATTGCCGGCTTAATTTGGACGACAAACCTTTCTCCCAAAAAGAGCTTATCGCAGCGGTTAAAGAAGCCGATGTATTGGTGCCGACGGTTACTGACCGGGTAGACGCCGGCGTACTTGCTCAGGCTGGACCAAACCTGCGGTTGATCGCGTCTTTTGGTACGGGCGTCGATCATATCGATCTCAAAACCTGCCGCCAACGGGGCATTACCATAACGAATACTCCTGGTGTTTTGACCGAAGATACCGCGGATATGACTATGTCCCTCATTCTCGCGGTTTCTCGTCGCCTGACCGAAGGGGTGAAGCTGATAAAATCCGGTGAATGGACGGGATGGAGCCCGACTGGAATGTTGGGGCATCGCATTTTTGGTAAACGTCTTGGGATCATCGGTATGGGTCGTATCGGCCAGGCAGTTGCCCGGCGTGCCAAGGGATTTGGTCTTTCAATTCATTACCACAACCGACGCAGAGTTCATCCTGATATCGAGGAAGAGCTTGAAGCAACCTATTGGGAAAGCCTTGATCAGATGCTATCTCGTATGGATGTGATTTCTGTAAACTGCCCCCATACACCGGCAACGTTTCACTTACTTTCGAGCCGCCGCCTCAAGTTATTGAGCGAACGCGCTATTATCGTGAATACCAGTCGTGGCGAAGTCATTGATGAGAATGCACTCGCTCGATTGATCGACGCAGGAGATATCGCGGGTGCTGGCTTGGATGTGTTCGAACAAGAGCCAGCCGTAAATCCTAAGCTATTGCGTAGCGATAATGTTGTGTTGCTGCCTCATATGGGGTCGGCAACCATTGAGGGGCGTTATGATATGGGGGAGAAGGTTATCATTAATATCAAAACCTTTGTGGACGGCCATACCCCACCTGATCGCGTTGTTGAAGCCATGTTCTAGGAGGAAAATGGGATCCGTTCTTGGAATTCACTCTTGAAATTTCTGGGGAGCCCATTTTTTTGAGCTCTGAGCAAAATGCATAACAGTGCTGATGCTTATGCGGTTGTCTGGTTAATAAATTTTAACTATGATTCTTGCATCTAATTGAAACGTTAATCACATAGTTGTGATCAGCGTTATTTGCAGCAGACTCCAGGGTCGTAGTATCATTAGTGCCTAGGATATATCGTTTCGATCTCCAATCAAACGTACCTGGAACAAAAGGCGGAGGTGTTTATCATCTCCGCCTTTATTCTTATCAACTACTTAGCTTGTTTCTTAGCCAGTCCTCAACAGCGAGAGTATATTTTTCAAGTACGGGTTTCGCGATAGGGTGCTGCGATATCTGCTCGCGCCATGCCATCATTTTTTGTGACAAAATGAGAGGATGGTCGACCACCTCAAACATTTTTGCGGCAAGAAGAATTGTCGGAGCAAAGCCGCAATCAGCTAATGATA
Source organism: uncultured Rhodospirillales bacterium (assembly GCA_913060675.1). Lineage (GTDB taxonomy): Bacteria > Pseudomonadota > Alphaproteobacteria > Kiloniellales > Kiloniellaceae > Kiloniella. The sequence goes on from CAJXUS010000020.1 coordinate 28,569, forward strand.
CCTTGTCACCAGCAATATAAGGGGCAAAGCGGCCCATTTTCTCTAACATATTGAGTTGCTGGTTTAACTCCTGAAGGTTTGCTTCAATAACATGATCTTGCCGTTGAGAGGGAGCCATGTGTTTGAACAGAGCCCTTATCAGGGGTTCGACTTTTAAATCGTGAAACCGGGATAACATCCTTGTGGTGGCACGGTCTTTCATATTCCTAGGCAACAAAGCGGGTTCTGGAAATCGTTCTTCCAGGTATTCGTTGATGGTCTCTGATTCGCTAATGACCAGGTCATCATCTACAAGTGCAGGCACGGTTCCTGTGGGGACGATGGCTCTGTAGTTTTCACTGCCATAGCCGCCTAATGGGGCACGGTGATCGACGTCTATTCCCTTAAGGGCAAGTACGAGCTCTACCTTGGCGCAGTAGTTACTCACAGGCACTGTATAAAAAATCATTATGTTGGCTCATAAAAGAGCGGGTTGATTAACCAGCCCGCTATCATGATTGGTCGCTGACCTAGTCAGCAAGATTCCATTTTTTTGCGAGTTGCTTGAAGAAGCCGCGTGTTTTCTTGAGCTCGATCCAATGGTTGAGATAGTTGATCCAAACTTGATCATCCTGTGCGACGAGCATAGCCAAAGGGGTTGGCGAACGTGCTTCTTTAACAGGTACAACTGCCATTTGTTCGTACTTCTTTACCAAAGTGGCAGCCTCAACGTTTGAGGTAATGTGTACCATGGCCCGGCCAGAGAGGACTTCTTGAAAATCGCGCGCGGGGGCTTCTACAGATTTGAGTGTTGCTTTTGGAAAGTACTCTTTTGCCTGCTGTTCCTGAACTGTTCCCAGGGTCGTTGCAACAGATACGTCTGAGCTGTTGATGTCTTCCCAGGAATTGAATTTAGAGAGATGTTTTTTCAGCGTCAGTGGAACTGTACCAACGTGATAGTAGCTATCGGTATATCCGGCGACCGCCATACGTTTAGGGTTCAAAGAGGCGCTGGTTGTCATATCGTATTTATCGGCGATGACACCGTTGATTAAGGTTTTCCAATCAGTTGGAACGAACTTAACTTCAACACCCATATCTTTGGCGAGCTCAGTAACAACATCGATATCAAAGCCTTCGTAATTACCCGTTGCGGTGTTTTTGACCGTCATTGGGTTCCAGTCACCTGTTGTGCCAATTCGAATCTCCCCAGAGCTGAGGATTTTATTGAGGCGGGAAGGTTCTACTGCATCAGCGAGGGATAAACCTCCAGTAACGAGCAGGGTTACTGCAGAGAGTAGTGTGCGAATTTTCAGCATTAGAATTCCGGTTTTACGGCTATTTCAAAGAAGGGCTAGGCGAACAACTGTAGAACATTTCAAAAACTACTACCAGTAATAAGCGATAATAGTATAGGCCTGCCGTCTTCAAAGTTTTGTGAAGATTGAGATCGTGATTTAGGAGAGGTGGATGACCCGGTCGGCGATTTCATCTGCGTCATCTGATAAATGCGTCACCATAAGCGTTAGCAATTTGTGCTCACAGTGAAGGCGTTTAACCAACTTTAACATCTCTTTTCTGAGTGTCTGGTCAAGTGCACTAAAAGGCTCATCGAGAAGCAATACGGGACGTCGCCGCACCAGACACCGTGCCAATGCTACCCGTTGCCTCTGTCCCCCGGATAATTCCGATGGTAAGCGCTTGTTAAAGCCAGACAGGCCGACGTCGTTTAAAGCACTGTCGACAGCAACATGGTCTGAATTGGACAAACGTAGTCCTGGATTTATACCGAGGCCGATATTTTCTTCGGCTGTGAGGTGGGCAAAGAGATTGTGCTCTTGGAATAGGCTTGTAATAGGGCGTTCTGCTGGAGCCAGCGAAGAAAGGTCCTGACTGTTAAACGTAATGACACCTGATAAGGGCGCGTCAAATCCGGCGATTAAATTTAAGAGAGTGGATTTTCCAACTCCCGACGGGCCAAGAATTGCAACAAGCTCGCCGGGGTTAATCTGTAAATCGAATTCCAGTACTTCGCCGAGTTTCGTATGCTTAAAAGAGAGGTGAGAAATTTGCAGCCCCGGTGTTAGGTTCGCCATATTAAGCATTGTGAGGGGCATCCTTGTTGAGTTTTCTATCGCGGTTTTTTGTTTTTCCAAAATTGGGAAGAAACCATTTTCCTGCGATTATGCGCTCGATCACCATGAAAAGAAGTAAACTTTGCAAGCAGAGGAAAAGGGCGATGATTGCGGCATCTTCAAGCCGATAACTCCCCATTTTTTGATACATGAATAACGGCAAAGTGGTGAAATCCTGGGTACCAAACAGGGCAATAACACTCAAGTCCCCCGTAGATAAGGCAGCTGATAAGCCGAGGGCAAGGCCCAGAGCTTTTCTGTTTTGAGGCCAATCGATTACTCGAATACGGTTTAGGCCGGTTATGGCCAGACTACGGCAAAGAAGATCACTTTTTTGACCAGAGGTTTCGAAGCTAGGGATGAGAATGCGTAGGGCGAAAGGGAGAGCCATCAAGGCATTGACAGTAACAACGAGAAAAGGGGCCAAGACTGTTAGGCTTGCCATCCCCTTGAAGATAATAAAGAGCCCGGTGGCCAAAACAAATGGGGGTAAAAGAAGAATAATACTCCCTGACAGATCGGTAATTGCCGCGAGGGGTTTTGAAAGTGGTTTCCCACCTAAGCGTGATGGTAGATGAAGGCTGCGTATCATAATGGCGATACCAACAGCCAAAAAGAGGGTAAGAGTTCCTGCCGCCAAGGAAATCTTGAGGCTGTTAAAAGCAGCGCTCCAGAGTTTTTCATCTCCCAGGACTTCGAAAAGCCGTGGTGAAAAGGCTTTTTGGACCGTGGCGAGCAAGGGGGGGAATACCAGTAGCGACATCGCAATGAGAGCCAGTGCATCTGTGGCTATCGCGGATGGCTTGGATGCGTCAAAACGTTTTGTTGGACGCTCTTCAGTATTTCCCAAGGTAATGTTGCGGGAAAAATGGCTACCAATTAACAACAACACAGAACAGAGGGCTAATTGTGTTAACGACAGAACCACAGCTTTTGGAATGTCAAAATCGAGCCTTATGGCCTGATAGATTGCGACTTCTAGGGTATTGGTTGAAGGCCCTCCCCCCAGTGCAAGAACCACGGCGAAGGATGTAAAGCAAAGCAGGAAGACGAGGCCGCAAGACGCTGGTAATACACGCCGTAACATCGGCCACTCTATCAGTCGAAAAATATCCCGATCGGACATATTTAACTGCGCCGTCGAACGCCAATACTCCTTCGGTAAAGATTCAAGGGTTTGAAGAAAAATTCTGGCCAGAAGGGGGGCATTGAAAAAAACATGGGCTATCAGAATGCCAATAAGTCCATAGAGATAGTTACCTGCAGAGAGATCAAAGAGAGATAATACCTGATTGAGCCATCCATTTCGGCCGTGGATGGCGACGACACCGAACACCCCGACAATGGTTGGGACAATCAACGAAAGTGACGCCATGTGTAAAAAAAGCATTCGCCCAGGTAAGTTCGGGCGGCGAGACAACGCACGTGCTACGGGGATTGCGATAATGGTTGCTATAACAGTGCTTAGGGTTGCCTGGTAAAGGGTAAATCCAATAACCCGAAACAGGTAATTGTTGTTAAAAATTTTCGAGAGGTCGATCTCTGGGATTTGACTGAATAATCCAGTAAAAGCGAGTCCCAATATCAAAGCTATCGCACCGAGGCTGAGAAAGCCTGGCCACAAGAAAACCAACCATCTTGGGGTTAAGCTTGGCTTTGATACGGGGCTCATTGAATTATTCAGGTTTAGCGATCAATAGCCCCAAGCCAGTTATCGATCCAGGCTTGGCGATTGTTCTGTGCATCTTCCGGGCTGAAAAGAAGCGCTTTTTCTGGTTTCGGAAGTTCCTCAAATGTGCTTGGCAATTCATCGCCAAGATCAATGGCAGGATACATCCAGTTGCCTGTGGGAATTTGATTTTGGAAATCCTTGGTGGCGATAAAGCTCATAAAATCTTGAGCAAGCTCAGGCTCTTTTGAGCTTGAAAGCTGAGCTGCAACTTCCACTTGGGTATAGTGACCTTCATCGAAAATCGCGGCTTTATATTGCTTATTTTCTTCGGCAATGATGTGATAAGCCGGAGAGGTGGTATAGCTTAAGACCATGTCCGCTTCACCGTCCTTAAACAAGCCGTAGGCTTCGCTCCAGCCTTTGGTTACTGTTACGATTTTAGGCGAGAGTTTCTGCCAGGCTTCTACGGATTGATCACCATAAACTTTCTGCATCCAGAGCATAAATCCAAGACCAGTCGTCGAGCTTCTTGGGTCTTGAATTATAATCTTTAGGTCTGGGTTTTCATTGATCAATTGATCAAGGCTGGCGGGGGCGTTGGATAACTTCTCGCTATTGTAAACGAAGGCGAAGTAGCCGTAATCAAAGGGAACAAAAAATTCATCGTTCCAAGAAATCGGGAGCTTAAAGCTCTGTGATGAAACATTACTCTTTGCGAATAACCCAGTGGCAGCAGCTTCGGCGGTCAGATTGGTATCCAAACCTAGAACAACATCTGCTGCAGTGTCTTTTCCCTCGAGTTTTAAACGGCTGAGAATACCAACGGAAGAATCAACAGCAACGAATTGAAGGTCGCAATTACAATTGGCTTCAAAGGCCTTCTCAACCTTGGGACCTGCGCCCCAATCGGCGGCAAACGCATCATAGGTATAAACAGTAAGAATTTTTTTATCATCGGCAGAAGCTGAAGAGGTCATGCCTAAGCCGAGAGTTGTTGCTGCTATGGCAGCTGTAAATGTGCGCAGGATCATGCGACGCTCCATATTTTTGTGGGCGGGCCCATATTTTAATGCGGGTGGACCTGAAAAATCTGGAATGTATAAGGTAGATAGGAACCATGAGGCTACTATCCGCGTCCAGTCTTCAATTCCCTCCGCCGGTATTAACCGGTTCAGGTTCGACGGGTTTATTTCTTGTCGAGAAATCTCTCAGCCCTTAGTGGGCACCCCGTTGAGACAGATGCGGAGCTTAGACCTTTATCAGGTGTCCAGCAAGGGGTTCTCCCCGTAGTTCTGTCTGTGGACCCAATGAATATGCGAATGTGTTAAATGCAAATACTGTTTAATTTAAAGAGAGTGATATCATTCATAAAAAAGAGCCCAATCCAATCATGAAGACCAAGCGGGAAAGGCATGGTTTATCACAATTTTTTTGGGCTCTTTCTATAGGTTTTGTCGGCTATTTTTACTAATTCACCTGACTGGTACTTAATTCAGGCTTACTTTGTTGTGCCCCAAAACGAAGTAAGAGAAATCCTGCAATTGCCGAGAGAATAGACCCGCTTAATACGCCAATTCTCACTTGCCCGGCAACGTTCGGATCCTCAAAGGCGAGGCCGCCGATAAACAAGCTCATGGTAAAGCCAATACCCGTGAGGAGGGCCAATGCATAGATCTGGCTCCAGTTTGTTCCCTCAGGTAGGCGGCATATTTTCGACTTGGCTGCAAACCAAATGAAAGAAAACACACCGAGTTGCTTACCGATAAACAAACCAGCAGCAATACCGAGGGTAAGAGGGGCGATCACCGTTTCCAGTGTAACACCAAGCAATGATACCCCGGCATTTGCGAAGGCAAATATCGGTAAAATCATAAAGGCGACCCAGGGGTGCAGACTGTGCTCAAGGTTCTTTAAGGGACTTCTATCTTCTGCTGTCTTACCGTTCAATGGGATGGCAAAGCCCAAAGCAACACCAGCAAGCGTTGCATGAACACCGGATTTTAGAACGCAAACCCACAGGATAATTCCAACCAGGATATAAGGTGTTTTTGCAGTCACACCCACGCGGTTGAGGATCAAGAGGCCTAGTAAGGCGGCTGCAGCGAGCGCGAGTGAGATCAATGACAGTTCAGCTGTGTAGAAGAAGGCGATGATGATGATCGCGCCGAGGTCATCAAAAATGGCAATGGCTGTAAGTAAAATCTTAAGCGATAAGGGAACTCTATTACCAACAAGAGCCATAATACCAAGAGCGAAAGCAATGTCGGTGGCTGTTGGAATCGCCCATCCGTCCATATTTGTACCTTCACCCCAATTTATTCCGCTGAAGACAAGGGCAGGTATGACCATGCCGCCGATTGCAGCGATTGCAGGCAGAGCTATCTGATCTACAGAAGAGAGTTGGCCTTCCAGGATCTCTCGCTTCAACTCAAGACCTATAAGTAGAAAGAAGACGGCCATAAAGCCATCATTGATCCAGAGTAAGACAGGTTTGGAGAGAGCCATTTCGCCCAGTGCGATCGTAAAAGGCGTTTCGAGCATACCCGTATAAAGTGATGCCAATGGAGAATTTGAGGCAATGAGTGCCAATAAAGCAGCAAGCATGAGAGTTATCCCGCCTGCTGATTCCATTTGAAGAAAGTTTCTAATCATTCTGGTTGGCATAACAGGAGCTCCGAAGTTACCAAGAATTTATAGGTAAAATTGTTGTCTAGAGAAAGTAATGATTATTCCTTGATATGTACAATCGATTTATTATTCTATATTAATAGGCTTAAACTATCACGAGATATTTATGGCAAAGCCTACAATCAGACAGCTTGAGTATTTTTTGGCCGTCGCTGAAACCCTTCATTTTAGAAAAGCAGCCGAAAGGTTGAACGTGAGCCAACCCACGCTTAGCGACCAGATAAAAGAATTAGAATACCGATTAGGCATCGTCTTGCTAGAAAGATCTCGTCAGGCAGTTCAATTAACATCTGTTGGTGAAGATCTACTTGATCGGACGAGATATTTACTACGTGATCTCGATGATTTATGTGACGCGGCAAAGTCAGCGAAAGGTATGCTGGGAGGTCGGTTGCGATTGGGTGTCGCGCCAACCGTAGGTCCATACCTATTGCCGCATGTTATCCCACTGTTGCATCAAAAATATCCAAAGTTAAAATTACATATTCGAGAAGATCGCTCCAGAGCTCTTGAGCAGACACTGCGAGAAGGGCTACATGATCTTGTATTGACGGCGTTGCCGGTAGAAGACGATAGCTTTCAATTCAAGGCGCTATATGAAGAGCCTTTACTTATTGGCATGTCTAAAGAGCACCCCTTAGCCGAAAAAGAAATTATCGAACCTGATGATCTCAAAGGCGAAGAAGTATTGTCACTTGGGGAGGGACATCGTTTGTTCGAACAGATTCAGTTGTTATGTCTTGAGGTGGGGGCCGTGGTCCAAGGTGATTATGAAGGCACAAGTTTAGATACATTGAGGCAAATGGTTGGGATGAAGATGGGGATATCTTTTTTTCCAAGTCTTTATGTCAGGTCAGAAATGATAAACGATCCCCAAGTTGTCACGCGCGCAATCACGTTAAAGGCAGCTCGACGTAAAATCGGGTTAGTTTGGCGTCAAAATTCACCAAGATCTTCCGATTATCAAGCTTTTGGTGATGATATCATGGATGGACTTCGTGATAAAATTGATCAGAAATTGATGATGTTATCAGATCGGTTTTAACTTGTTGGATAAGCTTTAATGCCAATTTTGATATAGCACTCTTCTTGGCTTACAGATTATTTCTTTGTTATTGGGATCCAAATATCAACTTCACCGGTATCGGTCGTACCATCAAAGCGATGGTCATAGAGTTCAAAATCTGGTGTCTCAGCATAGTTGTAATTAGAGTTTGGGAGCCAATTTCCCCATATGCCTTGATAAACAGCAGAGAATTGATCTCCAATAGGGGAACGATCATTTATGGTAAAGGTAAAAACGGCGTATTCAGCCGTATCGATTGTTAAGCTTTTCATACCCTTTGGAACAGTTGAAATGGAGTTGGTTTCGAACGCGGCCATATAGGTGAAATTTTCTACCGATCCTTTTAAACAAAGCCCATAAGCTCGATCTTTATTAACACCTTCTATCTCATTTATCCGAGTGCAAACTAATCCCCACAGATCGACGGGATTATCACTCGAACTTTCTCCGAAATCTTTGCTCATACCAATGACATTGAAGGGTTTTTTAATTCGAATAGTGGGCTTCATTGGAAGGGCTCCTGGATCGAGAAAATAAGGTTGTTTGAGAGGCTGTTGAAATTTGGACCTCAATGATCGGCCATCCGTACGATATTGGCCAGGGGGAACACCAAAGGTTCGTTTGAAAGCCCTGGTAAAGGACTGTTGACTATCAAAGCCATAATCCATTGCAAGGTTAATGAGAGCGATATTGTTGTTCATTTCCAATTTTCGCGCAGCTTCGGTTAAGCGCCTTTGGCGTAAGTAACTCATGGTGCTTTCACCAGTTAAGGCACGAAAAAGCCTTGAAAAGTAATAAGGAGATAAGCCTGATTTATCAGCGATCTCCTTGAGGGATAATGGCTGTTCTAGGTTTGCTTCAATATAAGAAATGGCTTTGTTGATCGGCATAAAAACTCCTGTTCGAGCCAGAATAATCATTCATTTACAGAAGGTCTTGATCAAAATTGCTTTCGGGAAGATTTTTTTATTTTCTTTTTGCAGATAAAAAAAATCGTAAATCGTTATAAAGTTTTAGCTAATACCCAATATTCTTGTGACATACGTGAGTATGTAGATGTGATAAAGTAATGCGTGAAGAGGAAGGACCTAACATCAAAGAGAATAGGATGTAGATGTTTCAAAATCTCCGGATAACAACAAAATACCCGGTTGTCATTGTGACGCTGGCATTATTGGCCAGTGTCATTACCGGGCTTGTTGCTTATAACACAACATCTGCAGAGTTACAGAACTCTGCTGGGGAGAAGTTTAGTGCTTTGCTAGAGGCGCGTAAGAGAGCTTTGGAAAACTACTTTGGTTTGATCGGCGAAGATCTACGTGTTCAAGCGCATAATCCTGTTGTCCTTGAAGCCGTAGAAGAATTCTCTGTAGCCTGGCACACGATAGAACAAGATCGTCAGGTGTATTTTCAAAAATCATATATTTTGGATAACCCTTATCCTGATGATCAGAAGAAAAAATTGGATAAGGCAAATGACAACTCAGTTTATAGCGACGTCCATGAAAAATACCACTCTGTATTTCGCAAATTACTAGAGGAACGTGGATACTACGATATTTTCCTTTTTGATGATCACGGTGACCTTATTTATACGGTTATCAAAGAGATCGACTTTGCAACCAATTTCAATGATGGTCCCTGGAGCCAAACAAGCCTTGGAAAAACCTTTCGATCCGCCCGTGATATCGGTTTGATAAGGGACCAAATTATTGTTGATTTTGAAGCTTATGAACCCAGTAATAATCTTCCCGCAAGTTTCATCGCAAGCCCGCTTTATGATGGCTCTCTAAATTTTAGAGGTGTGCTGGCATTCCAACTGCCAATTGATCGTTTGAATGAAGTCATGCAAGTTGATGCCGGGATGGGACAGTCTGGAGAAATGTTCATTGTCGGGAGTGACCTTCTTCGGCGTAGTGACTCAAGATTCTCAGATATTTCTTTGATACTACAAGAAGTTGTAGATCAAGAAAATGTCCATAGTGCTCTGCAGGGGAGAAGTGGCGTTACCTCTTTTGTAAATAGCGAGGGGAAAAGTATTTTTACCGCCTTCGTACCCTTTATCTATAAACAGCTCCAGTGGGCTCTTGTTGCTGAAATTGATGAGCTTGAGGTTCTCGCTCCCATACAGCAAATGAAACAGACCATGATGATAGGTTTTGCGGTAATTGCCTTTGTTGTTACCTTTATCGGGCTACTGGTTTCTCGCAGTTTATCGCGCCCTATCATTCAAATGACAGACGCCATGTCTCGTTTGTCGGTAAGAGATTTTTCCGCCGACATTCCATTATCGGATCGTCGTGATGAGATTGGCGGTATGGTAAGGGCGCTACAAGTTTTTCGAGAAAATGCCATTGCGCGCTCTAATACTGAAGACAAGTTGCTCAAACAGACAATGTTACTGAAGGTCATTATTGATAATGTTGCCCATGGTATAGCTCTGTTTGATAAAGACAACCGTTTGTTAGCCTGGAACGAGCGTTACGTTCAAAACTCAGGGGTTGACCCTGCCTTGATTTGCAAAGGTGTTCTTTTTTTAGAGTTGGCAACTTACTTTGCAAAGCATGGAATATATGGGAAAGGCAATCCTGAAAAATTGGCGCAGGAAAGGTTGGATTTCTTTTCAAATAATGATGAAACGCGGTCGGAGGTTACAATTAAAAACAAGGGTAACTTCGAGGTCATGTCTCAGAAAACGCCTGAAGGCGGATTTGTCCTCGCGTTTACAGATGTGACAGTACACCGAGAGTTTCGAAAAAAAATTATTGATCAACGAGATGATCTTCATAGTTTAAATCAGCAAAAAAATAAATTCTTCTCCATCATCGCGCATGATCTCAGGAACCCATTTAATGCCTTGCTAGGGTACTCTGAATATTTAAAAACCAAATCCAATACGATGTCTTCTGAACAGATCATTGATTATGCGAGCTCTATTAATAAAGCGAGCCAGCAAGCTTATGAGCTTCTCGAAAATTTACTGGAATGGTCTCGGGTTCAGATGAACCAGATGGATTTTGTTTCTCAAAATTTTGAGGTCAGAGAGATCCTTTCTAAAACCATTGATGATTTGGCATCGCAAATAACGGATAAAGATATAAAGGTATCCGTTTATCCAAACACTTTGCGTGTGGAGGGGGACAGGCACATGACAGAGACAATTTTGAGGAACCTGCTCGGGAACGCGATTAAATTCACGACCAGTGGAGGTAAAATTAAAGTAGACAGCGAGTTGATCAATAAACGGGTTTATATCCACGTGAAAGATAACGGTGTTGGCATTAATTCCGAAAAGCTGGACGGTCTGTTTACGTTGGAAAACAAGCAATCTACCGCTGGAACTGAAGGTGAAGCAGGTACGGGGTTAGGCCTTTTGATATGCATGGAATTTGCTGAAAAGCAACAGGGAGAGCTTCTGGTTGTAAGTAAAGAAGGTGTCGGATCGACATTTACGTTGGTGTTACCCTATGGAGAAGAAGGGGATTAACAGGTCTTGATCCCGGGAATAGAGCAATAATAAACAACCTCCGGCTAAAGCCGAAGGTTGTTAACCCGAAGGATGTTAATAGTGTCAATGCGGTCTCAAGCAACCTTTGTTATAGTTTCCTTTGATATAGTCTCAGTGACTTTGGCAGAAGTTTGTTTCATAGCTTCTTGTAAACGCTCTCTGCGGGATGCATCCAAGTCAATAAATTGAATTTTGATTTCATTAGAAGTGGTTCTAATAACTTGGGATTTAATCACGCCGACATTTGGCAGCTCGACTTCAATTTTAGTTCCAGCTGTTAATCCGAGATCTGTACCCGTCAAAACGACGCCGCCAGTGAGTGACAAGTTTTTGATCTGGTAGATTTCTTCGGTGTTATCATAGCGGACGACGATGTTCGAGTTGACCGCGTGGTTGATATCATCCTCCTTATTCCCATCAGCCGATTCTCTGAGATGAACGAGATAACTGTTTACCTCTTCTTTCAGGGATTGAGTGCTTTCTTTGAGAATTTTTGCGGTATAGAACGAATCTTCAGTGGAATTTCCGGCTGTTTTAGCAGACTGACTAATGGTGCCGATGTCATTTGACACAGACGTTGAATCAACGGCTGCATTTTGTACGTTTTGTGCAATTTCTCGTGTTGCTTCATCTTGCTGTTCTACAGAGGAGGCAATTGTTTCGGTTACTTGTTCTACGGAGGCAATTGTATCTGCAATCGTAGAAATCGCTTCGGTTGCTTTTTCAGTTGCTACACGCATAGAGCTTACCTGCGTGGTAATTTGTTCTGTGGCTTGGCCTGTTTGATTGGCAAGTGCTTTGACTTCACTGGCAACAACGGCAAACCCTTTACCCGCATCACCTGCTCTTGCTGCCTCAATTGTTGCGTTAAGAGCAAGCAAATTAGTTTGTTCAGCGATGTTTTCGATTAGGCCGATTATTTCCCCAATTTGGTCCGCGGCAATAGAAAGACCAGATACCTGTTCGGTAGATTTCTTAGCCTCTTCCACAGCATGGGTCGCAACCTTAGACGAATGTGATACTTGACTTGAAATTTCTTTAATGGATGCGGCGAGCTCTTCAGTTGCGGATGCAATAGTTTGCATTTTCCCGGCCATATTATCTGAAGTGCTTTGTGCGGAATTACTCAAATCTGAGGTTTGGTGTGCACCTTCATTGAGGCCGTTCAAAGCCTGGTGAAGGTCGTTGGTCGAACTTTCAACGGTTAACACAATCGCCATAACTTTTTCTTCGAGAAGGTCGGCCATTTCGAGTGATTTTTTGTGTTGTCGCTCGGCGGAGAGCTTTTCTTCGAGAGCTCTTTCTTCAACCAGCTTTGCATTTTCGGCAATGTTTTCTTTGAAGATTTGAGCCGCTTGTGCCATTTCTCCAACTTCATCTTTGCGTTCAAGACCAACAATTTCAGTATCGAGTTCGCCTTTTGATAACTTTTTCAGGGCACCTGTAATGCTGCCGATTGGACGCGTGATGCTTTTTGACATCAATAAACTCACGACGATTATGCCACCGACCAAACCAAGGGTAACCAAAATCATTTGAAAGCGCATATCATGGAGGGGCTCTGTAAACTCTTCCAGCGATATTTCAGCAATTAGCGCCCACCTGGTTCCGTTAAATTCAAAGGGTTTAAAGGCGGCGAGAGAGGCGTGCCCAGCATAACTGTTCGATTCGAGTACACCGGATTGTTTTTTGAGCGCCTGATTAACCGCCACAGATTGAACGCTTTGGTTTAAGATAGTTGTTTCATTAGAGAAGCGCGAATTGCTACGCATCAGGTGATCTGATCCTACAAGATAGGTTTCCCCGAAATCTCCCATTCCCTCATAAACCTGTTGGATAGAATTTAAGCGGTCAATGGGCATTTGGAAAACAAGAACTCCAGCACGATTCCCGTGTATGTCCGTCACAAGAGTTGAAATGAAACTTGCAGGAAGGTCATTACTGGGAGCATAGGGGCTGAAATCAAAGAAATGAAGGTTGCCAGTATTTTTATCCGATAAGGCTGCTCTATAGGCGTTTCCGAGATCAGTGGATTTATACTTTCCCGTTTCGAGATTTGTTGCATAATCCAATTCCTTGAACACCGTATACACCAGGTCCCCTTTGAGATTGAACAGGAATATGTCGTAATAACCCCGTTCGTTCAGAAAGTGTCTGAACCAAGGGTGGTAGGTTGCATGCGCCTGGCTGTAAGTTGATCCGTCAGAGGCTGCGTCTAATTTTTCTTTTTCACCCAAAGGGTTTGGATTATCGGTAATATAAAGCTGGTGTAATTGAGATAGCTGGTTGTCGCCGAGTTCTTCCCAACCTTTTTCGTATGCTTTTAAGGCCGTTAAAGTGTTTGGATTGGTTGCCACAGTTTTTAGATCTTGTTCAATCGATGTTAAATAAGATGCGAGGGTTTCAGATCGACTTTCTAATATAGCTCTCAGTTCCAGCTCAAGCTCATGCCTGACGAGCGAACTTGTTTGCGAGTAATTCAGGGTACCGAGGCTAATTGCAACCATTGTTGCCATTAACACAACAAAAACCGGCAACCTATACGCTATTTTAAAATGGCTCAGCTTAAACATGACCATCTCCATTCAGTGGCATTGGGAAGTGTGAGCACCAAAACAAGCCATGAAGTATGCAACCATAGCGTTATAGAAAGATTAATGATGCAGTCTGTAGTTGGAGAGATGTGAGGCGAAAATTACAAGATGGACACGTAACTTGTTGGGTTGATTTGTAAAAATAGTTGATAAAAAGACTCAATTTTTATTTTTTTAACTCGTGTTAATAGAGCCTCAGTTTGATTTTAAATACGGTGAATATTAAAATTAATGTAAAATACACCGTATAGGGGTATTTTTTTGAATGAGATGTGTGGTGTTTTGTGGGTGGAGTCGACCAAATTAGAACGAAAGTCTTTTATCCCAAGAGTTTCGATGTAATAACCACTTTCAGAACCTCCTTTTCGCCTTCAAATCGGATAGATTGATGTCCAATAAGCTTGTCATACTCGATACCATGCCTTCTCCTTCTGAATTTTACGGAACCTATTGGAATCGCCGCCCCTTTGTCGTTCGTGGCGCGATTTCTGAAGTTGAGATGAGTGGCCTGATAACCGCCGATGAACTTGCTGGCCTATCCATGGAAGAGACGCCTCGGTCACGAATGGTTAAAACTGCTGGCGAATTACAGGACTGGAAGTGCCGTTTTGGCCCCTTCACTGAAGAAGATTACGAAACGGCTGGTGATCGGGACTGGAGCTTGCTTATTCAGAACGTCGAACAATTCCATCCAGATACGGCGACTTTACTTCGACACTTTAATTTTGCACCACGATGGCTCATGGATGACATCATGGTTAGCTTTTCAGCCAAAGGTGGTTCTGTCGGCCCCCATATTGACAGCTACCATGTTTTCTTAACCCAGGGGGAAGGCAAACGTCGTTGGAAAGTTGGCCGAGAGGCGGTTGAGGAAGAGGTCTATATTAAAGGGGTTGATCTCAAGGTATTAGAACAAGCCTTTGAGGGCGACGAAGTCGAGATGACGTGCGGTGACGTGCTCTATGTCCCGCCCAAATTTGCCCATGAAGGTGTCACTCTGGAAAGTGCTCTCACATTTTCGGTCGGTTTTCTGGGACCTAAAACTTCTGAGTTGTTTAGTGCCTATTCCCAGTATCTCTCCGAATTTGAAGATCTTGACCAGCGTTATGTCGGGGAAGGCCTTAATACCGATAGCTCGGGCTTCACGTTGAGTGAGGGTGCGGTTAGCGATATCCGGACCAGCTTGGAAGCTCATCTCAAGTCAGATTATTTCACCCAGTGGCTGGTTGAGTTCTTCACCGAATCATCTCACGAAGATTTTGGAAGCTATTCTAAGCGTGAAGAAATGCTTTATGACGATGAGTTTGAAGGCGAACTGCAAGAAGGTGCCAGCTTAATCAAACCAGAGTACGTGAAGTTTGCCATTACGACTTCTCGCTCAGGTGGGTTTTGCCTCGGTTTTGATAGCCAGAGCTTTACCCTGGATGAACGGCTCTTTCCTCTCATACATATGTTTATGAAAGAAGAGGTCGTAAACTCAAAATCCTATCCAGATCTTTTCGCGGAACCTGCATACCTTGAGTTCTTGCTTGAGCTTTATAATCATCAAGCACTGGAATTTGCCGAATAAAACTTTAATTCATGCCTGAAATCGTGGTCGGTTCAGGGTATTTTGAACCGACATAACCACGAATAAAGCCTGACGTATTGAATGCAGAGGCAATACTCCCGTCTTTATTTACAGTAATCACACCACCAGTACCGCCCGCATTTGTTAGGTCCCGAATGGTATCCTGTGTTGCTTGGTTTAGCTCATCGCCCCGATAGCGAATTCTCGCGCTGAGATCGTAAGCGATGGCATAGCGAATGAAGTATTCTCCATGACCACTTGCAGATATACCAACTTCTTCATTTGCGTATGTACCTGCCCCAATTATGGGACTGTCACCAACACGGCCGGGTATCTTTGAGCCAAATCCACCTGTTGAAGTGCCGGCCGCTATATGACCGCACAGGTCTAGAGCAACGGCACCGATTGTGCCGTGTGGCGGAGACTTAACTGAAAGATCCTCAGTCGAGGCATACGAAGGTGGAAGCGTTGGAAAGTCGGCATTGGCTAATTTGTTTTTGAGAAACTCATCAGCAGAAGCACCGACAAATAAAACGTTCTTTGTCTCTTCCATAACATAGCGCGCAGCTTGGATGGGGTTCTTGACATATTGAACAGAGGCAACAGCACCAGCTTTGAGATTATGCCCTGCCATTATAGAGGCGTCCATCTCACGGTATCCGGCTTGGTTGGGAATTGATCCACTGCCAGCGTTGAATTCGCCTGAATTTTCCATAGAAGTCAGGGTAAAGGAAATGACATCGAGGGCCGAAACACCCTGTTCCAATGCAATTTTACCCCTGATCAATAAGTCCCGGATAAAGGCCTTCCGGATCTCATCGCGTTTAGGCCGATTTCGGTAAGTAACACCGCCGTGGATATGAAGGGCAAAATTTTCGCCCGCCTTACAGGTGAGTGTTTGTAGATAATTTTCGAGTTCTTTGGCTTGAGTTTGAGAGTTTGCTAAAAGTAGAGACCAAAAAAAGATAGTTATAAAAAATGATCGTAACATTTGATACTCCATTTTAATTCAATGGCTTAATTGTCTTCTGGCGCCCACTTAAAAGCTTGAACCCGGCCAACGTTTTTCAGCTTTAGACCGCGTTGCCCGTCTTCATCAGAGAGATCTTCACAAGCTTTCTGATATTCAGGCGGTAAAAGATTTTCAAAGCGATTGGTCATGAAAACAGTCCCGGGATCTGCACGCGCTTCCAACCGAGCGGCGAGATTGACAATTTCACTTAGCAGACTGAAGCCGGGATAGGCGGTTGGTAAAGAGAGCAGGGTAACCGGGCCGTAGGAAAGGCCAATCCTCGCGCCCTGAGTTTCGATAACGCGGTCGATACTGTCTTGCCAGACTTGCGCGGTTTCTTTTGCGAGCAGGTGAATATTTGCCGCAACCTGAAGGACCTTCGCCGCGTCAACTTTGGCATGAACGCCCCAGACGGCAAGCAGGCCATCGCCTTGAACCCGGTCAACCAACGCACCGCTCTCAATTAAAATGTCACGGGCACCGTCACAAAAGGAGCTGAGCATTTTATGGGCGAGTGAAATGTCACTGGTTTCGCGGACGAATGCGCTATAAGAGCAAAAATCCATGGCCATAACACAACAGTCTTCAATCGGTTCGTCCAGCTTCTCGTCGAAGTTTTCCCAACCAGCTAACGAGCCAAAATGGAACTCATACAGTTCCTTGTCGACGGCCATACTCTTTCCTAACGTACTCTATTTTTTTTGACGTTCTTTGCGCCATAGTTATGCGCGCCATAATAGAGTTGAAAAGTTCAGAGTAAACAAAGGAACGCAGCCAATCACAAAAAACTGATCCCTAGACTTATCCCAACCAGACCGGGGCAGATGACCGAAGGGCAGAGGCGGGATAACTCCAGGTCGAAGGAATACCTTTTATGGCTAGAGGAAATTTTACACGCTGCGCCGGACCCCAGGAGGTTTCCTCAATTTTAGAGGCAATGTCTGCGGGTGTCTCTGGCGACAATCCTTCACTGAGTGTTGAGCGTTTGCTTTGAACAAGGAGGTGGGCTACGCGTGCCAGGGATAGTCGGGCAGATAATATTTTGCCCGAGAGTCTATTTTCGTTCAGTGCATGAAGCACGGCGCTGGCCAACAGATAGCCAGCGGCATGATCCAGGGCCTGAACAGGAAGGGGAACTGGTTTGTTCGCCCCAGATTTGCGCATACCATATTCTGCAATGCCTGAGCTCATTTGCACCAAGCTGTCAAATCCCCGCCGATTGGACCAGGGACCGGACCAGCCATAGGCATTTAGGGACACATCAATGATGTCTGGATTTATTTTGCGTAGGGTTTCACTGTCATATCCGAGATTGCTCAAAGCTTCGGGGCGGTACCCATGGAGGAAAACATCTGCCTCGGCAAGCAGGCTTTCAAATATTTGGCGATCATCAGTATTATTTAAGTTAAGACCAGCACAGCGCTTGCCAAGCGTAACTTCTGGAATGATACCTGCCTCTTCCCATATGGGTGGATCTATACGAAGGACATCGGCACCGTAGGCCGCAAGAAATCTCCCAGCGACAGGACCCGCTAAAACGCGGGTCAGGTCGAGCACTTTTATACCAGCTAGAGGGCGTTTAGGGTCAGTACTGAGAGCTTTTTTCTCCCTCTCGCCATGGCTCGCCCAAATAATCAGGGGCTCCTGTGAAACCGCAAGCCCCTGTGGATGTTGCGCCCAAGTGGTGAGATCTCGCATCACTGCTGCACATCCGTTGGCTTCGACGATGGCGGCTTCTAGATTATCTGCTTCCCACTTGGCGACAATGGACTCCAGTGCTGCACGATCGTTATACTGTCCTAGGACGGAAAGGGCTGCGAAGCGGTGCAGAGGAGCATTGGTATGAAGTCGGATCCAGCCGTCCTTTGTTCTGTAATCTCCAGCAATCGGGTCCCAAGCAGGTGGCAATTCCCACCCCATAGGGCGCAAGGTCATGCCAAAGCAAAACGAAGCCAAGCGTTGATCGACCTGAATCAGATCGTCTGTTTTTAGTGGTGGATTGGATGAAGGCTCTGCAAATCTAGAAAGCATCAAACCTGCGGAGGCTATGGATGCTGCGGCTAAGTCTGTGACCTCAAACCACGACGATAAATTCCCTTTACCCGAGACTGAAATGCCTTGTTGTTCTTTTGGGACTTCAATGCCGGGGAAGGCAGATAAAATTTCCTTCAATAAGACGAACATAGCAGATCAGCCTCTGTAATTTTATAATTTAGTCTGGGAGTTAATTGAGTGCGGTCGCACCCTTAGCCGTTTTCTTCTTGATAATACCGGATGTGAACCCGAGTAACAGGCCAAATATTGCAGCAACACTTAGCATGGGAACTAACATATCCGACAATTCTTGAACAAAGACAAACTCGATTATCCAGGGGGTGTTTAGAAATAAGCTTATGCCCAAGCCTTTTACCATAGAGGGTAAGGGGATTGTTACCGAGTGTATTACCCAACCTACGGTGGTCCAAAATACGAGTGCAGATATTATTACTGGGGTGGTGAGAGGCATGCCAGAAGCGGTAAATAATCCGCAATCGATAATCCCGATAGTGAGGCCAAGACCAAGGCCGATCATATGTGTTTTCATGGTTTTCTCTTTTTTGATTTTGGTGATCAAGTCACCTGTTTATTTCAACACTTTGTTCTGAAAAAAGAGTATTGATAATTTCAGAACGATAGGTGGTTTATATTTTGATCACGTGAAATTCGCAAGATTAATTTCAGAACGATGCGTGAAAAAAATTGTAAGCTTAATAACTAAGCCGTATAAACGGGGGATGGGACGCAAAAAAGCATATGACCGCAATGAGGTGCTGGAACGGGCGATGGATCTGTTTTGGCGTGTTGGCTATGAAGGTGCACACTTAAGTGCTCTGGTTGAAATTACAGGGCTAAATCGGTTCAGCCTCTACAAGGAGTTCGGCGGTAAGGAAGGGCTCTTTGAAGAGGCCTTGCTGTGTTATTTGAACGGTGCCCGTGACAGCTATCAGAAGCTATTGGGCAAACAACCATTAGGTTTGGATAATATAAGATCCTACTTTCATGCTTTAACTTATAGCCCGGATTATCATGGATGTTTCATCATAAATACACTGTCCGAAAAACACGTTGTGACCGATACGGCTTTCACTTTGGTGAAAAAATTCACAGAAGAAGCAAAAGATCTTTTTAAAGCCAACCTTGATGCTGCTGTTGAAGTGGGTCAATTGAAAAAAAAGAGTGATACGAAAGCCATGGCTGAATATCTTTTGACCGTTGATCAGGGGTTGTCAATTTATGGCATAGGCGACCCGGATAATCAGGTGAAAGAACAAATCGTAAGCATTGCTTTAGGGCAATTGTTTACCGAAAAACTTTAAGAAACACGACCTTGGATTGCTTTTAAAAATTGATTGTGTCATGAATCATTCCACTCAACCGTTTGGTTAATTCCCCCAAGCAAGCCAATACAGGACAATTTTTTTTGCCAACTCCAAATGATATCACAGGTCTTTTGGCGCGGGTCGCACTTGGCGATCGGCAGGCCTTTGATCTGTTGTATCAAAAAACTTCTGCGAAACTTTTTGGGGTTTCCCTTCGTCTCTTAAAGGACAGAACAGAAGCGGAAGATGTTCTTCAGGAGGTCTATATAAAGGTTTGGCAGCGGGCAGATCGTTTCAATCAATCAGATGCCAGCCCGATGTCTTGGCTCATAGCCATAACGAGAAACCACGCTATTGATCGGATCCGTGCCAGAAAAACAGTAACCGCGGATATCGAAGAAATTGCGGAATTGGCTGATAAAGCGCCGACACCAGAAGCGAACGTTATCGCGGGATCAGATCGGAGAAAGATTAATGAGTGCCTGGAACAGCTAGAGAAAGTAAAATCAAGTGCGGTGCGGGGTGCTTATATGGAGGGTTATTCCTATCAAGAACTGTCTGACAGGTATAAAATTCCATTAAATACCGTAAGAACCTGGCTGCGGCGTAGCTTGGCGAAGTTAAAAGAATGTCTAAGTGAGTAGATGGGTGTGAATGAGTGATAAGGCCAACATAGGCCCTGGAATGGGCACAGAAGGAAACGAGGATGATGCACTTGCGGCAGAATACGTCCTCGGTGTTCTTGATCAGGCTGAGCGTTCTACACTGGCTTTGCGTGTCAAAACGGATACGGCTTTTGCTCGGCTAGTTACAGACTGGGAAGCCAGACTAAGTGATTTGGATGAAGCTTATGAAGCCCAGACACCACCAGCATCTGTTAAGGTTGCTCTGGATAGGCGTTTGTTTGATCAGCCACAACTTGAAAACCACAATTCTCTCTGGGCTAGCCTTACTTTTTGGCGTTTGATCAGCGTTGGAGCTGTTCTTGGTTTGATGGCCCTTGTTCTCATTTCATTGTGGACAATAAATCAACCCGTTGGCCAGACGCTGGTTGCATCGCTTTCGGCAGTTAACAGAACAGAGCAGTTTGTCGCGCTCTATGAAACTGATACCCAGACATTACGGATCAGCACGATCTCAGGTGACAAGCCGACAGACAAAGATTTCGAGCTCTGGATTATTTCAGGTGATAATTCGCCAAAATCACTTGGCCTTGTAGGCGGGGTTGGTGACAAAGCACTTCGCGTTACGACATCCCTGCAATCAAAATTTGTCGCGGGAGTTACTCTGGCTGTAAGCCTTGAGCCCGAGGGTGGGTCTACGACTGGGCTGCCAACAGGACCCGTGATTGCCGTCGGTATTGTGAAGAATATTTAAAAAAATCAAAAAAAATTGAAACTTATCTTTTAGCTCTCCCGTTACTTCTTTTGTCCCACGTTGGGTGGGAAGAAAAAAACAGTGGAGAACTTAGATGTTGAAATCAATTCGTGTACTCGCCCTAACCGCAGCAGTTGTTGCCAGCACATCTGCAATGGCCAATCCGCAGGTTGGTGGCGCGGCGATGTATGCCACAAAAAATATCATTCAAAATGCGATCAATTCCAAAGACCACACCACCCTTGTTACAGCTGTTAAAGCCGCGGGTCTTGTTGAGACCTTGCAAAGCAAAGGCCCCTTTACGGTGTTCGCCCCGGTAAATGCGGCTTTTGATGCGCTTCCTGCTGGCACGGTTGAAAGCTTACTTAAGCCAGAAAATAAAGCGCAACTGGTCAAAATTTTGACCTGTCATGTGGTGGCTGCGGATGCCATGTCCGGCGCAATTAAAAAAATGATCAAGGATGATGGCGGCGAACACATTATCAAAACCGTTGGTGGTTGCGAATTTACCGCGATGTATGAAAAAGGTGGTAGGATCTCGATTAAGGATGGCCAAAACACAATAGCTCACGTCACCATTGCCGATGTCGATCAGTCCAACGGTGTGATCCATGTAATTGATAAGGTGCTGTTACCAAAATCGTGATCTGGAAAGACTGATCCCGTTATGAAATCGGGATATAATCGACGTGTGATTTATGAGGTATAACTCGCACGTCGATTTATTTTCGCTTAGCCGTAAACCTTACGACATTCGTCTTCGAGCAGCTTCATGGCCGCTTGATAAGGTCCAGGGCCGTAGCTGATACGCGATACGCCCAGTTTGGAAAGTTCATCGTTTGTCGGACAACCCGGCATAACCATGATATTGATCGGAAGTGGGCATGACTTACACAGCTCTTCGATTAAATCAGCATCAATTATACCAGGAACAAAAAGACCATCAGCACCGGCTGTTTGGTAGGATTTGCTCCGGGCCTGAACCTCAGCAAATAGTTCTGCCTTGTCGGAATCAGCACTTGCCTGAAGAAAGACATCCGTTCGCGCGTTGATAAAGGCCGGGATATCCAATGCATCTGCAGCGGTCCGTGCAGCCTTGATCCTGCTAGACTGCTCATCGATGCTAAAAAGACCGGACCCAGTTATATCCTGATCTTCAAGGTTAAAGCCCACGGCACCGTTTTGGAGCGCGAGGGTAACGGTTTGTCCAACGTCCTCTGGTGATTTGCCGTAACCTGCTTCTATATCCATGGTCACCGGAAGATCGACGCTATCGCTAATACGTTTGATGTTGTCTAGCGCTAGTTCAAGCGGTAGTTGCTCACCGTCAGCGTATCCGAAGGCGGACGCTACAGACCAACTCCCCGTCGCAATGGCCTTAGCTCCTGAACTCGCAGCCACTTTGGCGCTACCGGCATCCCAAATATTCTGTAAAATAAGTGGAGCACCCTTCTTGTGAAGTGTGTGGAGTGTCTGTGCTTTATTGTGAGACGTGGTCATCAAATTTATCCTGTCCATTGTGGGCTGAGGTGTCTTCGCTTAGACCTTCTTAACCGTTTGGACTATGTATGGCTGGTCGGAATCGGACGTGGTCATTTATTCCGCATTACAAAGCCGGACTATTTTTGTAAATTGAGACCATGTTGAATTTTGATGAATGTAATGAAGCTCGCCTGATACGGGACCCGGCCTATGACGGAGTGTTTTTTGTTGGTGTGTTCACAACCCACATCTATTGCCGCCCGGTGTGTCCGGCGAGATTGCCGCTGACCAAAAATGTGAAGTTTTTTGAAACCGCCCCTGCCGCAGAGGCCGCAGGCCTGCGCCCCTGTTTGCGCTGTCGTCCGGAAACAGCCCCTTTCAGTCCGGCTTGGGAAGGGTCAAAATCAACTGTGAACCGAGCCCTTAAGTTGATCAACGAAGGTGCATTAGATGAGGGATCAGTCATCCAACTGGCCGACCTCCTCGGCATCGGCTCCCGGCACCTCACCCGTCTGTTCAGCAAGCACTTTGGTGCCAGCCCTTTGCAAGCCGCCCAAACCTACCGCATCCAACGCGCTAAACGGCTCTTGAATGATACCGACTTGTCGATGACCGAGATCGCCTTGGCTGCAGGCTTTGGCAGTTTGAGACGGTTTAATGCAGTGTTTTCAGAACTCTATGGCAGACCACCTTCAGCGATACGCCGCTAATATTAATTTGAGTGTACTAATCTGGAAAAAGTGATTCTGCTCTGGTAAACCCTCTTATGTTGGCGGAATTTTATTGCAGGTATTTTCCGAGCTCAATAAGGTGCTAATTACTTTATTCAATTATAAGTATTTGTAAGAGAGCAAGGCCGCTTATGGCAAAGGGTGTTTTCGTCCATCGCGCAGATTCAATATATGATGATTTCCCGGAAGAGAAATATCAATTTCCCAAGCGATATCTGAACCGGGCCAAGAAGTTTGAGAATGATTGGATCCTTTACTATGAACCTCGCGGTGGCGGGGGGCGGCTTGGATATACAGGTATTGCTAAAATTGATAAAATTGAACCGGACAGCCTGAAAGAAGATATGTTTGTCGCCCGAATTGCTCCCGGGACGTTTTTGTCTTTTGAAGAATTTGTTTCCTTCAGAAAAGAGAATGGCTTTATGGAATCTTCTTTGAAGAAGCCTGACGGTTCATTGAATGGTGGCTTAATCCAATGGGCCATACGCCCGATATCGGATACGGATTTTAACAATATTGTATTGCAGGGCTTTCCGGAAGAAACAAACTTACTTCCCCGTGCTGATCTCAAAAAACAAGACCAGAGTGCGCCGGGTCTAGCCGATGCAGCTTCAGACTTTATCTATGATGCTGAACGATTTCGGGTCGAGCAAACAATATCGCGCATTCCAAGGGATAGAGTTTTCCGAAAACATGTATTAGAAGCTTATGATCGTAGGTGTGCTATAACAGGATTACAGCTTATTAATGGCGGGGGGCGTGCTGAAGTAGAGGCCGCACACATCAAACCTGTAGCAGCAAGTGGCCCTGACACAGTGAGGAATGGGATTGCTTTATCTGGAACGGTTCATTGGATGTTTGATCGGGGTTTAATTTCTTTAAGTGATGAATTAGATATCCTGGTTTCTCGACATGTAAATGACCCGACACAAATTCAACGTTTATTGAATGCAAGCGGCAAGGCCATTGCGCCCGAAAACCCAGCATATCGTCCTCACCCAAAATACTTAAATTGGCATAGAGAAAACTGCTTCAAAAATTGAAAAAATTTTAGAGAGTTTAAAATTGGTGCACCCGTCGCGATTCGAACGCGAGACCTCTGCCTTCGGAGGGCAGCGCTCTATCCAGCTGAGCTACGGGTGCACAAAGAGCGGTCAATGGGCGGACATTACTTCAAGCCTTGATGCAGGTAAAGAGGCAAAATGACCTTGGTGAATTTCTCTTGAAGGGCTCCTTGAAGGCCGAAATCCATCTTAAAGTTACGAAATTCCTATTCAGTTGTTATACTGTTGCTCGGTATTATTTAGGTGTCACCTTGGTATTTCTGGGGATCACACTATATAGCAACTGTTGCCGCAAATTAGGAAAGAGCAGTGTCAGGATTGATGTTGCGCAAAGCAAAAGGTTCTTTTTCCTTGAACACGGGGTGTTCTTTGTGGCTTGTTACCCGGCACGTTTAGTCTGAAATGGTTTGGGAATGCCCAAACAATTGTTGCGTTAATCTGTTTTCTGCCCTTTGAGGGGCCGGGAACTCAAGGGAGTTAAAGTATGTCACGTCAAAAACCGAGTTGGATGGGACCCGCGATTGAATATGGGCCTATTGGCGTTTTTTTCGTGATTTACTACGGCTACGACAGTTTTGTTGAAGCTTATCCCGTTGAGCTATTGCTCGAGACCAAATCTTTTATCGCGGCGACCGCGGCTCTTATGGTGGCGACGATTATCGGTATCGGCTTTTCGCTCCACTACGATGGGAAAGTGCCCAAGGTTCCTTTGTTCACCGCGTTAGTGGTGATGATTTTTGGCGGATTGACGGTCTATTTTGACGATGAGAGCTTCTACAAGATGAAGCCAACGATTGTTCAGGCGGTCTTTGCCATCATCCTTCTGGGTGGGCTGTTTATCTTTAAGCGCCCGTTGATCAAACCGCTGATGCAAAAGTCCTGGAATATGACCGACGAAGGATGGAACATTCTCACCTTCCGTTTCGGTCTGTATTTTATTGCGATGGCGGTTTTAAATGAAATCGTTTGGCGGACCCAGTCCAATGACTTCTGGGTTAATTTCAAGGTCCTTGGCTCCATGGGGCTGATGGTTTTATTTATCTTTAGCCAGTACCCCATTATTCAAAAGTATCATCTTCCAGAAGAAGATACGGACCAGATTAAAAGCTAACTCCTAATCGCGTAAAGGCCTGAAAGGCTAAAGGAGAGCTCCGTGGACCAGGGCTTTAAGCTCTGGTCGGCTTGCATAGGTGCTGGATGGCACGAGTTGGGTGAAAAAGATAACATTCATCTGCTCTATTGGGTCTGTCCACCAGAAAGTACTCGCCAGTCCTCCCCAGCCAAAATCACCTACAGAGCCCGGTGTACGCTGTCGTGCGGGATCAAGGACTACCGACCCACCGATACCAAACCCCATACCGTCCATCGGGGTTTCAGCAAACGAGCTTGGTCCCATGGATGAAATGTCGCCCGGTAAATGGTTGTGACGCATGAAATCAAGGGTGTGGGAAGAAACCAGTTTGTTGCCGTTCAAGGTGCCGCCAAGACGGATCATTTCTGCAAATTTCAGATAATCATCAAGCGTTGAGACCAACCCGCCACCACCGGACAGAATACTATTTTTACCCGGTTGGTAACGATCAGACATACCCGGATCCATGGGCGCTAGCGGATTATCATCTGTGTAGTGATAGCAGCTGGCAAAGCGCGATTGTTTGTCCTCGGGTACTGTAAAGCCTGTGTCACTCATTCCCAGGGGCTCGAATATTTGTTCTTGGAGGAATTGGTCGAGCGGTTGGCCAGAGAGCACTTCGATTAAGCGCCCAATAATGTCGATGCCAATGGAGTATTCCCAGCGGCTGCCAGGGGTAAATGCCAAAGGGATTTCGGCTACTCTTTTGACCCGTTGTTCCAGGTGATCATCACCCGGGCCAAAATCGAGGCTTTGTTGGGCGTAGGCCTGGGCGAGAATGCCTTCATTAAAACTATAACTCAGGCCGCTGGTATGGGTGAGGATCTGGTGAATGGTCGGGGGTAGGCAGGGTTTTGTTTGTTCAATCGATGTCGCGCCCTCAATCAACGCAGTGCAGTTGGAAAACTCAGGCAAGAACCGATCAATTGGTGTGTCGAGATGGAACAATCCGCGCTCCATCAACATCATCAAGGCGAGAGATGTAATCGGCTTTGTCATGGAATAAATGCGGACAATGGTATCGCGCTCGTAGGGCTTGTTTTGTTCAATAGAGCGGAGGCCTGCTGCGGAAAAGTGTGCAATCTCACCGTGTCGAGCGACTATGACCGATGCGCCGGGGAACTTTCTCTCATCCACATAACGCCGCATCCATTGATCAATACGTTTAAGTCGTGAAGCATCAAATCCCAAACGTTCTGCCCCCAACCGTTCTGCCACCAGTGGCTCTGCATCGTTTTTGAATTCCACTTTAGAACTTCCCTTCGAACTCAGTTGTTGAGATTTTGGCTTAGTTGTTATCAGATTTAGTTATTACCCTGATTATTTGGCCTAGTTATCGGCAAGGGTAGTATCTTCTTGTTTTAAGGCCTGTTGTGCGTTGCTGTCGGCACCGGATGGTAAAGGCGCAAGCGGACTTCGTACCCACTCTCTGATGTCAGTAAGAACGGTTTCAGCCTGTAGATCGCGCAACAGCATATGCCATCCATTTTCATACAGGGCTGCACGTTGAGGACCTGCAATACCATTGGGTAAGCTGTTCCAGACATCTCGTGTCGGCTCCCACGGAACGACTTCGTCCTTTTCGCCGTAGAGCAAAAGAGTGGGGAGGGTTAAGCTATTGGATGATCCGTAAGCGGCATCCATGAGATCTGTGAGACCATAAACACTGTCGATCCGCGTACTTTTGATCACGAGAGGGTCTCTGCCCAGGCCGATCAACATCGGAATGTTATCAGAGGCTTGAATTTTAAGCCCGCTACCAGTGAAGCTGGCCCAGGGGGTGGTGTGCGCAACCAGCCAAAGGGATGCCCTTTGGTAAAACGGCATGGTTTCTCTTGCCCATACCGCGGGAGCAGAGAGAATAACACCATCTGTATCTAGGCCTGTATTTAGTTTGTTATCAAGATCATTTTCTTCTTGAAGGGCAGCCATAACAACGGCACCACCCATACTGATTCCGACAGTGTAAAGTGGCGTATTGGGGTGGCGCGCCCGGAGCAACCTTAAGGCAGCACGGAGGTCGGCAGTCATCTGCTTGTGGCCCCCCCAGAGACCCGGAAGAGGGGCGGCACCAAACCCACGTTGATCATAGGCGTAAGTGGCAATTCCGGACTTTGCCCAAAAAGTTCCGGGGGTCTCGAACGCATTGGAGTAATCGTTAAATCCATGAAGGCCAAGGATTATGATTTCAGGTTTGCCTTCGGGTAGCCAGCTCTGCATTGGGAGAGAAAGGCCGTCGTCGGTGATGAAACTGTCACCCTTGAGCGCGGCGGCATCAACCTGGTCACCGAGAGGAGCAAGGCGAGGCGCACATGCCCCCAAAAAAACAAGTAATGCGACGGATAATACCAGCGCAAGAGACTTTTTCTTCTTTAATGAACCGGAAAAGATCTTCATTCACAAAACCTTATGTTATCCGGTTTGATTATTACGCTCTCAAAGCTGAGTAGCAAGTGGTGCTGGCCGTTACTTTTCTAAGTTGTGAGCACCGCGCGTTAATTGAAGGAAGATATCTTCGAGATCGCCCTGATCTGTCATGATGTCCGTTATCGTGAGATCTGCATCATTTGCGGCCTTGAGAATGTCGGCAAGCTGTCCGTCATCGGCTTTGTAGCTAAAGGTAATTTGCCGGGCTGATTTTTGCTCGACATGAAAGCGGGTAAAACTGTTGGGCAAATGATCGAGATCTTCAGCCAATGACAGCGTCAGTGTTTTGCTTTCAATACGGGCCAGCAGAGCCTGGGTGGTATCACAGGCGATGACCTGACCATGGTTGATAATCGCGATTTGATCACAAAGTTCTTCTGCTTCTTCGAGATAGTGCGTGGTCAATAAAATGGTCGTGCCCCGTTTGTTAAGCTCGCGGACATAGGCCCAAAGTTGTTGGCGCAGTTCAATGTCAACACCCGCAGTTGGTTCATCAAGAACCAAAACTGGGGGGCTGTGAACCATGGCTTTACCGACCATAAGTCGACGTTTCATGCCGCCAGAAAGACTTCTTGTGTAGGTCTTGGCTTTATCAGAAAGCCCCATGACTTCGAGAATTTCTTCACTGCGGCGTTCGCTTTTGGGGACACCGTAAAGGCCAGCCTGAAGTTCCAGCAACTCAAGCGGCGTGAAAAAGGGATCGAAGTTCAGTTCTTGAGGAACGACGCCGATAGACATACGTGCCGGGCGCATTTCCTCTTTGATATCGTGGCCCCAGATCTTTGCTGAACCACTTGTTTTGTTTACCAGCCCGGCAAGAATATTGATCAAAGTGGATTTTCCGGCACCATTTGGCCCGAGGAGGCCAAAAATACTGCCACGGGGAATCTTGAGATCAACAGAGCTTAGGGCCCGTTTTTCACTGGCATTTCCTGCTGCTTGGTAAACCTTTGTCAGGCCTTCAAGTTCAACGGCGTAAGCTGGCATGCCAGGGATATCCTTTTGCATTTGCGCGTCAGTTTCTTTTTTTGGTGAAGCGGGTGCGTAACTGTGGTCGTCAGGCATATTATTATATGTACTATTCGGTTTAACAAAAAAATGGATCAGTTACCGGAAAAAGGGGCTGGAAAATTTCCGGGCTGGACGGTAAAAGAAATTCAGCATCATTACATAGTGACTATTGTCTCAATAATAAAGACCCACATAATGGAACAACGGTAAACTTATAAAAGTTTTCCAATCGTTTCAGGGTAAAAAGTCAGGAAAGCGTCATGACCGTAAACGAAACCGAAGAGGTTGAAACCACTGTTGTAGCTTGTGATGGCGGAAGTGGCCCCAACGGTCATCCCCTTGTCTATCTCAACATGGAAGGCAAGAACGAGATTTCCTGCCCCTATTGCAGCAAACATTTTGTTTTAAAAGAAGGCGCAAGTGGCGGAAGTGGCCACTAAACCTTATCGGTGGATTGTTTCGACAAAATTTTGCTCGTGAATTCAAGAAGTCTCATACAGTTTTGTATGGGGCTTTTTTGTTTTTTTTTCTAGCGTATAATTAGTGACGATAAATTTGAAGGTATCCGAGATGAAGTTCAGGGCTGAGATCTTGAAAAATAGTCGACGTTGGATCGTCAATTATCTCTTTCTTGCAGGCATTATATTTGGCTTGCCTTGTTTTGGAACTATTTCATC
This sequence comes from uncultured Rhodospirillales bacterium, assembly GCA_913060675.1. Taxonomy (GTDB): domain Bacteria; phylum Pseudomonadota; class Alphaproteobacteria; order Kiloniellales; family Kiloniellaceae; genus Kiloniella. Next base: position 58,053 of record CAJXUS010000020.1, read on the forward strand.
TCAGGCACAGGATGAAACTGAAATCACAGCCCAGGAATTTATCGCCGGAAACATTTTACTGACGCTTTATCATGAAACCGGACATGCTCTGGTTTCTATCTATGATTTACCTGTTTTGGGAAGCGAAGAAGATGCGGTTGATGTCTTTTCCATCATCGCCCTTACGGAAGAGCTTAACCAGGGTGAATTGAGCCAAGAGCGTGAGACCAAACTGGATAATTATCTTTTTTCAACGGCTCTTTACTGGTTGTCCATGAGCGAGGAAGAAGATTTTGAAGATCAAGGGATTACTAGCGAGCATTCCCTGGATTCTGAGAGATTTTTACAACATCTTTGCATGGTTTACGGCTCTGACTTGGATTTTTATCAAGATTTACCCAAAGACTTTGACGTAGAAGATCTTGTAACTCCGGAGTGCGCGGAGCTTTATCAGTATAAGACAAACGCCTGGTATAAGGTTCTTGCTCCCCATTGGTTGGGTGATCGGTTTCGTGTTAAAAGAATAGAGGTTGTCGAGGACGAGCCTGACCCTCAATACAAAGGCTATCGGCAATGGCTCCATGTGCACGGTATTCTTGACGAATTTGAAACTTTCGTTGAAAAATCATTTCACCTACCAAAAAAAATAACTTTACGGCTCAAATCCTGTGGACAGGCAAATGCTTTTTGGGATCCCCAGGAGTTAGAGATCGTACTCTGTGATGAGCAGATCGCAGAATACAGCCATATCTATGATCAACTGTTGGAAACCGATGGCTAAGGGAGTTAACTCCCGGTCTAAAAATGTATCCTGAAATTGCGGCTTTGAATTACGGCCTTAAATTAGGAAGGAGCTTTTTGATTCTCGATCGATCGATGCTATAATGCGCTCGTATTTCAAAAGACGTCACCAAGGCGTTGGATAATGCCATGTGCAATATGAAAAGAGACGGAACTACCGTTCTTGAAAAGGTCAGGATAACTGGTGCTACGTTCTTTTTTTAGTAGTCGCAGACGTATAGAAAAACTCATTCCTGACTTGAAGGCCTATGCTGTTGCCCTTTGCGGGGATCGGGATCAAGCAGATGACCTTGTCCAAGAAGCAATTGCACGCGCACTTGAAGCCGATAAAGCTCTGAAAACATCAGAAGATTTACGGCCTTGGTTATTTCGAGTGCTTCGGAATTACTTTTTCGACGAACAAAGAAAAAAATCTGTACGCAGGGAATATTTTACCCAAGAAAAACGTTGGGTAAGTGAGAACCGTGAACAGTCGCTGGACCCTGAAGATATTCTGGCGATTAAAAATGCTTATGACACTTTATCGGCGAACCATCGTGAGGTACTGGCCTTGGTGGATATCTTGGGGATGCGTTACCAGGAAGTGGCGGATTTGCTGAATATATCTTCTGGTACTGTGATGAGTAGAATTAGCCGTGGGAGACAAGCTCTATTGAACAAGCTTGAAGAACCAAGACAAGACCCAAAACGAGATAATGTTTTAAAGTTTCCTCGGGAGAACCGTTAACAATGTCCGATAAGGAAACCCCTGATTGGGAAACATTAAATGCTTACGTGGATGGAGAACTCTCTCCGGAGAGAGAAGCGTGGGTGAAAGATGCCTGTAAGGATAATCCGAATATTACTTCAGAGATTGCCCGACTGGTTATTTTGAAAAAGGCGCTGGCAAGTAAACCTGTCCCCGTAAGCCGGAGTTGGGCCTATGGTATCCATAAATGGGAGGTTGTTGGTGGCGTTACTGTTACGGCGTTATTGCTCATGGTCTTTGTTGGGATGTCTCTACTTGGGGGGTATTCTCCTTCTTCTTTCCAGAATTGGGCTTTGGAAAAACATGAAAATTTGTCAGAACGCAGCTTTGTTGTGACAGATCTCAACCATAACCCTTTGATTGCGGCTTCGGTCAGTGGAACATTGCAGGCCCCGGATTTGACCGGAAGTAAATTGTACCTGGTGGATCTGACAATTCAGCCCTTTGGAGAAAAAGAAGGGATTGTAATGCACTACCGTGGCTTGAGAGGGTGTCGTGTCAGCTTCTTACTTGCACCTAAGGGAGTAGATAGTGACAGCATAAAAGAAGCGGCACTGCTTCAAGGAAAAGTGGTGTCAGATTTTTGGAGTGGTAGCCGTTTCAAATTTGGCCTACTGGCCACGGGTATGGATGAAAATCGCTTCAACTCGATTTTGAGTTACCTCAAGCTAAATGGAGAAAGAAATCTTCCGGTAACAAAAGAAGATCAACACGCTATGCGTCAGGTTTATGAAATCTCCAAGTCTTGCGTTTGATCCCACTAATAAGTCGAGATAAAAGCTGACCTAAGTAATTTGGCCAGCTTTTATTTGTAGTAGTCGCGACTTGATCTGACAGTTAACCGTTTTGTTGGCGTTATCTGTCA
>CAJXUS010000021.1 GCA_913060675.1 uncultured Rhodospirillales bacterium
TTCTGTGATTTCATAGTCTTGAACCATATCATAAGTTCTCAACTAGTCATGACCCTTTTTCTATATAAGTTTCGAATGAGAATGTTCCATTTACCTTAGACACTCTGGTATATCTCTAATGAATTTCTGTGAATATGGCTGAGGTTTGTTATTGTTTTGAAGTGATTTAAGAGCCTGTTCGAGGAGAATTTCCATAAGAGGTAATGATTTCTCTACACACTGTTCAACACGGTATCTAGCTAATAGTATTTGCGGTATTGCGCCTGAACTAGCACTTGGCGTAATTAATTTTGTTAAAAATGCTAGGTGCTTAGGAACTTTCTCTTTAATCCTTTTTATTTCGTTTAAATCCTGAGGATTTCCTTTTCTTAAAAAATCTAAATGTCGATCGGAGGCAGCTACAAATTCATCCGCGTCAATTGCGTAAGTATTTAAAACCTCTCTAGGGCCATCAGGGTTGGATATCAGCCATAATTCAGCAAGAAGCCTAGAAGGAGTGATATTTAGAAAGTATTGCTGTGTACCGTTAAGTTGAACTTTTTGGATGAGAGGGAGAGCGGAGCCAGTATTGCTGTTCGTACTATGAGGTGAAGATTTAAAACTATTGGCAGATCTTTTAATAATAAATGGTTTTGCTAGAAAAACTTCTGTTTCAGATAATCCTCTAGAACGAACACCGTTAAAAATTGTCAAAACATACTTTTTAAACAATGGGATTCTATCATAATTTGTGTACTTCTGGTGTAATGTATCTAGGGAGTAATATTCAACGTTTGGATAGCCGATTTGATTGTAAATATCTGATTTGGCGTTGCCAATGTTTAGGAAAAGAATACATAAAGCTATAGTTATGAATAACGGCGTTCTTTTATTTCTGGCCAAGATCATCTGTTCCAGTAAATTATTTAAAATGCTTTACCCTTTAGGGATCTTATCCATTTGTTACCCCGACATTCAAGTTTTTCAAACATACTTCCGAAGGGTACGATCACTAACCCTTGTGAACAACTCATAAGCTGAAGTTCCGGCCATGGCGGCGTCGTTTTCGACCATGTCGCCTTTGTTGTAAGCATCTGATGGGATATCTGTGAGATCGATGGTGATCATACCATGGAGACACGGCCGAGTATTGGGGTGTTGAACCCGTTGAGGGATACCTCGTTGCCTTCTTTCGTTTCGTGCCTGAAGAACGCCCGCATCACGCCATCTGTATAACCGTAGAGAATGACACCAAATTCAGTATCTGTAGTTACTTCTGTAGCAACAGTGCTCTCTGACTTAAGCATTGACTCTTTTCCATCTTCTGGCCCAATATTTAAACCATGAAAAGACAAGCAACCATCTTGCAGCAATTTATTATTATCATTCGAAGAGAGTGGTAGGTTTGTTCGTGTCTAAATAATGTTTCAAACCCGCCCTAGAGGCGGGTTCTTTGTTTCTGCTTCTTGGGTCTTCAAACAATACCAAAGGAAGCAATATGAATCACCAAGCAATAAAACAGGAAATACGTGCGGCTGACCAAGCTATCAATAATAAAGATTTTGATACAGTCGCAAATTTTTACACTAATGAAGCTGCGTTAGTTGTCAGGCCTGACCTCCTAGCCTACGGCCGTACGGATATTAGAGAGGCACATAAAAGAATATCTGAATATTTCAATGGAAGCTTAGAGGTGTCGCAAGGAGATATGGTTGTAATCGAAGCTGGCAATACGGCTTTGGTTCTTGCCAAAACATTTGTTAAGTCCTCAGAGAAGCTTGATTCCGAATATTCAACAGAGCGTGATGCCATCTATGTATACGTGAAAGACGATAGTGGAAAATGGCTATGCGCTATTGATAATTCGTATGGTGTTGAATTGTTAAAAAAACAAGCTTAGTCGTTCTCGGTCATTAAAGATCCTAACAAGACAGCACACTAATTTATGGAAGCTATGTTGTCTTGTTAGCGTGAACGTATGGTTTGTACGTAGAATGGATCAAACTATTTGAAATATGAATGCTGAAAGAGTTCACAGCACAAAGTAACTTAAACATACTTCCGAACAGTTCGATCACTCAAATGGGTAAACAACTTATAAGCTAATGTTCCAGCCATGGCGGCGGCGTTTCGATCAGGCTGTTAGAGCTGTAGATTTCTACCATGTCACCTTTGTTGTCAGCGTCTGATGGAATGTCCGCGAGTTCAATTATCTAAATCTATTTTTGAACCTTCCTAGGCTTTTTTTCGACTAAATCCTCAACTGGCCATTTCAGCCAAGGGATTAATCGAAGGAGCCCGCTATGAAGTATTCTGATCTCGCATGTACAGCGTTGTTGTTCGGAGGATTGTTATCAATCCCTCAGTTAGCAGGTGCAGATCCTGTGAATATCTCTACGGGAAGCATGACCATAGGTAGTGATGGCACTCAATATGTTATTAAACATTTTGGGTCTCTATCGGCCAATGTTGAACTCGATGCAGGAGTTGAGGGTCGGTTAAAAAACTGGACAGCGTTCTTTAAATTAAGAACAGAAGAGGTTCCGTGGGATTATTTTGAAGAGTCAAAATCTCCCAATCAGCATTACAAATGGATTGATAATGTCAATGCAGTGGAAAAAACCGTTCCACTAGAACTTCCAGCTCTTTCTTTTACGACTTATGCCTTAAATAAATGCAATTGGATGGCGGAAAGTTTACGTCAGAATGGTCTGGGTGATGTTGCCATATTTGGTGTGGATAGAAATATAGACATTTCCGTCATCGAGCATTTTGATTTCACAGTTTATTCAGAAAGTGGTTTTGGAACGGAAAATTATAACTATGGACAAGCCGCTGATTTCACTGTGACATGTGGAAAGTGGCAGGGTGCATCAGTTCAAGCTGGCGTGACTGGGCTCTCCCCTGCTGCTCCGGTTGTGTTGGGTTCCTGGCTTTTTGCAGAGGAAACATCGCTTCCGAACGGTTATTGTAAAATAAAATTAAACGGTACCTTCAAGGCTTCACAGCCGGGTCTAGAAGTAGAATTTCATTATGAAGATAACACGGGTCTTAAAAGCGATAAGAGAACCGAAACCGCTAATGCGAATGCAGACGCTGCTTTCTCTCATGTTTACGGCGTACCTTATAGTGCCGCAGGTCCCGTAAACGGGTGGATAAAAATTGTCGGAGACAGTCATGAATTTCAATCCCAACCAATAAATTATGAAATGGATTGTGCTCAGGCAGGTAAGGGGCAAACCCAGTTTGGTCTTGTACAGCCTCCCAAAATAAAAGTTGATTATGTCAAAACCGAAAACTTCCTCCTGCTTGCGGATAAACGTGTTTGCCCGATGAAAGCAACTGTTTATGGGATTGTTTCAACACATGGCACACCATTCGATGGTAATGCAGCACTGCAAGTGAAGATTAAGGAACAAAGCCAATATTCCAGTGCTCAAAGCCTTCACATTGGTGCAAATGGATCATGGCCTGTGGTCCACACGGTTGATTTGGACTGGTCAACTGAAGGCTCTTCAGCCGATACTTATTCCCCTGCAAACGCAACTGGCCCCACCTCAATGACACTATATGGCAAAGTGAAGCTCTATAATGCTGATATGGAACCTATTCAGCCAACCATGGCTTTGTCACCGTTACAAATTAAATGTAGAAATGCCTTTACCAGTTTACAATCTTCGTCACCTCAAACTTTAGTTAATCAGCAAGCCATTACGCGAGTTGGAGGCTTAAATAAAAGTGCAGTACGTGCAGGCATTGCCAAACAGAAAGTAACCCGTGCTGGAACACCAGCGAAGGCTGTAACTCGAGCTACTACAAAAGCTAACGTGACTGTTTTGCCGGATTTGGTGGTGAAGTCTGCTTCCACCGTTGGTCAGGGAGTTTGGCGGATTAAGGTTGCCAATATCGGAACTGCAAAGTCAGCTCCGACAACAATCTGGCTTAAGGGGGCAAATGGAAAATCCTTGGTAGGAAAAGTTGGTGCTCTTAAGAAAAAGCAGAGCGCATGGGTAACCGTTAAATCAGGATCCCTCGTTGTATCCCCGACCATCATTATTGATCCCGGGGGACAGGTCGTCGAAGCAAACGAAAAGAATAACCGCCTCAAGGTCCGCTAGAATAAGATTCTAAATTGGCACGGATATAAAACAGTTCGAAAGTATATTCTATCAAATATACTTCCGAACTGTTCGGTCACTTACACGGGTAAATAGCTCATAAGCTGAGGTTCCGGCCATGGCGGCGGCGTTTTCGACCAGACTGTTGGGGCCGAAGATTTCTATCATGTCGCCTTTGTTGTAGGCATCTGATGGAATGTCGGTGAGATCAATGGTGATCATGTCCATGGAGACACGGCCGAGCATTGCCGTGTGAAAACCGTTGAGGGATACTTTGTGGCCTTCTTTGGTTTCGTGTCTGAAGAAGGCGCGCATCACCCCGTCAGCATAACCACAGAGAATAACACCGATTTCAGTATCTGCGCTCACTTCCGTTGCACCATATCCCACGGCATCTCCAGCTTTGAGATGTTTTATTTGAGCAAGAGGAGCTCTGAAGGTGGCGACGGTTTTCAGGCGTGAGGCTTTGTTCTCATAATAATGTGGATCATGGCCATAGAGACCGATCCCTGGTCTGACGAGATCAAAGTGGTATTCTGGGCCGAGCAAGACACCGCCAGTATTGGCTAAACTTGCGGGTACATTTGGAAACTCAGCACGTATCGTTTTGAAAGCTTTGAGTTGTTCGGGATTATGACGGGATTGCTGTTCATCCCCGCTCGACAGGTGGCTCATCACCAGTTTGATATCGAGTTGACCAAGTTTTGTTTTATCTGAAAGTAAGGTTTCCATGTTTCGCGCGGAAAGCCCCAGACGATTGATCCCGGTCTCAAAGTGCAGTGCAACGGGGGCAGGCGTGCTGTGGGATGAGATCCAGAGGTCGATTCCTTCAATGTCATAAAGGCAAGGGGTTAGGTTATGCTCTTTTAGAAGGTCACAATCCAAAGTCAGAAAGGGAGAGAGCACAAATATCGTCGCATTAGGCAGTTGAGATCTGAGTTCTACACCTTCGCTAGCCAGAGCGACAAAAAAGGTATTACAGCCTTCTTCACCGAGAGCCTGCGCAACACGAACACTTCCCATTCCATAAGCATTGGCTTTTACCACACCTGAACACTCACTAGAAGTCAGGGCACCTGAAGTCAGATCCTTCAAGGTTTTGTAGTTATCAACGATCGCACCGAGATCGACGATAAGCTCTGGGCTGGTGCCTTTGGCGTGAGTGTTGCTGGTTTGTGTACTTGTCATTTATAGCCCTAAGTGGGGTCGTATAGTACTTCCACTTAACTTTTCCCAATCGTTGCTGCATCGCTCATGTAGGTTAACTACACTTTGCTCTTTGCTCATTTGGTAAAAACTAATTGTAATCACTATAACTGGAAAGAATAGGCTGCCTAATTGGGACATTAGATTGGAACGGGGACAGCCTATTTTATCATTTCAGGAAAGTTTGTCTTTTAACTTTAGAGTTTAACTCGCTTGTTTAACTTTCGAGGGCCTGTTCAATGTATAGCTGGCGTAAGCGTTTGGCCAGCGGGCCGGGTTTGCCATCGCCAATGGCTTTGCCATCGAGAGAAATAACCGGTGTCACAAAGGTTGAGGCTGAGGTTACGAAAGCTTCTGCTGCATCGGCGGCTTCATCCAAGGTGAAGGCGCGCTCTTCAACTTCCATATCTGCTTCGTTAGCAAGATCTAACACCGCGCGACGGGTAATGCCGTGCAGGATTTCATTACCAAGATTTCGGGTTACGATGGTACCAGCTTTGGTGATGATATAGGCGTTGTTTGAACTGCCTTCTGTGACGTAGCCATCTTCATAGAGCCAAGCATCATCTACACCTGCAACCACGGCGGCTTGTTTGGCAAGCGCGGGTGCCAACAGGCCTACGGTTTTGATATCGCGGCGACCCCAGCGGATGTCTTCGACGGATATAACAGATATGCCTTTTTCAGCAGCCGGGCTGTTGAGAAGGTTCTTTTCTTGGGTAAACATCACAAGCGTGGGGGTGGTATCTTTCGGGAAAGCAAAATCCCGATCCGCAGCACCACGGGTAACCTGAAGATACAGACCACCTTCTTTAAGGCCGTTGCGCTTGATCAACTCGTTTTGGATCTCGACGATTTCAGCTGGGCTTGCCGGGCTTTCCATTTGAAGTTCGTTCAATGAACGTTTCAACCGAACTAGGTGCGCTTCGTTATCAATCAATCGCCCTTCGAGAACGGTTGAGACTTCGTAAACACCATCGGCAAAGAGAAAACCGCGATCAAAGACAGATACTTTGGCGTCTTCTTCTGGAAGATACGATCCGTTTACATAAACTGTTCTGCTCATATTTTTAAATCCTTAACCCCATAACGCTTTTTCAGGAGGGGAAATTTCGACACCAGTGAAAATCAGGCCGGGTTGGCAGTCTTCGGCCAACAGCAAGGGCGCATCAAGATCAACCAGTTGGCTACCCTGTGCAACCACCATGGCTGGAGCCATAGCAAGTGAAGATCCAAGCATACAGCCCGTCATGATTTCAAAGCCAAGTGCTTCGGCTTCTTTTTTCATAGCTAGGGCTTCGGTTAATCCACCTGTTTTGTCGAGTTTGATATTAATCATGTCATATTTACCCACAAGCTTTGGCAGGGACTTACGATCATGACAGGACTCATCAGCACAGATTGTAATCGGGCGCTCTAGATCTTTGAGGATCTCGTCATCTGCAGCCGGAAAGGGCTGTTCAATCATCTCTACGCCGAGCTTTTGCAACTCAGGAACAAGAGTTTCATAGATCTCTTTGCTCCAGGCTTCATTGGCATCAACAACGATACGTGCTGTTGGATGGCCCTTACGAACTGCTGCCACGCGTTCCAGATCACCTGTACCACCAAGCTTGAGCTTGAGTACGGGTTTGTCCAGGTTGTCTTGGGCGTCCTGCTCCATTTTCTCTGGAGTATCCAAGGAAAGGGTATAGACCGTCGTTGCGGAAGCCATGTCAATACCTGCAATTTCCCATGCGCGTTTGCCTGTATTTTTTGCTTCGAGATCCCAAAGGGCGGCATCGACAGCAAAGCGGGCCGCGCCCGCTGGCATAGCTTCTTGCAGTTCAGCCCGGGTCATGCCAGCTTCTAAGGCGGGTTGGATTGCTTGGATTTGCGCGGTTACGGATTCAACGGACTCACCATATCGAGGGTAGGGGACGCATTCGCCCTGGGCTTTGATACCCTCTTCTTCGATATAGACGTTGAGCACGACGGCTTCTGTTTTTGATCCACGAGAGATCGTGAAAGATCCCCTGATCGGCCACGGCGTTGACGATATAGTTATTGTTCTTTTTGAATTCATGACAGGTTGTCCACAATTGATGCAACACCAGTACGAACAGGATCAACGGTTGGTAGGCCGAACTCTTCTTCGATTTTAGCAAGATAAGCGGTTGCTTCGGCTTCACTAAGTTTTGAGGTGTTGATCGCGATACCAACGAATTTGGCATTTTTATTGGTCAGATGTGCTGCACTCAAGTTTGCATCTATGCATTCTTGGATTGACGGCAGGCCAAAGTCTGGCAGCCCACGCATATGGGTACGTGTAGGTTCATGGCAAAGAACCAGTGCGTCTGGTTGTGATCCATGGATCAGGCCAAGAGAAACGCCTGCAAAAGAAGCATGGAACAAAGAACCTTGTCCTTCGATGATGTCCCAATGATCATCAGAATTTGCAGGAGCGTGGGTTTCGACGGAACCAGAGATAAAATCAGCAGCAACCGCGTCAACAGAAACGCCATCACCCGTAATCAAAATACCGGTCTGACCCGTGGCGCGGAAATCAGCATTTACACCACGAACGCGGAGTTCTTTTTCAATTGCTAGGGTGGTGTACATTTTACCACATGAGCAATCGGTACCAACAGCAAGCAGACGCTTGCCAGAACGTTTTGATCCTGCGGCAACAGGATAAGCGCGGGATGGATGGCGGACATCATGGATTTCACGACCCAGACGTTTGGCGGCTGCAGCGAGTTCTGGAACATCAGCAAGTTTGTTATGCAGGCCTGCAGCAAGGTCAAGGCCAGCTTCCATTGCGTCAACTAGAGCAGCAACCCACGTGGCATCTATAATGCCTCCGCGGTTGGCAACGCCGACGACCATGCTTTTAGCACCCTGAGCAATAGCTTCTGCAGGTGTCATGTCTGTGAGGCCGAGGTCTGCATTACAGCCTTCGAGGCGTAATTGTCCAACACAATTTTCCGGGCGCCAGTCACGAATACCTTGGGCAACCTTGGCGGCAAGCGGGTCAGCGGCGTTGCCGAGAAATAAGAGATAAGGTGTTTTAATGCTCATACTATGTACTCCCAAATTGCACGGCCTAATGCTGTGCAATGTGTTGTTCTTGATACCCGTAGCTTATTCCTTGGGCCGCTTGCGAAAGCTATCTTTGCCGTGAGCAACATTTTGAACACTCACGATCCGTCTTGTTCTTACAGCCATGTTCTTAAGGACATAAAGAATAGACTTCTTTTTATCTCGTTCAACTGTTCGGTCATATTGGCGCCATAATTATCTTCGCAATTTCGGAAGAATTATGACAAATTTCTTCTCGAAAAGGTTTCGAAAGTTTGCTATTAGAATTACTTTGTTTTGAATAATATTCTTAAATTATAGGAAATAACAGGATATAATCCCGTGGATAAGATTGATGTGAAAATTCTTACTGCTCTACAGCAAGATTGTAGAATGCCGATTTCTAATTTGGCAGATTTAGTTGGCCTTTCAACATCGGCTTGCCACAGGCGGGTCAAATTACTTGAAAGCGGTGGTCAAATATCAGGATATGTGGCTCAACTCGATCCAAAGGCCTTGGGCTATACAATCGAGATTTTCATGGAAATCACCCTGACATCGCAAAGTGAAGAGGCCTTTGATAAATTTGAAACTGCGGTTCAGCAAACGCCCGAGATCTCGGAATGTCATTTTATGGCGGGGCAGGCGGATTACCTGTTACGTGTTGTCGCCAAAAATGTTGCTGATTATGAAAAAATTCACAGATCCGCACTCTCGCGTCTGCCGGGTGTTGCTCATATGCAGTCGAACTTTACCCTGAGAACCGTACGCCCTTGGCGGGGATATCCTGTGGGTTAGATATAGTTACTGAGAAACATATTATTTGTACTTAATTGTACTTGGCGTGGATTTCTCTAATGGTGCCATCTTCGTGCATATCAAATATGATTTCTGATATCCTGCTGACCAAGGCGACATATTTGGATTTTCTCGACGTTGCAAAGTGGATCGGTACTTCTTTTTTGGGATTGAAGGGCGCTTTTTCCAATTTGTCTTTATATCCCATGGTCAAAACTTCGTAAGACGCGTTGGGATCTGTACCAACATAGGTGTCTATCCGACCGGAATGCAGCATGGGTAAAAGTCTGCGTTCTTTATCAACATCAACTTTTGGGACTTTAGCATCACTATTGAAGGGCTCGAAATAATGAGATTTTGATACGTAACCAACCCGCATTTCATAGAGATCTTCATAGGTGGCTAACCGTGATGCCTCTCCCTTTCTGACATAGAAAACCACAGCTACAGCCGAATAGGGCGTTTCGGTATAAGCCATATATTTTTCGCGTTCCGGGTTCCGGGCTATGCCTGCGAGTAAATCGAGTTGTCCGTTTTCCATTTCTTGCAAACAACGTTTAAAGGGACAAACCCGGTAATCTAACTCGATCCCCAAGCGTTTTGAAATCTCCTGACTGACATCGTAATCAATGCCCGTAATTTGGGTTTGCTCAGTCAATCCATAAGGGGGCCAGTGGGAGATACCATAACGGATTTTGTCATCTGCTAAGGTGAAATTAGAAGTGAATACTAATCCGAATAGGGCGAGAGGCAGGAGGTGCTGCTTTAAAGATACCATCACATTGTCTTTCTTTATGCAGCGAGCTTACACATTATACCGATAATAGATTAACCATAAGATAATATGATTTATATTGTTACTTTAGATGCTTAGCTATGTATGAATAGTTAATAACGCTGATATGGTTAATAAAAATATTTATCAAATGATAAAAAAAATTGACTATTCGGCAATGTTCACCTTAGAATTATGACAAACAGGGATAGATACCGCCTCGATAGAGGGCGGATCTTACGTCATATAAGTGCTTAAATTAAGTACATAGTAAGGGAGAACATGGATGACTACGAACGCCGGTAGTAGGCCGGATATCCAATCAAACCGTCTTGCCGAAGAAGATTACAGCAAGAATTTCGGGGATATCCATCCACCTCTAAATACGCACGAAGCGCTGGTCGAAGCTGATCGGTGCTATTTTTGTTATGACGCGCCATGTATGGTCGCTTGTCCAACTTCCATCGACATTCCAATGTTTATTCGCCAAATCTCAGCGGATAATCCAAAAGGATCTGCAAAGACGATCTTTGAGGAAAACATTCTTGGTGGCATGTGTGCCCGGGTGTGCCCAACAGAAACCCTGTGTGAGCAAGCTTGTGTCCGTGAAGAAGCCGAAGGTAAGCCTGTAAAAATCGGTTTATTACAACGCTATGCGACGGATCATCTGCTTGAGGCTGGCGATAAAGTATTTGAACGTGCTGCGCTAACAGGTAAACGGATTGCGGTAGTGGGAGCAGGCCCTGCTGGCCTCTCCTGCGCGCACCGCCTTGCTATGCACGGCCATGATGTTGTTATCTATGACGCACACGAAAAAGCAGGTGGCCTGAATGAGTACGGTATCGCGGCGTACAAGTCGGTTAATGATTTTGCCCAGCGTGAGGTTGATTTTCTACTTTCCATTGGTGGAATTACCATTCAAAACGGCAGCCGACTTGGGGAAGAAATTTCTCTCGCAGATCTACGTCAGAACTTCGATGCAGTGTTCCTTGGTATGGGGCTTGCCGGGGTTAATTCTCTGCGCGCAGAAGGTGAAGACCTCGAAGGTGTCGTTGATGCGGTCTCTTATATTTCAGACCTACGCCAAAGCGCTGATCTCTCCAAGCTATCCGTTGGGCGTAAGGTCGCGGTTATCGGTGGCGGTATGACAGCTGTAGATGCTGCTGTTCAGTCCAAATTACTGGGCGCGGATGAGGTCACGATCCTTTATCGTCGCGGCCAAGAGCAAATGAACGCCAGTGAGTACGAGCAGGAATTGGCTCAGACCAAAGGCGTATCCATTCGGCATTGGGTGAAACCAAACAAGCTCATCGGGGAAGACGGAAAAGTCGTCGCCATTGAGTGTGAGCATACAGAGACCAAGGATGGTTCTCTCGTTGGGACAGGGGAAACCTTTACCCTTGAGGCAGATATGGTGTTCAAAGCCATTGGTCAGAATTTTGTTGCAGCTCCCCTTAACGGATCTGCAGAGGCAATTGAACTTGAAAGCGGTCGTATTCGAGTTGATGAAGATCGCCGTACGAGCCTGGGCGATGTCTGGGCTGGGGGTGACTGTATTGCGGGTGGTGAGGATCTCACAGTCGCAGCGGTAGAAGACGGAAAGGTTGCTGCTGAAGCAATCAACCAAGTCTTGAGCGCTTAAAGAATAGCGACACCTCCTCGATATTTTCTGGCTCGACACCTCTTGGGTACTGACCTTCAAGGAATTTTAAAATGGCTGATATTAGTTGCAATTTTCTCGGTATTAAATCACCAAACCCCTACTGGCTCGCGTCTGCGCCACCAACTGATAAAGAATACAACGTCGTTCGTGCTTTCGAAGCCGGATGGGGCGGTGTCGTTTGGAAAACTCTGGGCGAGGGTGATCCAGTTGTAAACGTCAATGGCCCTCGTTACGGTGCTATTCATGGGCCAGATCGTCGCTTGCTTGGTCTCAATAATATTGAGTTGATTACTGATCGCTCGCTCGAGATCAACCTCGAAGAAATCACGCGGGTTAAAAAGAACTGGCCTGATCGTGCATTGATCGTATCTCTTATGGTTCCTTGTGAAGAGCAAAGCTGGATCGATATTCTCAAGCGCGTTGAAGAAACTGGGTGTGACGGGGTTGAGCTGAACTTTGGTTGCCCGCACGGCATGTCCGAACGTGGTATGGGCGCTGCCGTTGGCCAGGTGCCGGAATATGTGGAGATGGTGACACGTTGGTGTAAAACCCACTCTGACTTGCCTGTTATTGTGAAACTTACCCCGAACATTTCAGATGTACGCCAGTCCGCACGGGCTGCTCATCGTGGGGGTGCTGATGCGGTATCTCTGATTAATACAATTAATTCTATCGTCTCTGTTGATCTTGATGCTATGGCCCCAAACCCAACGGTTGATGGCAAGGGGACGCACGGTGGGTATTGTGGCCCTGCGGTTAAGCCAATTGCTCTTAGCATGGTATCTGAAATTGCCCGTGATTCTGAAACGCAAGGACTTCCCATTTCTGGAATTGGTGGTGTTACCACATGGAGAGATGCGGCTGAATTTATGGTCTTGGGATCGGGCTCCGTTCAAGTGTGTACGGCGGCAATGACTTATGGCTTTAAAATCATTGAAGAGCTTAATGCTGGCCTATCGAACTGGATGGATGAAAAGGGTTATAAAACTCTTGATGATTTTGTTGGGCAGGCTGTGCCAAACGTAACCGACTGGCAGTACCTCAATCTCAATTACATCGCCAAAGCAAAAATCGATCAGGATGCCTGTATTAAATGCGGCCGTTGTCACATCGCTTGTGAAGATACCTCTCACCAAGCGATTACCGCCACTGTTGATGGCGCGCGTATGTTTGAAGTGATCGATGAAGAGTGCGTTGGCTGTAATCTTTGTGTCAGTGTTTGTCCGATAGAAAACTGTATCACTATGGAGCAAATGACAGAAGGAACTGACCCGCGGACCGATAAGCCAATTGATCCGAGCTACGCAAACTGGACCACGCATCCAAATAACCCCAGTGCTGTAAAGGCTGCTGAGTAATTTAGATGGACATTTAGGGCTGACCCGCTAGTCTTTCGCGAAATAATGAATGTTTCAAGGAAGATAGCGTGTCAGTTAGCTCAGACGCTGAAGTACAAAAACAAAGCTCTACTGGCCAAGAGGAAAAGAAAGCGCATGGTGCCATGCTGCTTTTCATCTTCTTTGTCAGTACTTCCTTTCCTATCGGGTCAGCCATTACACATGCGCTCGATCCCACTGCGCTAACTTTCCTTCGTTTTCTTATCGCTTCAGGTGCCTTTGCGGCTTTACTCCTGATCAAAAAACAATGGTCCTGGCCCGGACCTTTGCTATGTCTCAAGTATTTTTGGCTTGCGACACTCCTCGTTGTCTTTTTTATCACGATGTTTGAAGGTTTGCGTTGGGGAGGTCCGGTTAGTCTTGGTGCCGTCTTTACACTGATCCCATTAATGACTGCGGTGATCGCGTTTTTCCTGATTGGTCAACGCACAACACTTCGACTTTGGATTGGGCTCTTAATCGCAGCACTTGGTGCCGTCTGGGTGGTTTTTGACGGTGATGTTGATAAAATAATCAGCTTTTCTGTCGGCAAAGGAGAACTGATTTTTCTGGTCGGTTGCTTTACCTACAGCGCTTATTCGCCCTTTGTTCGAAAGTACCATCAGGGCGAAAACTTGTTGGTTCTGACATTTTGGACCCTGGTTGCGGGCACGATTATCCTCGGGATCTACGGTTGGAAAGAAATCACCACCAGTCCATGGCTGGAGGTCGAGCCATATGTCTATGGGGCAATCGTTTATTTGGCGATTTGCAATACGGCGATCTCGTTTTTACTGCTTAAATTCGCCAGCTTCAAACTCCCTGCCGCCAAGGTTATGGCTTATACTTTCCTCACCCCTGCAATCGTCCTTGGAATTGAAAGCGTGATTTCGGGGCAATTGCCACAAATGACCATTCTGGCCGGCGCAGGCATAACCGCACTTGCAATGGTGTTCTTACAAAGAAGTGTAGGCAGATAATATAGCTTAAACCTCTAGATTAGAGTGCATTACTTAAGCTCTCGGCTTTAAACCTTCAAAGAAAATGGTGCTGATGGTTTTGCCTGCTTTTTCGAAATAGTCGGGCTGATCGACTTCTTCACCAAGGATGGCGCGCATCTGGATTTTGAAATCTGCGTAGTGCTGGGTTGAGGCCCAGATCATGAAGATTAGATGGTAGGGATCTACATCCGTAAGCTTTCCATCATCAATCCATTTTTGGATCACCACTGCTTTCTCGTCAACAAGGCTTTTGAGGGAGCCTTTGAGGACGTGCTCGATCATTGGCGCGCCGTGGAGAATTTCATTGGCAAAAAGCCTGGAAGCCGTTGGGTCGTTTTCAGACATCTGTAGCTTTAGGCTCGTGTACTTACCGATTTCTTCGATGGGATCACCCTCTGGATTAAGCTCGGTGAGGGGGGTGAGCCATGTTTCAAGGGTGCGTTCAAGAACCGAGATATAAATATCTTCTTTGCGGCGGAAATAATAGAGCAGGTTCGGCTTAGACATTTCTGCTTTTTGAGCAATTTGATCTATCGTTGTGCCTCTAAAGCCAAAAGTGGCGAATATATCCAGGGCTGCCTCTAAGATTTTAGCCTCATTAAGGGCCTGAATGCGTGTCCGCTTTTTTGTCTGACCAGCTCTTGGGTTCATGGCTGTACGTTCTTTTCTTTATTTTGGTTTGTTATCCGCTTAGGTCTTCTTATTTACGGGCACCGATACCCGTAAGAATGATCTCTATAGCATTGTCTTTTGCGATTTGATACTGCGCATCACTCAAAGGTGTCCCTCCATTAAGGGTTTCAATCTGATGATTGAAGTCAGCATAATGCTGTGTGGTCGACCAGATCATATAGAGCAGATACTGAGGATCAACGGGATTGATTTTGCCCTGATCTATCCACCTTTGGATGATCGCAACTCGTGATTCTGTCCAATCTTTTAGAGTGGTTTCCAGATAATCCTGAATGACCGGAGCGCGGCGGATAATCTCGTTGGCCCAGACTTTTGACCCCATCGGGTTTTCCCGCGAAATATCCATCTTCTTTTCGATGTAACGGGTGAGGGCTTCTATGGGATCATCGCAGTCATCAAAAGAATCTGCGGCCTGAAGCCAGATGTTGAAAATGTTATCGACAACTTGCCGGTAAAGGGCCTGTTTGGTCGGAAAGTAGTAGTGCAGATTTGCTTTTGGTATGTTTGCGCGTTCAGCAATCATGCTTGTCGTTGCGCCGCGAAATCCATATTCAGCAAAAACACTTTCAGCAGCCTTGAGAATTGTCTTCTCATTTTCTTGGCGTATTTTTGCCTTAGAAGTTGTTTTCGTTACTTTTTCCGGCTTACTCATGCATACTTCCTGCCGTGGTTTCTATCGTGGTCTTGTTTGTGGTTTTATCCACAGTTTTATCAGGCGTTTTTGTAGTTGACCAAATGGTCAGGATTTTGTAACGTTAATTTGACCAAATGGTCAGGAATTAGGGAAATATACCCTAAAATATTGACCATAAAGTAAATAAAACCATAAGGCAGGTTAAACAACTGCCAATATAAAAACAAGGGCCGGGGAATTACATACCGGAAGAACAGGGAGTTTTGGGTACATGCATAAAATAGGTGGTAGCGACTGAGCAAATAAACTTTATCAAGATATAAAACTCAGATTTTGTATCAATTGATAAAACTTAAGTAATCAACAGATGAAATCTGTCGTTATGTCTGCTTCCTGATTTATGTATCCGTAACAGAAGTTGTTATGGCGCAAACCAGTATCCTTTTCATTCTTTCTTGTAGTTCTCGGTCTTTAACCAAGGCTGTTTCTTTGTGCTAATTAGCACAAAGAATTTTTGAAAAACATCTGAAGACCTTATCCAAAGGGTTTTCTGACCAGATATGACCTTGATACGGTTCATAAATGGCAAAATAAAAGAGTGATGAATATGGAACGGATCAGTAATGCAGTTGCAGGCGAAAGACGCCTTTCTTCAAGCTCTCGCAGTTCACAGGTGTTTAATCCTGCCACTGGCGAGCAGATTGCAGAACTTCCTCTTTCAACGGTAGATGAAGTCAATGAAGCCGTAGCCGCAGCCAAAGCAGTTGCGCGAGATTGGGCACAGACGCCTCCGTTGAAACGTTCCCGCTATATGTTCAAATTCAAAGAGCTTTTGGACGCACACATTGATGATATTGCTCGGGAAATTAGCCGTGAACACGGCAAAACCCACGAAGACGCCTTGGGTGAAATTGCGCGTGGGATTGAAGTTGTCGAATTTGCGTGTGGTATCCCTCACCTTTTGAAAGGTGAATTTAGCCGTAATGTTGGCCCGCAGGTTGATACCTATTCTGATCGCCAAGCCTTGGGTGTTGTTGCAGGTATTACACCTTTTAACTTCCCTGCGATGGTGCCGCTGTGGATGTATCCTATCGCCATTGCTGCTGGAAACACCTTTATTCTAAAGCCATCTGAGCGTGATCCATCTGCTCCTATGTTGATTTGGGATCTGTTCAAAAAAGCTGGCTTCCCGGATGGGGTTTTAAACGTTGTTCATGGTGATAAAGAAGCTGTTGATACACTCCTCGACCACCCGGATGTGAAAGCAATTTCCTTTGTTGGGTCGACCCCGATTGCTGAGTATGTCTATTCGCGTGGCACAGCTAAAGGTAAGCGTGTTCAAGCACTTGGTGGTGCTAAAAACCATATGATCGTTATGCCTGATGCTGACATGAATAAAGTCGCCGATGCCTTGATGGGTGCAGGTTACGGTTCAGCAGGCGAACGCTGCATGGCGATTTCCATGGCTGTTCCTGTTGGCGAAGAAACCGCGGATCGTCTTGTTGAAACCCTGAAGCCCCGTGTGGAAAGCTTGCGGATTGGCCCAAGCACTGATTCTGATGCGGATATGGGACCTGTTATTACTAAAGCCCATCAGGAAAAAGTCATGGGTTATATCGATAGTGGTGTTGCCCAAGGGGCTGAACTCGTTGTTGATGGTCGTAACTTCAATCTACAAGGCTATGAAAACGGTTATTTTGTCGGCGGTACACTGTTTGATCGTGTGACTTCTGACATGACGATCTACAAAGAAGAAATCTTTGGTCCTGTCCTGTCTGTATTACGTGCGAAGGACTACGACGAAGCCGTCGATCTGATCAATAAACATGAATACGGTAATGGCACGGCGATCTTTACACGTGATGGGGATGCTGCCCGTTCGTTTGCCAATGATATCGAAGTTGGCATGGTTGGGGTCAATGTTCCGATCCCTGTACCCGTTGCCTATCATTCCTTTGGGGGCTGGAAACGGTCGCTGTTCGGGGATCACTCAATCTATGGTCCAGAGGGCATTCGTTTTTATACCCGCCTGAAAACGGTCACTACACGTTGGCCTGAGGGTATAAAAGACGGCGCGGTCTTTAACTTCCAAAATCTGGAATAAAATATGAGGGTCGTGGTTGCCGAGCGGTGATCACGGCCTTTTCCTTTTAGAGCATAAGAAAAAAACAATTCGAAGAATTTTCAGGGAGTAATCTGATGAGTAAACCGGCCGATAATATGCATATCAATTCCCCACGTTTGTGGGAAAGCTTGATGGAGATGGCCAAGATTGGCCCAGGTGTGCGCGGTGGTAATAATCGTCAGACCCTGACTGACGAAGACGCTGAAGGTCGACACCTGTTTAAACGTTGGTGCGAAGAAGCGGGCATGACCGTTGGTATCGATAGCATGGGCAATATGTTTGCCCGTCACGAAGGCACCGACTCAAGCCTTCTCCCGGTTATGGTCGGATCGCATCTGGATACCCAACCAACTGGCGGCAAGTACGATGGTGTTCTTGGCGTGCTTGCTGGTTTGGAGATCGTCAGAAGCCTCAATGATATGGGCATTAAAACCAAACGTTCTATTGAGGTCGTGAACTGGACCAATGAAGAGGGGACACGGTTTGCACCAGCGATGTTGTCATCTGGTGTATTTGCAGGTGTTCATACTCAGGACTGGGCTTATGGCCGGGAAGATGCTGAAGGTCTCAAGTTTGGTGATGAGCTCAAGCGTATTGGTTTTGTCGGTGACGAGCCCGTAGGTGAGCGTAAAATGCATGCCATGTTTGAGCTACATATCGAGCAAGGGCCAATCCTTGAGGATGAAAACGTTGATATTGGCGTTGTAACCCATGGCCAAGGCTTGAACTGGATCCAGGTTACACTTACAGGTAAGGAAAGCCACACAGGTTCTACGCCGATGCCAAAGCGTGTTAACGCTGGCCTTGGTGCAGCGCGTATTACTGAGTTGGTCAACGATATTGCATTAAGTTTTGCGCCACATGCTGTAGGCGCTGTCGGCCATATGGATATCTATCCAAATTCCCGCAATATCATTCCGGGCAAAGCTGTCTTTACCATCGATTTCCGTCATCCCAATAAAGATGTGATTACGGCGATGGAACAAACACTGAAGTTCGAAGGCCGTGAAATTGCCGAAGAACTGGGTCTTTCTATTGAGTTTGAGCAAGCCGGTGCCTTTGATCCCGTTACTTTTGATGAAGGCTGTGTGTCAGCTGTTCGTAACGCTGCGGTTCGTTTGGGCTACAGCCACAGAGATATAGTTTCTGGTGCAGGGCATGATGCCTGTTGGGTCAACCGTGTTGCGCCAACTGCTATGGTGATGTGCCCTTGTGTAGATGGGCTCAGCCACAACGAAGACGAAGATATTTCACCGGAGTGGGCCGCAGCCGGAACGGATGTTTTGTTCCATGCCGTTGTTGAAACCGCAGAAATAGTTGAATAAGGGAGCATGAACCAATGAGCACTGTCATTAAAGGCGGTACCGTCGTTACTGCAGATCTTTCTTACGAAGCCGATGTTCTTGTTGAAGGCGGCACGATTACTGAAATAGGTAAGAACCTATCTGGAAATGAAACTTTGGATGCAACCGGCTGTTATATTATGCCGGGCGGAATTGATCCTCACGTGCATCTGGAAATGCCCTTTATGGGCACACATTCTGCGGATAATTTCGAAAGTGGAACTCGCGCAGGCCTTGCGGGCGGAACAACAATGGTGGTTGATTTCTGTCTTCCTCAGCCGGGTCAATCCTTGATGGAAGCGCTTGCCATCTGGCAACAGAAATCAGGATCAGCCTGTTCAGATTATTCCTATCATATGGCCGTCACCTGGTGGGGCGAAAAAGTTTTTGATGAAATGGAAGAAGTTGTTGGTCGCGGTATCAATACCTTCAAACATTTCATGGCCTATAAAGGCGCCTTGATGGTGGATGATGATGAGATGTTTGCCTCATTCTCTCGTTGTTCTGAACTTGGTGCGATGCCTCTTGTTCATGCGGAGAACGGTGACGTTGTTGCGACTTTACAACAAAAACTTTTGGCAGCTGGAAATGACGGTCCTGAAGCACATGCATTTTCACGCCCTCCTGAAGTCGAAGGCGAGGCGGCTAACCGCGCAATTATGATTGCCGATATGGCAGGTGTGCCGCTTTATATTGTTCATACTTCTTGTGAGCAGGCCCATGAAGCGATCCGTCGGGCGCGCCAAAAAGGGATGCGTGTTTATGGAGAACCATTGATCCAGCATCTTACTCTGGACGATAGCGAGTATTCGCACCCGGATTGGGATCATGCGGCACGTCGTGTGATGTCACCGCCTTTCCGTGACAAAAAGAACCAGGATAGCCTCTGGGCAGGGTTGCAATCGGGCTCCTTACAGGTTGTCGCAACAGATCACTGTGCTTTTACCGCAGAACAAAAGCGGTTTGGTATTGGCGATTTTACCAAGATTCCAAATGGTACGGGTGGACTTGAAGATCGCATGCCGATGCTTTGGACCCATGGTGTGAAAACCGGTCGTTTGACCATGAACGAATTTGTCGCTGTGACTTCGACCAATATTGCCAAGATTTTAAACATGTATCCTAAAAAGGGCGCTGTTATGGTTGGGGCTGATGCCGATCTCGTGGTTTGGGATCCAAACCGTTCCAAAACCATTACGGCGAAGAACCAGCAATCGGTCATCGAATATAATGTTTTTGAAGGCAAAGAAGTCACAGGGTTGCCGCGCTTTACGCTGACCCGTGGCAAAGTAGCTGTCGAAGAGAATGTTATGCGGGATGATCCTGGTCACGGTAAATTTGTTGGTCGCGATCCTTATCCTGCGGTCAACAAGGCGCTTTCCAAATGGAAAGAAATTACTGCGCCA
This sequence comes from uncultured Rhodospirillales bacterium, assembly GCA_913060675.1. Taxonomy (GTDB): domain Bacteria; phylum Pseudomonadota; class Alphaproteobacteria; order Kiloniellales; family Kiloniellaceae; genus Kiloniella. The sequence continues at coordinate 20,178 of CAJXUS010000021.1, forward strand.
CGTAAAGTAGAACGCAAGCCAGAAAATATGCCGGCTGGAGTATAACTCCAAAAGGTATTAGGCAATAAAATCAAGAGGGTGGTGTGATTTGTTTTGCACCATCCTCTCACAAGAACGATAACTGCCATTAAAGGTAGAAGTTCAAAACACAGGGAGTTTAGCCATGCTGCAATCAACGCAAGCGAATGCAACTGGCGCCGCCGGAAATACCGGAGAGGCAGAACAGATGGGTACCGATACAATGAATGTAGATGCGATGGCTAGGCCGAAAAATCAACCAAATCAGCCAAATCAGAATGACAATTCTGTTGTTGAAATCAAAGGTTTGTCACTGACTTTTGAGACCAACGATGGTCCTGTTCATGCGCTCTCAGATATTGATCTTTCCATTAATCGCGGTGAGTTTGTTTCCTTTATTGGCCCTTCTGGCTGCGGGAAAACAACGCTTCTTCGCGCGGTCGCCGATCTGGAGCAACCAACCGGTGGAAAGCTTGAGGTAAACGGTGTCAGTGCTGAACAAGCCCGCCTTAACCGCGACTATGGCTATGTGTTTCAGGCACCTGCGTTGTATCCTTGGCGGACAATTGCCGGGAATATCTCTCTTCCGCTCGAAGTGATGGGCATACCCAAATCTGAGCGTTTGGACCGGATTGCTAAAAACCTAGAACTGGTAAATCTTTCTGGCTTTGAAAAGAAGTTCCCCTGGCAGCTTTCAGGTGGGATGCAACAACGTGCCTCCATTGCGAGGGCTTTGTCTTTTGACCCTGAACTCCTTTTGATGGATGAACCTTTTGGTGCATTGGATGAGATTGTCCGTGATCATCTCAACGAACAGCTCCTCAGGCTTTGGGATAAAACCAACAAAACAGTTCTTTTTGTTACTCACTCCATTCCTGAAGCCGTCTTCCTGTCTTCTAAGATTGTCGTAATGTCGCCCCGTCCGGGTCGAATTTATGACGTGATCGATTGTAATCTCCCGCGTGATCGTGGTCTGGATATTCGAGAGACCCCTGAATTCCTTAAGATTGCGCACCGTGTACGCGAAGGTTTGAAAGAGGGTCACAGTTATGACGATTGAGGCTACGGTATCACCGCCTCGCGCCATGGGGGCTCAAAGCTTATGGTCACGGTTGATGTCGGGGAAAGTGGGCCCTGTATTCGTGATTGTTTTGGCAATACTTGCGATTTGGTATTTCTCTGCTGTCCTTCTCAATACACCATTTCAAAAAGACATTTATAAACGTGGCAATGTCGAATGGTCCGCTGAGCAGTTGATTACAGACACTTTAGCCCAGGAAAGGCCCGTGTTACCCGCGCCACATCAGGTCATAGTTGAGCTCTATAATACCACCATCTTAAAAAAAATAACGTCAAAGAGATCCCTTGTTTATCATAGCTGGATCACGCTTTCGACCACACTTCTGGGTTTTGTTATTGGCACTGTTCTCGGCATTCTTCTCGCTGTTGGTATTGTTCATAATAACAGCTTGGAAAAAAGCTTGATGCCATGGATTATTTCCTCGCAAACGATACCTATCCTGGCAATTGCGCCAATGATTATTGTGGTCTTAAACGCCGTTGGTATCCAAGGTATTTTGCCTAAAGCTTTTATTGCCACTTATCTCAGTTTCTTCCCGATCACCGTTGGCATTGTTAAGGGCTTGCGTTCCCCAGAGATCATTCATCTTGATTTGATGCGGACTTACAATGCTTCTAATTGGAATCTGTTTTGGAAGTTACGCTGGCCATCTTCAGTACCGTATCTTTTTACGGGGATGAAAGTGGCCATTGCGACCAGTCTTGTGGGCGCTATTGTTGGCGAACTCCCAACCGGGGCCGTTGAAGGACTTGGTGCACGATTACTTGCGGGTTCCTACTATGGTCAAACCATCCAGATCTGGTCAGCCTTGATTGCGGCGGCTCTGCTTGCGGCTGCGCTCGTATCAATCGTAGGTATTTCCAATAAAATTGTTCTTAAAAAGATGGGGATGGCGCAATGATTAACTTTCGTCAGACCTTAGCGATCATGGCTGGGGCGTTGGCTCTCTTAAGCATTGTATTGCCTTTGGGTGAAGTTGGTGGCGTACCTCAATCTGTCTGGGATGATAGTGGATTAATGATATTTGCGATTGTTGGAATGTTGACAACAATCACGATTGTTTTGGATAGGCTTAAGGGCTTGTTCTCTGATGTTCTTATGGTGGTATTACCTCATGCCGGAGCTTGGTTTTTACTTGGAAGATTAGATGTTCCTGACCAGCAACTGGCTTCTGGTTATTGGTGTCTGGTTATTTCGGCCTGGCTCATAGCTTGGCTGCTTGTGGATCAACTCTCTGCCAAGACTTCTCGGTCGTTAGGTGTGAAACGGTTTTACAATATCGTCGTGCCTGTTCTGTTTGGTGTTTGGCTCTTGATTTTATGGGAAGTTATTGTTCGCGGCTTGCATATTCCGACGGTTCTCTTGCCGCCTCCAAGTATGATTGGCGTGCGATTTATGGCTTCTACGTCGATCCTGTGGGCCGATTTCCAGCAGACATTTCTTAAAGCCGTTTTGATTGGTTATGTGCTTGGGTGTGGCAGTGCCTTTATCACGGCAATCCTTATTGATCGAAGCCCATTCCTTCAACGGGGTCTCTTGCCAATTGGCAACCTTGTCAGCGCGCTACCGATCATTGGTGTGGCTCCGATTATGGTAATGTGGTTTGGCTTCGATTGGCACTCAAAGGCAGCCGTTGTCATTATCATGACCTTCTTTCCCATGCTGGTGAACACTATCGCGGGACTGTCTATTACGTCCTCGATAGAAAAGGATATGATGAAGACCTATGCGGCAAGCTATTGGCAGAGCCTGTTTAAGCTCCGTTTGCCATCCGCATTACCTTTTATTTTCAATGCCTTGAAAATTAACTCAACTCTTGCCATGATTGGTGCCATCGTTGCCGAGTTCTTCGGTACGCCAATAGTGGGTATGGGCTTTCGTATTTCAACCGAAGTAGGCCGTATGAACGTCGATATGGTCTGGGCTGAGATTGCAGTGGCTGCGCTGGCGGGAACTGCTTTTTATGGAATCATGGTCGTCATAGAACGGGCATGTACATTTTGGCATCCATCTTTTCGAAGTGGGAACTGATCTCATAGAGGTCACGACCGTAAAGAAAGTGGAAACCATTAACAGGGAGATAATAATGAAAAAAATGTTATTAGGTGCTGTTGCTTTGGCTTTTGGGGCCGGGGTTTTTGGCGCATCTGCACAAGCTGCCGATACTGTTAATCTACAGCTCAAGTGGGTAACTCAGGCTCAATTTGCTGGCTATTACGTTGCTCAGGACAAAGGTTTTTATAAAGACGCCGATCTTGACGTGAACATCAAGCCAGGTGGTCCTGATATTGCGCCTCCTCAGGTTATTGCTGGTGGTGGTGCTGATGTTGTCGTTGACTGGATGCCTTCAGCACTGGCTTCTCGTGAAAAAGGAGTACCGTTGGTAAACATCGCACAACCTTTTAAAACATCTGGCATGATGCTGACTTGCCGTAAGGAAACCGGGATTAAATCTCCGGCAGATTTCAAAGGTAAAACACTTGGTGTCTGGTTCTTTGGCAATGAATATCCATTCCTAAGCTGGATGTCGAAGTTGCAAATACCGACGACGGGTGGGGATGAAGGTGTTTCCGTTTTAAAGCAGGGTTTCAACGTCGATCCAATTCTACAAAAGCAGGCTGATTGTGTGTCAACGATGACATACAACGAGTATTGGCAGATTATTGATGCTGGTATTCCAGCAAGCGAACTTGTTGTTTTTAAATATGAAGAACAAGGTGTCGCAACGCTTGAAGATGGTTTGTATGTTTTAGAAGATAACCTAAAAGATCCTGCTTTTGTTGAGAAAATGGCACGTTTCGTATCAGCCAGTATGAAGGGCTGGGAATGGGCTCGTGCGCATCCTAAAGAAGCTGCGATAATTGTTCTTGATAACGATGGCAGTGGTGCTCAAACAGAAAAACATCAAGTTCGTATGATGGGTGAGATTAACAAACTGACTGCAGGTTCTGACGGCAAACTAAATCCTGCCGATTATGAGCGTACAGTTAGCACTCTACTTGGCGGTGGTTCTGACCCAGTGATTACCAAGAAACCAGAAGGTGCTTGGACGCACGCGGTGATTGATGCGATCAAGTAAAATTACAGCTACCTAGCGCGCTTCAGCGTTAAAAATATAAAAACCCGGTCAGAACTGTAAAATAATTCTGACCGGGTTTTTTGTTATGCAATGTTCAATTTATTTTTTTAAGCTCATATTTTTGTAATAAGCTCATATAGTTATATATTAGTAATTATTGAAACAAATTTAATTGGCATTTTAGCTAAATTTTACAACCCCTTAAACTTCAAATTGTTAATATGTTATTCATAAGATTTCTCTAATAATACTCCATATTATACAAAGAAATATAAATTTGATCTGCAATTGATCTTTCCATAATTAAAAAATACCAATTTGGGTTTTCTATGGATGATCTTGTTGATTTTTGGAGTAATTAAATGGCCGATAAGGACAACAATTTCGACGAAGCAACTTCGGCTGATAAAAAAGCCATGATCGAAGATGGTGAATTGTTGAATACCTTTACGGAGCAAGATGAACTCGAAAAATTCCAGGAAAGTGAGCCGCAAGAACTTACCAGATTAGAGGATACCTCTTCTGCTGCTAATCTCCATTATGGAGCTTCCGAATCAGGTGAAGATTTTGAATCTTCAAGGATAGAGAGTTCCGTTGTCACCAATGATAACACTGATATTTTGATCTTTAATATCGATAATAATCTCACAGAACTCCTTAGTCCTAATAATACTCTGGTTACAGATTTTAAAACAAATAATCTTGCCGATACCACGATAAATTCAGTAGATGAACAGACAGACAATAGTGAATATACGTCAAATTCACATCTCGAGACAAATTTAGAAATAGGGGAGTTGCTCCCCTTTACGCTTAAGATTGCAGATCTTGGGCTTAGCGATAAATTTATTCAACAGTTCACAGAACAAGAAGAAAGAAGAGATAGCTCTGAAAATGAAATTGCAACAGAGTTTCTTGATACTACGGCACCAACGGATATTACCCTCTCCTCCAATTCTATTTTAGAAGATACTTCTGTTGGCGACGTGATCGCGACTCTTTCTGCAACTGATGTGGAGAGTAACTCCTTCACCTATACCATTGTTTCTGACCCCGACAGCAAGTTCACCATTGATGGTGACGAACTTAAATTGGCAGCGGGCGTTGATTACGAGACCTCAACCTCACACTCTGTAACCATCGAAGTCACAGATGGCGGTGGCAATACTTATCAGGAAACCTTCTCGGTTGGTGTAACCGATGTCGATGATACCGCTGCAACTGATATTGCGCTGTCGAATTCATCCGTAGCTGAAAATGCGGGTGTCGGGACTGTCATCGGTAATCTTTCTGCAACCGATGTGGACAGTAATTCCTTCACCTATACCATTGTATCTGATCCCGACAGCAAGTTCACCATTGATGGTAGTGAGCTTAAATTGGCTGCGGGAGTAGATGCAGAGAGTTCCACTGCACACTCAGTAACCATTGAAGTTGATGATGGTTCAGGCAATACCTATCAGGAAACTTTCTCCGTTGGTGTAACTGATGTCGATGATACCGCGGCGACCGATATTGCGCTGTCAAATTCATCCATTGCAGAGAACGCAGGCGTTGGAACCGTCATTGGTAACCTATCTGCAACCGATGTGGACAGTAATTCCTTCACCTACACAATTGTATCCGATCCCGATAGTAAGTTCACCATTGACGGTGACGAACTTAAATTAGCTGCAGGGGTTGATGCAGAGAGTTCCACTGCACACTCTGTAACCATCGAAGTGGATGATGGTTCAGGCAATACCTATCAGGAAACTTTCTCGGTTGGTGTAACCGATGTGGATGATACCGCTGCGACCGATATTGCGCTGTCAAATTCATCCGTAGCTGAGAACGCGGGTGTTGGTACTGTCATCGGCAATCTTTCCGCAACTGATGTGGACAGTAATTCCTTCACATATACCATTGTATCCGACCCCGATAGCAAGTTCACGATTGATGGCGATGAACTTAAGTTGGCTGCGGGAGTAGATGCAGAGAGTTCCACTGCACACTCTGTAACTATTCAAGTGGATGATGGTTCAGGCAATACCTATCAGGAAACTTTCTCCGTTGGTGTGACGGACGTCGATGATACCGCAGCCACAGATATTGCGTTGTCTAATAATACAATTGCTGAAAATATTGTTGGAGTAGCACGCCCAGATGGAACAGAACTTGTTTCTGATGCTTCTCCTGCTCATCTAATTTCGGACAGTACATCATCCAATACTTATGATTTTGGTGTAGAGAATGCGGGGAAAACCGTTAACATTTCTTTTGATACCCTATCTTTTGGTGGGTGGGATGAAGCGGGTGGTTATCAAGATGATTTTACCGTTGATGTAAATGGTGTGCAGCAGGTTTTTTCTCATGAGGGAGATTCTACCAGCTACAGTTTTCAAGTTGTAACAGACGCATCTGGTAAAGTAGCCATTGATTATGGGATTGATGTAACAGCTAATAGCGAAGGTATGGATGTCTCCAACCTTGTGATATCAACCGTTGGAAATAACTGGGATACTCAAGTTGGGGCTGTTGTTGGAGACCTTTCGACAACAGATGTGGACAGTAATTCTTTCACCTATACGATAATATCTGACCCAGATAGCAAGTTCGTAATTGATGGTAGCCAGTTGAAATTGGCTGCTGGTGTCGATGCTGAAACCTCAACGGCTCACTCTGTGACCATTGAAGTAACTGATGGCGGCGGCAATACCTATCAAGAAACTTTCTCTATCGGCGTGACGGACGTTGACGACGTATCTGCCACGGATATCGCTCTTTCTAGTAATACGGTTGTTGAAAATTCGGGTGTAGGCACCGTTATCGGCAACCTTTCCGCAACGGATGTGGACAGTAATTCTTTCACCTACACCATAGTATCTGATCCCGACAGCAAGTTCACCATTGATGGCAATGAACTTAAACTTGCGGCAGGAGTTGATCACGAGACTTCAACCTCACACTCCGTAACCATCGAAGTCACAGATGGCGGAGGTAATACTTACCAGGAAACCTTCTCTATTGGTGTATCCGATATAAATGAAGGACTTGTTGCGGGTAATGTTGATTTAGGCGCTACTCTGGAAGACACCGTCATCACTTTTACATCATCTGATCTCTTGGCAAATAGCTCAGACGTAGATGGTGATAGCCTAACTATATCAAATGTAGCAGTTGATAATGCTTATGGGACAGTTACTGAAACATCTCCTGGACAATTTAGTTTTACCCCTAAAGATGATTATAGCGGCAACGATATCCCGATCACTTTTACTGTTGGGGATGGAGAGTTTACATCTGATGCCAGTGCTACGGTAGATATAACGCCTGTTTCTGATACCCCCACGCTGAGCGTATCACTGGGCTCGACCTCTTCAGTTACTACACCAGGTTCTGTTAGCGCGACTGTAATAAATTCAGGTAATGCGACTGACACAGGCAATGGTTATACTGTCACAGGGCGGACGATCAATGGGGATGGATCCCTGAGTGATGCCTCAACTGGGAATGTAACTGCCCAGTCAGGTTATATTACAGTTGCTGGGTCAAACGATGGCCCGTCGATCCAAATCGGAGCCAAAGATAGTGCGGGTGGTGTTTCTGAAGAACTCATCATTACTTTGGATGGGTCAACAACATCAGTGGATGTTGGATTCAAGATGCTCTTTACTAATGAAGGCGGTTCAGGACACCATGAGGAAGCCCTTTATACTCTCTATAACAACGGCCATGAGGTCGGCACGGGAAGCTTTACAGGTACAAGTGGTGGGGTTGAAGGTTTTGTCACCCTTTCGGCTACGGATAATGTAGCTTTTGATCAAATTGTATTTTCTGCTGCTGATGATTACACGGGCTATAACGATGGTACCGGGCACAGTGATTATTATCTAAGCTCTCTTTCTTATGATCATACAGCACTAGATAGCGTTACGCATGTTTATGAATTGGATATCTCTAGTAGCCTGAGTGATACCGATGGGTCTGAAAGCTTGTCTGGCGTCACAATCTCAGGTGTCCCTTCTGACGCGGTCCTTTCTGCCGGAACTAATAATGGTGGAGGGGAGTGGGTCGTATCACAAGCTGATCTCAGTGGTCTAACCATAACTGTTGAAGATGGCCATAGTGGTGATTTTGACCTGTCAGTTGCCGTTTCTGCAACAGATGGCGCCGCGGTTGCAAATACCCAAACAACAACGATAACCATAGCTGATATTAACACCACACCGACGGATATTTCACTTTCAAGTTCAAGTGTGTCTGAAAATGCGAGCGTGGGGTCGGTTGTTGCGACACTTACCCCCACAGATCCAGACACAATTTCAGGTTTCACTTACACAATTGTTTCTGATCCGGATAGCAAATTTTCCATTGATGGAAGCCAGTTAAAACTAGCTGCAAGTGTTGATTACGAAAGCCAGACTTCCCACTCGGTGACTATAGAAGTCGATGATGGAGCCGGGCATACCTATCAGGAAACCTTTTCTATTGGTGTGAGCGATATTGATGAAGAGACACCGACGGATATTGCGCTATCTAATAACTCCATAGCTGAGAACTCCGGAGTAGGGAGCGTTATTGGTAACCTTTCAGCGACGGATGTGGATAGTAACTCCTTTACCTATAAAATTATCAGTAACCCAACTCAAGGGTCAGGTGTTATTACCGACGCCAATGTTTCTGATAGCGGCAGTGGCTTCTCTGTTACCGCTCAATCTATAGATGGCTCAGGCTTAACTGACGAATCATCGGCTAATATATCATCCTATGGCGGTGGGTTTGGTGTTGTTGGGGCTATTTCAGACTCTGATAGCGGAATGAGCCAACAACTCGGATACGATCAGGCAAGTAGCCAGTCAGAGAAGCTGATTGTCAATTTTGATAACGAAGTTGATACAGCTGATGTATCCTTTAAATACCTATTTGATAGTTATGATGAATCTGCTCACTGGCAGGCCTTTAACGAAGGAGTTCTGGTTGCTGAGGGTGATTTTAACCCGGCTTTCAGTCAAAATACGGGCACCTTTACAATTGATCCTAGCAGCAACTTTGATCAACTCGTATTCACTGCAAAAGATCAGACCGATGGATCGGATGGTTCAGATTATCTCCTGACCCAGATTTCATATACCGAAGCGCCAATAGATGATAGCACTTTGTTTTCAATTGATGGCGATCAACTGAAACTAGCGGCTGGTCTTGATTACGAAAGCCAGACTTCACACTCTGTGACTATAGAAGTCGATGATGGAGCCGGGCATACCTATCAGGAAACCTTTTCTATTGGTGTGTCAGATATCCACGATGTTCAAATAGCCGACACAGAAGATCCTGGCGATATGTCTGGCGCAACTCTGATAGGTACAGGGGTTGATGAAGTCCTCACTGGAACAAATAGCTCTGACGAAATTTGGGGCCTAGGTGGCAATGATATCATTACTGGCAGTGATCAAACAGATATCCTGGTCGGGGGGGCTGGTAGTGACAATATTTCTGGGGGTAATCAGAATGATACCCTCTATGGCGGATCTGAGAGTGATATCATGGCAGGTGATGCTGGTAATGATACCCTCTATGGCGGATCAGGAGACGATAATCTTTCTGGAGGAACGGGTACTGATACCATATACGGAGGTAGCGGGAACGACACTCTGAATGGGAATGATGGAAACGATCTTTTCGTCTTTGATGGCAGTAATGGAGGGGGAGATAGCGATTGGGTAAATGGGGGAACAGGCGTAGATACCATCGATTTATCTGGGGCTCTGGACGGCTGGACAGTTGTCCTCGATAACGGAGATACTTTCTCGAGTACGGATACTTTTGACCCGACTCTTATCACAGACGATGCAGGAACACTTACCGCAGGTAATGGTGCGACAGTTTCCTTCGAAAGTGTCGAGGCATTTACCTGGTAAGATATCGCTTCTTTTGAGCCAAAACTAAGTAAACCCCAATATCACTTATCTTAACAAGATGCATATATTTCTCTTATATGGTGTAATTTGTTCATCATTATAGAGGAGACGGGTGAGTTGCAGGGGTCAAACTGGTTAAATGATTACGAACTTAGTTGCGCATTTCAACATCTAGAGTTTCCTATATTGGGGACGCCTATAAATATGGCGGTTACTGTTGCTTTAACCCAGATGGAAAATAGCCAATGGTGGTCCGCTGATAAAATTAAAGAAGTTCAATTCAAACAGCTTTATCAAGTCATTACCCATGCAATTCATACAGTCCCCCATTATAAAACGATCCCTTTACCAAAATCCCCCGAAGAACTTTTAAATAACTGGTATGACATCCCTGTCTTAGAACGTGGTGATATAGGAGGTGAGGGAGAAAACCTTGTTTCCACGAAGCCACCCAAAGGGCACGGTAAAATAACAACCCAATTTACCTCTGGCTCTACCGGGCAACCAATTGGTGTGAAAAATACTGAATTAAGTCGAATTTTCTGGCGAGCCTTTACCACCCGTGATCATATTTGGCACCAACGTGATCCAAAATGGAAATTAGGACACATAAGGGTCGCGAAAAAAGGCCAGGCAGAATATCCGGGTACCAAAGGTATGGGGTGGGGATCTTTAAAGGGTAAGGATGCCCTAATTAAAACGGGACCAATTGCAGGCCTCAACATCAATGCGACTGTAGAACAGCACGCCGAGTGGTTGATGCGCGCTAATCCGGAATTTCTGATAACCTATCCAAGCATAATTCAACGCCTTGCTGAATATTGTCTGAAAAAAGGTTTGCGACCGACCAACCTCCAGCAGGTAGAGACAATTTCCGAAGTTATGACCGATAAGGTGAGAGCACTTTGCCATGACGCTTTTGGGGTTAAAATTGTCGATTTATATTCAACACGAGAACTGGGGTATCTAGGTCTGCAATGCCCTGAAAACAACCATTATCACGTTCAAAGTGAAGGTGTATATCTAGAAGTCGTTGATGAAGAAGGGAAAATGTGCCCACCAGGTCTTCCTGGGAAAATTCTGGTAACGCCCCTGCATAATTTTGCCATGCCCTTGATCCGCTATGCCGTGGGGGATTACGGGGTAATGGGGCAACCTTGTTCCTGTGGAAGGGGCTTACCCGTTCTAAAATCGATACTTGGGCGTGAACGCAACAGATTAAGAAAACCCGATGGATCCTATCGGTGGATTGCAATTTCGGCCAAAGGATACGGTGAGCTCTTGTCAATTGCGCCGATCAGAGAGTATCAAATTATTCAGGTTTCCCTTAACCAACTTGAGATCAATTTTGCTGTAGAGGAAGATTTATCACCGGAACAGTGTGATAAAATATCAGACTGGGCACAAAACCAACTTCATTTTCCCGGTGAAATAATTGTTAAATCTCACCGGGAGTTAGAGCGGTCATCAAACGGAAAATTGGAACTGTTTAAAAGTCTTATCGATTAAGTGTACCCAACATTTTAGGATTTACCGTTCACCAAAAGAACTATCCAAGGCGCGATAAATTGGTTTTAAAAGGTATTGTAAAATTGTTCTCGTCCCTGTGTTGATATCAGCGTCAACGACCATACCCGGCAAAATTAGATTACGGTCGGGTGTATTACCAACGTAGTTTTTTTCCAGATCAATAGTGCCCTTATAAAACGGCTCACCTTGTTCATCTTGGAAGGTGGAGGCTGATATGTGTGTCAGTATGCCAGAAACATCCCCAAAGCGGGATACGTCATAAGAGGTGAGCTTTACCTTGGCGTTTTGTCCGATTTTTAAGTGTCCCACATCTTTTGGTTGGATCTCTATCTCGGCAATGAGTTGAGCCGATAGCGGGACAATTTCCATCAATATATCCCCGGGACCAACAACAGCACTTATGGTTTTTGTTGCCAAACCCTTTACGATACCGTCAGTCGGGGCGATGATATCAAGCCTAGATACTCTGTCTTCCAATTTGGCCTTGGCTTCTCTTACTTCTGCAAGCTCTGCTGTTACGGTTCCCATTTCTAATAAAGAGTCACTTCGTAAATTTGCACCGAGTTCGATTAATGAGCTTTGAGCTTCAATCTTGGCTTCTCGCGAACGGATAATATCTCCTTGGACAGAGAGTAGATCTCCATTTACCTGGATTAGGGAGCGTTCAACATCCAAAACGTTAGTACGGGCTTCAATGCCTTTTTTAAAGAGGTTGCGATGCAGTTCTACCTGTTCATTGATAATCTTGATTTGTCGTTGGAGGTTTTTCTCTCGGTTGATCAGTGCAACGGTTTCATTACTACGTTGTTCAATTCGAGATTGTAGGACAGATCTTTGACTGGCTAAGGCTTCTTGTTGTAGGGAAAGAATAGCGGTTTGATCGTTGACGAGCTCAGGATAATCAGAGGCAAAATTAAAATTCGGCTGTCTGTTCAAAACAAAAGATTCCAGTCTCTCTGCCCGAAGGGCTAAGCCGACTTCTCTTGCTTTTAATTGTTCCAATTCACCTTTTGCAGCTGTCTCATCTAAACGAAAAAGAGGATCACCCTTTTTAACAATTTGGCCATTATCCACGAGAATTTCAGATATAATACCGCCCTCGAGATGCTGAACCACATGCAGGTTCCCAGCAGGCACGATATTGCCGTGTGTTGTTGCCCGCTCACTGATTTCTGCGGAGGCCGCCCAAAAACCAAAACAAAATAGGATAAGAACGAAAACGACGACAAATTGTCCTAGCAGTTTTGGTGGTCCATTTTCCTCAAGAAGAAGAGGTTGAGAAAGAAAACGGATCAGATGGCGATTAGACCTTGGTGGAATAGAACGTTTGTCGTTTTTTGTCAGCGCATTGTTTTGCATTATGTTATTACCTGAATTCATACTCATGCCCCCGATACATTTTTTGAGGATATTTTATTGAGGGGTGCGGTTTTAGGTATTAAACCAAGTTTTTCCATAACCGCTTCTGGAGGGCCATTTAGCATAATGGCCCCATTTTCGATGTAGAGTATTCTATCAGCCTTACGCATGTGACTTGGTCGATGGGTAACGGCAAGGACTGTTGTTTTTCCTCTGAGGCTTTCAATTTTTTTACGTAGCAATTGGTCACCATCCCAGTCCAAATTATTAGCGGGTTCGTCCATCAACATAATATTTGCTTGTTTAATATAGGCGCGGGCCAACAAAATTTTCTGCTTAAAGCCAGCCGGTAGCTGTCGTTGTAATTGATCTGTTAATCTGGTTTCTAATCCATCTGGTAGATCGTGAATTTCTTCTTTAAGGCCAACATCTTCAATAGCTTGAATAATTTGTTCTTCACTGGCATTGGGTTCGGCAAGGCGTAAGTTTTGAGCAATGGTTCCGTGGAACAAATGGCATTGTTGAGGCGCATAGGCGATGGAGTTTCGAAGCTCTCCCATATCCAATTGTTGAATGTTTATGCCATCAATTAAAATAGCACCTGACTGGGGCTTATAAAGTCCCGCCACAAGCCTAAGAATTGTTGATTTTCCTGATCCATTGGGCCCCGTAACACAAACAAATTCACCTGCTTGTATGCTAAATCCTGCGCCTAAAAGAGCGGGCTCTGTTTTCATTGAATAACGCATACTGACCCGGTTAAAGGTTATTTCCCCTTTAAACTCTCGATGCCTGCTGATTATTTTATTTGGCTCTTTTTCAAGCTGTAATTTCATGAGCTGGTTCAGGTGAGATAAACCAATATTCATTTGTTCTAGTCGATTTAGGGATAAGAAACCGGTATGCAAAGGGGATAGTACCCGCCAAACTAATGCCATGGAGGCAATAAGAGCGCCAAGTGTGATATCTCCTTCTAAAACCAGTAACGTCCCGACAGCCAGGGTCGCAACCCCTGATAACATCATAAGGACTTGGGCAAGTGTTTGGATGAGGGACGTAATTTGAGAACTGTCAAAATTGGTTTTGGCTGTTTTTGCAGAGATATCCCTGTATCGTGAGTGCCAAATAGATTCAGCACCAGCGAGTTTGATGGCCCTGAATTGGGACATCATTTCAACGAGGAAACCCTGTCGCTCGGATTTGGCTTCACCAGAGGTTTTTATGGCACGTTTCAAAACAGGGTGGAGCGTGATGCCGATTAACGCAAAAAGGGCGATCAAAATCAGGGGAACCCACGCGAGGGGACCAGCAATGATTGCTATGACGAGGATGTATAATACAGCGAAAGGGAGGTCCAAAAACACACTCGCCAAAGGGCCGGTAAAGAAATCTCGAACAGCCTCGAATTGTTTGAGGCGGGCAATTTGAGTTCCGATGCTGGCGCGCTCAGTCATAGCAACGGGAAGGTGCAAAATCTGCTTGAAGGCAGACACCCCAACAATCATGTCAATCCGTCCGCCCATGTACGATAACATTCTTGCCCTCATCACGCGCAGAAGGGAGTCAGCCAAAATGGCAATTGTTACCCCAAACACAAGATTTGTCAGAGTGAGTTGTGAGGAAGAGATAATGACCCAGTCATAAACGGCCATAATAAAAAGGGGAACGCTTAAGGCCAAAATATTGACAATTGCCGTTATTCCCAGCATTTGCCAGATAAGTGGCTTAAATCGCCTGCTTATCATATCAAACCATTGACCGGAGTCAGAGTGTTTTTTGATTTCTTCTCTTTTTACACTAGCTTCTTCGATCAGGTAAGCTGTGCCTGTTAAGCCTTTGGTATTTATTTCGAGTGTTTTTTTTCTTTTGCCGTCGTAAACAATGGCAGTTGTATCATTGTGTTCTAGAATGACCAGAGCGGCTTCATTTGCTGGTTTAAACAAACAGGGAGTTAACCTCGGATCCAGCTGAGACAACTTCAGTTTAGTCGGGTGAGTTATTATATTCAGGTTTGATAGAATTCTTCGCAACTGAGATGAGTCGAGATCATCAGCAAAATGTGGCATAGCCTCTATAATATGCCGTGGCGTTCTATCCCAACCAAGATGGCGCAGCAGGATCGGTAAACAAGCGGCAATATCCGACTTGTTCTCCATCCCTCCTAAAGAAATTTCTGGACCGGGATGCTTCATAGAATCTACGTTTGGATCGTTGTCTTGAGCACCGGAGGAAAAGATGTTGGTCATAGACATTTCAATTAACTCGCAGCACTTGGATTTTGTGATGAAACATCAATCTCTCGATTAGGTTTATTCTCTTTCTTCTCTAGAGTGCCACCAACCAATAAATATTGCTGGTCAGACAGGTTGAGAAGTGAGGGACGTTGGGAGATTAATATAATCGTGGCATGTCCTTTGAGGTGTTCCATCATGTTCTTGAGATTTTCATCGCTCTTGTTATCCAAAGCAGAGTTGGCTTCATCAAACAGAATAATTTTTGGCTGTTTTGAAAGCGCCCGTGCCATAACAATCCCTTGTTTCAATCCGACAGAGATGTCGTCTGATATGCCATCGGCGACCATGGTCTCATAACCTTTGGGTAACCGGTTTATAGTCTTGTCAATTCCCAGAAGAGACGTTGCTCTTATCGCTGCATCTACAGAGCTTTGCTTATCAAACAAGGTTAGATTTTCAAGTATGGTACCGCGGAATAAAACCGGCTGTTGTGGCAAGTAAGCAATTTGATTTCGAATTCTGCGTGGGTCAAAATACATTAAGTTTAGGTCATCATATAATATTGAGCCCTTGGTTGGAGAATTTGCCCCCATTATTAGTTGCAATAGGGTGGATTTCCCACTTCCGGTTCCTCCCGAAATACCAACAAATTGATTGGCTTTGATACTTAATGTAATATTTGATAAAATTGGTATTTCTTCGTCATAGCCAAAGCTGACATTTACAAGTTCCAGATTACCTTCCAAACGGGGAGGAGCCTTTCTTGCCAAATTGCTTTCCTGCTTTAAATTAAACAGGGTTTCGAGACACTGTTGAGCGACAGAAATGGTTTGAAACTGGGTCCATAACCCCAACGCACGTAAAAGGGGTTGCGCAGTCCGTCCCGAAAGCAAGGTACTCGCTGCCAGTGCACCCATAGAGATCTCACCGGCGATGACGTAGGTTGCACCAACGGTTACGACAGAAACCATGATGAGCAAAGAAAAGCTCAAACCAAGAGTTTGTGCAATGTTGCTCCAAAAAGTAACAAGGTAAGTACTTGCAGCCCCGTTTTCTTGCAAACGCTCATAACGGCGAAGCATTAAAGCTTCCATTGCAAGAGATTTGACTGTGTGAATATTACTCAGAACTTCGATGATAAAGTTAAATCGATGATCGTCATGCTGGGATTTTTGTTGGATGTTTTTCTTTAATATCAAACCAACAAGGTATGAAAGTAATATCAGTACGGTGAGTAGAATAAGAATTATATAGACCAGAGGCCCGGCGATTACATAAATAACCCCGAGAAATAAACCGGCAAAAGCAAGATCGATGACAAGTGTCTTCGATTGACCTGCATGAAAGTCTCTCAATATTTCTAGTGCGTTAAATCGATCAACATGATCCCCTGGAGCACTTTTTTCAAAGGATCTTATATCTGAGGATAACACCCGTTTTATAGCCCGACACCCGCCTTGGTGTTCATAACGCATCGCTTGCCAACCAGAGAGATAGTTTCTGATGATGCGAAATAAACCATCAATCAACAGAACTATGGATAGTCCCAGAATGAAAAATAACAGGGTATTCGTCGAGGCATTTGGTAAAACGCGATCATAAATCTGCAAGATCACGATGGGGAGGGCTAATGAAAGTATATTGACGGCAAGTGATGCGGTTAATATAGCCGGAGAGGGAAAAGGAAAGCGCGGAAGCGTTACCTTCTCTGCAAGAAAATTTGTTTCAGTGTCATTTATATCAAGCCTTTCGGCAGGATTTGAATTCATGCTGGTTCTGTTAGGCCTGAGTTGAAATGGGATAAGGTCGAGCATCTGTGGCTTCATAATTTACGATTATTATGCTTTCTAAATTGTTAATATTCCAACAAGTTATGATGTATTTACCTTTAATTTTAATTATAAAATTATAAGGAAATTGGATGCTTTTTGAGTTCAAGCTCTGGACTGACAGGCGAAAGCCTCTTAATGTTTTCCCTTAAAACAAGAATAACTTTTCTTCTTCTATGGGAGTTCCAAATGAAAAAATATATTTCCGGCCTCGCGACAATCGCGGCTGGGTTTTGTCTCTTTGCTGCTTCAGCACAGGCCGATTACGCATTAAGCGTTCTTCATATCAACGATCTGCACTCGCGTATTCTCCCGGTGAATAAATACGATTCAACCTGTGGTGATAAAGACCTTGCCGAAGGGAAGTGTTTTGGAGGGTTTGCCCGTGTTTCCCAAGCTTTGAATGACCGTCGGGATGCCCTGCAAGGGGAAGGTAAAAATGTTTTGGTCCTTGATGGAGGAGATCAGTTCCAAGGCTCGCTCTTTTATACAAAATATAAAGGTCAAGCGACGGTAGAGTTGATGAACAAAACCGGCTTTGATGCGATGACAATTGGTAATCATGAATTTGATGATGGTCCAGAGAACTTGCTCGCTTTTCTTAAAAAAGCCAACTTTCCGGTTATAGGTGCAAACACCGTTGCTTCTTCAAAATCCGTTTTACGTGGTCAATATGCCAGTTCTATTGTTTTGGATAAGGGCGGGGAAAAGATTGGTATTATTGGGGCTTTAGCTGAGGACACAGATGAAACGTCCAGCCCAGGGGCTGAGATAGAATTATTTGATATTGTGGGTGCCGTCCAACGGGTCGTTGATCAAATGGAAGCCCAAGGGGTAAACAAAATTATTCTCCTCAGCCATATCGGTGTGCCAAGAGACATTGAAGTCGCTGAACAGGTTTCTGGTCTTGATGTCATTGTTGGTGGCCACAGTCAGGTTTTACTCTCCAATAGTAGTGAAAAAGCCTATGGTCCTTATCCGATCGTGGCCACTTCGAAAGAAGGCCACAAAGTGCCGATTGTACAGGCATATGCCTATTCCAAGTACATGGGGGAGCTTAATCTAACATTTGATGATGCTGGCGTTGTAACCGGATGGAACGGCGATACCATCCTTCTCGATAGCTCTTTCCCTGAAGATCAGGTAATGAAAGCCCGGATTGCAGAGCTATATGTTCCTCTGAAAGAAATCGAAAACCGTATGGTCGGGGTAGCTGCATCGGCTATCGTGGGAAGCCGTGATGTTTGTCGGGCGGCAGAATGTGAAATGGGTAATCTTGTTGCGGACGCTATGCTTTCACGGGTAAATGCTAATGGCGGTGACGCTGTTATTGCCCTTCAAAACGGCGGTGGTGTTCGTGCCTCAATTGATGCTGGCCCGGTTACTATGGGCGAAGTTCTCACTGTACTTCCTTTCCAAAACTCTATTGCAACATTCAAGTTAAAGGGAGCTGATTTTATCTCTGCACTTGAAAATGGTTTGTCCAAGGTTGAAGAAGGCGCGGGGCGCTTTCCACAAGTATCTGGTGCTCGTTACACTTGGAACCCTGCGGCTGAAGCTGGCGCACGTATCGTCTCAGTGGATGTCGGAAATGAGAAAGATGGTTTTACTGCCTTAGATCCAGACAAGATCTACAGCATGGTTACCAATAACTATCTCAGGGGTGGGGGCGATGGCTACAAGATCTTGGCGACAAAAGCTATTGATGCATATGATTTTGGCCCCAGTCTGGAAGATGCCTTGGCTGAGTACATTGGCACTCACGGTCCGATTAAAGGTTCGGTTACAGGTCGAATTACCGTACAGAAATAGCCGCTCTCTTTTCTAGATATTGTCGAAAGGCTCTGCAAATTGCAGGGCCTTTTTCTATTATGTTTTTATCATAAATTACAAATATAAGTTGTGAATTATTGAATCCGATGTCATTATACACTAAAAACTGGGGTGTTCAAAAAAACATGTCATACAAGGATTCATCAGCCATCAGCCATAAGTCGTATTGAGTGGACCAGCGGAACGTTATCCGTTTGGTTTTCAGAAACTGAACATTACGATTATTCAGACGTGCCTAAAGAGCTGTATATCAAGTTTCTGAATGCGCCATATAAAGGGACTTTTTTTAATGATTTTATCAGAGAGCAATATGGCGATTAATGCGACAGTCAGGACGTGAACTGGTAAAAGACCAAAGATCGCGTAATCTCCCTGAAGTCGCTTTATTTCTGAGCTCTGGAACCTATGTGAAGAATATGCCCTCACGGTCCTATTAAAGGTTCTGTTACGGGGCATAGCGTACAGAAATAGCTGCTTTCTTTTGGTGATGTTATTGAAAGGCTCTGCAATCGCAGGGTCTTTTTTATTTATGATGTCCCATTTTTATGGACGTGGTTTGTAAAAACACAACCCAATTAGAACCTTTTTTTGATGTATCAGGAAGAGTCTAAACTTGGTTAGAAAGTATATCCCGTTTCGAAAAAATTTTGGGTTTTATAATAAAGTTAAACTTTTGGTATCTAAAGTCGATTATGACCACCTGTCCGCATATACGACACAAACGAGATCGTAACCATTTCTATAGCGAATGTGGTATTATCTTTCTTTGGATAAAAACAATGTACGGCTATGTACAATGTAAGGAATAGCTGCAGAATGTCGGTTAAACCAACTTTTCAGTCTTACTTTATATTGATGATTTTTCTCCTTGGAATTACGGCTGTAACGTCAGCATCTTCTGATGAGCCAGTCGTCATAACATCTGGAGATTCTGAACCCTATATCAAAAAAGACGGCACAGGCATTATTGATCAGGTGATGCGAGAAGCGTTTCGTCGTATTGGCCGTGAATTTATTCTAAAATGGGAACCGCAAAAGCGTGCCCGAAACAGTGCTAACACGGGCAAGGCCGATGGTACATATGGCGGAGTGGTAGAGATCCTCGACAGTTATCCTGGCTTGATTGTGGTGCCATCACCTTATTATCGTACAACCTATGTCGCTGTCAGTAACCGCCCTGATATCAAGATTAACGGATGGGAGTCTCTGAAACCATATACTGTAGGATACCCTAGAGGTTGGAAGATTTTCAAAAATCAAGAAAATCACTTTGGGCAAGCCTTTCCTGTTTCTGGAATCCCTAATCTTTTGAAAATGGCAGTGGAGGGGCGCGTTGATATTATTTTAATTGAACGGACTGTTTTTAATACCAATGTAGCTCTGGAGGGGATCGACCAACTCCACATTCTCAATCCCCCGATTGATACAAAGGAATTGTATTTATTTCTTCACAAGAAAAACTTACCCATTCAGGCACAACTGGCTGCAGCGCTGAATGAAATGACTGAAGATGGTACGTTAAGACGCATATGCTTGATTTGTGCTGATTCATTAGCTGACTGATATTTTCTAGAGTAAGACTTTCAACTTGATAGATATGTACGCTCTGGAAAAATCCTAAACTCCGAAAAAAACACAAAACTAATAAAGAACGACCCACGGTCTCAGCTTGGATTGTATAGCTGTTCTTCGATCTGAATAAGCGCTGGCTTTCCTGTTGATACAGCTCTCTTAAGAGCATTAGGGAGGTCTTTTGCTATTTGCAAATGTTCGCTATGGAAACCATAAGCACGTGCGATTGCCGGGAAGTCAGGTGTGGTTAGATCAACGCCTTCAGGTTTTATCTTGTTATCTTCCATGTAGGTTTTGATTTCTTGGTAACCATCGTTATTCCATACCAGAACAATAATCGGCGTTTGGGCATCCATAACTGCACCAAGTTCACCGAGGGTAAATTGAATTCCCCCGTCTCCCGTGAGGCAGATCACAGGGCGTTCTGGGGCTGCAAGTTTAGCACCTATTGAAGCGGGAAGCCCATAACCCAAGGTGCCAAATCCAGTCGCAGAGTTCATCCATCCTTTGGGTTGATCAGGTGAATAATAAAGATTTCCTGCATAGACGGCTTGGGTGGAATCTCCAACGATTATCGCTCCGGGTAATGTGTCGTTTATCTGGCGGAGAAAATCGATTTGCCTATTCATTTCTGGCGTAAGCTCAGATCTGGCTTTGTCGTTGGTCTTGGCAGCTCTTAACGATCCGTTTGTTGGGGGGAGCAAAGTTTTTGCCGCAGGAAAGGATCTTAATAGGGCCTGCATCGTTAATCCCGCATCACCAACTATAGCAAGATCTGCCAGAGCATTACGGTGTAACTGTGTGGCGTCGATATCTACGCGGATTAGTGTACCTGGAACCTTGAAGTTACCGTCGTAATACATATCAAAGTCTGTCGGGCCGAGTTCAGTTCCCAGGGCGAGGACAACATCGGATTGTTCGATGAGTTCTCTGACGGCTCCAAGAGATGGACTAGCGGGAACCGCTAGAGGATGACCCAAGGGTAGTTGTCCGCGTGCATTGACAGTCATCACCACGGGGCTGTCGAGAGTTTCAGCCAATGTGCACAGATCAGAAATATCGCCTTTAAAGCCGCCGCCAATGATAAGCAGAGGGTTGGTTGCGTTTGAACAAAGATTTACGGCTTGGGTAACTGCATCTGATGACGCCTGAGGACAGGCCTGAATGGGGCGTTCTTGGAGGAGGGGGAGATGATCAGCATTTGCTGACATTAAGTCGATTGGGATTTCGATATGAACGGGGCGTGGGCGGCTACTGTTGAAAACAGCAAAGGCACGGGCCATCGCTTGGGGCAAATCAGCGGGATCAGTTACTGAATAACTAAAGGCTGATATTTTTTCTGCAAAAGCGGTTTGATTTGGCAACTCATGGAGGTGGCCGTTTCCATGGCCTTGATCTTTGAGGCGATTGACCCCTGAAATGACAAGCATAGGGATTGAATCACCATAAGCTTGCGCCATGGCAGTAGCTATATTGGTCAGACCCGGCCCGGTAATAACAAAACAAACTCCAGGTTTACCACTTACTCTCGCGTAACCATCTGCCATAAATCCGGCACCTTGTTCATGGCGGGGAGTGTGGTGGATGATATTTGAATCTGCCAAACCGCGGTAAAGCTCAACCGTATGAACACCAGGGATGCCAAAAACGCGATCAACGTCATAACGTTCGAGTAATTTTATGAGGTATTCACCAAGAGTAATCATGTTCAATTTCTCACACGTTAGGTATCAAGCAATAGCTCTGTCGTTTAATCGAGAATTCACGAATTGGCACAGACGGTTACAGCCTTCAATGAGCTGTTCTTCGCCGAGGGTAAAGGATAGTCTGATATGCCCGCGGGCACTTTCACCAAACGGTGTTGCATCTAGAACACAAACACCTGTTTGTGCGTAAAGCTGTTCTGAGAATTCTCTGCTTGTCATTCCGGTTGCCCTGATATCAACGAGGAGGAACATTCCAGCTTCGGGAATATGAGCGACGAGCGATGGTGCTTCTTCTAGAGCCTTTAGAGTTAGATCTCTTCGGCGCTGATAAATAGCCTTCATTTTTTTAGGTTCATCAGCAAGATCCGTAAGAGCAACCTTTGCTGCTTCTTGTGAGAACCCAGGCAGACCATAAAGCATACAAAGTGCAACCTTTTCCATGGCCTCAACAAGGTGTTGCGGACCGATTGCCCAACCAACACGCCAACCTGTCATTGCATGGGATTTTGATAAACTGCTGATGGTGACTGTTCTTTCAGCCATACCAGGGAAAGATGCTATAGAGATATGTTCACCACTAAATATCAGGTCAGCATAAACCTCGTCAGAAATCACCCAAAGATTATGTTTAATGGCAATTCTTGATATCTCGACTAGTTCGTCTCTATTTAAAACTACTCCTGTTGGGTTGTTGGGTGTGGTGATGAAAATAGCTTTAGTTTTAGACGTTATAGCGGCTTCTATAGCAGAGATATTCGGGCGAAACCCGTTATCAGCCTTTTGCGCCACGCGAACGATAGTCGCACCTGTTACCTGAATACTTGCTTCATAGGTTATGTACATAGGCTCAAGCGCGATAACCTCATCCCCGGTCGTGGCGATACAAAGTGAGGCTGTAAACAGGCCGCATTGTGCTCCGGCGAGGACAATAACGTTGTCTGGAGTAACATCTTGCCCGGTTTGATTTATATGGCGCTGAGCAATGATTTTTCTGAGAGGCAAGCGGCCTTTTATTTCAGCGTAGTGGGTATCTCCCCTAGCCAGGGCCTCACGGGCTGTTTCCGTAATTTTATTTGGAGTAGCAAAGTCAGGATCTCCTACACTCATGATAATGACATCATTGCCTGCGCCACGCTCTTTGAGGGCTTTACTGTGAAGATCCCATGCTGAAGCACCTGAACCTGTAACGCGTTCTGTGAGAGGAGAGAGCTGCATTTTTACCGCCTGTAACCATAAGTTATTATGACTGACTGCAATCATCAGTTTTGCGATGACGAAATAATTGTGATAAAGATATCATAACTGAACGATCGTTCAACTAGAAAGTTTTAATATATAAAAATTCTTTAATTATCAGGGGTTTTCTTTGGACCCATTTGTTGAATAGACTACAGACGAAATAAATTCATTACGGATGATATGACTGATACACAGAAAAATTCCCCAAAATTCCGAAGACACTCTCCTGATGAACGTAAAAAGGAGCTTGTTGAAGCGACGATTAAATGCCTTGAAAAAAAAGGTAGTGATGGACTTTCTGTAAGGAGTATCAGTGCAGAGGCGGGAATATCAGTAGGGTTGATTAATCATCATTACCCAAGCAAGGACGATCTTATAGCTGATGCATATGAAAAGCTTGCTACAGATATTTTGCATCATGTTTTGGACCTTGTTGAGAAGAGTGGGGGCAATCCACGCGAGAGGATGAGTGCTTTTTTTGATGCTTATTTTTCTTCCCATGTTCTGGATCAGAAAATATTACGAATTTGGATTGTTTTTTGGCATATGTCAGATAAATCCGAAAAAGTCCGCCTATCCCATGACAAGACAAGTGAAGGCTTTCGTCAAAAAATTGAGCTAATGCTCCGTGATCTTGGCGAATTACCAGAAGCCCCAAATTTTAATTATCGCCTCGCAGCGATTGGTCTTTCAGGTATGCTCGATGGCTTATGGCTTGAATGGTGTTTGAACCCGACTTCTTTCGAGCCTGAAGACGGCTTGAAAATTTGTGAGGCTTGGGTTGATTGCCTTATGTCAGGCTCTTTTAAATTATAATTGGTTAAGCAATGTATTGGTATTGCTATAAAATATATGTTTTGGTTATCAACAAACGAAGAAACTTCAACTTTCTAGTTGAACATGTGTTCAGCTATGTTATCGTTCAACGCGCTGGAAAAATATCAGTGAAAAGAAAATGAGCTCTTGGATCTAAGAAACAGGATAACCTGTTCAGTCCTTATTCCTACAGGGAGGAAGTAATGAAACTTTTTAAATATACATTGTTAGCGGGTGCCATGGTTATTGGTGCAACATCAGCATTTGCAGGCGAGGCACTTGATCGTGTTATGAGCAAGGGCACGCTTGTTATCTCTACCGACGCTGAGTATCCACCGCAATCATCCATCAATGCTGATAACGAACTCGTTGGTTTTGATGTCGACGTTGGCCGCGCTGTTGCAAAACAAATGGGTGTCGAAGCTGAATTTGTTACTCCTGGGTGGGACGTGATTACTTCAGGACATTGGGCAGGCAGATGGGATATGTCGGTTGGCTCCATGACACCGACTAAAGCACGCGCTGAAGTTCTAGATTTCCCTGCTGTCTATTATTTCACTCCGGCAGCCCTTGTAGTGCATGAAAAAAATACCTCAATTCATAAAACAAGTGATGCCTCAGGTAAAAAAGTGGGCGTTGGTGTTTCAACGACCTATGAAAGTTACCTAAATAAGAAGCTGGTTATTGATGCGGATAATGTACCGGAATTCTCATTCGTTGTTGATGATGCGGATATCCGTACATATGATTCAGATGTACTGGCGCTAGATGATCTTCGTCTCGGTGATGGTGTCCGTTTGGATGCTGCCTTTACGGCTTTGCCTACCATACTCGAAGCTCAAAAAAATGGCTATCCGATTAAAGTTGTTGGCCCTGAGGCCCTGTTCATGGAGCCTTTGGCAATCGCGACGGCAAAGGGAGATGCAGAGCTTAATGCCAAGATTAAAGACGCTGTAACTGCTTTACGCGCTGATGGCACTCTTTCGAAGATATCGGAAAAGTGGTACGGCGGCGATCTTACTCAGTAATATCTGGGATATCTGAACTGTGAACCAGATGTTTATGGAAATTTGGGAGCGACCGTCAGCACGACGGTCGCTTTTCTTCATCCTGGTCTATCTCTCTCTTTTGAGTATAGATTTTTCCAGTCTTTATGAGGGCACAAATTTTGCCTTGGGAGCGACGACCCAGATTGAGTTAACACGCGGTCTAATGGCTGCGGCGATTGTTTTTAATTTTATTTTGATCACACGTCTTCCTAAGCGAATTCAGCTCTATGTTACTTGGGCAGAGCTTCTCATTCTGTTTTTGTATTTTTTCTACAGTTTTGATCTGTCGTATGAGTACATCTGGGCAAGACTTCCCCATCTGCTTGGGTTTGGCTTGAAAAATGGTTTTCTTATGGGAGCTGCTCTTACTTTGTTTATGTGTGTTGTTTCAATAGCAGCATCGACAGTACTTGCTTTGGTTGCGGCATTAGCCCGGCTCTCAAATAACGGTATAGCCCTTGGGATCTCTACGTTTTATATCTCGTTTTTCCGCGGTACACCTTTAATACTACAGATACTGTTGATTTATATCGGGTTACCACAAATTGGAATTATTCTTAATCCAATACCGGCAGCCATTATCGCGCTTTCTCTATGTTATGGCGCATATATGGCAGAGATATTTCGAGCAGGAATTCAAGCAATTCCAGCGGGACAGGGCGAAGCCGCAAGGGCTCTTGGTCTAAAAGATGTGCAGATTATGCGATTGGTCATCTTGCCTCAGGCGATCAGGCTTATCATCCCACCAACGGGTAACCAGTTTATTGCTATGCTCAAAGATAGCGCTTTAGTGGCTACGCTTGGGGCTTGGGAACTTATGTACATGGCGAGACTACATGGGCGTGCTGAATTCAAAAATATGGAAATGATGATCACTGCTGCTTTGATCTATTGGATGATGTCTATGAGCATGGAGTATTTCCAAGCCAAGGTTGAACGTAAATTTGGTAAAGGCATTGATGTCAGCAGCGTTTAATCGTTGCTGACACCGTGTCATTCGTCTTTATTTCGTTTGATCATCCGGGTCAGAAAAATAGGCACGACAAAAACGATTACCAACAGGCGTAAAGCATGATGGGTTGTGACAAAAGCTGGATCGATCCCCATGGAAAGGGCTGCCAAGGTCATCTCGGCAAAACCTCCTGGGGAGAGAGCCAGTATCAAGGCTTCAAAGCTGGCGTCTGTTGCGTAAGATAGTAGAGCTGAGACTATCAGAGTGACCATGAGCATGAGAAAAGCCATAATCACAGCCAGGAACATAATCTTGCCAACCTGCCTCAAAGAATAACCTGCAAATCGAGCCCCTAAGGCTGACCCCAGAGTTATCTGTAAAAGGATCGTAACCAACTCTGGTGGTTTGCCTTCAATAAGACCTGCGGTATGAATTATCGCACTGATTAAGAGTGGACCGGTTAATTGGTATGCCGGGAATTTTGCGGCCTTTCCCAAAAATAATCCACCTATGGCAATGGCGAGCAATATCAAGATGTCCCACTGGGACCAAAACAACGCTATTTGAGGGCGTTCTACGGTTTCCAAACCAGACCAGTAGGTAAGGAAAAGGGGGATTGCCAAGAGGATTGATGCCACACGACAGGCATGGGTCAAGGTTAAGGCCCTGACATCAGCTCCTGCTTCTTCTCCAAGCAAAGACATTTCCGAAAGCCCACCGGGAAATCCTGAAAATATTGCTGTCATCTTGTCCATTTTTAGGAACTTACGGCAATAAAATTGAGCAACAAAAGTAATCAGAGCAAGATAAAGGACTGCTGCAATGAGTGTTGGTATCCATTCTCCTGCTCTGGCGACAACTTCAGGCGAAAACGTACCACCGAGCATGACGCCTAGGATAACCATGATGACGAGGCGGATAGGCTTAGAAGCACCGACAGGTGCACCGGAGAGGGAAGCGATAAGACTGCCACTAAGGCACCCCAACATCCACGGAAGAGGGAGGCCAAGTGTCCAAAACACAAGGCCTCCCAAAAATCCACACAGCAAGGTTAGTAAAAACTTAGGCACCGCACTGGTAAAAGACACCTGCTATCCTTCACCGTCATTTACTTTAAGTGCTTTATTTCTGCGGATATCGATAAGTCCTTTGATCATTGGTGCAAACAGGATCACAGCTGTTATCGCAAGAATAGATGCCGTAAGCGGGCGCTCCCACATAAAGGATATTTCACCATCATAAATATCAAGCGCGCGGCGAAGGTTGTCTTCCATCAAACCACCAAGGATAAACCCGAGAAGCATTGGTGCGAGTGGGAAGTCAATCAAACGAAGGAAAATAGCGATGATTGCCACCAAAACCATGATCTGAATATCAATGGTATTTGCTGATACCAGATAAACACCGATGAGAGAGAAAAACAGGATCATAGGCGTCAAAATCTGTTTTGGCAGAGCCAAAAGCCGTGCAATATATGGAATCAAAGGCAAGTTCAGGACCAAGAGAATGATATTGCCGATATACATTGAGATGATAACGGACCAGAAAACGGCAGGATTTTCAACAAACAGTCTTGGACCAGGTTGAACACCATATGAAATCAGGGCGCCGAGCATAACAGCTGTTGTACCTGATCCTGGGATACCAAGAGTTAGGAGAGGGACGAAAGAGCCGGAACTGGCCGCGTTGTTAGCAGTTTCAGGGGCTGCGAGGCCACGAAGGCTGCCTTTGCCGAATTTCAGCTTTTCTTTCGCGCTGGCAAAATTTCGTTCCATGCCATAAGCCAAGAAGGAAGCGATCGTTGCGCCAGCGCCAGGAAGAACGCCGATGAAAAACCCAAGAACTGAGCTTCGGGCAACAACTGGTGCCAGATCTTTGACTTCCTCTTTTGTTATTTTCATCGATCCAAGATCGCCTTTGGTGGCTTTCTCGGCTTCTTTTGATGTTGCTTCCGGTTTTAGAACAACCATTAATGCTTCGGATAAGGCGAATGTAGCCATAGCAAGAAGTAAGAAACTCAAACCATCAATGAGATCTATGGCACCAAAGGTAAATCTCTGGATGCCGGATTGATCTTGTCCAATGGTAGAGAGCATCAGGCCTAGCATGGTCATGAGTATCGCGATTAGGAACTTACCTTTACCCGCAAAGGCGGAAACTGCGGTAAGTCCAAGTATCATGAGGGCAAAATAATCTGCGGATTGGAAGCTTAGAGCAACCGATGCAAGTGCAGGTGCGGCAATGAGTAGGAAGATAGCCGCAATCGTACCGCCACTGAAAGAGCTGTAAGCCGCGATTGCAAGGGCTTTTCCAGCGTGTCCTTGTTTGGCGAGGGGATAACCATCAAATGCTGTCGCTACCGTTCCAGCCACTCCGGGAGCGTTGATCAGAATGGATGAGGTTGATCCGCCAAAAATTGCGCCGTAATAAACACCAGCCATCAAAATCATGCCTGTAGAAGGATCAAACCCGTATGTTATGGGGATCATAAGGGCAATGGCAGAGATGGGGCCAAGTCCGGGCAACATACCGATAAAGGTACCAGCAAAACAGCCGACAAAGACCATAAGGAGATTGATAGGTGTAACAGCCGTTGAGAGGCCCGTAAGAATACCGTCCAGCATTAGTTGAGCCCCAATAAATTTATGACAGTGAAGTAGAGTTCACCTTCTCTGAGTGTAATTTCGAGAAGTTTTGTGAGGATAAACCAGAAAGCCAGAGTTACCGGGATCGACGTCAATAAAATGACTTTCCAACGTCGTTCACCAAGTACATAAACACTGGCTGTTAAAAATAGAATTGTTGCTAGATTAAAGCCTAACCAGTTGAAGCTTGCGCCATAGGCAACCATCAAGGCCAGAAGGGTAAATGTCCTGATCCAATTAAGCCCTTTGAAGACAGAAAGAAAATCATCTGTCTCACCGCGTTGGGGTAAAATTAGAAGAAGGAACGAGAGTACCCCCGTTATCCAGGCTAAGAAAGTGGGGAGAGTGCTAGCCGTCATTGGCGCAAATTTATCACTCGGTAATGACGGTATATCTCCTGTCATATATCCATAGGCTATGGCAACGACAAGAAAGCATAGGGCTCCTGCCTTTTCCTTACTGAGGGTCATAGGTCTCGTTCCTTCGTCTTATTTTCTTGGCGAGTTAGGCTTATAGGAAGCCAAGCTCTCTCATGAGGTCGCCAATAATACCTTCTTGCTCTTCGAGGAAGGTGTAGAAAACATCAGCTGGTTGGAAAACATCAACCCAACCGTTGCGGGCGCGGACTGTTTCCCAATCTGCGGTATCATACATTTTTTCCAAAGCTGCATTATATTCAGCGACTTTTTCTTTTGATGTACCTGGGGCCGCGAAGAAACCACGCCAGTTCACAAATGTTGCATCAATGCCTTGTTCTGTGAGTGTTGGGATATTTGGCGCATCACTGGTACGGTTGGCACCTGTCATGGCAAGAATGCGAACCTGACCACTGCGTTCTAGCTCAATTGCCTCAGAAAGACCTGTTGATAGAATGGATGTCTCGCCTGAAAGTAATCCAGCCATGGCTTTACCACCGGCATCGTAAGGGATGTACTTAACATCGTTTGGATTACCGCCAGCAGCTTTAAAAGCTTGGGCTGCAACCAGATGATCCATACTGCCGCGGGCTGAGCCGCCTGCAATTTTAACTGATTTCGGATCTGCTTTGAAATCGGTAACAACTTCTGAAAAAGATTTATATTTAGAATCTGCCGGAACCACAAAAGCTGCATAATCGCCGATAACACCTGCAACTGGTACTAGATCACGAAATGATTGTGGGAACACTTTGGTCAGGGAGCGAATAACGATCGGTGTTGAGTTCACCATCAGGGTATCGCCCTGACGATCAGCCGTTTCAATAAGGTGCGCAATGGCTTTACCGCCACCGCCACCGGACATGTTTTCAAATGATGCGGTACCAACAAGGCCAGATTTTGTGAGGGCTTCACCAGTACCACGTGCGGTACCGTCCCAACCACCACCTGCACCACCGGGGATCAGGAAGTGGATTTTATCAATGTCAGCTGCAGAAACTGATGAAAGTGGCATGGCCATACCCACGCTGACAGCTGCAGCCGCCATGGATAGTACGAAACGTCGAGATAGTTTTGTTGTTTTGCCAAACATGAATTGGCCTCCGAGTCTGATTGTTAATTCAATAAACGACAGACCGCCACGGTTTAACGGCGCAGAGAGGACCCATCATAGATGAGTAAACAGATCAGAAATTAATCGGACTGTTAAAATATGTACTATCTCCCCAACCGCTATTATTGTTTTTATGATGCGGTCTGTAATTCAATAAGTGCAGACTAGGGGATAAAGCTGTCACTACCCTGTCGTTGGGAGAAATAAATACATATATCGTGTGATTTATTTTTGAGCCTTCATCGTGATGATTAAGAATGGGAATAATATCAGTACTATAAGGCCACAAACGCCATATATAATTGTAAATAAGAAGGTTGAAATTGAAGAACCAACAAAAATCAGTATTAAATTAAAAATACAAACACTGAACATTATAATGCGGGCTCTGAATTTATTATCTCGGAGCCAATTTTGATACCGTCCAAGTTTTTCTAGATAATAAGCATAGAAGTAGTGCACTAATCTTCTCTCAACTGATATTTCCTTAAAGGGTTCTAAGTAGTATATTTGAGAATAAATTAAACGAATTTATTTCCAAGCATAAGACTGGACATCAACAGATATGAAAATAAAGGAAGGTTAATTGGTAATGAATTTTGATAAAAATATCAGGTTATTCGCCACGTAAAGCTTTGTTCCATTTGTTGATGGTTTTACGTCTTTTTACCTGATCCAAATAAACGAGAAGTCCGGAGCCAACCTTTATGGGTTGCATATTACTTTGTTTTTGTCCGGCAAGAATTTCTTCAGGGCCAGTAATCTTTACGCCGGGACGCACTGCGTTCATTTTGGCGCTTTGTGTGAGTACCGTTTGACCACGCTCGGATAAGAGATATTCCAAAAACAGTTTTCCGGCTTCCTTCGATTTGGCCGCTTTTGGTATGAGTGCCAAACGGGAAAGAACAGTGGTGTAATCTTGTAAATATAGTATGCCAAGATCCGGTGAATCATGAAGTCTTGCGAGAGCATAAGACCCTAATACATTATAACCTATAACATATTTGCCACTGCTCACATTGTTGATGATCGCGGTTGAGCTGGTAGAGAGCTTTACACCATTGGCCCCAAAGGCTTTAACAAGTTCCCAAATTCCTTTGTAACGTTCAGAATCAACGGCCATAAAAAGAAAGCCGAGGCCGCTTCGTTCGATATCGTAAGTCGCAATCCGTCCAAAGAGGTCTGAAGGGCGCTCAGCAAGAAATGCTTTCAGCTCAGAACGTGTTTTAGGAAGCTTATGGCCTTTAAAATAGGCTTTGTTATAAATTGTTACTGCTGGTTCGGATGTGAAGCCAAAAACCTCATTTCTCCAAAGAGACCAGGACGGCATGTTTTGTGCGGAAGATATTTCTACAGGTTGTGCGAAACCGTCATTGGCAAGTTTCATCTGGAGATCCATCGCTGAACTTATGACAATGTCGGCTGTTTCACCGTTATCCAGGCTTTCTTTTTGGGTTCGCTCGTATAGTTCAAGAGATTGTAAATCGTGATAAATAATAGTGATATCAGGAAATATAACCTGAAAATCATGGATAATACCTTGAAATATATCAACGTCGGTAGCGCCATAGATGGTAATTTCGCTTTGATTCTCATAGTCATTATTCGTTGCTGGAAAATTAAATGCCTTAGCCATAAGCATGTGCGGGAAAACGGTTGCCCAGAGTAAAAACAAAAGACCAAAAGTTAGGTGTGATATCCTTTTTGTAAGTGACTTGTAATTGATTTTTAAAATAGAATTCGAGCCTCTGTTCTCTCTTGTTTGACGCGTTATTTTTTTTATTTTTGGCTTATGATGCATTTTTGCTTACTTACAAATTATGGGTAAATACTGTCACCAACCTGTCATGATGCATGAATTTCCTACTTTCTTTTACCTCAGCCTTTTCAAAAAGCATATAACAACGTTAGTCTTTAAATTATGAGAATTCTTGTTGTTGAAGATAATGCTGCTTTGGCAGATGGCATATCCAGTGCTCTTACCCGTATGGAAATGGCTGTGGATGTTGTGGGTGATGGCAGCGAAGCAGATGATATCTTGCGCACTCAGGAATTCAACCTAGTTGTGATGGATCTTAATTTACCAGGCTATGATGGTCTCGAGGTTCTCAAACGATATCGGCAAAACGGTGGTAAAGCACAGGTACTCATTTTAACTGCGCGAGATGGGTTAAGTGATCGGGTCAAAGGACTTGATCTTGGCGCAGATGATTATCTGACAAAACCTTTTGATCTGGTTGAGCTGGAAGCCAGGGTGCGGGCGCTACTCAGACGTCAGAGCGGCTTGAAATCACCCGAAATAAAAGTTGGCGATCTTGTATTTGATAGTGTTGCACGAAGAGCATCTCTTGCCGGAGTTCCTATGGATCTGCCTCGACGAGAGTTTTGTCTGCTCGAATTGTTGATCAGTCGTGCGGGACAGGTTGTCAGTAAGGAGCAAATTGCGGATAGCCTTGCTAATTTTGATCAGGATATCAGTCCAAACGCTGTTGAGCTGTATATCAGTCGATTGCGTAAAAGGTTGTCGCCAATAGATATCAATATCAAGACAGTTCGTGGTCTTGGTTATTTGATGGAAAAATAATGAGTTGGCAACGTAAATCACTCCGGCGCCGTTTACTGTTATGGTTACTGGGCGCGTTGGCTGTAATTTCAGCCTTGATGTTATTTGAGGTTCGATCCAGTGCAACGAAAGCCGCTAATGAAGCGTATGATCGTGTTTTGCTTGGGTCTGCTTTGGCAATTGCCGAGCGGGTTGTCGTGGTTGGTGATACGCTCGAAGTTGATGTTCCTTACGTCGCCTTGGAAATGCTTACTTCAGCGGCCCAAGATCGGGTTTTTTATCAGGTTATTGGACCTGAAAAGCAATTCATTACTGGATACAATGACCTTCCGGTGGTGAGTGAAGAAGAAATTCCGATCAATGGGGCACCACTTTTTTTTGACGCAAACTATCGTGGAGATGCCATTCGCGTTGGCGCTATATCGCGGCATCTTTCCGGTGGACGTATTTCAACGCGCTTTACGGTTATGGTGGCTGAAACGGTAGGGGGACGAAGCAGACTTATCCGCGAAATGATGACGGCGGCTATTGTTCGTCAGTTGGTATTAATTTTCGTGGCTGGCATCGTCATGTGGATAGGTATTGGATGGGGACTTAAGCCCTTATTACGTCTCGAAGCTGCACTGAATCGAAGAACGCCCTCGGACCTTCGCCCCATTGAACACGAAGTCCCACGAGAAGTCCGACATTTGATTGACGCGATTAATGATCTTATGCATCGGTTAGAGGCCTCATTTGGGGCAATGCAACGCTTTACCTCTAACGCGGCCCACCAATTGCGCACGCCTCTGGCTGCCATTCAAACTCAGGCTGAATTGGCCATTGATGAAACCAATCCAGAAGAAACCAGAAAGCGCCTTGAACACTTGAGCAGAAGTACCAAACAAACCTCTCGGCTCATCAACCAATTACTCAGTCTTGCCAGAGCCAATCAGGCCGGAACTACCCAGATAGGTGAAAGTTTCCAATCGCCAAAGATTGATCTCAAAAGAGTGTGTGAGCAAGTTACCCGAGAGTTCGTCCCCTTGGCTGTAGACAAGGATATCGATCTTGGTTTTGAGAGTTTAAATGGCCCTTTCAGTATCAACGGGAATAGAGAGCTTATTGAAGAGGCCCTTAAAAATTTGATTGATAATGCGCTGAATTACTGTCCAAAGGGGGCGACGGTTACAGTGCGACTTAGGAATATGCAGGGTAAAATCCTGTTGGAAGTTGAAGACAACGGTCCTGGGATCGTACAATCTGAAAGGTCGAAGATATTTGAACGGTTTTATCGCTCTGAAACTCGGGATGATGAAGGATGTGGGCTAGGCCTGCCCATCGTGCGTGAGATCATGGAATGTCATGGTGGTGCGGTCGAGTATCGTTCAGGACCGAATGATTCCGGGTCGTGTTTTGTCTTATCGTTTTTTGATAATTAGGAGGCCTTTTTCATAGCGCACAGTATATTTTCTTATGCGTTAGAGAAAAGGACCCATTGAAAGCTCCCTTACCCGTTAATTTATATGCGGATGATAATATAAAAATAAAGTAGAGTTTTAAAAGTTATAACGCCCTGAAATAGCCCCGAACCATGCAGCTATTTCAGGACGGGAAAGTTCTAGGCGTCTGTGTTGTTCAAAAGAACAAAATCGGCACCGAAATTACTACAACTCTGGGATTTTTCAGGTGGTGTGTTCGTAATAAGCAACTTTTTCTTTTTTTCTTTGAGTTTTTTGACCGCTTTGATAAATCTTGCTCTTGAGTGTTTTAGCAAAGCAGCGGCTTCATAATAATCCAGCATGAGCATGGATAGACCAGCCAGATCAAATCCAGGATCTGTTGGCATTTCAATTTGAAACTCTGTCATACGCATTTTACTAAAAGGTCTCAAACGCATCATAAGATCGGTTAATTGTGCCAAGTGCAATTGTTTGGGAATGTCCGTTATGGCAATAATCAGACGCTCTCTTGCTTTTGGTGTTAGCTTTTCCAAAACGCCTAATATATTTTCAAATTCACGCTTATTAATACAAAGCGGATAACTGATATTCATAACAACCCCTGCCGCAGCCATATCAGCGAGGTTAGCGATCATATAGGCCACCGTTTGCCCAATATAGCCGCCTTCGATAACGAGGCAACGCTGATCAGATTTATCAATGACTTGGGTAATGTTTTGTAATTTTCGAAGACCGAAATTATCAAAGGTTGAAAGTGAAATTGGGAGAGGATCACCCGAGGGTTTTTGGAATTTAGTAAACCTGACTTCTGCACGTTCCAGGATATCTTGTACAAAAGTATCAACACGTTCTTGTGCTGCGGCAGCTGCACTATCGATCCGGTTTTGAATGATTGCCCATGGGTCGGGGGCTTCATTATATTCTTCTTCATCAACATCAATTTCAAAAGCTTGCGGGTTGATCTGTAAGCCTTCTTGATATTCTTCTTCTCCAAGAACTCTAACCCATATTTCTTTGTTGATTGCTTCAAGTTTGTAGGCTGCTTCCTCTTGTGTCAGAGTAGCAAAGCAAATCATCATTTCGCCGTTATCGGCGACTTTACAAACATCCTGCGGGCCCAAATTTTTATAGACCACGTTTTGCATGACGGTTTTAATCATACTCATGTGGCTATCGAGTTCATCGCCCAATTTTTCTTTTATACCCTCCAGACCTAATAATTGGAAACGCCCGGTTACCATCTTTCCTGTATTTGGTAATTTGGGTGGTGGCGAGGATATATTGTTGACCTCAGGATTTTGTAATTCCGGTAAGGTATCAACTGCAGAACTGTTATTTTTCTGCTCTTGCTGGGGTTGTTCTTCTTCTCCTGGAGATAGAGCCTTATACAACGCAACCATGTCTTTTTCTTTGCGTTGTTTCATCCTTTCTACCTGGCGGACACGTGCCGAGATCGTGGCAAAGAGCAAATCAAAATCAACTGGTTTAATCACATAATCATCTGCACCGAGAATTTTTCCTTCGACTATTTGTTTCCGATCTGCAAGAGCGCTTAAAAAAACGAAAGGAATATCAGCAAAGTTACCTTCGTGTTCTCTGACCTGTTTTAAGAGTTCAAACCCATCCATTACGGGCATGGTAATATCGCTTAATACCAGATCAACGGTTGAGTTTTCGGAGATGATCTTTAAACCTTCGGCACCATTGCGGGCTGTTAATACATGGTGCCCTTCGTCGGTTAGTTCTTCGACGATGTCTTCTCTTAATGCGTCTTCATCTTCTACACATAATATAGTAGCCATGCCAATTTACCTGCCTATTAAAGGGAGTTCATAATTTCATCCAAAGATTGTTGTTCTTCAGTTCTTGAAATGAGAGGCAGATCGATTATTTCTGCAACTTCATCTCCTGGATTGTTGATTGGCAGTTGCACTTTGAAAATGGAACCAGCATCAACTTCACTTTCAACGGAAATAGAGCCTCCATGGAGCTCAAGGAGTGATAAAACCAGACATAACCCAATTCCGGTTCCTGAAATACCTGTGGTATTGTTAGATCGAAAATAGCGATCGAATATTTTTACCCAGTCTGCTTGGGATATACCAATCCCAAAATCCTGAACAGTTATATAGGCTCTGCTTTTTTCAATGTAACCTTTAACGATAATTTCGGTCGCGCCTGGTGAATACTTCACTGCATTGGAGAGCAGATTGGTAAATATTTGTCTCAACTTGGTGTTGTCAGCAAGCATGTTTCGCGGCAGCTTTCTGACATCATAGGTGATTTTATGGCCTTCAGAGATCTCCTGATGGCTTATACACAAGTTTGCAACTACACCGGCCAAATCAACGGGACTGAGTTCAATGTCAACTTCACCCGCTTCAATTCTGGAGGCGCTTAGGGTGCTATCGATAAGTGTGACCATACGTTGGGTCGCATTTTTGATTTTCTTGATCCGTTCTTCGACGTATACTTTATCAAGATTATCAATGCGTCTTTGTAGCCTTTGAACGCTGCCATCAATGATGGCGAGCGGTGTTCTAAACTCGTGTGATGTCATAGACACAAAGTCTCTTTGCATCGCATTTTGTTTTTGTTCATTTTCAAGAGCTTTTTCTAGTTGCCGTTTTTTCTTCAACAGGCTTTTTTCTACCTTGTTCAGATCATCGGTAGTTTTTTTGAAGATTTCCAATGATCTCGCCATCAAACCAAATTCATCATTTCGTATTAAAAATTCACTGCCAAATGTGTGTTTATTTTGTGTGACGAGAACCATTTCTTTACTCAGTGAGGTCAAGACAGAGCCTACAGAGCGGTTGATTACGTAAATTAAGAACACCCCTGATATCGAAGTGAAAATAATAAATAGAATCAGTTCTGTAATAATGATTTCTTCAAGAAATTCCTTTGCTTTTTTTAAGCTCCAAACCATAACTACGGCCCCATAAATCTTTCCTTGTGCGCTAGAAACGGGGGTAACAACTATAACGGCGTGATTATTGATTAAGGTGCGTTGAGTATAGGGTTTTTCTTGCGATAAATAGGTATTTATATCTGTAGGTTCAAAGGTTTGATGTAATCCTCGGTGCTCAAGGATAACGCCGCCTTGAGTATCGAATACCTGTAGGTCAAATTGAGTGTAATTATCATCGATAATTAAATGATCAAAGGAACGCCAAATTGCTTCTGGTTTATACCATCTTACACCGCCGACAATTTGCCCTGCTAAAAGCTCTGTTTTAACGACTGCACTATCAATCATTATTTCGTAGATTTTTTCTTTTTCTAATTGCCAGTTCGTAAACGTTAGTAAGGCAAATAAAACAGATATTCCTGCTATGGCAAACAAACAAACCTTACGTCCCACATTCCAGAAAATCTTTGGGTTACTGATTTCGGCATTACTCATATGCCGGTTCCCGTTGTGGTATTTTTGATATTTGACCTCCGTATTCTAGGTATAGTTCTAGTAAATCGAGATCTACGCCAACAGTTAAGCTTCCAATCCCTCTAGAGCTTTCAGGATCAACAACTGTTACACTTATTTGAAGTTGAAACTGCTGAGTAGATTCATCAATACTAGCTTCACTTACAAAAACTGCTTTTGGGCTTCTAAGAAGTGTTTTTTGCCATTTATCTTCATCCCCTTGCCAGTAGTCAGAAGTAACATCGCTGATGCCAACATTTAGGCCTTTATTATCGATTAGGATAACTTCGGTAACGAGACCATTTCGGCTTTTTCTATAGGATTGAAGCTCTTTTGAAATATCTGTTTTTAGCATGCCATTTATTAATGGTCGCTGTGTTGTTTCTGTTTCTTGTCGCCAGACTTGATCCAAAGTGTTTATCTGATCTTGGGTTAATTGGTTATGAAGCAGGTTTTGTTGTTTAATCGCGGAAACAACACTTGGCGATTGCGCTAGGGGCCAAATTTCATTTTCGAGTATTATGTCTATAGCCGCATGTGATGTTTCTGTTGATTTATTTGTATAAACTGTTTCACCATGGGCCTGTGCTTGGGCACTGGATAGGACAACAATCCAAAAACCAATACCAATGCAGTAGCAAATACCTGTGAATATTTTTTGCATGATAGTATCTCTTTATGTGAATACAACCCATGATCGCATCAAATCGTTTATAAAGCCTAAAGTCGAAAATAGGAGTCTCTT
This sequence comes from uncultured Rhodospirillales bacterium, assembly GCA_913060675.1. Lineage (GTDB taxonomy): Bacteria > Pseudomonadota > Alphaproteobacteria > Kiloniellales > Kiloniellaceae > Kiloniella. The sequence continues at coordinate 58,727 of CAJXUS010000021.1, forward strand.
TTGATGACTTCTTAACTGGTGTTAAGCTTGATTTTGATAATTAATAAAAGTGGGTGAGGCTTGCTCTTCCCATTTGATCAAGACGTCTAGGATCTACAACGCTGTTTTATGCCGGTTAGTACACCAATGACAGCTATTCACACCCTAGGTAAGTTTTCAACCCATTATGCAAATAAATAAATCTAATTTTATCTCGATTTTAAAAGATTATTTATTCTAGCTATAACTGATGGGCTTTCGTCTAACATTGCTTTTTGTAAGAGTAGGTCCGTTTCTTTGCTGTACTCAGGAAAAGATTTATTTAGGTGGTAAAATCCATGGTAGCCCCAAGCGCGAAGAAGCTTTTTATTACTCTTTAAACAGGGGCGAATAAATAATTCTAATGTAGCTTTAAATTCTTTGGGAATAGATAGATATTCTAATGACTGGAGAATATGTAATTTACTTTCCCAATGAGTAAAAAGCTCAATGCTTTGATAAATGGACTTTATTTCAGAAGTATTTAAAGTGGCATGATTTTCTAGATGATGTTTGAGTAACCATGTTGCACCTCTTTGCAAAGAGGCATCAGTCATAGTATCTATCAAGTCAGATTGAAAATTGTCGACCTCTTTAAATTGTTCATAAATAGCGTGGATATCTATCCTGCCCCCGATTTCAAATTAGCTTAAATTAAGATAGTCTTTTTGCAGTTTT
>CAJXUS010000022.1 GCA_913060675.1 uncultured Rhodospirillales bacterium
TCTGTGATTTCATAGTCTTGAACCATATCATAAGTTCTCAACTAGTCATGACCCTAATTTTAAATAATTCTGGCCTCTATTTCTTGCCTCTAATGACGGATTATCCGTTCCGATCCGCCAACTATCCCGGGAAATAATGTGTTAAAGCTTTATTTCTCGGGAGATTTTCTCAATGGATTTGAATAGTTTTGTTAATCAGGAGTTAATAGATTAAATTCTTGTGTTATAGTTACGAATTATAGCAGAACACGAGGAGGTACGAGAATGATATTTTCCAGTGATTTCGGCACCGCGCTTTATCAAAGTGACAGCGGTTCTGGCTCAGGAGAGGCTGGGAATACAGTAGGGTCTTCTGGCGGGATGGTTAAGGATGTTCTTGCTGAAAAAGGCGGCGATATCCATACCATCGACACGAGCCACACTGTATTAGAAGTAGTGGGCATGCTTAATTCTTTTAAAATTGGTGCTCTTGTTATCGCTGATGAAAACAAGCGTCCAATTGGCATTGTTTCTGAACGCGATGTGGTTGTCGGTGTTGGCAAAGATGGCTTGGCGATCTTTGATAAGAACATCACTGAAATCATGACTGCGGACCCAATTTGTTGTAGTCTTGAGGCCCGTGTTCACGAAGTCATGCAGAAGATGACCACCGGACGTTTCAGGCACATGCCTGTGGTTGATAATGGAAAACTGTGTGGCATGATTTCCATTGGGGACGTCGTGCGAAAACGCTTGATGGAACTCGAATTCGAAAACGAACAGATGATGGCTTATATGGCAGGATAAAAGAACCTATTAAAGAGCTTGATAGTTGTCAGATTGGTGTAACGACGGATCATTTTATTCCGTCGTTACATTCTTAAAGTTACTCTGTATTAGGGCATATCTTGGGTGTGAACCCATAATAGACCGCCTTCTTCAACCTGTGCATTTGTCCCGTCGGGTGCAGGAAGGGTTTTTCCATTGTCCACCAATGCGGCAAAACCCCACCAACCTGCTTTAGGCATGGCATAGTGAAAAACACCATTTGTATCAGCCCTGACCACTTGTGTAACAAAAGGTGAGCCAGGCGTTTTTATATTCCCTTGTCCTCGATACTCTATCTCAACAAGTGCGTTGGCCTCTGGCTTGCCGTTATTGATTACTTGTCCCGAAAATAGATTATTGGTCCATAGCCCATAGGGGCGACTCAAAGGCATAATTTCAACAGGCAGGCCTACGGGTGTTTCCCACCCATTCTCCAGGCCATAAGCGTTCACAATGACTTTTGTATAGTGAATAATCATCGTTCGTTCTTCAGCTTCCCAGTAGGGAGCTGGAGTCAGAAAGAACGTATAGTCTCCTGCACGTTTTATATTATGGAGGGCTTTAAAAGAAGTGACATTGGCCGGGTTTAATTTCCCCTCAAGCCTTATGGCTTTTAATTCGGTTGTTAGGTCTTGTTTCAAGCCTGCAACCTGTACCCCAAATTGTTCTGGAAGCTGCATATCCATCAAGGGAGCGCCTTCCATCGGGTGGGTAAACCTGATGTCAAAAGTGAGAGTGCTTTGCTTACTTTTTGTAATGAGAGAATGTGAGGGAATTAATTCAAGAAAATGGGCCTCAGCTCTAGTTGCTGTCAGGGCCATAGTCATTAATCCCATGAAAAACATGAGAGATAGTCGTATCAAAAACATGGTACGCGCCTTGTCAAAATAGTTATGACAATGCCAAAACTCAGATCAACTGAGGCTCTTGGTATTGTCGACAGGCACGCCACACGGCGGATAACCGCCCCAATGAAACTCCCCGTTCATCAGACTGGTGACGTTATGGCGGCAGGTCTCCTGGCTTACAGCTCGAATAATAGATGCTATCATTTGAAGCCGTACACAGTTGCGGGGGCAGCTACGGTTTAAGATTCCCTGATGGGCAAATCCCTCCGTATTCCCTATTATTTTCACGTCAAATTTACACATGAAAAACCGTCACGCGCGCAGTCTGTCAATATGACGTGTTGGGGTCAATCAGGAATATGGTTTTGAAAGATTTTCTCGTAGAGTTTAGAGAGCGCCACGGGTAGATTTACTATCTGCGAGTAATGCTCTGGTTTGAAGTGATGCGAGATCACGCGCCCAGCTATCAGGTGCATTTGGGAACAGGCTGTAAAACCCGATGTAGCCGGAATAATCAATGACAGCATAGTTTCGTGCGGATTCTGGCGACAAGTCTGATGCTCTTTCATACATTCCTGCAAGGAGATCAAGACGAATGGTATCTACTTTTTGCACCGTTTTTCGAACGGTCTCATCTGATTGTCCCCATGTTCTCATGGCAACATCGGCGGCAATATCTTTTTCAAATGCAAGATTGAAAAGCATTTCGTACTGAGCTTCAGGATCTTCAACGTCCTTGATCTTTTCAAAAAGGTCTTCTGTGAAGTCTTTTTCCCAAAAAGCGAGAAGCGCAATTTTAAAAGCCTCAAAGTCCTTGAAATGATGATAAAAACTGCCCTTTGTCAGTTTAATATCTCTGCAAAGGCGGGCAATATTGAGAGCTTGAGGTCCTTCGCTGGCGAGTAACGTCATTGCGGATTGGAGCCAGTTGATACTGCCTTTTGATATTTCTGATGAAGACATTTAGGGTCGCTTTATCTTGGGGTTAATTGTGACATTGTTTACATACTCATGAGTATGGCTAATTGGGGCAAAAATCCAAGGTTTAGTTAATCCCGCTTGCACTTTTTTTTTGTCTGCATAGACTGCGGTTATGCATGGTTCCCCAAGGGTGAAGTCGCCCGGGGATTAAAAGGGAACACGGATTAATTTACCCATCAGGGAATTTCAAGCCGTGGCTGCCCCCGCAACTGTAAACGGTGAGTTCTTACCAATCTATGATCACTGGCATATGCCGGGAAGGTCTGGTGATAGAGCAACGATCCGTGAGCCAGGAGACCTGCCGGCATAATGTCACTAAACCGTAGGGCGGGGAGTACCATCGGTGACGGACATCCGTTTGTGGCGTGCCTTTGAGCCGAGCTACTGGATCATGAATCCCCAGGGTTACCTGTGTTTTCTTGTCAACGGGATGTCTAAATTGCATCTTCCCCTATCCAATATGCTCCAATAGGAACGTTGCCGTTGACTGAAAAGTTAACGGCTAGGAGATATTTGAACGAGATGAAAAAAGTTCTCTTTTGTGGTGTTGTTGCTGCTGGCCTTGCAGCTTTTGTTTCTGGTGCGCAAGCGCACTTTCAGTTGGTGTTTACACCTGAAACAATGCTCGAAAAGGGCGGTAAACTCACCCTGAAAATGCCATTTACACACCCTGCAGAATCCGGCCATGTTATGGACATGGGAGTTCCCGAAGAATTCTATTCAATCCGCAAGGGTAAAAAGACCGACCTGATGGATAAGCTGAAACCCATTGAATGGACCAGCAGCGCGAATACCGGCAAGGCGTATGAAGCAGAAGTGAAACTTCGCGGTCTTGGTGATAACGTTTTTGTTTTAAAGCCAGCGCCATTTTATGAAGCAAGCGAAGACATCTATATTCAGCAGATTACCAAATCTTATGTAAATGTTGGTGATCTTCCAACAGATTGGCCCGAAGTTCAGGGACTGAAAACTGAAATTCGACCGCTAACAAAGCCCTATAATGTTATTGCAGGTGGAACGTTTTCAGGTGTTGTCCTCTCTGAGGGAAAACCAGTTCCTTTTGCCGAGATTGAAATCGAGTACCTCAACTTCCCTGCTGATATGGAAAATAACAAGTTTGCAGAGATGGGGCTGATTTCTTCCCCGGCGCATGCCATTCGTTCAGATGCGTCTGGAACCTTTACTTTTGGGGTTCCAAAAGCTGGAACTTGGGGCATTGCGGCTCTTGCCGTTGGGCCAGATACCGAGCATGAAGGCAAAGAGCTTTCACAAGATGCCGTTATCTGGATCCAAGCGCGTAATGTTGATTAAGGATTGGACAAGCGATGCATATCGTTGATGGTGCTTTGTCAAATCCGGTGTTGATTGGTGGTGGCGTTCTTGCCGCCGCCGGCGTCGCCTATAGCTTGAAAAAATTGGAACCGGAAGATCTTCCTCGCGTTGGGGTTCTATCGGCGGTCTTTTTTGTGGTCTCTCTGATCCATGTGCCTCTTGGGTTCTCTTCTGTGCACCTTATCTTGAACGGGTTACTTGGGATTATTCTCGGCTGGGCAGCTTTTCCTGCATTGGCAGTGGCTTTGTTACTCCAAGCAATCTTTTTTGGCTTTGGTGGTCTGACTGTTCTTGGCGTAAATGCCGTCAATATTGCCTTTCCGGCGGTGATGGTTTTTTACCTCTGTCGGTGGGGGCTCAGTGCAGAACGCTATAAGCTTGCAAAATTAGCTGCTGACGGTTTGTTTGCTGTCTTCTTTATTGTTTCGGTATGGGCTGGATTTGCTCTTTTTGAAGCTTATCAAGTCGAGGGAGCAACGTGGCGTGTTTCCGTTAATGGAATTTCCTTGGCACTTTTTGCCATGGTCATGATTGGCGGATATGTGTTGTACCGTCGTGGAATTCTATCCGTAGCAGGATTTTGGGGGTTTCTCGGAGGCTCGCTTTCGATTTTCTTTACCGCAATTATGGTTGCAATTTCTCTGGCTCTTTCCGGGGACGAATTTGCAAAGGCAGCTGAGTTTGTCATCGTTGCTCACTTCCCCGTTATGGCTGTGGAAGGAATTTTGACCGCTGCGACCATTCAGTTGATTACCAAAGTTAAACCGGAGCTCATTCATGCAGTACGGTAAATCTATTTTTTCCGGGTTGGTTTTTGCCGCTGTTTTTACAGTCGGCACAATGACAAATGCCTGGGCACACAAAGTAATTTCTGCGGCCTATCCTGATGGAAATCTGATCGAAGGTGAAATTGGTTTTTCCAGTGGGGATATGGCAGTTAATGTTCCCATCGTAATTACAGACCCAGACGGAAACAAATTGGGTGAAGTAACCACCGATGAAGAAGGGCTCTTCTCCTTTACGGCAACTCAAAAAGTCGATCATATTTTTCGAGCTGACTTAAGTGCAGGACATATTGCGACCTTCACGGTGCTGGCCGATGAGTTACCCGACGATTTGGCCGGTGGGGAACCCAAATCGTCGGTTGCATCGACGGCTTCAAATTTGGCTGAACCTGTAAAAGCAGTTGTATCCGCTTCTGCAAATTCGAATTTAGTCGTAATTGATCAGGCTGGATTAGAAAAATTGATCTCAAAAGCGACTAAAGAAACTCGAGCACTGCGTAAGGACCTAGTTCAGTACAAAGAAGAACGTCGTATGCAAGACATACTTGGGGGCATCGGGTATATCCTCGGGATCTTTGGTATTGCATCTTTCCTACTTGGGCGACGCAAGTCAGCAAAGGAAGCTTAATATGACACAGGTGTTGGGAGAAGTTTCTCAATCGTGGACTGCGAAATGTGATCAAAGCAAGTCTGAAGCTTTTCTCAACAGCCTTGATCCGCGGGTGCGGTTTGTGTCCTGCGTACTTTTTGCTTTTCTGATCTCGGCGATGCACGATTTGGGTGCTCTAACCCTTGCTTTAGGAATTGGAGTGGGACTTTCTCTGTCGGCACGACTTCCACTTTGGACAACAGTTCGAAAAGTACTCGTTGTTGATTCTTTTATCGTCGTCCTCCTCCTGACCTTGCCGTTTACAATGCCTGGAGAGACCGCATTTACGCTTTTGGGCTGGGATGCAAGCCTAGAGGGCTTGTATAGGGCTGCTGAGGTCGGATTGAAGGCCAATGCTATTCTCTTTTCACTGATGGGGCTGCTGGGCATCATGGAACCATCGGTTCTCGGACATGCTTTATACCGTCTTAAAGTTCCGGTTAAGCTCGTGCATCTATTCCTTTTCACTGTGCGATATATTGATGTTTTTTACAAAGAGTATAAAACGATGCGCATGGCTATGAAGGCGCGCGGTTTTTACCCTAAAACTGATTTGCATACTTTACGGTCCATTGGTTATCTCATTGGTATGATGCTAGTGCGTAGCCTGGAACGATCCGATCGAATTATGGAAGCAATGAAGTGCAGGGGCTTTGATGGTCGGTTTCATATTCTCAACGACATGAAAGCAAGCCAGAGAGATTTCATTTTTGGTGGTGCTGTCTCTATTATAATGATCGGCCTTTTGGTCGTGGAGTACCTTTAATGTCGTCATTAATTTCTCCCTTAATTGCTCTGCGTGGCCTGCATTTTTCCTATGCGAGTGGCCAGGATGTTCTCAACGGTGTTGATTTTGAACTTCGCGCAGGAGAGCGTGTCGCTCTTACCGGGAGCAATGGTGCTGGTAAGAGTACTCTGTTGCGTTTGATAAATGGCCTTGAAACGGCAAAGAGTGGGGAGATCCACGCCTTTGGTTCTGTTCGCCAGCAGGAAAAAGACTTCCGGGAGGTTCGGGTTCGGGCTGGTCTGGTTTTTCAGGACCCTGATGATCAGCTTTTCTGTCCCACAGTCGCTGAGGATCTTGCTTTTGGGCCTTTAAATCTTGGGAAATCCCGTCAGGAAGTTGTGTCTATCGTCGAGAAGACACTTGTTATGCTGAAACTTGAACATCTCGCAGATAGAATTACGCATAAACTCTCAGGAGGGCAGAAGCGTCTGGTTGCGCTCGCGACAGTTATGGCGCTAGAGCCGGATGTCCTTTTATTGGATGAGCCGACAAACGATCTTGATCGAGATACCAAGCAGCATTTGATAACGCTCTTATCTGAATTGCCTCAAGCGATGATTATCGTTTCCCATAATCATCACTTCTTGAACAAGGTCGCAACCCGTCAGGTTGAGCTATCCAATGGTCGATTGCTGGAACAAGCCGCTTAAAAAGGAATGTAAACCTACATAGTGAGTAAACTTGCCATTATTCAGTCACGCTAAGGTCGCTTTCTCTTTGGATAATAGAGGCTGAGATTATTAATTCTCTGGCGATTGGAAGGATACTTAAGTGAATAAGAATCCTCATTTTCTTTGAAATAAAAAATATTTCCAAAGGCCAAAGTTATAATTAACTTTTAACTTATTATGGCATAGAATAAGAAAAGCTTCCCAGAGACTATTCTGTGATTAGAGAAAGGCAGTCGGTTGTCCGCGGCGTCCTCAGTATTTCGTACCCTTGTTAAAAAGCCCCTGTTCATAACAACAATCTTAATCTTATTTGGATTTTCAGGTGCGTTGTATGCTCAAGATACCCCCATATTTCGAATTGGTACTGGCGCGACAATAGGGAATTATTTCCCGATTGGCGGGATAATTGCGAGCTCCATAAGCAAACCTGTTGGGTCGAGAGACTGTGACAAGGGAGGCAGTTGTGGCGTTGATGGGCTTTTATCCGTCAGTGTTTCTACGCAAGGGTCTGTTGAAAATGTTATTGGTATTGCTGATGGCAGGTTAGAAGGCGGCTTTGCTCAAGCAGATGTGGTGTATTGGGCACTCCGAGGGGAACATATATTTCGCACCCGTGGCGCTATTGGTAATTTAAGGAGCGTTGCCAATTTATATCCTGAAGCTATGCACATCGTCGTCAGTTTTCACAGTGGGATCAGGACGCTAGATGATTTAGCCGATAAAAAAATATCTATAGGACCAACGGGATCCGGTACGAATGCTGGTGCGCAGTTGGTGTTGGAAACCAGGAATATTCGTATTCCAAATGAAAATATGCTGACGTTATCTAACAGTGAGGCTTATGAAGCGATCCTCAATGGTGATATTGATGCTTTTTTTGTTATTGCTGGTACGCCTGCGCGTTTAGTCAGTGCTCTTACAGATCAACATAAAGTATCCCTGCTCTCACTTAGCCAAACAGATGTAGATGTCTTGCATGAGATCTATCCCTTCTTTTCTGCCGGGAAAATTGATGTTGGAACTTACAATACAGTTCCAGATACGCTTGCCTTAATGGTTCCTGCCCAGTTCTTAGTGCGCGAAGATATGGACGAGAAGTTAATCTACGGGATTACGAAAGCCCTTTGGCATGAAACTACAGCAATGAACTTAAACAAAGGTCATACGCTGGGGCGGTTCATTACGCTTGATACAGCGCTTGAAGGATTGATTATGCCACTTCATCCCGGTGCCGAAAGGTTCTATCGAGAGATCGGTCTAATAGGTGATCATGTCATTGAAAAGGAAGTCGAACCTGAAGAGGAAACCCCCGAAATCATCTCAGAAACGACGGCGATAGAACCATCGATTACTGATGAGAGTGATCAAGAACCTGCCTCAGTAGAATAGTAGAATAAGCTGTATTTTGAAGATGTTAGCTTAACATTTTCGGGATTACTTTTTCGCATCATCTCTTCGACACAACTTTAGCTTTCCAAGTTTTTATAAAATTCTGTGCAGTCCCCCTATCAAGTCGTATAATCTGACCCATTCATTTCTGTAGAGATAAGTTCTTCCCCTTATTGCCAAATAACATCTAAATAATAAATAGAAGGTAAGTTATGAGCTTCCAGTTGATAGAAGGTTCAGCCGAACAAACAATTCCGTTGTTTTTTATAAATAAAAAGCAACTCGATGAAAGTCTTCAAGAAAGTGGGCTTTCGGCAATTTGGATGACGGCAAATAACTTTAAGGCAGGGGACGGAGAAATTTGCACGATACCGGATAAGTCTGGGGGGATTGATTCCGTCGCTATTGGTTTGGGAGATCGAGAAGTTCCCGGAATTTGGACCATGGCTGGTTTGAGCCACTCCCTTCCTCAAGGCGTTTATACCCTGAAAGAAAAACAGACTTCAGAAGTCGCAACAGAAATTGCTCTTGGATGGGCAATTGGGAGCTACTGTTTTACGCGGTACAAACAATCCGACCGTGTTCTCGCGTCCTTGGTGTGGCCTGATAAAGTGGATAAACAACTGGTGTCGTCTCTTGCCAGTGGGGTTCACCTTACCCGGGATTTAATCAACACGCCAAGTAATGATATGGGACCAGAAGAACTGGCGACGGCTGCCTCTCAGTTAGCAGGTGAGTTTGAGGCCGAATGCAATGTCATCGTCGGTGACGATCTTTTACAGGCAAATTACCCTGCGATTTATGAAGTCGGGAAAGCTTCTGATCGCGCGCCGCGTCTGATCGACTTCAGATGGGGAGATAGTGGCCCCAAAATAACCCTGGTTGGGAAAGGCGTTTGTTTTGATACTGGTGGACTAGACCTTAAGTCAGCCGCCGGTATGCTCATGATGAAAAAAGATATGGGAGGCGCAGCTCATGTTCTTGGAATTGCGGCTGCCATAATGGAAAGTAACCTTGCCTGCCAGTTGCGCGTTCTGATCCCTGCCGTAGAAAATGCCGTATCAGGCAATGCCTTCCGTCCTTCCGACGTTATCAAGACAAGAAAAGGTCTGACCGTAGAGATCGGCAACACGGATGCAGAAGGGCGTTTGGTTCTTTGTGATGCGTTGGCAGAGGCGGTTCGTACCAAACCAGATCTTATTATCGATTTCGCAACTTTAACTGGGGCGGCACGTGTTGCGCTGGGTACCGACCTTCCGGCTATGTTCTGTAATGACGATAAGATTGCAGACAGCTTGCGAAAGCATTCTGTTGAGTGTGATGATGAAGTGTGGCGGATGCCGTTACATAAACCCTATCGAAAGCTCTTGGATAGTAAAATCGCTGACCTGAATAATATATCAGGGGGCCCTTATGGCGGGGCGATTACGGCGGCACTTTACCTCGAGGAATTTGTAGGAAATGAGACCTCTTGGGCTCACTTTGATGTCATGGCCTATAACACCTCTTCTCGCCCTGGTCGGCCCGAAGGCGGGGAAGCAATGGGCTTACGTGCTGTTTATTCGATGATTAAGGAAATGGTTAACTAGATCATTGAATTTTTTGCATCTCTGGGTTGCCAATAGAGATTGGGAAAATTCTCTTATTTTATGTTATTCTAATTAAGAATTCTGACTATTAATGTGTCTGTCTTACATATGGAGTATGACAATGTTTGAAAAAATCCTTTGTGCTGTTGATGGCTCTGACCACAGTATGCGCGCCGTTGAAAAAGCCTCTGCTTTAGCAATGAAATTTGATGGTGAAGTGATATTTCTCACCGTCGCCAAAGCTGTGAAAATGAACGAAGGATTGCGTCGTTTCATGGAAGTTGAGCATGTTTCTGGTCAGGACGCTCAATACGTTCTGGACTCCTTTAGCCAAGAAGTCCTGACTGAAGCCAAAGAAATCGCAAAGAAAATTGGCGTCAAACGCATCCGGACTGAAGTCAAAGTCGGCCCTCCTGCCCGTACAATCGTTGAAGTTGCCGATAAAGAGAAAGTAAACGCCGTTGTGATGGGAAGCCGAGGTCACGGTGATCTCGAATCACTCCTCCTTGGTTCTGTATCTCACAAGGTTGCCAGCTTAAGTAAGGCTACTTGCATTACTGTACGATAAAACCTGGTTTTGCCGTTAGGTGAAATCAGGCGTTTCCGTAAGGTTAGATCAGGAATGTCTTGAGCAGGTAGCTACTTTTGTTCTAAAATCATTGCGAATGCGGAATGTTCGGGGACGATTGTGGATATACCAGCAAAACAGGCTCTGGAATTATGGCGAGGCGTGATGGTTGGTGCCCTTCAAAAAGGGCTGCCAGACCTGACGTCTCGCCAATTTACTTTATTATTGCATGTATATCTCAAAGACCAGGCCCATACCGTGCGCGGTCTTGCCGGAGAGCTTAATATGTCAAAGCCCGCCGTTACCCGCGCGCTTGATCGTCTTGGAAAGTTGGATTTTATTCGCCGCAAGACGGATGAAAATGACCGTAGGTCAATCCTTGTTCAACGGACGATTAAAGGATCGGTGTTTCTTCGTGAGTTTGGAGACATGGTCGAAAACTATGCGGAAGATGTTTAACGGGTGTCGTCTACACAGTCTTCAAACAGTACTTCGAAGCACTTAAGTAAAATTCGAGTTCCGTATTCATCCTGAGAGCAGTTATAAACCAGCATCAGTACCCGCGTTTCATGTCCACGACGTTAAGAAGTTCCTCACTATTTTCAAAACGTCTCATTCCTTCGGCAATTAAACGCACACTGGAACTTGGATGGGTGAAGCTTGCGGCATGAGGGGTGATCGTGACTTTTGGGTGATCCCAAAAAGGATGATCTTGATCCAGAGGCTCTGATTTAAATACATCAAGCGTTGCTTCGGACAAATGGTCACTATTGAGGGCTGTGATGAGATCTTCTTCGACGAGGTGACCTCCGCGCGCTGCATTAATGACACTGGCTCCTTTGGGAAGCTTGGCAAAAAGATCTTTGTTTAAAATATCTGTAGTTTCATCAGTAAGCGGTAAGAGGCAGACTAAGATCTCTGTTTCACTCAGGAAATTGTCTAGCTGCTCCGTTCCAGCATAAGTCTTAATTCCTGGTCGTTCTCGGTGAGTTCTACTCCACCCAGCAACATCGAAACCTAATGAACTCAGTTTTCCGGCGGCATCGGAGCCAAGAACGCCCATACCCATAATGCCAACCCTGCGATCCCAGGTAACGGGTGGGACGTGTGGGGTCCATTCTTTACGGGTCTGTTGCTCGCGATACAGGCGCATACTTTTGTGATGGTTAAGGACGCTCATGACGACATACTCGGTCATGCCGGATGTCAGAGATGGGTCGACCATGCGAACGATCGGAACATTTTCAGGGAGTTCCGTGTCGGATGCCAGGTGGTCGATGCCTGCGCCGAGCGAAAAGATAACCTTAAGGTTTGGCAGGGATCTTAATAATCCTTTGGGTGGTTGCCAAACTAAGGCATATTCGATGTCTTCTTTATTACCATAATCAGGCAACATGCGCAGGTCGAGATCGGGTATTTCTCCCTTGAGATGATCTTGCCATTCATCGACACGATCCTGACCTGAAATAAATAGTAGTGCCATCAAATTAACCTAAGAAATAAAATATATTGGACAGTGTACGGGATGCTGGAAAGATATGGCAATCCAGCAACAAAAGTTTTTTATTTCATAATCGCTTATCTGTTATCACAGATCTTTAACGGAGCCCTTATTTAGGCACTCACAGCCTCTTGGTTTACGACCTCAAGGTCAAATGCGGCTTTTATCAATGCCTGTGTGTACGGGCTTTGAGGCTCCTCGAAAATTTGTTTCGCGGTACCAATTTCAACAGCTTCCCCATTGCGCATAACAATAACATCATCTGCGAGTGTTCGCACGACTTTGAGATCATGACTGATAAAGAGGTAAGTCAGGTTATGCTTGCGTTGAAGTGATCTTAGAAGATCGACTATTTGTGCTTGAACAGACATATCCAGCGCTGAAGTTGGTTCATCTAATATCAAAAATTTTGGTTTTAAAACCATAACTCTGGCGATAGCTATGCGCTGACGTTGTCCCCCGGAAAATTCGTGGGGGTAGCGGTGACGATTGTCCGGGTCTAACCCCACTTCGCGCAAGGCCTCAATAATCAAGACTTCCCGGGCCTTTGCATTGCCTCCCAAAGCATGGACTTTTAAGCCTTCTTCAATAATCTCGCCGATAGAAAGCCTTGGACTTAGGGACCCGTAAGGATCTTGAAAGACTATTTGCATTTCTTGACGGAGCGGCCTGAGTTTTCGCCCGCTTATGCCATTAATGGTCTTGGCTTCGAACTTGATGTTTCCCTTACTGGAAATAAGGCGCAACAAAGCTAGGCCGAGTGTCGTTTTGCCTGACCCAGATTCTCCGACGATACCGAGGGTGTGTCCCTGCTTTATGGAAAGAGAAATACCATCAACCGCCTTGATATGATCCACCGTTCTTCGTAACACACCGCGTTTAATCGGGAAGTGAACCTTGAGGTTATCACATGACATAATTTCAGGTGCATTGGCATCGGCTTCAAGCGGGTTTCCTTTTGGCTCGGCGGCAAGTAGCGCTTGGGTATAGGGATGTTGCGGATTTTCATACACTTCTTTTGTCGGACCTTTTTCGACAATTTGGCCCTTTGTCATGACGCAGACTCGATCAGCCATCTTTCTTACGATACCCAGGTCATGGGTGATCAGCAGGATAGACATGCCGAGTTTCTCTTGAAGTTCTTTTAAAAGCTCGAGGATTTGAGCCTGGATCGTGACATCCAACGCTGTTGTTGGCTCATCAGCAATGAGAAGATCAGGCTCATTTGCCAAAGCCATGGCTATCATGACCCGTTGACGCTGTCCGCCAGAGAGTTCGTGGGGGTAGGCATTCAGGCGCCCTAAAGGATCCTTAATCTGTACGAGTTTAAGCAGATCAAGAGTTCGTTTACGCGCTTCAATTTTAGAGAAGCCCTTATGGACCAGCAGGACTTCATTGATCTGTTTTTCTATGGTGTGCAATGGGTTTAGCGACGTCATCGGTTCTTGAAAGATAATCGAAATTTTGTTGCCGCGAATTTCACGCATTGTCGCGTCATCGGCGCCGATGAGTTCTTGTCCTCTGTACTTAACCGAACTTCCCTGAGGGTGCTGTGCTAAGGGGTAGGGCAGGAGCTGTAAGATGGAGAGAGCACTTACTGATTTTCCGGATCCAGATTCACCAACCAAAGCAACGGTTTGGCCTTCCATAATTTGAAAAGTAATACCTGCGACAGCATCGATTATTTCATCCTCACCATGAAATTGAGTTGAGAGGCTGGTGATATCAAGAAGCGGTTGCTCTTCTTTAGCGGAGTGGTCAACCAAGACGCTCATGAGTGGCCTCCATTAAAGAGCTTTCGGGGGTCAAAAGCATCACGGACCGCTTCCCCGATAAAGACCAACATACTCAACATAACGGCAAGCGAAACGAAGGCGGTGGCACTTAGCCAAGGAGCCTGTAGATTAGCTTTGCCCTGTGCGAGTAATTCTCCTAGAGATGCTGAGCCTGCTGGCAGGCCAAGTCCGAGAAAGTCGAGGGATGTCAAAGAGGTGATTGAGGCTGTGAGAGTAAAAGGCAGGAACGTCAGGGTTGCGACCATCGCATTGGGGAGGATATGGCGATACATAATGACAAAGTCGCTGACTCCGAGGGCTTTGGCGGACCTGATGTAGTCAAAATTTCGAACTTTGAGGAATTCGGCGCGCACGACACCGACAAAACCTACCCAGCTAAAGAGCATCAAAATTCCGAGGATGGTCCAAAAACTTGGTACAAGGACGGAGCTGACAATGATGAGAATGTAAAGGGTTGGTAGTCCGCTCCATATCTCAATAAATCGTTGCGCAACAAGATCGAGCAACCCACCAAAATATCCCTGGATCGCACCAGCTGTAACCCCAACGACAGCACTAAAGGCTGTTAACATAAGTCCAAAAATAATTGAAATTCTCATGCCGTAGATAAGACGGGCTACGACATCTCTTGCCTGATCATCGGTCCCTAACCAATGATTTTTATCTGGGGGGGTCGGTGCCGGGGTCGGGAGATCAAAGGCGACGGTTCTGTGGTTATATTGAATAAGCGGCCATATCATCCAACCTTTTTGCGAGATGAGGTCCGTGACAAAGGGGTCGTGATAATCGGTTTCTGTTTCGAATTCTCCACCAAAGGCCGTTTCCGGTAAGGCCTGAATGATTGGAAAATAAGGTTTTTCGTCAAAGAAGATGAGAATGGGTTTGTCATTGGCAATAACTTCAGCGAAAAGGCTAAGCCCAAATAGAACTAAAAAAATTCGAAGAGACCAATATCCCCGACGGTTTTTTCGAAAATTTTGCAGGCGACGTTGGTTCATCGGACCAAGGGTCATACCAAAAAGCGTATCTTTCTCGAATGTCATGGTTTTAACCCTCCCGGCTTTCGAAGTCGATACGAGGATCAACGAGCATATAAGTGATATCACCAACAATATTCATCAGAAGGCCAAGTAAGGTGAAGAAGTAGAGAGTTCCAAATATAATTGGATAATCGCGGTTAAATACGGCTTCGAAGCCAAGACGTCCTAAACCATCGAGAGAGAAAATTACTTCTATCAAGACTGACCCAGTGAAGAGAACGCCAATGAAGCTTGCAGGAAAGGCAGCGATAACGATGAGCATAGCATTGCGGAATACGTGGCCGTAGAGAATACGCTTTTCTGTAAGCCCTTTTGCCTTTGCTGTTATGACGTACTGTTGGCCAATTTGTTCTAAAAAAGAATTTTTGGTCAACATGGTAAGACTTGCGAAACCACCAATAACCATGGCTGTGACAGGTAAAATAATGTGTTTTAGATAATCCAGAACTTTATCAATATCGGATAACTTATCCCAATTTTCTGAGGTCAAACCGCTCAGCGGAAGAATTGTCAGATAACTTCCTCCGGCGAAAACAACGAGAAGGATAACCGCAAATATGAAGCTTGGAATGGCATAGCCGACAATAACAATACCACTGGTCCAGACGTCAAATGTAGAGCCATCACGGATGGCTTTTTTGATACCCAGCGGAATGGAAATCAAATAGACGAGAAGGGTTGTCCAAATTCCGAGTGAAATCGACACGGGCATCTTGTCTAAAACCAGATCAACCACCTTTCGATCACGAAAAAAACTCTCTCCAAAATCAAAAGTTAGGTAGTTATTCATCATAATGAGAAACTGTTTATGCAGAGGTTTATCGAGGCCAAATTGAACTTCAAGTTCTTTGATGAGTTCTGGGTCCAGGCCTTGAGCGCCTTTATATTTACTATTGTTTGAGGCCTGGCCGTCTACAGATGGGGCAAGATCATCTTTGTTTTGAGTAATACGTTCCGTTATTTCAGCACCTTGACCAGATAGTTTTGCCAATACCTGGTCTATGGGCCCGCCTGGAGCGAGTTGTATTATCGCAAAGTTTAAGATCATGACCCCAATAAGAGTTGGGATCATAAGAAATAGTCTACGGATTATATAGTCTAGCATCAGTCTTGCTCTCCTCTTTTGCGTCTTCTGCGCATCATGAGCAAGAGCAGCACAACAAGCGTGCTTCCCAGAGCATAAGGTCGCCAGTTATTTTTTTGGAAAAAGGTTTTGGGGTCGATAAAAAGTTGGAAGGTAAAAAATTCTTTTACCTTTTGAGGTTGCAGGCCAAGCTTGTCGAAATTTTCTAAGAAAGTATCAAGAATAGCGGGATCAAAGAAAGATTCTTCTTCGTTACTCGTTGTTACAACTTCGCTTGTATCTACCTCAGAAGGGGTGGTTTGGGATGCTTCGTTCTTTGCCATCGTTGCAATTAATAAAGCTTCTTTTTCTTTATCGAACCACCAGTAGGAAGTACTTGTCCCCCTCCAAGGTGTTATTTTGGGGCGTGAAAACTTGTCCCAATAGAGCACACGATCATCTTCCGTATGAAATTGAGGGATAACGTAAAAGCCCCATAGGAGCAGCCGATCCAGGGCTCGAACATTGGCGACAAGTTCTTTTCGATCCTCTGCATTTACGACAGATTCCACAAGCTCATCAATCACTGGGTCACTGATGCCCGAAAAATTACCGCTGCCTAAAACGTTAGCGGTTTTACTCGTCCAAAACCCCCGTTGTTCTGTTCCGGGCGTTATACTTGCGGAGAGTTTGATAATGACGACATCGTAATCAAAGTCTCGAATGCGATTGTAATATTGTGATCGATCAACCAGTCGTATTTTTGCTTCTATACCAAGCTTGCTTAGGCTGGTTGCAAAAGGCAGAACAGTTCTTTCCATTCCTTTAGACGCCACAAGCATCTCAAAAGACATTTGTTCACCAGTTTTTTCATTAACTAGTTTGAGGTCGCGCACAACCCAGCCTGCTTCTGCCAGTAAAGAAAATGCTTTGTGATAATTATCTCTGGGCCATCCTTTGCCATCTGTTTTAGGGACATGAAAAGGCTCATTGAAAAGTCGATCAGTTACTTTTCCACGATATTGCTCAAGAATTTCAAGCTCTTTCCCTGTGGGTAACCCGGAAGAAGAAAGTTCGGAGTTGCCAAAGAAATTTGTGGATCTGGTTAGGAGGCCATAAGAGAGATTGTTATTCGTCCATTCAAAGTCATAGGCATAGCCAAGGGCTTCTCTTACTTTTGGGTCCTTGAAAATGTCACGGCGGGTATTTAAAAAATATCCCTGTATGCCCTGAGGGCGCTTGTGTGGAATGGATTCTTTCTTGAGCCAACCCTTTGTAATTGCAGGAACATCATAGTCCTGTGCCCAGGCACTTGAAGATCGCTCGTTTCTATAATCAATCTCTCCTGATTTAATCGCCAGTTTTATGACGTCACTATCATGATAATAGGTCGTTCGAAGTGCGTCGAAATTGTCCTGACCTTTGTTGACGGGGAGATCTTTGCCCCAATAGTCCTTTACGCGTTCTTGAACAACATAACGGCCAGCTTCAAAGTCGGTAACTTTATAGGGGCCACTTCCAAGGGGAGGCTCTAGGGTGCTTTTTGAAAAATCTCTGGTTTCCCAGTAGTGCTTGGCAAAAATAGGCAGGGAGCCTGCGCGGATCGGGAACTCTTTATTTCCAGGCTCGGCAGAATAAAACTTCACGCTACTCTCATCGATCTTCTCGATCCGGTCGATGATGCCGTAATAATTTTTTACGTAAGGATCAGCATCCTTGCGGATTGTGTCTAAAGAGAAAATAACGTCTTCAACCGTGATGGGTTTTCCATCATGCCAACGGGCCTCGGATCTTAAGGTGAAAATCACCCAGGATCTGTCATCCGGCCACTCAAGAGTCTCGGCAATGAGGCCATATTCACTTGAAGCCTCATCCGCGCTTGAAACCAAAAGGCTTTCGGGATTGAAACCAGGGCCTGGAACGCCTTTGATAATATAGGGATTGAAGCTGTCGAAAGTGCCTTCGCTGGCTATTCGTAATTCGCCACCCTTTGGAGCATTGGGATTCACATACTTAAAATGAGTAAAATCAGCGGGATATCCAGGTTCACCGTGAATGGCGATGCCATGGGATTTTGTTGTTGCAGCAGAGGCAGCCGTTAATATTACTGGCGGCAAGAGGACGCTTAGAGCAAAGCTGACCAGAATGAGTGCACGCATCTTGTTGGCATAACCCCCGAAATGTCTTTTTTTGTTTTGAGGGCGATGACCCCCGCGGTGACAGTTTGAGGGGTTTTAAAAATAGTATCAAGGCCTTGATCCCCTCAAACACGTGGAAGTGAGAGTTTCGCAGGCTTATGATGAAAAATGGTTAACGTCACAAAATTAATCTAAAAATAACCATAAATTTATTCACTGAAGAGGATTTGGACTTCCTGATGGACCCGTTTGTCTCCCGCAGCAATAACTTTGCCATCAGAATGCATGTCTAAGGCATTACCTTCCCAATCGGTCATAATTCCTCCGGCGCCCGTAACAATAGGAACCTGAGCGAGGAAATCATAAACACCCATACCCGCTTCTATAGTCAGATCGGTAAAGCCGCTGGTAACCAGGCCGTAATTATAACAGTCGCCACCAAACAGAGGCATCTTGGTGGATTTTCTAACGCGGTCGAATTTTGGAAACTCGTCTTCTTTGAATAAAAGAGGCGAGGTTGTCGCGATTGTAGCTTCGGCAAGGCTGGCGCATTCGCGGACTTTGGCTTCGTTGGTGCCGCGATAGTCTTTAAACAGGGTGGGGCGTCCCGTTGCGCCGATCCAACGCTCGTTGATCACAGGCATGGCGAGGATCCCCATGATCGGTTGATTGTTTTTCAACAGGGCGACAAGAGTTCCAAAAATGGCATGTCCAGAGATAAAGCTACGCGTACCATCTATGGGATCCAGAGCCCAAACAAATTCAGCATCGGTATTTTCCGCGCCATGTTCTTCGCCGACAATGCCGTGATCTGGATAGTGTTTGTTTATCAGATCTCGCATTGCGCTTTCAGCATTTTTATCCGCGATAGTAACGGGTGAATCGTCGCTCTTTCCTTCGATTTCAAGAGGTTGCCGAAAGTGCTTTAGGATAATTTCCTGTGCCGCATCACATAGTTGTTCACCCAATTGGACAAACTCATTTGGGCAAATAAATTGGCTAGTCATGCGGTGGATCCTTTATCGCGCTGGGGCGTGATTCGTAGAAGTAAGTAAATAGTAATTAGATAGTGCACATAAAAAAGGCGACCAATAAGGCCGCCTATTTCTGTTGACCCTCGCCAGATTACTCTGGAAGCCCCGCTGGGCTATCGCTTTGCTGGCGCAAGTAAGCGATTAGGTCAGCACGTTGGCCAACCTTTTTGAGGCCACCAAAACCCATTTTGGTTCCTGGTGCGTAAGCTTTCGGCTTGGCGAGAAATTCGTTAAGAGCTTCGTAATCCCACGTCTCACTGCTCATGCCGTTAAGGACGTCAGAATAAGCATAACCATCAACGGATGCGCGCTGACGATCAACAACGCCCCAAAGAGCTGGTCCAAGTTTATTTGCACCACCACTTTCAACGCTGTGACAAGCGGAGCACTTTTTGAAGCCTTTTTCACCAGCAGCGACATCGGCACTTGCGAGCAGCGCGCTGATTGGCTCAATGACGGGGCCAGCAGGAGCCGCAGATGCAACTTCTGCACCACTGTCAGCGACTTCAATTTTAAATGCGTTCTCTTCCAGATCTTTTGGATGATAGAGCATTGTGGCTGCAAAACCAGATGCCAATAAGATGATGCCGGCAGTTAAGACTGAGGCAAAGGCCTTGTTGTTCTCTAAAGACATTCTTCCTGACCCTTTGGGCTTATTTTTTAAAAATTCCGGCCGACAATAACTCTCTCAGGCCAAGCATTCAATAGTGTCTATCGATTTTTGGCCCGTTCGGATAGTTTTTTTGACACTTTCTTTCGAAATAACCGGTTATCAGCTTTGTTTGCTGCCAACTCATTAACTATGCTATGGGCTTACAACAAAATTCTGAAGGGTGTAGATCCATCGGAACAACAAGAATATTTAAAGTTTTACCCCGTTGAGTATTTTGAGGCTTGAATGTCCCTTCCAACAAATCCAGTTGTGCTTATTCCCGCCCGTATGGCTTCTTCGCGCTTACCCAACAAGCCCTTGGCCGATATCTGTGGCTTGCCCATGATTGCTCAATGTTATAACCGGGCGGTAGAAGCCGAACTTGGACCTGTCGTTATTGCCTGTGCAGAGCCTGAAATAGCGCAAGCTGTGGAAAAGATCGGGGGCATTGCCGTTTTGACCGACCCCAATCATCCCTCTGGCTCTGATCGTATTCACGAAGCCCTGCAAATTTTTGATCCCACCGGTAAGCATGATGCAATCATCAACGTACAAGGTGATCTGCCAACAGTTGAGCCACGTTTAATAAGGCGCACTTTTGAGGTGTTAGTAGACGAAGATGTCGACATCGCTACTCTTGCAGTTGAAATTACCGACCTGGAAGAACGCACTAATCCAAATGTTGTCAAAGCAATAGCAGGATTTGAAGAAGGCCAAGATGTCTCACGCGCTTTATACTTTAGCCGTAGCACCGCACCATGGGATGACGGTGATAGCTCTAAGCCTCTTTATCACCATATTGGAATGTATGCCTACCGCCGTTCCGCGTTGGAACGTTTTGTTTCTCTGCCCGCGTCTCCTTTGGAAAAACGCGAACGGTTGGAACAGCTTAGAGCACTTGAAGCGGGGATGCGCATAGATGTTGCCCTCGTTGACACTATTCCTCTGGGGGTCGATACTCCCGCAGACCTTGAGAAAGCCAGAAAGATTCTTCAAGGTTAAACTAAGTTTATAAATTAGATCAAAATATAGGGCCACCCCAATGACTGACGTCGAAAACACTATCGCCTTTCAAGGTGTCAAAGGAGCAAATTCTGACATAGCCTGTCACTCTGTCTTTCCGGATATGGAAACATTGGCTTGTTACTCTTTTGAAGACACCTTTGCGGCAGTACGTGAGGGTAAGGCTCGTTTAGCGATGATCCCAATTGAGAATTCCAGCGCAGGTCGCGTGGCTGACAACCATCATCTGATGCCAGAATCCGGTCTGCATATTATTGGTGAGCATTACCAGAAAATTGAACACCAGTTGTTGGCTCCCAAAGGGGCAACGCTTGCTGGACTTCGCCAAGTTCATTCTCACGTTCAGGCTCTTGCTCAGTGTCGAGATTTTTTGAGAGAACACGATATTGAACCGATCGTTGCCGCCGATACTGCTGGCGCTGCCGAGCAGGTCGCGTTGTGGGACAATAAGGATGTTGGGGCAATCGCGACGTCTCTCGCGGGTGAAATCTATGGATTGGATACCCTGGGTACTGACGTCAACGATAATGAAGATAACACAACCCGCTTCCTGGTTATGGCGAGGGATCCGATAGATCCTGATCCTGCTGATTCAAAAGTGATGACGACCTTTGTCTTCAAGGTTCGCTCTGTACCTGCTGCGTTATATAAAGCTCTTGGTGGTTTTGCGACCAATGGGGTCAACTTGACTAAACTTGAGAGTTATATCACTGACGGAAGCTTCTCTGTTGCGCAGTTCTATGCAGATGTCGAAGGTCATCCTTCTGAGCGCCTGGTTCGTTTGGCACTTGAAGAGCTAAGCTTCTTTTCTAAAGAAGTTCGCATTATGGGGGTTTATCCCGCGAATTCCTTTCGTGATCGTGGCACAGCTGCGGAGTAAACCTTTCTCCGGATAAATGAATGACCTAAATAAAAACCCGGGCTGATTTCAGACCGGGTTTTTATTTGGATCTCGTTTAGGGGGGCGTTATTTTTCTTTTAGCCAGTCATCGACCAGAACTCGGGAAATTGAATCTTTTCTTGGCAAGTTGAACGTTTCATCCTCTGGGGATGCCAATAGTTCGTCCCGATGGAACCAACGCGCGGATTCTATCTCTTGGGTGTCAAGGACGAGCGGGTCATGTCGTGAGCCTTCGGCCGTAAAGCCAACCATAAGAGACGCCGGGAATGGCCAGGGTTGTGATGAATGGTAACGAACATTTTTAACATCGATACCGACTTCTTCTTTCACTTCCCTGATGACGGTTTGCTCCAAGCTTTCGCCGATTTCAAGGAAGCCAGCAAGAACTGAATGTCCCCCTGGGCGCCAACCAGCATTCCGGGCAAGCAGGCACCAGTCTCCATCGGTTACACGCATGATTACGGCGGGGTCCGTTCTGGGGTAATGCAGGCGACCGCAATTCTCTCCGGTGCATTGCAGGACATGCCCACCCTCGGTAGATCTTGTCGGGTTCCCGCAGTGTCCACAAAATCTGTGCTGTTTATGCCAATGTACCAGGCCTCTTGCGTAGGCCATTATCGCAGCATCGTCCGCCTTGAGTAGACTCCAATGATCCCTAAGATCTAAAAACGTACCAATAGAGAGCTCTGGTGGATCTTGGGAGTGAGGCAACATAGCTGCCAAAACGGGCCGGTCATCACGCATGCCAAGGAAAATAATTTCCTCGGCGAGCTCAAATATTTCTGTCGCCTCACTGCCGGGCAAAAAGAGGGGGTCTAATTTCTCTTCAGAAACAAAGAGCCCATTATGTCGCCAGACTGTTGTCACTAGGCTATCAGGAGAGTGCTGAAATCCTTGTAGCGTATCTGGTAAGATTCGCAAATGTGCTGCGCGATCCAGTTTTGATGTTGTGTAGATGTGTCGTCTGTCAGTCATGGTCAGAGGGTGTACCAGAGAAAGAGTTCTGTAAATATCAAGAGTAAGCAATTTTTAAAAGGTTTCAAAAAGACTTGCGTTAAGGGAAGAGAAGTCCGATATAGGGGGCGAGAGGTTGGCTACGGGCGTAGCGCTCGCCAACCCGGTCAGATCCGGAAGGAAGCAGCCGTAACGAGTTTGCCGCGGGTCGTGGTTCAGCCTCTCACCTTAATTTTATTTCTTAAGTTATTATAAACACGAGCTTTATGCTCGTTTTTTTATGTCTAATTTCTCCTTTTTGATTAACTTTTCCGACTGTGATTGCCTTGATGTTTCAATGGGGTAAAGTAGAGCGAAACAGGAAATAATTAGCAGTGGCATGAGCGATAATTCAATAGAACAACAGGACTCGGATACCGAATCCGGAGCTGCCTACCAGGTATTGGCCCGTAAGTATCGGCCGACCTCTTTTCGTGACCTCTATGGGCAAGATGCACTGGTAAGAACGATTACCAATGCGATTGACAGCGACCGCTTGGCACATGCGTTTATTCTTACGGGTGTTCGTGGTGTCGGCAAAACGACATCAGCCAGGATCATAGCAAAAGCACTGAATTGTGTCGGAGCTGATGGAACTGGTGGCCCAACAGCAGATCCATGCGGTGTTTGTGAAAGCTGTGTTTCCATCGCACAGGATCGACACGTTGATGTTATGGAAATGGATGCTGCCAGCCGAACTGGTGTTGGGGATATTCGTGAACTCATCGAAGGTGTTCGCTATCGGCCGGTATCTGCACGCAAAAAAGTCTATATTATCGATGAGGTCCATATGCTTTCTAACAGTGCGTTTAACGCACTGTTGAAGACACTTGAAGAACCTCCCGAACACGTCGTCTTTATTTTTGCGACCACTGAAATTCGCAAAGTTCCAGTAACAGTCCTTTCCCGTTGTCAGCGTTTTGATCTTCGCCGTCTCGAGCATGCAGAGTTGGTCAAGCTCTTCACAATGGTATTAGGCAAAGAGAAAATTTCATTCGAAGAAGAGGCCCTTGGTCTCCTGGCCCGAGCAGCGGATGGTTCAGCGCGTGATGGCTTGTCTTTGCTCGATCAGGGAATTGCGTTGGGCGGGGGGACGTCTATTGATAGCGATCCTATTCGCCACATGTTGGGTTTGGCGGATCGGACGAGAATCTTCGATCTCTTCGATGCCATCATGAAGGGTGATTGTGCTGAGGCCCTTGAGATTTTAAGCGATCTTTATAACGGCGGCGCAGAGCCTGTTGTCGTTATGAAAGATATGTTGGAATTAAGTCACCTTCTGACCCGTGCAAAACTTGTTCCTCAAACTTTGGAATCACCCGGCATTCCCGAGGCCGAGCGGGTGCGTGGCGGAGAGATGAGCAGTACCTTGTCCATGGCCATACTCGCCCGGACATGGCAGATGCTTTTAAAGGGCTTAAGTGAAATTCAGATGGCACCACATCCGCTACAAGCGGCTGAAATGGTGATTATACGTCTGGCTTACGCAAGTAACCTCCCAACCCCGGGGGATCTCATAAAAAAGCTCCAGGACGCGCCAGCGGTTAACGCCTCTGCTGATCGCGTCCAAAATACATCTGGTGGTTCAAACTTGAATAACGGTTCTCATGCCGTTTCGAGAGGAAATTTATCAATTGCACCTCAAGTCTCTGCCCAGGTATCAGCCGTTACGCGGGCCTTCCCTGATCAGGAAGTTACTGCGTTAAAGCCTGAGTTGGTCGTTGATAATACTTCCCCGCAAGTAGTTGAAAGTTACGAAGAAGAACAACTGGCCTCGCCGAAAACTTTTCGTGAAGTTATTGAACTGGCCCGAGATAAGGGAGACCGTATTCTATCCGCCTATCTTGGAAATGACGTTCATCTCTTGAGGTTTGCTCCAGGCGAAATAGAATACCGCCCTGCCGGACATGCTCCTCGCGATCTTTCTGCTCGAATTCAGCGGAACCTACGTGAATGGACTGGCAAATCTTGGAAAGTAACTGAGACCAGTAAAGAGGGTGTCGAGACTATCCGAGCTCAGGAAAAGCAGATCAATCAGGTGTTGGACGACAACGCCATGGAAGATCCTTTGGTTAAAACGGTGCTGAAACTTTTCCCGGGAACAAAATTAATCAGCCGAAAAGGCTTGCTGCCTGACAACTTTGTAGTAGAAGGCATAGATGAAAAATCCTTGATTGAATCAATTAACGACCCAGATATGGAAGATCCAGATCTGGACGATGCGGAATTGGTACAACGGCTTAATAATGGAGACGAAGTCTGATGAAAAACTTGGCCGGGCTTATGAAACAAGCCCAACAAATGCAGGGCAAAATGGCTGAGATGCAAGAAACGCTCGCAGCTATGGAAGTTGAAGGTGCTGCCGGCGCTGGAATGGTTAAGGTTGTTATGACAGGCAAGTTTAGCCTGAGTTCGATCAAAATTGATCCAACGCTAGTAAACTCTGACGATCTCGAAGTGCTTGAAGATTTGATTATGGCGGCTGTTAATGATGCCAGCTCAAAAGTGGAAGCCGCGAAGCAAGAAAAAATGCAGGACGTCACAGGCGGACTAAATTTGCCAGCTGGTATGAAATTACCGTTTTAAGGGCCAGCTGTATTTATGGCGAAAAATGAACTCGACCGTTTGACACAACTCCTCTCTCGCTTACCAGGCCTCGGGCCAAGGTCAGCGAGAAGAGCTGTTTTGTATTTGATGAAAAAGCGAGAGAGCTTGATGCTCCCGCTGGCAAAAGCCATGATGGCAGCAGTATCAAGTATTACAAATTGTCGTGTTTGTGGTAATCTCGATACCGAAAATCCCTGCCATATATGCCAAAGCCCCAAAAGAGATATCAGCAAAATTTGCGTTGTCGAAGACGTTGGCGATCTCTGGGCCCTAGAGCGGAGTGGTGCTTTTAAAGGCCATTACCACGTTCTTGGCGGGACCCTTTCTGCTCTTGATGGGCGGGGACCTGCACAGTTGAATGTAAATGGCTTACTGGATCGCGCGAGTGAAGCGCATGTCCAAGAAGTTATTCTTGCTCTCAGTGCCACTGTCGACGGTCAAACGACTGGCCACTATCTCAGCGAGTGTTTAGCTGGGCACGAAGTTGAAGTCTCAAAACTTGCACACGGTGTCCCCGTCGGTGGAAGTCTGGATTACCTCGATGATGGAACGCTTACCGCAGCTCTGAAGGCACGACGTTCCGCAAGTTAATCTTTCTCAAAGTGTTGTTGATAGGCGGTTATTTTTTCAATTAATGATTGCGCGATAGGTATGTTCTCCTTATGAGGGATTAAGGCCGAATTGTAATTGATAATATTTGTGGGGTTCTATGTCTAAAGTTTGTGTTTCTTTATCCATAATTTCAGTCCTGGCGCTTGGCGGGTGCCAAACAACCAATAATAATTGGTCTGACTGGGAAGGTATTCCTCACACCGAAGCCGTTCTGGAATGGCAACCAGCAAAACCAACGGACCTCTACGCAAGAAAAATCTCCTACAGTGGTACTTATCAAGAACAATGGAGTTGGGATTCAGGGACGATCTTCCTCACTAAAGCCGGGTTTGCACGCCATTACCGCATCGATGTCAGCCCAAGAGAGTTCAGCGGTCATATGGCGGACTGGGATACTTTTAAAACAAGTAGCGCCGTTATGAATGCGTCTGAAGTGAACGAAATAAAAAATAAAAATGGTAAATTTTATTTCGCTGACATGAAGAATGATGATGGTGAGGATTGTTGGACCTTTATGCAGACGCTAAAGGAAGTAACACCAGGTGCATATGTTGATAATGGAAAGCCGACTGGCTTTATTATGGGGTATGACTGTGGAGAAACACGTTATAGCCGTTCCGATTTTAACAAGTTTGCCAGTTATATAACCTTTCGATGACAAATTAGAGTTTTGTCTCAAAGCTGACACGCTTCTGTCCTAATTGATAAGCACCCTAAATTTAAATGTTTCTGATTTTGAAGGTGAAGATATGACGAAGATAGCAAAACTCCTCCGTACTGGTTATGTCGTGGGATCAGTTGTTTTTGCTTGTGGGGGCGTTTCGGTTGCGGGAGCGGAAGAAATTTCGATTGGTGCTGAGGCTAATAAATCAACGGAATTGGTTTTTTACAGCGGCAACCTTGGTCAGGTAAGTCAGACACGAAGAAGCAAGCTATCGCAGGGTGGCAGCACACTTGCCCTTGAAGACGTCAGTCCTCATCTCATTCTCGATAGTTTGTTTCTGGAGGGTAAAGGCCTTCGCATTCGTGAGCAGCGCCTCGACCAGGAAATTCTCTCTCCACAAAGACTACTTGAAGCCTCTCTGGGTAAAACCATTACCGTTGTAAAAACCAACCCGAAAACTGGTGAAGAAACCAGCTTGAAGGCCGAAGTCCTTGCTGTTCGAGAAGGCTTGGTTCTTCGTATTGGTGATAAGATTGAGACCTCAATTCCTGGACGACTTGTATATGATACCGTGCCTAGCGGGTTACGATCCGGACCAGCATTACTTGCTGTTGTCGAGAGCGAAAAAGCTGGGGAACAAGACCTTCAACTGACCTATCTGACTGGTGGGCTAGATTGGCGTGTGACATATGTCGCTGAGCTCAATCCAAAAGGGACGAAGCTGGCATTAAAAGCCATGGCAACGTTGACCAATCAGACCGGTGTGGATTTTGAACAGGCAAAAATACGTCTCGTTGCCGGAGAAGTTAACCGAGTAAGACAAGCTCCTGGTCCAAGAACAGCGATGATGTCTATGGAACAAGATGCGGGTTCGTTTGCGAAATCGATGCCTCAGCGTCAATCTGTAGCTGACCGTGATGTATACACTCTCCCAAAGAGAGTTGATATTGGCGGCGTGGAAACCAAGCAGGTGACACTGCTTGAGAACAACACTGTTGAAGTCGAAAAACGATTCAGGTTCCAACAACTCGTTCAACCTTATGGCGGAAATGACGATACCGGTAGGCAGCAGGCTGAGATCGTTCTCAAGTCAACAAATACGAAAGCAAAAGGTCTTGGCCAGGCGCTACCAGAGGGAACTTTGCGGGTCTATCAACAAAGTAAGGGTGAAACCTCTTCGATCTTTATGGGCGAAGACGCCATGCAAGCTGTTCCAGTCGGGGAAGAACTTGAGTTGGTTATAGGCTCTGCCAATCAGGTTACAGGGCGCGGGAAGCAGACCTCTTATGAAAATCTTTCGCGCAACAGCTATCAGTTAACACAAGAAATCACACTGAGTAATAGTGGCGATAAAAGTGTCAGTGTTGATGTGGTTGGCCACTTGCCGGGGAACTGGAAGATTTTGGATGAGAGTGCAAAACACGTCAAAGAATCTTCGCGTGAGGTGGTTTGGACCATCGATGTTCCCGCAAAAGGAAAAAGTACGTTTGATTATAAACTACGGGTTTCTCACGAACAGTAATTTGCCTTCTTAAGTGCTTTCATCAGAAATTAAGACAGTATCTTCAATTTGATCGTCGAGATCATCACCATCCAAAAGCTCTGTCAGACTATCTGGCAGGGCTTTACTGGTTTTAGCACCCATTTTTTGCAACTGATCAACCTGGCGAACAATATTGCCTCGACCGCTCGAAAGTTTTTTGAAGGCTTCGTCGTGGCTGTGTAGCGCTTTGTTCAAGAAATCCCCAACCTTGGTGAGATCATCCGCAAAGCCGACAAATTTGTCATAGAGTTTACCTGCGCGTTCGGCAATTTTCTGCGCATTTTGGTTTTGATCTTCATAACGCCAAATATTCTCAACGGTTCGCAAAGCAAGCAGAAGGGTGGATGGAGTAACGATAACGACGTTTTTCTCCAACGCCTGTCCGACAAGATCAGGTTGATGTTGAACTGCGGCACTAAAAGCACCTTCAATAGGCATGAAGAGCAGAACATAATCGAGTGATCGGATAGTCTCTAGATCCTGGTAGGATTTTTTGGAGAGATCCCGCACATGATTTTGGATGGAGCTTACATGTTCAGCAAGGGCTGCAGCTATGAGGGCTTCATCTTCAGAGGAATGGTAACGCTCATAGGCTGTGAGGGATACTTTGGAATCGATAACGATGTCTTTGCCATTGGGAAGGTGAACGATAACGTCGGGGCGGTAACGTTTACCTTCTTCGGTATTGAGAGACTGCTGCACGTCATATTCCCGGCCCTTGCTAAGTCCTGATTTTTCAAGAACCATTTCCAAGATCATTTCACCCCAAGCCCCTTGAGTTTGGCTTTGACCTTTGAGGGCTTTGGTCAGGTTATGGGTATCTTCGCTGACCTGTTTGTTGAGATCTGCAAGGCGTTGGACTTCTTTGTGCAGAGAAAACCGTTCTTTTGATTCCTTGTCGTAAGTTTCTTCGACCTTCTTTTGAAAAATTTGGATGTTTTCTTTAAGCGGATTAAGGAGAGTTTCTAGCCCCTGTTTGTTTTGCTCGGTAAATTTTTTAGATTTTTCATCGAGAATTTTGTTCGCTAGGTTTTCGAACTGCTCAGTAAGTTTTGCTCGGGCTTCATCCAAAATTTGTAATTTTTCTGTTTGAGCTTCCCGTTCTTTTTCGAGTGTGGTTCTACTTTCTGTTACTTTATTTTCCAGATGAGCATTCTGATTACGAAACTCCTGGATCTCTTTTTCGAGCAATATTTTTTGTTCTATTAATTCAGGAATTCTGGTTGCTTTTTGTTCTTCGATGGCGGCGCGAGTTACAGCATCTGTTAGGGCCTCGTGAAGCTCTTCGCGATCTCCAGATAAGTTTTGATACTCAAGGCGTTGTCTTTCGAGCTCTTCAACCAGTTCATTTTTGCGGCTAGTTAGAGCTTGGTTATTCGCACTATGATCTGAAAGTTCATTGCGTACCTTCAGGTGAATAAGCAATCCAATAACTGAAGCGATGGCAAGGCCCGAGAAGCCACCAATGAGAAGAGCTGTGAGATCCATTAGAGGTCCTGTATTCTGGAAAATATTTTGAAATCTGCGATTCGAATAGTACTCTAACACGAGGCTGTACGGAACGTCAGCCATGAGGTTAGAAACAAGGCTTTGCTTGACCTTGGGCTCTCAAGACAATACCTAAGAGAAAAGGGCAAGAAATCTCGGAAAAGTAGGGAAATAGCCCGCGAAATTTAACAGTAAGATAATAGCGAGTAATTATGGCTATTTTAGAAATAGTTATTGCACCAGATCAAGTGTTGAAAACCGTTTGCGATCCAGTTCAAGACGTTGACGATAATGTTCGTACACTAATCCGCGATATGTTGGATACAATGTACAAGGCCCCTGGTATCGGTCTGGCCGCTTGTCAGGTTGGCGTCACCAAGAGAGTTATCGTGGTTGATGTCAGTGATGATAAGGAAGAGAACCAGCCTTATTGTATGGTCAATCCTGAAGTTACCTGGGAATCAGAAGAGTGGTCAGTCTACCAAGAAGGTTGCCTTTCTTTACCAGAACAATATGCAGACGTTGAACGTCCTGCTGCTGTGAAAGTGAGCTATCTTGATGAAAACGGAACGAAGCAAGAGATTGAAGCTGATGGCTTGCTGGCAACGTGTATCCAACACGAAATAGATCACTTGGATGGTCTTCTATTTGTTGATCATATCTCTAAGTTAAAACGCGGTATGATTATGAAAAAGTTGAAGAAGATCGTTGCTGCCAAAGCTGCGGATAGTTAATTCAAAAAACACAGTTTTCGATTTATTTAGTCTGAAAGCTGTACTAACGCCAACACTGACATTAAATTTAAAACAGGGGATAGAGACCAATGAATAAATTGCGGATTGCCTTTATGGGAACCCCCGATTTTTCTGTCCCCTGCTTGGAAGCGCTCGCAAATGCGGGGCACGAGATTGTTGCTGTTTATAGCCAACCTCCACGTCCTGCTGGTCGAGGACAAAAGGAAAAACTCTCCCCGGTACATGCTTTTGCGGCCGAAAAAGGCTGGTCGGTATTTACTCCCAAGAGCTTTCGCAACAAAGAAACCCAAGACGCGTTTCGCACGCATAATGTCGATGTCGCGGTTGTGGTTGCGTACGGATTAATTTTACCAACGGAAGCCTTAGTCGCACCCAAAATGGGATGTATAAACATACATGCCTCACTCTTACCACGCTGGCGTGGGGCGGCCCCTATTCAACGCGCTATTGAAGCTGGCGATGCTGAGAGTGGCGTTGCTATCATGCAAATGGCTGAGGGGCTCGACACTGGTGATGTTTTACTTGAGGGTAGAGTCCGGATTACAGAGCAAACAACCGCCTCTATTTTACATGATGAGCTCTCTGTTTTAGGAGGGCAGCTCATCGTCGAAGCCCTTGATGGCATGGTAGATGGTTCGTTGAAGCCTGTTGCCCAGTCAGAGCAAGGGGTGACTTATGCCAAGAAGCTTACTCGTGAAGAGAGTGAGCTGAATTGGTCATTGACTGCCCATGAAATTGACCGGAAAATCCGTGCTTTAACCCCTTGGCCTGGGGTACATTTTACCTATCAAGGTGAACGAATGAAAGTTCAGGAGGTGACGATCGTGCCCCTGGATGATTGTTCGAGCGACGAGCCAAATTCTACGCAGCCGGGAACTTTACTTGATGATCTCCTCCTTGTTGCTTGTGGCCGGGATGCACTGCGAATTGATCGCCTACAACGCCCGGGAAAAGGCAGCATGGAAGCGAAAGCCTTTTTGAACGGTTTTCCGCTGGCAAAAGGCACAAACCTGAGTGAGCAAAAAGATTAATGACGCGCTATAAACTCACCATTGAGTATGAGGGCACTGACTTTTTTGGTTGGCAGCGTCAGAAGGATCATATCTCTGTTCAGGAAGTTCTCGAAGACGCCATTATTAAGTTTTGTGGTGAGAAGGTTCAGGTCTTTGCGTCTGGGCGGACAGATAGCGGTGTGCACGCTCTTGGGCAGGTTGTATCTATGGACTTGGATAAAGATTTCCCTGCATACAAGGTTCGCGAGGCCATAAACTTTCATTTACGTCCTGCAAAAGTGGCTGTAGTTGATGCCGAGATTGCTGACGATGAATTTCACGCACGTTTTTCAGCTACGGAGAGAAGCTATCTCTATCGGATTATAAACCGTAGAGCGCATCTCGTTCTTGACCATAAACGGGCCTGGTTTGTCCCTCAAAGTTTAGACGCAGAAGCGATGCATGAAGCAGCTCAGGTTCTCGTTGGTATTCATGATTTTTCATCATTTAGGGCAAAAGACTGTCAGGCAAAGTCCCCGGTGAAATCAATAAACGAGATATCAGTGACGAGGGTCGGAGAAGAAATTCGCATCGAGCTCTCAGCCCGATCTTTTCTCTATCATCAAGTTCGGAACATTGCTGGTTCGTTAAAAAGGGTTGGTATCGGAAAATGGACGCGCGAAGATATCAGGCGTGTTTTGGAAGCAAAAGATCGCAGTCAGGCCGGAGAGATGGCACCTGCTTGGGGGCTATATTTTGTCGGGGTTAAGTTTGACCCTCAGGAAGAGGATGTTAGGCATGATCTATCCGCAGGCAAAGAGGCAACCGTTCAATAGTTTCTTAAGAGGCGATAATATTATTATTGAGTTTGTAAATACTCAACGCCAATAGAACATTGAAGAAGACAAAGGCTGCGGCTGAAAACCAATTGGTTTCGATTGTGATTTTTGTCATATAGGCTTGTGAAGCTAATATATATAACATCCCGAATAAACCCAAAAATCCAGCCATGGACATTGGGAGCAACCCACTGAGTATGAGGGCTTGCAGGCAGACCAGGAAGACGATCTGCCATACCTGTAACCAATTGTAGCTAATGATAAATAGGCGGTAGTTCTTTTGCTTGTTATGAAGAACGAGCAACGAATGCATAAAAACGGGATAAATAAGCCAGCTGATGAGATAGAATAGAGTATCGATCAGAAGAACAGCAAAAGGATCTAAAGTTGAAGCTGTTTCTGAATCTTGAAGAATGCTGAGAATATACGCACCGGGATAACAGATTATCGCGGCAAAAAAAGACTTCCAAAATTTATCATCGCTAATCTCAATATAACGAAGGCCACTCCTATCAAACCGCATAAATGTAAGGGTGCCTTGTAAACTACGTTTTATCTCGGCGATAGAGGGGATCAAACTTTGAAATATCCTTTGAGCATCGACTCATAAATACGTGAGAGGTCTTCCAGTTCTTGAACAGCACAATGTTCGTCGACTTTATGGGCTGTATCGTTAAGAAGACCGAATTCAGCTACTGTAGCATAATCTTTGATAAATCGTGCATCTGAAGTCCCCCCTGAAGTGCCGAGTTCTGTCGTGATTCCAGTAATTTCTTCAATTGAGCGACTAATCAACCCGCTGAGGGGACCGGGTGGGCAAATGAAAGATTCGCCTGAGACCCTTATTTGAAGATCATAGTCAAAATCAGCACGGTGGAGGCGTTCACGAACCCATGCTTCAACCTGATCAGACGAATAGAGATCATTAAAGCGCACATTGAAATGAGCCTTGGTATCTGCAGGGATAACATTGGTTGCAGTATTGCCGACATCAATGGTTGTCAGCTGTAAGCTTGAAGGGGGAAAGTGTTCTGTTCCACTATCCAAAGGTTCCTCAAGCAAATTGTGCAGCATAGTAACCAGTGGATGTATTGGATTCTTTGCCAGTTGAGGGTAGGCCGTGTGCCCCTGAATGCCACGTACTGTCAGGCTAAAATTCATACTGCCGCGGCGACCAATTTTGACCATATCTCCAAGGACAGTATTACTGGTCGGTTCACCGATCAGGCAGACATCCATGGTTTCTCCCCTGCCGGCCATCCATTCGAGTACTTTTTTTGTCCCGTTCTGGCCAATACCTTCTTCATCACCAGTAATGATAAGGCTAAGAGAACCATCAATATTTTGGGTGTTGGGAGACCCAAGAAAACGGGTAAGAGCAGCGACATAGGCCCCAATTGAGCCTTTCATGTCAACCGCACCACGGCCAATTAACTTGCCATCAACAACGGTCCCGCCAAAAGGATCAACCGTCCAAGCCTGAAGATCACCAACGGGGACCACATCGGTATGCCCGCCGTACCCAAAAACGGGGCCACCGGTTCCCCTACGGGCATAGAGATTATCAACGCCATAGGTTTCCGTGCAATCGAAAGGCAAGCGTTGGCATTCAAAACCAAGAGGCTTAAGGAGGTTTTCCATGAGGTCGAGTGCCCCGCCTTCCTCTGGTGTTACAGAGGGACAGCGAATTAACGCCTGGCTGATTTCCAGGGCTGATACGGGGTTCTCGACACTCACTTTAAGGCTCCGGTCTAAATTTTAATCTCGCAACAGATCGTTAATCGATGTTTTTGAGCGGGTCCGCTCATCAACACGTTTTACGATTACAGCACAATAGAGGTTCGGGCCAGGCGTTCCGTCTGGAAGTGGTTTACCCGGAAGGGTGCCGGAAACAACAACAGAATAGGCTGGTACGCGTCCCATGAAAATTTCGCCAGTTTCACGGTCGATAATCTTTGTCGAGGCGCCAATGTAAACGCCCATGGAAAGAACAGAGCCCTCTTCAACAATCACGCCTTCGGCAACTTCGGCACGTGCACCGATAAAGCAATTGTCTTCGATGATAACAGGGCCAGCTTGCAGAGGCTCGAGAACGCCACCGATACCTGTGCCGCCAGATAGATGAACATTCTTACCAATCTGTGCGCAGGAGCCAACTGTTGCCCAAGTGTCAACCATTGTGCCGCTATCAACATAAGCACCAAGGTTCACGAAACTAGGCATCAAAACAGCGCCAGGAGCGATGAATGCAGAACGGCGAACGATACTGCCTGGAACGGCGCGAAAGCCTGCGGATGCAAATTCTTTCGCGGACCAGCCGTCAAATTTCGAAGGTACTTTATCCCACCAGTTGGTGTTTTCGCCGGGACCACCAGCAATGACCGACATGTCATTAAGACGGAATGAAAGCAAGACAGCCTTTTTCAGCCACTGATTAACCATCCAACCGTCAGGACCTTTTTCAGCAACACGACGTTGGCCGGAATCCATCAGGATTAGGGCTTCATCAACGGCTTCACGAACTTCCCCTAAGGTCGCCGGAGAGACCTGATCCCGGTTTTCCCAGGCATTCTCAATGACATTTTGAATATCAGTATTCATGATGATCTATCCCATCGCTCAATGTTGTCCGCCAAGGCAGAATGGCAGTTTGAAGGGACAATGCGTTAGGCGAGACGATCTTGTCAACGCCTCGAACGCCAATCACTTGATGTTATACGATTCCTGAATATTTGTGACTTAAATTGCGTTGAGCCATTCAACGAGGTCATCGGTTTGATGATGGATAAAATCTACCGGGCTACCGTCTTCATTTGTTGCACCGATAGAGGCCCAGTCAGTATCCGTCTTGACCCAGACTGTTGTCATTCCCATTTCCGCTGCGGGTTTTAGATTCTTTGCAGAATCTTCAAAGAAAACAGTACGTCTGGGGTCAATCATATGTTTTTTGACGAGATCATCATATGGAAACTGCGCTGGCTTCGGTATGTAATCTGCATTGGCAATGTCATAAATTTCTTCGAAATGATGCGAGACTCCCAGCCTATCCATAACGTTGTTGGCGTGCAGGCTTGATGCGTTGGTAAATATCAATTTTCGGCCGGGCAAACGAGAAAGCGCATTACCCAGGGCAATGTTTTGGGTAATCATTGAAAAATCTACGTCGTGGACATAGTTCAAAAACAGATCTGGGGCGAGATCATGATTTACCATAAGTCCCTTTAGCGTTGTGCCATATCGCCGAAAATAGTCCTTTTGAACTGAGTGAGCCTCGACGGGATCAAGATCAAGATATTCTTGGATGAAACTACCCATGCGTTTTTCAATTTGGCTAAACAAGTTGTTTGAAGCTGGATAGAGGGTGTTGTCCAGGTCAAACAACCAGATGTCTTTTCCGTCTAGGCTTGTCATTATGTACTGTCTCGCATCTACATATTTAGGCTTATTAGATAAGCAATCCCTAACAGATTTTAAGGCGTTGCCAAGAAAGAAGTGTTTTTGAAGATAATATGGAATGATTTTCAAAGCTTAAGTACGTGTTAACTGGACTCCGATAAACTTGGCGCAAAGTAGTTATGAGGGGTTGCTATGTATGCTTCACCAAGAAAAGAAAAACATAAACAAGAGTGGTGCTTTGCCCGATAAAAATGATAAGGATCGCTGGGGTGTAGTCGTTCCAGGCGGACCGTTTTCTGACTTTCCTGGCGCTGTCGTGCTGGTAGAAAACAGCGGGGCTGTCTCCAGTTCTAATGAGCAGGCTGAATTACTTTGCAAGTTCATTAAGCGGGGGGGATCAGACGAATATAGAGATGCCTTGCAATCAGCATTAAATGGCAAAGCTGCGCAGGTAAACCCTTTGCTCATTCGCGCAGGGAAGAAAGAAACCAGCCGAGTCCTGGCTGCTTTTGACCTGGCGCTACTTCCCTGGAATGGGGGCGAGGCAGCCTTGCTGCTTGGCCGAAACATCTCTCTCGAAAGAAATTTACGCGCCGCTTTGATCGAATCCCGTCAACGTTATCGGGATCTATTAGAGGCTTCATGCGACTTTGCTTGGGAAACCGATATCGAAGGTGTTATCACTTTCATAACCCCTGATGGTGGATTGGGGTATTCTGCTTCGGAATTATCAGGTTCGAAAGTCAGTAAGTTATTTACGGACTTAGCATCTGTTGCGACCAACCCCTTCTCATGCAGGGCTCCTTGTTCTGAAGAAGAAGTTTGGGTCAAAGACAGCTATGGTGATGAACGTTGCCTGTTAATTACTTCAATGCCGTTATGGAGTGACGAAGAAGTCTGGCACGGTAACAGAGGTTTTTGTCGGGATATTACCCGGCTCCGCAAGGATGAGATGTTACGTGCTGATGAGATCCATAGGGAGCGAATCTATAACCGAATTCTTGAAATCGCCCGCAGTGAAATGGTTCCTGTTCGGATGCTCGCCTCAACGGCTTCTTGTCTAATTCCAGCATTACCTGTTGATGCGGTAATGATCAGTCATTTTGACGGCGAGATTTGGCAAGCTGTTGCTGAAGAGGGGGAGGCCTTGCAATTGGATGCGATTGCACGGGTTCAGGCCGCTATGGAAATGGGAGAAACCGTATATCAGGAAACAAGCCCTGATGGTGTCCTTGTTGCTGTTAGTTCCAAATTCCGTGGGCAGGCAAATGGCACCATATGTCTTTGGCGGAAAGGACA
The DNA here is from genome assembly GCA_913060675.1 of uncultured Rhodospirillales bacterium. Classification (GTDB taxonomy): domain Bacteria; phylum Pseudomonadota; class Alphaproteobacteria; order Kiloniellales; family Kiloniellaceae; genus Kiloniella. Next base: position 36,743 of record CAJXUS010000022.1, read on the forward strand.
AAATGTCAGCTGGTCCAAGGGGGAGTCCGAACTGCTTGAAAGGATTCAGGTCCAAGTAGGGATTTCGCTTCAACAATTTGGCCATCACCGGGAACTACAAACACTATCAAGCACTGACCCCCTAACAGGGCTTTTGAATAGGCGCCATTTTGAACACTTGTTATCTGGATTTTTGGAAGACAATATTGGCGACGAACGCACCCATTTACTGCTCTATTTAGATCTGGATAATTTTAAATATGTGAACGATGCTTATGGTCACCAAGAGGGCGACAAAGTCCTCAGGGACTTTGCGGAAGTCCTGAAACATAAGACACGGCGTCATGATTGGTTGGCAAGACTTGGAGGTGACGAATTTGCAATTTTTCTTCCGGTCGTTCCTGAAGAAGAAGCCACAGGCAAAGCACAGGATCTTCTTGAATCTTTGGTGCCGACGTTTTCTCGGGATGATGATCCTGAATGGTCTCTCAGCGCATCGGTTGGGGGGTATCTTTTTACAGCACGGGATGAACTTAAACTCTCTGATTTATTGCTGCATTCTGACGAGGCAATGTATAGGGTCAAACGATCAGGTAAAAACGGTGTTTATGTCGTCAAAGAAAAACTGGATGAGGTTGGTTAATGAGTGACCCAACTGATAAGCCAGAGAACGGGAAGGTAATGCAAACAGCTTTTGCATATGAAGACGCAAAGAAGATGGCTGAGAGCGAAGATGGCGAAGTTCGCCTTTCGCTTGCTAAACGGGCTGATATTCAACCAGAAATCCTTTATTTTCTTGCAGATGATAGTGCTCTTGAAGTTCGACAGGCAATTGCATCGAATGTGAAAACGCCGATGCAGGCGGACTATCTTCTCGCCAAAGATAAAGATGCGAGAGTTCGGGAAGAACTCGCAGACAAAATTGCTAATTTAGCGCCGGAGCTGGATCCCAAAACTCAACGCAAAGCGCATGAATTTGTTATAAAAACCTTGAAAATTCTCGTTGAGGATCAAGAGAGCAGGGTTCGAACTATCCTGTCTGGAGCCCTTAAAGACCTCGATACAATTCCGGTTGCTTTAGTGCGTCAACTTGCAATGGATGAGAATGATGCAGTTGCATCTCCGATGCTGGAATATTCTCCGATCCTCACAGATGATGATCTTCTTAAGCTTATTTGGGATGGGGTTCGGGGAGGCCGGTTAAAAGCAATTTCTCGACGGGCAAATATCGGTGAAAAAATAACTGATGCTATCGTCGATACTGAAGATCAGGATGCGATTGCCTCTTTGTTGGATAACCAAAGTGCTCAAATTAGAGAAGAAACACTTGATCGGCTGGTTGAACAAGCTCCGGGTATCGAGGTTTGGCATAAGCCTTTGGTCAAAAGGCCTAAACTATCTGCACTCTCTTTGAAGCGTTTGGCGGGTTTCGTGACAGAAACGCTATTGGAAAACCTGTTGGATAGACCGGGACTTGATCCTGATGTCTCAACCGCCATTGGGCTCGAAGTTCGAAAAAGAATGGCGGCTGAAGACGTACTTGATGACAAAGTTCTGGGCGAACAGGATGAACAGGCAATCAAAGATGAAGTTGAAAAATTAAATCGAGCTGGCAAATTGACCGAAGATCGCATTACCACGCGACTTCATTGTGGGGACCGTGAATTTGCCATTTATTCCTTGGCATTGAAGGCTGACTTACCTGCGAAGATCGCGAGAAGAATGGTTCTGTCGCGGGCATCGAAAACAGTCGTTGCGCTTGTTTGGAAGGCTGGATTTTCCATGGAGCTTGCAAGCCTTGTACAGCTAAGGCTGGCAGGTATTCCTCCACAGCAATCTATCAAGCCTGATGAAGATGGAAACATTCCGATTTCAGATAAAGAGTTGGACTGGCAGATAACTCTCTATCTTGACGACAACGATATGGAATAACCTCAGTGTCATCGGTAGTATTAAGCGCCGTTGGTATAAGTATGTGTCTTTGTTAAAAGGGTTGAGTTGGCTCAATCCTTTTTAATAAGCGTCCCGATACCACAATCAGTGAAGATCTCAAGCAACATAGAATGAGCTACACGTCCGTCGAGAATAACTGCGGCATCGACCCCGCCGTTTACGGCATCAATACAGGTCTCGAGTTTAGGAATCATACCCCCACTAATGGTTCCGTCTTTTCTAAGATCACTTGCTTTTTGAACGGTAATATCAGAAATCAGCGAGCCTTCTTTATCTAAGACTCCTGCAACATCAGTCATGAGAAGTAAACGCGATGCGCCAACCGCTGCGGCAATAGCGCCAGCTGCGGTATCGGCATTGATATTGTAGGTTTCTCCGTTAGGACCAAAGCCGATTGGGGCGATCACCGGAATCATTCCAGACTTGTCGAGTTCTTCGAGGAAGCTAGGGTTGATAACATCTGGTTCCCCAACAAAGCCAAGGTCCAAGACCTTTTCAATATTAGAGTCTTCGTCTTTTACTGTTCTCTGTAGTTTGCGCGCTTTGATCAGGCTGCCATCTTTACCTGAAACGCCAACCGCCGTGCCACCAGCCTTGTTAATCGCAGCGGTGATGCCTTTGTTTATTTTACCCGAGAGAACCATTTCGACAATCTCAACGGTTTCAGAATCGGTCACCCTAAGGCCGTCAACAAACTCACTGTTTACAGCTAGGCGCTTGAGCATTTCCCCAATCTGAGGACCTCCACCATGAACCACAATTGGGCTAATGCCTACTTGTTTAAGCAAAACGATGTCATGCGCAAATTTATCGGCAAGCTCTGAGTTACCCATGGCATGGCCACCGTATTTGATAACAACTTTACGCCCAGAATAGCGGCGCATAAATGGTAAGGCCTCGGAAATTGTCTGGGCTGTCCTCAGCCACTTTCTTGGGTCCTTAGCATGTTTCGTTGTCATCGTCGGCGACCTTTGTGTTTTCTTAAGCTTTGGTTCTACTATAGTGCCGAGGTGATCAACCTCATAGATTAACGATTAAACTCAAGCTTATAGCGAAATTTGTTTAGAGTAGAAACCCTGAGGAAACTATCCATCTTAAAAGCTCAGGATAAGTGCCCTGGTTAATTATCGGGATACATCAGGGTTAGGATTCTGTAAGTGCGGCGATACTTGCTCTGAGTTCAGAAATACCATCTGCCTTAACCGAAGAAGTCTTGATGACTTGGGGGTGTGAGGCGGGGTGTTTTGATAGCTCAGCAATGAGGCTTTTCTCAACTTTAGCTAATTCTGTCGGCTTAATTTTATCTGTTTTAGTCATTATGACTTGATAGGAAACGGCACAGGTGTCGAGTTCATCCATGATTTCCCTGTCGCTATCTTTAGCGCCGTGGCGAGAATCAATCAGTAAAAATATGCGTTTTAGTTCAGCCCGTCCACGTAGGTAATTACGAGTCAGATTGGTCCAGTAAGCAATATCTGATTTGGAGGCTTGGGCGAAGCCGTAACCTGGTAGATCAACAAGCATGAGTTTTTGGCCTAGGTCAAAAAAGTTGAGCTGTCGTGTCCGTCCCGGCGTGTTGGAGGTTCGGGCTAATGTTTTCCTGCCCGTCAGAGCATTTACAAGGCTGGATTTTCCAACGTTTGATCGACCCGCAAAGGCGATTTCGGGTAGGCCAAAATTACCTATATGCTCATCTTTGGTAGCGCCAAGGATGAAGTCACAAGACTGGGCAAAAAGTAGGCGGCCAGCTTCGACCAACACGGGATCGTCTCCTGGGTTGTCGAATGTGATGCCTGAAGTTGGGGCGTCGTCTGTCACTTGTCTCTCCTGTAGTCCCGAGGCCTGTACGGCGTGGTGATCTTCATCTATCGGGACATGAATAATCCTTGCGGCAACACACAGCAAGAAATAAAGCAAAGGCCCTGATAGTCAGCTATCAGGGCCTTTGTTATTTGGTTCGGATACGCCGATACCTAGCTCTTACTCGGCGCGGGTGTGCGTCCAAGTGATACGCCAGCTTTTTTCATGATTACGGCCTGCTGGATAAGGGAAAGCAGGTTGTTCCATGTCCAGTAAATCACCAGACCGGCAGGGAAGGTTCCAAGCAGGAAGGTAAAGAACAATGGCATAAACAGGAATACTTTAGCCTGTATAGGATCGGCAGGTTGTGGGTTCAACTGTTGTTGCAAGAACATTGAGATCCCCATGAGTACTGGCCAGATACCAATATTTAAGAAGGCAAGAAGTGTATCTGCTTCTGGAATTCCCCACGGCATAATGCCAAAAACGTTGAATAGGGACGTCGGATCTGGAACCGAGAGGTCATGAACCCAGCCATAGAATGGTGCTTGTCGCATCTCGAGTGTTACGAAAAGAACCTTGTAGAGTGAGAAAAAGATCGGGATTTGAACAACGATTGGCAAACAGCCAGCCATTGGATTGACCTTTTCCTGCTTGTACAGGGTCATCATTTCCTGATTTAGTTTCTGACGATCCTCGCCGAACTTCTCTTTTAATACCGCAATTTTAGGCTGAAGCTTTCTCATCTTGGCCATGGAAACATAAGATTTGTTTGCCAATGGGAACAGGATCATTTTGATAACAACGGTCAGTGCCATAATTGACAGACCGACGTTGCCAACAATACTGGTCAACCAATGCAGGGCATAGAAGAAAGGTTTGGTGATATAGTAGAACCAGCCAAAATCAACGGCGAGGTCAAGGTCTTGTATGCCAAGTTTCTCATTGTATTCATCAATGAGTGGGACTTCCTTTGCACCAGCAAAAAGGTTGCTGGTGAATTCTATTGTCTGGCCTGGCTCAACAGTTTCAGCATTGTAGAAGTAATCAGTTTGATAGCGGTCAGGGCCGTTTTTACCACTATAAAAGAATCGGGTGTTCGCTGATTTGGTTTGGTCAGGAATAAGAGCTGTCAGCCAATACTTATCGGTTATCCCAATCCAACCACCAGTCGTGGGGATTTTGATTTCTTTGTCATCTTGAAGATCTGAATAATCGACTTCAGTAAGGCTGCCACCGAGAACGCCAATAGGGCCTTCGTGAAGGATATAATAGCCTAGAGTTTCCGGAGTCCCGATACGCGATACTCGGCTATAGGGCGCAAGGTCGACAGTGTTCCCAGATGAGTTAACGACATGTTGAGTGACGTTAATCATGTAGCCGTCATCAATTTTCAGGGTACGTTCGAATGAAAGCCCTTGCCCATTGTTCCAGGTTAAAGTGACTGGGCTGTCTGGCGTAAGGTTTGTATTCGTTGTTTCCCAAACTGTTTTATTACTTGGGAGAGGCAAGCTTCGGTCATTGGAAATCCAACCAAAGTCAGCGTAGTATGGATTTTTCGTGCCAGCTGGAGAGAGAAGAACAACGTTGGCGCTGTCTTCTTCGATTGTCTCTTGGTAATTCTTTAGAACCAGATCATCAACACGCCCTCCTGCTAGAGAGATCGATCCACGCACTGTTGGTGTGTCAATGGTTATACGCTTGCCATTTGCGAGGGCTTCATCTCTTGGCAGACCTTCAATTAAACTCAGCAGGTTATCAGTCCCGCCTGGCAAATCGGGAATACTGCCGTCAGAATTGGCCGAAGCCGGGGTCTGTGCTCGTTGCTGGGCCGCTTCTCTTGCTGCAATTTGCTCTGGTGAAGGCGGAAAGAAATAATCCTGCGCAAATGTCCACCCAAAGAGAATGACTGCTGACAGGACAACAGCTATAACAATGTTACGTTGATCTTCGTTTTGCATCAGTGATCGGCTCAACGGTTGTTCGTGGCTCGGCAATCATGATGATGATCGCAGCCAGATGGTTCTGGTACAGGGTCAAAGCCGTGACCACCCCAAGGGTGGCAGCGGGAAAGACGTTTTAAAGCTAACCAACCTCCCCGCAATGCACCGTGCGTGACAATCGCCTCGCTTGCGTATTGGGAGCATGTAGGGTGGTACCGGCAGCTTGCGGGAGTATAGGGAGAGATTCCATATTGGTACAGCTTTACGAAACCAAGTAGGAGTGCACTTAATATTTTCAATATCGTGTTCTCCCTTTTTATTGGTTTTATGCCTGAGGCTTTTGTTTGCCTGAAGTCTTTTTGCGATCCGTTTTAACCCGTTGTAGGGAAAGGATAAGATCTTTTTTTAAGTCTTCATAAGGGCGAAAAAGTGTCGTCTTCCGCCCTATCAATACATAGTCGTGTTCAGCTTTCCCATATTCGGAAAGTAATTCGGCTGCAACGGCGCGCAATCTACGTTTGACCCGGTTTCTTATGACGGCATTACCAACTTTTTTGGTTACCGTGAAACCAATGCAAATGGCGTCAGACCTATGAAGTTCCTCTGAGTTATCGGAACTTTCAGGTTGACGCCGCATGGCTTGAAGAATCAAGCCGGGTGTGACCCATTTATTATGCGTCGCTGCTACCCGAAGAAATTCGGATCGCTTTTTGAGCTTTCCGATCTCGGGTATCATAGTCTTAAGCGGATAGACGCTTACGACCTCTTGAGCGACGGTTAGCTAGGACACGGCGACCGCCGACTGTAGCTTTACGGGCGCGAAAGCCATGGCGGCGTTTACGTACCAGTACGCTCGGCTGAAAAGTGCGCTTCACTGTAATTCTCCGTTATCCGGAAGGTTATTGAAAATAGTGGTGGGTGTATAAGCGGGCACCGAGCATCTGTCAACGCCTGTCACCTAGATTCCACGGATTCCATAAGAAATCAGAGGTTTTTTTCTGAAGAGTCAGGGCAAAACAAATAAAAGCGGATTCTTTATAGCCACCGTTGGACACTTCTTATCAATGTTCGGTAACAAGTGACAGTCTTAATTTATGATTTTTACCCTAAAGAAGGTGTATTCTACGCAAATAGTACTTTTAATCGCTCTCGCTCGATCACATCACTGTGTGAAGTGCTTGATAGACTTGTTTTTTTATTATTCCTACAAAACTATATGTTCATGATAAATACTGATGACACGATGACCGCACCATCTAATAAAGATCCATCTACTAAAGATAAGGTACAAGCTTCCATGCTCAAACGCATGCTTCCCCTTCTTTTATTAGTTGTGGGCTTAGGCGCGGTTTATGTATTGGGTTGGCATCGATTCCTGAGCTTCGATGCCTTGCAGGAAAACCGAGAAACATTAGACGGATTCGTCCGAGAAAGAGGCTTTGTCGCGGTTCTCGCTTTTCTCGGCCTCTATGCTGTGGCCATTGCTTTTTCGATCCCGGGCGGGTCGTTTTTGACAATAGCAGGTGGTTTTTTGTTCGGGACCTGGTTTGGGGGCAGCTATGCCATCGTCGCTGCTACTGTTGGCTCTACCCTTGTATTCCTCGCTGCCAAGACAGCTTTTCGCGATTTCTTTCATGAAAGGGCGAAAGGGTATTTACGAACGATGGAAGCCGGCTTTCACGAGAATGAATTGAGTTATCTTCTCGTACTGCGTCTCGTGCCATTGTTTCCCTTTTGGCTGGTTAATCTGGTCCCTGCATTTGTCGGAGTATCTCTACGGAATTACGTTGTCGCTACATTTGTTGGGATTATTCCAGGCACATTTGTCTATGCCAGTGTTGGCAACGGACTGGATGCTTTATTTAGATCTGGGGGAACTCCTGATCTTGGTATAATTTTAAAACCGGAAATCCTTCTTCCCATCCTTGGGTTGGCTTTGCTATCGCTTATTCCGGTTGCCTACAAAAAAATCTGCAAAGAAAAGAAAACATAATTTCGAAATAGGTGCGAGAACTTGAACGTCGGGCGTTTATTGTTTTCGATACATCTAAGTACGTGAATTCTCTATTGGCCGGGGTTTGGGCATGATTAAGACTGATATTTGCGTTATTGGGGCTGGCTCTGCCGGTTTATCCATCGCTGCAGGCGCTGTTCAAATGGGAGCTGATACGGTTCTGATCGAATCAGGTAAAATGGGGGGCGACTGTCTCAACTATGGCTGTGTGCCATCTAAGGCTCTTTTAACAGCAGGGAAAGCAGCACGTCTTTGGAAGAAGGCAAGTGATTTCGGGGTTCACTACAAGGCACCCAAGGTGGATTTCCAAGCCGTACATGATCATGTGAAAGATGTTATTGCCGAAATTGAACCGCACGATTCCGTAGAAAGGTTCGAATCTCTCGGCGTGAAAGTAATACAGGCGCGTGGTGAATTCCTAGATGCCAAAACGATTAAGGCTGGGGATCAAACCATTCAAGCACGCCGGTTTGTCATCGCGACGGGCTCACGCGCAATGCTTCCCCCGATAAAAGGGCTTGATGATGTACCTTATCTGACAAACGAGTCGGTGTTTGACCTAACGGATTTACCTAAAAAATTAATCGTTGTCGGTGGCGGCCCGATAGGGTGTGAACTGGGACAAGCTTTTCATAATTTGGGAAGCGAGGTCACTATTGTTGAGATGGCAACGATTATGCCAAAAGATGATCCAGACCTTGTTGCCGTTGTTAAAGCGCGCCTGAAGGATGATGGCTTGGCCATCATGGAAAGTACAAAGGTGCTTTCAGTGCGGAAGTCTTCAAGTGGGATTACTTTGATTGTTGAACAAGGCGGGGAAGATAAAGAGCTGGAAGGCAGTCATCTCTTGTTGGCCGCGGGTCGTACGCCAAATATTGAAGGTCTCAATCTTGAAGCTGCGGGTGTTGACTATGAGCGTCAAGGTATAACAGTTGATCAGAGACTGCGGACCTCGAACAAGAAGATCTATGCCGCCGGAGATGCCACTGGTGGTTATCAGTTTACACATATGGCGGCATATGACGCCGGGATCATTATTCGAAATGCCCTTTTTCGATTACCTGCGAAGGTTTCTCATAGTTCGGTACCGTGGGTTACCTATACCGACCCTGAACTCGCTCAGGTTGGTATGTCCGAAGACGATGCTAAGAAGCAAGGTGCTGAACACCGCGTTCTGACCTGGGCCTATGCGGACAACGATCGCGCACGTGCCGAAAGGCGAACCGAAGGTTTGGTGAAAGTTATTGTTGGTAAAAAAGGTAAAATTCTTGGAGCGTCAATTGTTGGCTTACAGGCTGGGGAACTAATTTTACCTTGGGGATTGGCGATTTCGAAGAGCATGAAAATTGGCGATATGGCCAATGTTATTGCGCCATACCCGACACTGTCGGAAGTGAGTAAAAGGGTCGCTGGGAGTTATTATACCGAATCTCTTTTCAGTGATCGGGTGAAAATGATCGTCCGGTTTCTCTCAAAGTTTGGGTGAGGCTATCCAAATTACCCGCCAATTTTGTAAATGATTCCTTTGTGATATAGTTGATTAATGCCTTCAAAACTCCAGTTACCCCCCTTTGTGACAAGCCTTTCAGCAAAATTACTTATCCTGACGGCAATTTTTGTACTGCTTGCTGAAATTTTGATTTTTGCACCTTCCATTGGCCGTTTTCGGTTGGTTTATTTGCAAGAGCACTTGGCCGACGCTCACTTGGCAATTCTCGCTCTTGATGCAACTGATGACATGATGGTCAGTGAGGATCTCGAAAAGGAGCTGTTGAGCCACGTAAACGCGCTTACAGTGGTGTTAAAGCGACCGGGGCAGGGCAAGTTGATGCTCATGAGCGGTGCAGACGTTGAAGTAGATGCGACCTATGATCTACGCGAAGAAAGCTTCTTTGGGTTGATAAAGGATGCATTTGTCGCTTTGGCCCAGTCTCGACACCGTATCTTGCGTGTGATTGGACCTTCGCCAAAGAACAAGGACGTTCTTGTCGAAGTGGTTATGAGTGAAGCTCCGTTACGTATGGATATGTTTGATTATTCCTGGCGTATTCTCGCCTTGTCACTGGGGATCGCCCTGATGACGGCAGCGTTAGTGTTTGTCAGTCTGCATAGACTCTTGGTCCAACCCCTAAGGCGTATTACCCGAAATATGATTACCTTTAGGGATGCACCAGAAGATGTCACCCGGGTGATTAAGCCGTCTAAGCGTACCGACGAGGTTGGTGTCGCCGAGAGAGAATTATCTTCTATGCAAGGGTCTCTTCAGGAATCTCTTGGGCAAAAGACAAGATTGGCTGCGATTGGGACCGCTGCAGCAAAGATCAATCATGATTTACGAAATGGACTGGCAACTGCCAGATTGATTTCTGATCGACTAAACCGCAGCGATGACCCGGAAGTGCGAGAAGTCGCCCCTGTCTTGCTTTCGGCAATTGACCGAGCGGTTCACATCTGTGGTCAAATGTTAAACTTCTCCAAAGAAGGAAAACCTCAGCTCGACATTATGGAGTTTGATCTCCACGAGCTTACAGGAGAAGTCGCGGATACGATTGATGTCGCTGAAAGCGTCGATTTAGCTGTAATCAACCATATTCCACCAGGAACACTGATATCCGGGGACTGGGAGCAACTCTATAGAGTGTTTGAAAACCTTGCACGCAACGCAGAGCAAGCAGGGGCCTCTACGGTGGAAATTCGTCTTCAGAACGAACTCGATTGTTTCATCGTCTCTATCGCTGACGATGGGCCCGGAATTCCCCCCGAAATTCGAAATAACCTTTTCAAGCCCTTTAAAGGCTCAACGCGTAAAGATGGCTCGGGTCTTGGTCTCGCGATTACACGTGATCTTATGCGTGCACATGGTGGGGATATTTGGCTGGATGTCTCTGAGCTTGGCGGCGCATGTTTTTGCCTGGAATTACCTATTAAATCAGGTGCTACTGGTGAAAAATTCCAGGTATTCGGCTAGCCACAATGTACTGCAAGTTTGGTGTTCATTAAAAACCTCTGAGAGTTGTCCTCTTCAAAAGTTTCGATTATCTGCCACCCCATCTCTGAGTATATATTAGGGGACGCTGTGTAGAGAAACAATTGATCTTCACCGCGACTGTGGGCGAAGTCCTTAACCGTGGTTACAAGTTTTCTGGCAATACCTTTACGCCGATAATCAGGGTCGACATAGAGAGCAGCCAGCCAGGGGCGGTACTGTTTGTAGTTTTCATGATCGTTCTCGATCAAAAGCACCGTCCCTACAGGTTTATTCTTTGATAGAGCAACGAAAGCTTGCTCAGTGTTCTCTTTCCTCGTCATGCTTTTATAACCTGCCATGACGCGCTCTCTTGTCCAACCGTAATCTTTTCCCCATGTGGTGTATTCCCAATTGGTACAGGCCTCGATGCAATCAGGATGGTTTCTGAGAAAATCTACCTTGATGGGCATATTTACTAGTCCAGGGTATAAAGCTGAAGCTTTAGGTACTCTGATTCGGGCAAGAAAGGGTGCACCGGATGATCTGGGCCTGCGCCGCGGGTGTAGAGTAGACGTGAGCGGCGATTGGCATCGAGCAGGCCTTTGCGCATTTGTTCTGCAAAATTATCAATATCCATATGATGAGAACAAGATGCGGCGACGAGATAGCCTCCAGGTTTGACCAATTGTGCGGCCAAGCGGGCAAGTTTGCGATAACCTTTTGCGCCTTGGTTTAGATCTTTTTTGTTTTTCACAAAGGCAGGAGGATCGACAATGACGAGATCAAAAGTTTGGTTGTGTTTTGCTAGCTTTTCTAAGTGCGTGAAGACTTCTGCTTTAACAAATTCACATTTGTCTGCAACGCCATTCTCTGTAGCTGCCATCGAGGCAAGATCTAGTGCTGATTGGCTGCGATCAACAGTCATGACTGACTTTGCGCCTGCCAGAGCAGATTGGACAGTAAAGCCGCCGGCAAAAGAATAACAATCAAGGACGCTGGCGTCTTTAGCAAAGCTTGCGGCGAGTTTTCGGTTGTCGCGCTGATCAAAGAACCAGCCCGTTTTTTGACCTTCTTGAAGCTCTGCAAAGAACGTTGCGCCGTGTTCTATGACTTTGATTGGGCCGTTCAGTTCGCCTTTGACCACCTTATCGTAACATTCCAAGCCCTCGAGTAACCGTGAGGGGGTATCGTTTCGTAACACGACGGTTTTAGGATCTAGAATTTTATCAAGGGCCGAGAGTAAGGCAGGGAGTAGGTTTTCCATGCCTGCGGTATTGATTTGCAGCACGAGCGTATCGCCATACCTGTCGATAATCGTTCCTGGGATACCGTCTGCTTCGGCATGGATTAGACGGTAATAGGGAACGTTAAACAACGTTTCGCGAAGTGTAAGTGCTCTCTTTAAAAGAGTAACGAAGAACTCTTCGTCGATTATTGTCTTGGCACTTGAGCTGAGCATTCGTGCAGAAATTAAAGGTAGGCGGTTATAAATTGCTGTCCCTAGGGGCTGTCCATCATGAGCTTCAATTCGGACAACAATTCCAGCGCCCAATTGTTTGGTTTCGGCTGTGACTTCGATCTCATTTGAAAAGACCCAGGGATAACCATTAAGAAGACGTTTTTGAGCTTTTGGTCTCAAGCGAATGGTCGGACGTTCTTTAAGATCGAGAGCAGCGCTCATGGGTGTACCCTTGTTATCGTCATGAATATGTTTGGGCGCAGTCTAGCTATATCGGGGCTGGCTGCAAGCTAGACCTTTTAATCACATCGTAATTGAAAGGGGAGTTAAACTAGGAAAGCCAGCACTTCTGGCTCGTGGTCAGTCTTTTTAGCCTTTATTTGCCATCGGTATGTGGATGTATGTCAACAATTGAGCAGGGTGGGAATCGATAGACAGCAATGCGTTTAAAGGATGTTTGAATGATGTGCCCTATTTCAAAATATGTGAATTGTTGCGATGCAATATGAGCTTTGTTAACCTGCTCTGCCAAACCAATTGTCTGTGCGTTCGGCATTGTTTATAAGGTCTGGCTCTAAGGCTCGAGCTCTGAAGGTTGCTCAAAAGGGACAGTAAATGATTATCGTTAAATCAAAACGGGATTTAAGATCCCTTGTTGGTGGCTGGAAAGAGAGTAGCGAAGAGCTTGGCGTCGTTATGACAATGGGTGCTTTGCACGAAGGGCACTTGGCACTTGTTGAAGCGGCAAACAAAGATAATGACCGTGTCGTCGCAACAATCTTTATAAATCCCCGACAGTTTGATAATAAAGCTGACCTTGAAACCTACCCAATTGATACAGATGAGGATCTTCGAAAGCTGAAAACGGCGGGAGTAGACGCTGTCTACTTACCGCAGGTCGAAGAGATATATCCTGACAATTACAGTACGACTGTATCTGTTGCCGATATGCAAGATTGCCTTTGCGGGGCTTCGCGTCCGGGACATATGGATGGTGTAACCACGGTCGTGTCCAAACTTTTGATACAAATTAGTCCCAATAGGGCTTATTTCGGCCAGAAGGATTTTCAGCAGTATCTTTTAATTCAGCGTGTTGCCAGAGACCTTGATCTGGAGGTCGATGTCATCGGGGTTCCAACCGTTAGAGAAGAAGATAATCTTGCACTGTCTTCCCGAAACAGACGGTTAAGTGAGCAACAGCGAAAGATTGCCCCAACCCTTTTTAAAGTTGAAAACGCGATAGCTGATCTCATTATTCAGGGGGAAGCCATTGATCACGTCCTTGAGTGGGGACGAACATTTATTCTTGATGCTGGTTTTGATAAAATCGACTATCTCGAAATAAGATCTGAGGAAGATCTTACTCTCATAAACGAAAACGCGTCACAAGAAGAGCGGTTATGTAGTCGGGTATTTGTTGCGGCATGGATGGGCAATACCCGACTGATAGATAATTTGCCCATCAGCCGGTAGAGCCGGTATTCTCTAAGGTAGAGCTTAGTCGTATTTGCCTTGAACGAGGGGTGGTACTGTCTGTAATGCGAGATCCCATGGGAAATAAATCCAGGTATCCTGACTGACTTCAGTGATAAAGCTATCAACAATATCTTTGCCGGCAGGTTTTGCATATAAAGTTGCAAAATGTGCATCTGGCATCATTTCACGTACAGCACGGGCTGTTTTGCCAGTATCAACGAGGTCGTCAACAATCAGCCAGCCTTTGCTCTCTTTTGGGGCTTCTTTGAGGACTTGTAGCTCGCCTTGTTTGTTGCTGCTTGAGTAGCTGACAATACAAACGGTGTCGATTAGGCGAATATCAAGTTCACGGGCAATGATTGCTGCCGGGACGAGACCACCACGGGTGACGGCAAGAATTCCTTTGAAAGGCCCCTGGCTCATAAGGCGCCAAGAAAGGGCTTTTGCATCACGGTGCAATTGTTCCCAGGAAACCGGGAATGTTTTTTGTTGTTCGGACACGATACGCGACTCCAATTTTGGATGATGCCGGAATAAAGCAGAACTGACAGAAAATCTCAACCTTTAGAAACAGGATTGTTATTCTGCCGAGTAATTTCACATATGTTTTAATGTAACAAAGGGGCGCCAATCGATGCACCTGAACTTAGAGCCAATATAAAAAAAGCAATGGTTCTTAATCGTTCAGGAGAGAAGGCATGACCTAGCTTGACGCCAAGGTGCGAGCCAAAAGCGATGAGTGGTGAAAATGCTAATCCGTATAGCATGGGTGTAAAGATGCTATCGCCGAGTACGAAATAGAGTACGGCTGCATTTATTGGTGCGCTTGCTAAAAAACTGGCGAATAGGAAGCTTCGTATTTGCCGATTGGTCCAATTGTGCGCCATGACCCACAGCACGATTGGAGGACCTCCAACCGCGATTAATCCTGCGCAATAGCCGCTTGTTGAAAACGCGAGGAAGGACCAGAAAGGGTGGAGCTTTTCTTTAGGAGAAGGCCGAACTGCTAATTGAACAACGACTATAGCTAAAATCAGGAATCCAACGAGCTGCTCAATCGCTGATTTTTCAACTGTATCGCTTATGTAGCCAAGGGTAATAATTCCAAGAGGCAGTGTGATGTATCTAATAGCTGAGCCCTTAATTAAGGGCTCATATTGAATATGTTCTCGTAATTTATATACCCCGACCAGGAGTTGAGCTAGGCCCGAGGCCAATAAAAGTGGGACTGTTACTGTTAGATCGATACCAAGTAGGGTTAAAAATGTCAGCGCAAAAAGACCAAATGCGAATCCAACTGCGCCTTGAATGAGGCTCGCTAAAAAAAGAATTATGGCGATATAGGGCAGGAGTTCCGGCGACACAGCTTTGCTTTCAATTTGTAATCTAAGAATAAAATGTCATCTGCAATCTTGAAATGGCCAGCCTTTGATTGGTTGGACCAAATATGTGTATACTGATTTCCTCACCGAATATACGGTTCAGATAAATAGTAAGATCGCGATAGATGTGGGTGCTCTGAAGCATTTTATCCGTCGGGTCAACTAATCTTGGCCTCTTAGTGAATAGTAAACGGAATCTTTTATGCTCAATTCTCCTCAAAGTTACCGGGGGATGGTTACGTCACCACACCATCTTGCATCTCAAACAGGGCTCTCAATTCTTAGAGACGGCGGAAATGCAATTGAGGCCGCGGTGGCAATGGCTGCAACGATCGCTGTTGTCTATCCCCACATGAATGGCATTGGTGGGGATGCATTCTGGCTCATTCATGAGCCGGGAAAATTGCCAGTTGCAATTGAGGCCTGTGGACGTGCCGGGGCGAAAGCAACGCCAGAATTTTTTCATGAACGCGGACATACTGAAATGCCGAAAGATGGACCTCTTTCAGCAAATACTGTGGCTGGTACCGTTGGTGGTTGGCATTTGGCTCTGTCCAAATCGGATACTTGGGGAGGAAGGCTTTCGCTGAAACGGTTGCTTGAAGAAGCAGTTTATTATGCAGAAAAAGGATTCGCCCTTACGTCAGGTCATGTTGCTTCTTTGAGTAAACGTAAACCAGTTGTCTCAAAACAACCCGGCTTCACAGATGTTTACTTAAATGGAGATGGAATCGTCTCCAAAGCGGGTGCGCGTCAGGTTCAACCTGCATTGGCTGAAACACTCAAAAGAATGAGTAAGGCGGGATTAAGAGATTATTACACAGGTGATATTGCCAAAAGCATATGTGCTGATCTCGCAAAATTGGATTCTTCGGTCGTACTAAGTGATTACAATGCCTACCAGGCAAAAGAAGTAAAACCTCTGAGCAGTCGGCTATCGTGTGGAACAGTCTATAATCTTCCTCCGCCGACTCAGGGGTTAACCACCTTGATGATTCTCTCGATGTTTGATCGCTTGGGTATTTCAGAAGCTGACGGATTCGATTATCTGCATGCAATGGTGGAGATCACAAAACAGGCACACCTCGTCCGGGACCGTGAAATCGCGGCTCCGGAGAGGATGGCACAAAATGCAGAATCCTATTTAACCGATAGTGATCTCCTCGCGCGGTTAGAGAATATTGATAAGGACAAGGCCCTGCCTTGGCCCCTGGATCGACAAGACGGTGATACGATTTGGTTAGGTGTTATGGATGGTCAAGGGCGGTCTGTTAGTCTCATTCAGAGTACTTACAAGCCTTTTGGTTCCGGCGTTGTGTTGCCCGAGACTGGAATAATTCAGCAAAATCGAGGGAGCAGTTTTTCTCTTAAGTTGTCTGATCCAAGAGCAATAGCGCCGGGCCGGCAGCCTTTCCACACGCTAAACCCTGCGATGGCTATATTAAATGATGGCCGGGTGATGACTTACGGCTGCATGGGAGGAGATGGGCAACCTCAGACCTTGTCTGCCTTATTTAGTCGTTATGCCATGTTTGGCCAGGGCCTTCAGGCTTCAATTACGGCTCCGCGTTGGTTCGTTGGTCGCTGTGAGAGGGCTGACTTTTCAGATGTCCAAGTTGAAGGACGTTTTGATGAAAAGGTCATCACTGAAATGCGTCAAGCGGGGCATGATCTAAGGGTTCTTGAAGATTTTTCAGAAGAAATGGGGCATGCAGGGGCGATTGTTCGACATCCTGATGGTCGTCTTGAGGGGGCGACGGATCCTCGGAGTGATGGTGCTGTTGTCGGATTTTGATAACCAACTTGGTAATCAGGGAGTGAAATAAGTCCTGACGCTAAGGTAGAGCAAGAAAATAGGCATAAAAAAAGCGGCGCACTGGGCGCCGCTTTTTTTGAATTTTTCCCATTTACCTTAGGTAAACGTGAACCTCAGGTACCTGAGCACCTGGATTATTGGTCGATGACAGCGAAACGTGCGAAGCAGGAAGGCCGAGCTTCGTAAGGGAGCGCATTACATCTTCGCCGTATTTGCGGGATTTGCTGGTTGCAAGCGCAATTTCAGCAGAGTTTCCGCGTGCAGGCGCCACTGTTACGAGGTCAAAAGCTGAGCTTGGACGACGGTCAAGTGCACGACTGACGGCGGTAAAGAGGGCCTGTTCATAATTGACGTTCGGTTGGTCAAAGCGAATGATCGCCAAAGGAGGCTGACGTCCGACAAGACCGGCAGGTCCGCCCGGTGGGGGAGGTACTGGAATACCGAAGGTCCGATTGCCTAAATTGCCACCAATGAATTCGCCGTTGTCCACCGCAACTTGAAGAGCAGTCAGATTCGTACGTTCAGCAGAGAAGTAATTCTGTGTCCGTGCAATATCTTCTGTCAGCTCGTTCATTAGGCGATCAAGAATAACAACGGTCTGATTGGCTTCATCTTCTAAAACAGAAAGCTGTCTGTGATCTTCATCAAGAGCACCGCGCAATTCATACGTTGCGCCAGCAGAATCAAGAACAAATGCTGCAAGAGCAGATGTCGCGGCTGATTCGTTAGACAAACTGTTCAGGTTAGTAATGCTTGCGCCAACCAGTTCAAGTTCTTGTTGAGCTTTATTCCAGCCATTTACCATCTGGGGGTTACCCGGAGTGGTGCCGACTTGAAGTCGGGTGTTCATAGCCGCAATGATAGAGTGATAGGTGCCCGCACTACTGCGTGCATTATTACGCTGTGTTTGCAGATTGTTATTGTGATGGATCAGACGGGCCTGAAGGCGAGAAAGATCGCCTCTAAGCTCTTCGACTTTTTTACCAACATGAGTACCTGTTGGTTGTCCCGGTGATACACCAGGAGATTCGAAGATTGTTGATCCAAGTAACGGCAAGCCAGATGGCAGCTCAGACGAAGACGTGATTGTGTCTGGAACAACGGCTGCTGCTGCAGCTGCTGTAGCTGTTTCTTCTGGCGTGTCTTCTCCAACGATAGAAGGCCATAAGGCTTCTTCGGTGAAAGAGCAGCCGCTCAAGAACATTACCGTCGCTAAGACAGAAACGGTGTTACGCAAAACAGAGGATTTCATGGATCCCATAGAAAAGTCCGCACTGTTGATTGTGGCCAGCCAAGAAAACCTTATAAAATATCTACTTAAAGATCAGGGAAAAACGCCCCGTAAGGTAGAAAAGTTGACCAACCCCCCAAAATACTAAGGGCAGATACTACTTGAACGGAGTCCGAGGGACAAGAGTTTTCCAACCATGGAATTGATAGTTGGAGGTAAGAATAAAAAAAAATCAAAATATTCAATTTTATGCTTGCGTACTTTCATAACCCGGAGTAACTTCCGCCTCGTTTTCAGGGATCTACTCTGAAGACATTTTGGAATGCACCCGTAGCTCAATTGGATAGAGCACTTGACTACGAATCAAGAGGTTTCAGGTTCGAGTCCTGACGGGTGCACCAATCCTCCCCTTATATATCAACGTTTTAAGTGTTATAGGCGACGCCATTATTGATTTTGGCGTTAGACACTTTTGTGCTGTTTTTGACTAATTTCTAGTTATTCAGTGGCTAACGGCATTGATTTTATTGGAAAAGTCTTTGATTTCGAATCAAGTGCCTTTTCGGAACTGGATTGCCGTTTAAGGAGGGTGTTTTGTTTATTCATCAACTTTCCTTGGTGTCCAAGTGGCGGATAAATTGTCCCATTGTGGTAAGTCATCATGAGCAGGCGATTTTTTAAATTCTGAGAAAAACTTATTTTCCAGAGGTTCCAATTTCCCAATAGCGTCATCAAGTAATCTTCGGATTCTATTGTATTCAGTATTTTTATCACCATAGTTCGGGTGAGTTTTTAATGTTGTATATCCATTGTGAAACTCGCTTACCCATTTTCGAAAAATATTCATGTTTAATTCTGCGAGTTTCAAAAAATCATCACTTATAGGGTGAAGTTCAAAGAAATCAGGGTACTCATCTATGGATTCATCAAATTCGCGTGTAAAGTAGTGGGGCGCACCCTTATACAAGGCAATACCTGTTAAAGGTCCGTCATTGACATCCCAGACCATCAATACTTGTTCGAACATTAGAGCTCCTAAATGTATTCGTAGAAGTTATTAAATCCCAAACGTCGAATGCCTGCAAATAAGGAAGGGGTTCAATAGTTTTGGTTACGATAATCCTGAAGCTTATGATGCCGTTGGATTTGAGGGGCTTAAATAATGCAACAATTTGTTAGTCAGTTGAATAGTAAGTCATTGATTCATAACAGGGTGAACAAAGGGGGAATTGTGTCTAACGGCGTTGATATCATTGAATTAGTTTCGAACTACGAATCAAGAGGTTTCAGGTTCGAGTCCTGACGGGTGCACCATTTTGAAAAAAACGGGCCTAAAGCCGGGTTTTTTGATTCTAAAGTCTAGAACATTGGATTCTCTATATCTTTAGCAATTTTAAATCTCAATAATTTATCAAGAATATTCTGCGTTACACTCTAAGGTTTGTGGTTTTGCCTAGCTAGGGATGTTGGTAAAAAGCGATTCTCTATCAAGAAAAGATTACTCTTTTAAGGGTGAGAGACTAAATCGCACAATATCGAACATGGGACGCACGTTAGCAGGATTACTTTTCTTATCCTCTTATGGGACAGTTAGGATATTTGTCCTTTTGGTTTAATCCACTGTTAGGCTATATAAGATGGTTAATTCGGTGTTAAATTAAGGCCGGATTGTTTTTCAGGAATATTTTTCGTGTTGTGGGGAAGAGTTGCCAGCTTACGATCTCTCATCATTAAATATCATGGTTGTCGATGATAGTGTGCATATGCTTCGCATTGTTAAGACGATATTCGTTACCATGGGGATTACGAGAGTCCAGTATCTTAGCAGTGTAAAGGCCGCGAGAGCCGAGCTTTTACATATGCAACCTGATATCATTATTACGGACTGGGAAATGAATCCAGTTAATGGCTTGAGCTTCACGCGCGAGTTGCGCCGAGAAGGTGGTTATTTTAGCCGGGTTCCAATTATTCTTTTAACGGGACACACGGAATATGAGAGAGTGATGGAGGCGATACAATCTGGTGTAAGCGATGTGCTTGCGAAACCGGTATCAATTGAAATTCTCCATCGTAGGCTTTGTCGAATCGTGGACATATCATCCATGTCTGCGAGTGAATATGTGGCTGATGAAGAAGAATATCTCGAAATTGGTTGAGATGGTCTTTCGGGTTCTCGTTTTTGTTCGTGAAAAATGATCGCGAAAAAATACTTCTGAAATACCTCTAAACTAAACTGGGTTAAGTTTAATCGATGGAAAGTTAGAGGCGTATGACCGGATTTTGGCAAGGAAAGAGCGTTCTGATCACTGGCGGAGCTGGTTTTATTGGTTCTGAAATTGTTCGATCTCTTGAAATGCTACAGCCAGCTCGAATTACTGTTCTTGATAAGATGACTTATGCCGCTGATTTGAGGCGGATCAAAAACAGTAACGCCGCCATTATTGAAAAAATTGCTCTTGAAAATGCCGAAGCCGTTCTTGCCGCTGTAACGAGCGCAAAACCAGATTGTATTATTCATTGTGCAGCAGAAAGTCATGTTGATCGGTCTATCGATGGACCTGGTAATTTTGTTCAAAGTAATATCGTTGGTACGTTTAATCTCCTTCAGGCTGCATTGAGTAATTGGGAAGTGCGCGGGAAGGATGATGATTTTCGTTTCCTTCATATTTCTACCGATGAGGTTTACGGCTCCCTTGGCCATGAAGGGGTGTTTTCTGAGGAAACTCCCTACAATCCCCGTTCTCCCTATTCGGCAACCAAAGCGGCTTCTGATCATCTTGTGAAGGCTTGGGCGCACACTTACGGGTTACCCGCAATTATCACAAATTGTGGTAACAACTATGGCCCCTGGCAATTTCCTGAGAAATTGATCCCTTTAATGATACTGGCGGCTTTAGATCAAAAACCGCTGCCTTTATATGGCAATGGCGAACAGGTTCGCGAATGGATCCATGTGAGCGATCATGTCACTGCGTTGTTGGCCGTTATTGAAAAAGGTGTGGTCGGTGAGACTTATTTAATTGGGTCAGGTGAAGAGCGAAGCAATAAAACTGTGGTTGAGGAAATCTGTCGCTTGTTGGATCAGCGTTATCCCGATCGTGGTTTACACGATCGTTTGATTACAAAGGTCGAAGATAGGCCGGGTCATGATTTAAGATATGCTTTGGACGCAACAAAGGTAAGGAAGCAAACAGGTTGGAGTCCCCGTATTTCCTTTAGCGATGGCCTTTCCCAAACCCTGGATTGGTACCTTGAGATGGAGCCTTGGTGGCGGACGCTAGCGAGTAAGGAGAATACGGGTGAGCGTTTAGGTGTGTTGAAGCGCTAGGTATACTTACCTTCAATGTCGGTTAGTTGGATATTTGTAAAAACAGGATTGAAATCTGAGATTATTTTAAATCGGATCAGGTTCTTTCTCGGCCTTATCAGAGAGCACGCGGCATAACATGCTTAATGCATCTTGATATTTTTCGTTTTTAATTCGTGAAAAATTTCTCGCGATGTCCAGGCACATTCTCTGCCTTTCTGTCATTTCATCTTCAACTTTATCCAGGCCTTCGTAGAAGAAACTTATTTCAATACCGAGCACCTGAGATATTTCATACAATCTTCCCGCAGACACCCGATTGATGCCGCGTTCGTATTTATGTGCTTGTTGGTAGGTTACGCCAATAAGATCAGCAAGTTGTTGTTGGGTCAGTCCCAGCATAGTTCTACGTTCGCGTATTCCTGTCTCTTATACACATCTCCGAGCCCACGAGACCGAGGCTGATCTCGTA
>CAJXUS010000023.1 GCA_913060675.1 uncultured Rhodospirillales bacterium
AAAACAGCAGAAGAGGACTATCTTAAAACAGGCTTGCTAAAATGGGGGCACTACAGTCTTGTAAGAATACTTTCTCGTTCTTTTCTTGAAATGAGTTTCTTTTTAAATAGATAGCCACATCTTCCGGTGTGAATTCGAGACTGTCTGAGCTGTCAGAAAGATCAAAGGCCTCTTTCAAGAGTTCTGATAAGGATAGCTCTCCTTTTTCATATCGCAAAAGGTAAAACCCCAGTACTATTTCGTCATGCCCAATAGTATTTAGTTGTCGTGTCACGATTGATGCTTGGTAAAGATAAGAGACAACTTGTTCTCGGGGGGCGCCAACGGCCAGTTTACACATCCATTCACTCGGCGTGATAGAACCTTGGATTAATTCGGTCGCCCAAGCATCATAGTCATCAGCCTTAAAGTAATTGCTCTCTATAGCTGCTAATAAAATAGAGAAATCGGGTCCATTAATTTGAGACATTTTTACTTGTCTTTATCCTCTTACTGTCAACCAAACATTATTCTCTTAAAGTCCCAAGATTTTCCGTGCATCATCAGGCGTTGCGAGCGCCCCGCCGAGGTGGTCAACAATATCAGCGGCTTTTTCCACCAGTTGGGTATTATCACGGCACAGCTCCCCTTTGCGGATTTGCAGGTTGTCTTCCATGCCGACACGGACATGGCCACCGAGAAGGAATGACTGTGCCAGGATCGGGAACTCGTGACGGCCAATGCCAAAGGCGGCCCAGACGGTATCTTTTGGCAGTTGGGAGGCCAGATACATCAGGCTCTGCGGGTTGGGCAGGATGCCATAACGCACCCCCATCACGATTTGCATCATGACAGGGCCTTTGAGAATACCTTTACCCAGAAAATCCAGAGCCATATTGAGATCGCCAACATCAAACAGCTCGATCTCTGGCTTGGTTCCTGCGGCATAGATGCGCTCGGCCATAATTTCAACATTGCGCGGGGAGTTGATCACCACCGCTTCCCCGGACCACATGGTATTGAAATCCAAGGTACAGATCTCAGGCTTGAGCTTTTCAACGTGGGCAACACGCAATTCTGGCGGGCAGAGCGTGCTGCCTTGGGCTGCGATCTTGGGTTGATCGTCAGAGGGCACAAAGCGGCCGCCTTCACCCGTTGTCAGGTTCAAGATCACATCCTTGTTCTTCTGGCGGATCAGGCCAACCATTTCTTCGTAGAGATCAAAGTCCATAGATCCCTTACCCGTTTTGAGATTACGCACATGCAAATGCACAATCGCCGCCCCCGCTTCAGCCGCACCAAGGGCTGCATCGGCAATCTGCTTGGGTGTAATCGGCAACCCCGGATGCTGCTCTGGCTTGGTCAAGTTCCCGGTAACGGCACAAGTAAGGATGGTCTTTTTAACGGCTTTGGACATGGCGAGGGCTCTGATGTTGAAGTGGATTTTATTCTGTGGAGAGATCACTCTGACCGAGATTTTAAATGGAAACAAGCTGTTAATATGGATTTTGTACAAGATGAGAAATAAGGATATTCAATATACAGGTGACCATTACCCCGAATGAAAATAGATTATCTTCTCTTGTTAAATTTGTAGATTAACAGGCGTATTTTTGATCCCAAACTTTATTGGGTGGTACTCAAATAGTCTCTGAAGTCATTGCTATTCTTACTGTCCCTAAATTTCTCACTACGCCCATATTTCTCACTGCCCATAGCGGGCCATAATAGATTTCCATTCTCTCGAGTTTTGTAAATACGGGATTTGGGATTTAAGGTAGGCATGAATTTTTTCATCACCTTTGGTGAGAAGGTGCCGTAAGAACTGGCTGTGGGGTTCACTGGAAAAATGTATTCGCCCGGCAAGTTTTCGTTTGGCGAGGAGGTACTTGGCGATCGGGGTGGGAAGCAGGGCTGCATCAACTTTCTCAAAAAATACCATGCGCATGGTTTCCCAGTAATTAGTCGTGTCTACACGTGTAATACTGCCGTCTTCGACCAAGGGATCCAACCCGACCCACTTGGCACCTTCTTGTCCCGCAACGGTAAGGCCCTTGAGAGAGCTCGGACCAGTGTATTCAATTGGATCAGTGGGAGAGGAAATTATACTATTGCTGTCCTCCATATACCCTTTAGTCCAAAAGTATTTCGTTTGATTGGTATCACCAAACCAGGTCGGATTGACCCAGGGTATAACAACCTTTGGGTCTTGCCTCAGGCGGTTATTGAGCTCTAATCTTGGTAACTGGGTTACCTCAAATTTATAGCGCCCGTCAGAGCGTTTACTCAACACGTCCGCAAGTTCATAAGTAAGGCCAAGCCTTGCGTCTGTGTTGACAATAAAAGGTTCGCCAATGTGGTAGGTCAGGAAGGGAATTGTCTGCTGTATTGCTGGTTGTTGGGTCGGTGGCTCTTCTGCCCGTATATCTGAAGCAAACAAAGATGAAATAAGAACAAGTGCATAAGCACATAGAACGCTAAGGAACCCCGTCCTATCGTATATAAGCTTGATAATCATCGTTGAAAGGCCTCACCTTTCGAATTTATATCAACACTTCGAACGTTTTCTTGCCAGTAATTATACACAACCAGAATTAAAGAAGTCATAAACTGGGTTTAATGGGAAAAATCAGATTTTCGACAAGCTTTGGAAAAGCCGATGGGGTAGTGTTCGGGAATAATATCGTCGCAGGGTTCCGCGTTATCGGGATTTACGGGCTCTTGGGAATAGTGAAGCATTTTCAAATAGGAATTATAAAGCCATGAATAACAAATCAGAAATCAGAAAAACGAGCGGTCGTGGACGACGGTTTGACAGCATATTGGATACAGTGGGCGATACACCTTGTATTCGGATCAATAATCTTGCGCCAGAGGGCGTGCAGATTTATGTCAAAGCCGAGTTCTTTAACCCGGCCAGCTCGGTCAAGGATCGCCTTGCGCTGAATATTATCGAAGCAGCCGAACGCGATGGAAGCCTGAAACCCGGACAGACCGTGGTCGAAGCCACAAGTGGTAATACCGGGATCGGCCTAGCGATGGTGTGCGCGCAAAAAGGCTATCCCCTTGTTGTGACTATGGCGGACAGTTTTTCCATCGAACGCCGTAAGCTGATGCGTGTTTTTGGCGCGAAAGTCGTCTTGACGCCACGGGCGGAAAAAGGCTTTGGCATGTATAAAAAAGCCGTTGAACTGGCCGAAGCTAACGGTTGGTTTTTGGCGCGTCAGTTCGAGACCGATGCCAATGCAGACATCCACGAAAGCACCACGGCACAAGAAATTATGGCTGATTTTAAGGGCGAAAGACTGGATTACTTTGTCAGCGGTTATGGTACTGGCGGAACCATCACAGGTGTTGCCCGTGTCTTACGTAAAAAACGGCCAGACACCAAAATCATCATGACGGAGCCTGCCAATGCGCAATTGATTGGCAGCGGCCAACCGCAAGAACGCGGTGCGCATCAATCTCCAGCAGTAAGCCACAGCGCGTTTGAACCTCACCCAATCCAAGGCTGGACCCCCGATTTTATCCCCTACGTGTTACAGGAAACCCTGGACAACAAGGGCTATGATGAGCTCATGCCGATTACTGGACCAGACAGCATAGCCTGGGCGCAAAAGCTCGCCCAAAAAGAAGGAATTTTGACCGGAATTTCTGGTGGTGCAACCTTTGGCACGGCTATGGCCGTTGCGCAAAATGCAGCACCGGGCTCGGTTATCCTCTGCATGCTCCCTGATACTGGGGAGCGCTACATGACAACCCCAATGTTCGAGAGCATCCTCGACGACATGGACGCAGAAGAAACCGCCCTTTCCAAGTCAACTCCGGGCTTTCAAATGAGCTAATACTTCCACGGCACAGCGCTTTTTGTAAAGGCGCTGTGCAAGTTGGCTGCCTCATTGTTGTGTTGGGGATAATTGCTTGAAAATGCGATGATTTAAATTGTGACTGAAAGCGAAAGAAGCATGTGAGAAGAGACAAAGACGGGACAATGATCATCCCACACAGAGATTATCAAGCATGGGCTAAGCTTACTTTGTTCTTGATAGATCGGTGTTCTTTTCCTTATGGTTGCAATAGGTAAAAAGATGAGGCTGCCAGTACTTGTGTAAGGATTGACTTAATTTACCAAAATAGGGGGAGGGAATGAGAAAACAAATCATATCAAGAAGCATCATCGGGCTTTGTGTTTCATTCACGCTATTTGCATTCATTCATAGTGGACAAGCGGGAGACATTCCCGGGAATGCAAAGGTTAATACCGGAGGGCTCAAAGATAATGGAGCTTTTTCAGGATATGTTGGGCAAAACCGCTGTAAAGGGCCCAAATTACTGCCTATAACAGGCAAGGTAAACCAGGATGGAACCGTTACTGGCACAGTACATACCGCAAAAAGAAATAACCCTCCGGAAAAATCGAACATCGCCTTACAATACTCTTTTACTGTACGGGATGATGGTTCATTTGGAGGTTCTTCGGGGGATGAAAATCGGTTTTGGCTGCGTTATCACTCCACTGGAGCACCTAAATATCAATGGATAAGCGGTATTACTTGGGAGGATAAAGTTCTTGTCAAAATTCGCTATGGCTCGCCTGGAATCTCAAAATCTTTCTGTAATGCAAGTGGTGTTTTTACTCTCGATACTGCAGCGGTGGATCGGGCAAAAATTGTAAACGTTCTTGCTAAAAATCCTGATCTTTGTAAAGGCGATAAATCTGCCATTACCAGCCGCGTAAAAGATCAACTGGGCTCTGTAGTCAAAAAGCTAGAGAAAGCTGGAGAAATCCAAAAGGGTGTTAATCACAAATTCTCAGCCTTAAATGCTGTGCGAAAACATTGCACAGAGAGTTAGTCCCATATCATAATATCAAAACCTATTCATTGATATATCTTTGGTTTCCAAGAGCGAACTTCATCTATGGCGTTGTTTGATTTTACACTAAATTTTTTTGAGGATATTGATCTCTTTTCTGATCAGGGCGAGCCTGTATTACATTGGTTTGGGCTTACAGATGCCTATTACCATGTGAATGTCGGCGATGAGCAACTTTTCCGTTATACTCCTGAAATTGAAGAGTATTGGTGTAAAGAGTATCCAGACAATAAACGGACAAGCCCATTTGTCGATTATAATGTCATCCGTTTGTATGAGGATCTACTCGAGATCCTGCCAACTATTCTTCAACCTCTTCCTGATGAAATTCATACCTTTGTTTCGACAAGAGACGCACAGGATCAATGGTTTGGAGCACTCAGGAATAAATTCGACCTTATTATCGATGCTTCTGAAGACGTTACAGAAGAAGGTGAAGACGAAAGTTTTGATGACCTTGAAGATGTTTTTTGGGATGCAACCGGATGGTGGGGCGATCGACAGCTCCCGACAAACCACTTACAAATGGGGCCTGATATTTGGATTTGGCGTTATCAAGATGATGTTTATATCCGATGGAATTGTGATGAAAAATCTGAGAATGGCATCCCCTTTTGGACAGCGGATAAGGGAGAATTCAAACTTTCCTTCGATGATTTTTTGATAGAAGTTTACGACTTTCACGACCGACTGATGTCGGGCATGGCTGAGCGCATTGAGCAACTCAAAATCAGTAATCCTATACCTCATATCAGAATGGATCTGGAGAGCGTCACCCGTGAACATGAAATTCGAAAGAAGTCCCTAGAGGAAGCTTTAGTTAAAACTCCTGTGAATAAGGATTGGGATGCTGTGATGCAGGCTTATATAGATTTTAAGGCTCTGAATGTGGGAGAGATTATCAGAAAGTAAGCAGAACCAGAAAAGTAAACTCCGACCATTCTCTAATCGGATCTCGAAGTAACAATGTTATCCAAGTCATTGATAATCGATAAATAACAGTCTTGGTTTCTCGGTACACGATCAATTAAGTCTGCTAAGAAGTTCTTGATGTGCCCTCTCAGGGTTTCAATGAGATCGACCTTATCGACAATGACCTTCTTTGTTTCGATGCACTTCACAGAGACAAGAACTCTGTTATCGTATTTTTGCGTGAATTTCAGCTTAATTGGCTGATCGGGGAAGTTGGTTGAAAAGTCCTTGCCCTTTGATAGGTCGTCTAAGCCCTGGGCTATAAAGGCCAAGAGACAATCTATATCATCCCACATTTCCACGGTGATAAGCTTTACGCCGTCAATGGTGAGCTCAATAGCTCCATCGATATAATCAGGGTCTTTGATTTGCCGGCAAAGTAATCAAAGCGATAGAAGTCATCTCCATCCTTTAAATAGGTATCAATCTCTATTTCGCTTTGTGGGTATTTTCCTGAATTCATTGGTGGACTATCCGGTTACTCAAATGCTTTTATTTGTTTGAGAGTGTCCTCATGTTTTTGTTTTTCTTTGCGGATCGTAAAATAGATCCAGAAAAGGTCGATGATCAGCCAGGTAATTTGGATGAGAAGTAAAAAGCCAATAATAAAGAAAATGCTTTCCATATAGGTTTCATTGTCTGGAATATCACTTTCAGGGTAGTGCTGTGCTATGTAGTAAATCGCATAAGCGAAAAAAATAAAATTTACTCCGAGAATTAGAAACTGAACAATCCCCGATCTAATCGCGTTGAGATAAAAGCGATGTACACCAAAGAGGCCTGTTAATAGCCAAAACGTGTAAGCTAGGGTAATTGATTTTTTATTGTAGTTGCTTGAAAGTGAGTGCATTTTTGATTTTCTTGAATGGTCACGATAAAAATAGGGTATTTTGAAGAGGGTAGTTGGTTGATACGACCTATGAAAGAAGAACTTTCGAAACCTCTTCGCATGTTGAAACACCTTAATGCATTACATACGGGAAACACGGTTTGAGAGAATTGGGGATAGTGATCGTGCTTAACGGAGCTTCTAGCTCTGGCAAATCCACACTCGCTAAAGAGTTACAACTGTATACGAAGGAAATATATCTTCATTGTACTCTCGATATGTTTTGGAACATGACACCTCCGTCTGTTAGTGCCAATTCCATTAACTTTCCACGTCTTAAATGTGCAATGGCTCAATCCGTAATCGCATTGGCAAGCACGGGGCATAATGTGATTGTTGATATTGTGCTTGGCGGGTCTGAACCAGACGCAGAATTTATCCGCACCCTTAGCAAAATAGATCACACAATGATAAGAGTTGATTGTGCTTTGGCGGAATTGGAAAGACGAGAGATCGAGCGTGGAAATCGCAAAATTGGATTAGCCAAATCCCAGTTCGATATTGTACACAGAGATATACTCTACGACATGGAGATTGATACCACGGTCAATTCACCTCAAGCGTGTGCGCAAATGATAGTGGACTTTTTATCTGGCATGGGTGATCTCAGAAACTAAACAAGATCAGTTATTAGGATACGTTCAAATTTATTGCTCGAACAGTTTAGCAATAGATCCAAATCCCTCACCCCGCCACCTGATCCAACAACCAGTCTTTCAGCGCTTTACTCGCCTTGCTCAGGGGGCGGTTTTTGGGGTGGACGAGGTAGTAGCTTTTGCGCGAGGACAGGCGCAAATCAAAAGGCTCTATCAGCTCTCCGTTTTGTGCTTCGGGGCAGGTTAGGATTTCATTGCTCAGGGTTAGGCCCTGGCCGCGGCGGGCGGCGTCGATGGCGAGCAGGGCTTGGTCGAAGTGCATGCGGGGGATGGCATCGCGTTTGACCTCGGGCAGGGTGGTGAACTGTTCCAACCATTCTTCCCAATGGTGGTGCATGCTGGTGTTGAGCAGGGTGGCACCGGCGACATCTTCTGGTTTGTTTAGCGGGTGTTTTTTCAAATAATTAGGTGAGCAGAACAACCGCACTTCATCCGCGTACATCAGCTGGCTTTCAAGGCTCGGATCATGGCCATCGTAATGACGAATGGCGAGGTCTGCGGGCTCGTGATGGAAATCCACAGGAACCAGGGTGGCGTTGATATGAACCTCTATATTGGGATGCTGGCTGACAAAATCTGACAACCGTGGGCCGAGCCATTTGGCAGCCAGTGTTGGCGACAGTGAAAGCTGCACGGTATTTGAGTTCTGGTCTTTGTAATTGGTGCTGGCTTGGGAAATCTGTTCAAGCGCGGGGGCAATGGCGGCGTAATAACCCATGGCTTGATCTGTGACCTGAAGCTGGCGCACCTGACGTATAAACAGGGGATAACCCAACCACTGTTCCAGTTTTTGCACCTGTTGAGATATCGCACCCGGCGTAATGGCAAGCTCTCGTGCCGCTTCTTTAAAAGACGCATGGCGCACGGAAGCCTCAAAAGCGACCAGAGCACGTAAGGGGGGCATAGTCTTGCGCATATCACTCCGTGTTTATTTAATTGTCGAATTATCTGATAGTTTCGAGACTAACGCGCGGGATCAAAAACAACAAATAAAATAGTTTTTCTATTTTATTTACGAGATTAAATCGTTTGTGAAAAAGAGAGGAGAGGCATACATCCTACAAGCTTATCAACACCGGAGCTTGCCATGTCCATCGCATCAGTAAAGTCATCTAAGTTCTTTCATAGCAGTACATTTTTGATTGTGACAGCCTGTTTACTTCTGATGTTCTCTTTTGGATATCGCTCTGGTTTTGGGCTGTTTCTCTCACCTATAAGCGAGGACAATGGCTGGTCGCGTGATATCATGTCTTTTTCTCTCGCATTACAAAATCTGGTCTGGGGTGTGGTTGCTGTGTTTGCCGGTGGACTGGCGGATCGCTTTGGTAATGTGCGCGTAGTCCTTAGCGGTGTGGTGCTCTATAGCCTTGGCATGTATCTGATGTCTGTCACCGACAGCATCTGGATGCTGCACACATCTGCGGGACTGATCGTTGGCTCAGGCATAGCGGGTACGGCCTATGGTATCGTCCTGCCGGCCATGGCGCGTGCAGTGGGTGAAGAACGCAGGCAGTGGGCTCTTGGCCTCGGTACAGCTGCGGGCTCCATGGGACAGTTTCTCGTGGTGCCGATTTCGTTTCAGTTGATGGATAGTTATGGCTGGGTTATGGCGCTGCAGATCATGGCAGCATCCGGTATCATCATGGCATTACTAGCAATCCCTCTGGCCCCTTATTCCGGCGCGCAGGATACCTCTGCCAAAGGGCCCGCTCAGGGTGTCGGCGATGCTCTGAAGGAAGCTTTGCGCCATCGCTCGTTCCTGCTTTTGGTTGGCGGCTTTTACGTTTGCGGGTTCCAGCTCGCCTTTGTCACCGTGCACATGCCTGCCTATCTGGTCGATCTCGGTTTCGGGCCAGAGGTCGGGGCCTGGGCCATCGCTCTCATTGGTTTATGTAACGTAGCCGGGTCCTATCTTTCGGGCTATCTCTCTGGCCGTTTTCCCAAACGCGAGGCGCTGGTGGTGATCTATGTTGCGCGGGCTGTCGCAACCACGGTTTTCCTGTTGTTACCGATTACTCTGACGTCGGTGCTGATTTTTAGTGCGGTGCTCGGTTTCTTCTGGCTCGCCACGGTGCCGCCAACTTCCGGTCTGGTCGCGGTTATGTTCGGCACCCGCTATATGGCCATGCTCTACGGCATTGTCTTCCTCGGCCACCAACTCGGCAGCTTCACCGGTGTCTGGCTCGGCGGCTATCTCTATGAAAGCACAGGCTCCTACGATCCAGTCTGGTGGATCTCCGTCCTGCTCGCCCTCTTGGCCGCACTCGCTCACTGGCCGATCAAAGAGCGCCCGGTTGCCCGGTTGCAGGGAGCTTAGGGTGCGGGGATTATCGGAAGGGAACTTCCCTTCCGGGCCAGCCCATGCTTGTGTTCTTGACTTCATCTTACGCAGTTGCGTAGTGTTTTTACATTAAGGGAAGGTTACTATTTCAGGAAGGCAGTGCGGCTGAGAATTAAAGGGCTGGAGAACCAAAGAATATGAAGAATTATCAGTCCTATATCATCTGCACGAGCCCCCGAAGCGGTAGCACTTTGCTTTGCAAACTCCTGGCTGTAACGGGAAAGTCCGGGAACCCGGAATCCTATTTCCACAATCCTTCAATTTCTGATTGGTTGAGTAATTTGGATTTGTCACCCAAACACTCTGGCCGAGAATGCTACGTACTGAATG
Source organism: uncultured Rhodospirillales bacterium (assembly GCA_913060675.1). Lineage (GTDB taxonomy): Bacteria > Pseudomonadota > Alphaproteobacteria > Kiloniellales > Kiloniellaceae > Kiloniella. Next base: position 10,043 of record CAJXUS010000023.1, read on the forward strand.
CCATAATGGATGCGGTACGCGAGCGGGGTACTGGTAATACGGGTATGTTTGGCCTACGTTTGCAGAGGAAAAGCTTCGACTTTCTCATCGAAAAAATAGGCGTTCTGCACCCAGGGCTTTCAAGTGACGCAAAACGGTTTCAAGCTGTTTTCGGAAATACGCTTTTCATTTATCTTACGCGTGATAACAAGCTCGAACAGGCTATCTCATTTGTTAAGGCAACACAGTCAGGGCTTTGGCACAGGGCTCCTGATGGAACAGAATTGGAGCGCCTCTCAGCTCCGAAAGAGCTTGTTTACGACGCAGATGAAATCGCACGCCATCTTGTGGGATTGACCGCCCTTGATAATGATTGGGAAGACTGGTTCGCTGGAGAGAAGATAGACCGAATGTGCGTATCCTATACCGAACTTTCGGACGATCCCAAAGAAGTGCTGGCCCGAATATTGGATCGACTAGGAGTTGGTCGGGAAGTCGCGAAGGGAATTCGCCCGGCAGTGGCTAAGCTTGCAGATGCGACCAATCAAAATTGGATGAAACGCTTTCTCGCTGAAAGAGGAGACGTAATAGGCTTTCAAACCTAAAGGCTAGCTGCTCTTAAGCAAATATGCCAAGTCGTCATACTCTGTTGCTAATAGCAGGTAAGCATCGTGCCAACCATTTGAGATGGCAATTTCTTGGATTGGACCTGTAGCTATAAATAGAATTGTTGCATATTCTGGGAGAAGGTTACCTTCTGGCTTTAGCACGTGAGAAATTGTCTCATTAACAAGGCCCGTGATCTCGATAGGGTCTTCATCTGGCCAACCTTGAACGGTCGATCTCGATAACAACTCTTTTGTTGTTGCTAAAATTGTTATGAGCTTTTGCCTATCTGACAAGCGATCTTCTGGTGCTTTAAAGCCGAGCCAACCCATGCTGAATACCTATTAAAATCAACTTAATTATCTGAATAATCATAACTTTTGCGAGTATGTTATTCAAGCAGGGAAGAAGTTGGGCTTTGAAATGTCCCTAGTTATTATTTTTTTGTAACTCCTGGTGGTGTAGCGTGATCCTTGACACCTCTATGTCTCTATCGCAGAGTTTTAAACTGGTTGGGTAAGGATTTGTGCAAACTTAGGGCGTTGTTTGGCCCTCTTAGTCCTCTCTCGGTTAAAACTTGAAATTGAAAGTGCTAGAATTCTAGGTTGATTATTGTGATGAAATGATTTGTCACCTCACTCTCGCCTATCAAATTTATACTGCGAAAAAGCTGCTTATAAAAAGAGTACTGAGACCTTGGATGCTTGACGTTACCTTTAGAACAACTGCGGTCGAATTGGCCTATAAATATTGGCTGGGAAAATGTCCGCCTGACAAAAACTCGGGCCAAATTTCCGGCCAAATTTCGGGCCAAATTCCCAGACATATACCGGGCCGTGTCCATATTGATCCCATGGAAATGGTGGCGTTTTTGCCAAATATCTTATTATTGGATGTGCAAAGAGAGCCTTTGGATTTTCGGTTCCGTCTGGTGGGCACCAGTGTGATCCCTCTGCTTAACCGAGATTATACTGGGGAATGGATGAGCAATATTTCTAACCTGAAGGCCCCGGGAAAAGTTTGGACAAATTGCAGTTCTGCGGTTGAGTTTGCCGAGCCCGTTTATGCCTTTACGCCCTACACTGGACCGAAAAGAGGTATTATTGATGTGGAGGATCTCATCCTTCCGATGGCCGCAGATGGCAGCACTGTCGATATGCTAATGATCATCTTGGCTGCCACGGGAAAGAAGCCTGGGCGCCGTGAATAGGAAGGTTTTTCCTTGTGTGGTTGGTATCGCATTTGCAGAACATGTTTGATCTGGTCCTTGTTGTTGGTGAATTTAGTATAGTTATCGAAACCGAGTGCTTCTAACTTGGCCTGGATTATGCCTTTATTGGAAACCACGATCCCTTCGACCAACCGAGCATCCTCGAGACTGCTAAAACTACGGTCATCCTCCTTGCGCTTGTATAGATAAATCACTTCATCAACCAAAGCACCGACCCACTTGTATTTATTATCTCGTTTCGGGGTACGGAAATAGGAAAAACCCACTGCATTAGGTTGGGCGTCCAGCACTTTGGTTGTCCGGGCCCCTGGATATACTCTGATTTCATGGCTTTCGCCCAACTCGGCCATCATGGCTTGGATGATTTCCGTCGAAAATCCGGTTAACTCTCCGTCCCTGGTGAAATTATAGGGCGCCCATTCCTCTGTAACGAACAATAAAGGCTCGGCGGCACGGATCGAGTTGGATGCAAGCAGGCATAACAGGCTCACTATAAACAAAAATGCTTTCATATCATGTTCGGTTCCTAAATCCAGGAATAATTATATCACCGATTGAGCACGGTAAGATAACTGCTTTTAGGATCAATATCTTAGGTAGAAAATTTCATTGGTGCAGGAGGAGGCGGTTGTTGGAGATTATGTGTAAATGATCTATGATATGTTTACCAAGAGCCAGTATCCCTGCCGATGTGGCGATAACTGTGGCCCTCAGTTGCCTGTACAATTTAAAGGATTTAAACTCCTTATACGTTCAAATGAAATGAGCTGGATCCGCGGATGAAATGACCTTGTTGCGCAGATAGGATGACATTTGATGTTTGAGGGTCTTTGTCCTTGATATTATGCCTCTTACTTTTGATTTTTGCAGTGGAGCGGAATACAAACTCTCTTGACAGAATGTTGATTAAAAATATATATAGTTAGTTAAGCGAACTAATTGAATTGAACTGATGTCTTTACCCCGATCCCTTGAACGGCTTCACCGACAGCTTACCGACCTTTGGTCGGATACGTCTGATCGGCCTTGTGAATTGACACATAGTGAGTATGGCTATTTGCGTGCTATTGAACGGTTGGATGGGGAGCAACTGGCCCGGGCTGCGGGTGAATTTGTTCCTGAAGTTGTTCATGCTGGTAAGCCGGGTGGTAACGCGAGGGGGAAATTAAGTATTCCCAAACTTGGTGATCCCCACATTAGTGATCCAAATTCTGGTGATATAGGCCACCATCTTCAGGATCTTGTCGCGTTGCTAAAGGTGCGTAAGGCCTCGGCAAGTGTGGCGATTGCCAAGTTGGAAAAGCGCGGGTTGATATGTCGTTTTGCTTGTCAGTACGACGCCCGAGCTCAACACATTGTTCTCACAGATAAAGGAAAAGAAAGCCTGCGAGCGGAAGAGGTGGTCTATGAGGCCGCGACCGCACGAATTGAAAATCTTCTTACGCCGGAAGAGCTGAGCGCGTTGAAAAGCTGTCTTTCTAAAATCGACAAGGCGTTTTAAGACACCAGAATTTAAAGCAACGGGTACTTAGGGCGCGGGTATTTAAGGTTCTGGTATTGTAGCTTTGGTTTTATGGTTTCACGCCCATAAAGTAACCCCATGACAAGCTTGAAAATCTAAGTCCTTCAAAGCTTAATGTTAAACGCAACATTTGATCAGGAGAGGACTCTTTAAGAGTAAAAATTTTTTAAACTTTATAGTTAGTTAGTCTGACTTCTTAGTAAGAGAAAGAAAATCAATGAACGAAAATTTACAGCAACACAACGATGAACCGACAGATAATCACATTTGGAATGAGGAAGTCGCCACCACTTATGTAGAAAAATATGGCGAGCACCCGATAAACCACCTGACTGCTGAGCGGGCGGGACTTTCACCGGATGATTACTTGCTTGATATCGGCTGTGGCAGTGGCTCGGCCTTGCGGGCTGCAGCAACCATTGTGACCCATGGTGAGCTTATCGGTGTCGATCCAACCCCGGCGATGGTGCGGATTTCCCAAACCGAAAGCGCCGATCATCCTGGGTTTGGACGCATGCGTTTTCTCCTCGGCGGGGCAGAGGCTTTGCCGCTACCAGACAACAGGGTAACGGTTTGTTGGGCGATTAATTCCCTGCACCACTGGCAGGATATTGCTCAAGGTTTGGCGGAAGCCCGCAGGGTGATTGTACCAAACGGTCGGTTTATTGTTGTGGAGGAAATATTCCCCGAAGGTCACGGGTTTGAGGCTGATGAGGTGAAGATGCACCTGAGCTCGGCTGGTTTTGAGGTTGAGGGTGCCAGCATCCAAGAGACGGATGATGCTCAATTCAATGTCTTAGTCGCACGCAACGTAGTCGAACACAACGTAAAGGAGGACTAAAAATGGATCTGACAACAACACTTATCGGATTTTCCTTTTACATCCTGATTTGGGAAAAGTTGCCGGAATGGGGCACCTGGTTTAATGCTCTTCTAAAATGGTTGCCCAGACCGATTCAGGCGCTCTATGAGCAGTGGCGTTGTCCCTATTGTGTTGGGTTCTGGATGGCATTGGCACTCCATGCTGCGACGGGGCTCTGGACCCTTCCGGTGTTGGAAAACCTGCCTTTGTTTTGGGGCGCATTAGGTCCTGTGATCGGCTGGTTTTTGGATGCCTTGGCAACGGGGATCCTGATCTTGATTTGTAAACTGTCCCTTGACGCAATTGGCCTTCCGGCCATGAAAGCCTATATGATGAAAGCCGAGTTCAAAAAGGACATGGCCGCTAAATCCAAAGAGTAGTTCTAAAGCTTAATGGAAACGGACACGCCGAGGAGTGACGTATGGTATGCTCGGTGTGTTTGTATAAATCTTTGAACCAAGAATGCTTTTGTTGTGTATGAAGCTATCGCGAGGAAGTTTTTACGGTAATGTCAGAGACAGTTAACGGGTCTGGAAACGACGGCCCTATAAATACAATCTCCTCGTGTGCGTTTAGCACGCCTAGACTTCAGGTTAAGGCGTGGAATACTGCGCCTTCGAGCCTTACAAGCTTGGAAGCGGAGCTATCTGAGTTGCTGATCCCGGCTGTGACGGCGTTTTTACCAGAACCGTTGCGGCTAGCCAAAGGCGTAGACCCGATTGCCGGGTGGATCGCTGCGCGTAACAGTGAAAGCGACGTGTTTACCGTTCGCGATAAATCAACTCACGCATTGTTTGGGTTGCTTATTCTTGCTGCGTCTTTTGAGCCAGGTTATCCCTTGGAAATAAGGCTTGGTTATCTACTTGCTGAACAGACCTGGGGCAAGGGCATCGCGACCGAATTGGTCAAGGGGTTGGTGTTGTGGTGCAGGGAAAACTATCTTTCGGGTCATTTGCTCGGGGGCGTCGAAAAGGGGAACCCAGCCTCGGCCGCTGTACTGATCAAGGCAGGTTTCAAAAGATCGGACGTGCTATCTTCAGGTGACACAGATACTTTTGAATTACGTCTTTGCCCCTAAACTGGCCAAGCGTTTGCTCGAGATATGTTCGCGCTTGATCTGTGCGCGCCACAGGCGGAAGGAGCTTTCGACAAAATCCAGGTGGGCGAGGGCTGCGGCTTTGGCTTTTACGGGGTCACGATCCAAAATTGCGGCCCCGATCGCCTGGTGCTGATTGAGCAGTTTTTCGCCCGTACCATCGATGGAGCGCAGAAAATCTCGGCTGTAAAATACGCCCTTGCGTGTGAGTTCATAGATCGACGTCATGACGTGAACCAGTAAAACGTTATGGCTGGCATCTACGATGGCGGAATGAAAACCGATGTCGGCTTCTTTTGATACTTCGGTGTCGCCGTTTTCGTGGGCGTATTGGAGTTTGTTGAGGAAAAACTCGATGCGCTGTCGGTCGAGGCGGGTGGCGCGTTCTGCTGCCAACTGCGCGGCCAGACCTTCTTGTTCGCGGCGGTATTCCAGGTAATCAAAGAACACGGACTTATTGCGTGCGATCAGGTTTATCAGGGCCGGGGTCATGGCATCGTTCATCAGCGGCGCGATAAAAGAGCCTTCGCCGTGCCGGATCAAGATGAGTTGGTTTTCTTCCAATCTCTTGAGGGCTTCGCGCACCTTTGGCCGAGAGACTTCCATGACTTCTGCTATTTCGCGTTCGGACGGAAGTTTTGCCCCTTCTTTCAGGACCCCGGAAATGATCAGGTCTTCGATTTGCTGGGTTACGGAATCGACAACAGATCCGCTTTTAACAGGCTCAAAAAGGAATTCGTCAGATTGCATTTTTATCCATCCGGGTCGTGAATAACACCATAGTGGTAAATTTTATTTCCCAGTGCAAGTTTTGAAATTTGAAGTCAGATTTTGAACCGGATCAATTATCTGAAACTGCACACAAGACACTCTTAAATAACAAAAAGATGAATCAAAAAATTACGATCAGGATTGGGAAGAGGTGTGTTCCTTTCCTTATTATCCTGGTTAAAAGTGCCTTGTATTATAAGGCTTGGTGCAGAAAATTGTTGATATTTTTAGAGGTAAAGTTTATTTACCATTATGCGATTTGTTCAGGGAGGCGGCATGTGAATGTTGTTTTTGAAACGGTCGTTAACAAAAACAATGGAGAATAAAATGAAACAATCTCTTCTAAGTATTGCAGTCGCCGCATCAATGTTAACGGCACCGATTGCCGCAACAACGGCACTTGCCAAAGACAAGCTTTTACTCAAAACCCCGATTGCTTTTTCGACGGCGTTACCTGGTCTGGGAAGTCCGATTCCACGGGTTGCAGAGCAGCTCAGTACACTGTCTGGTGGTACACTGAAGATGAAAGTGTACGAGCCGGGTAAGTTGGTTCCAGCCTTCGAAATTCTCGATGCTGTGTCCTCAGGGAAAATTAATTCCGGGTATGCGACCGCCGGTTATTGGGCGGGTAAAATCCCTGCATCATCCTTGTTTTCTGCGGTTCCTTTTGGGCCTGAAGCGGGTGAGTATATGGCATGGTTGTACTATGGCAACGGCATGAACCTCTATCAGGAAATGTACGATCAAGCAGGCTATAACGTAACCGTTCGCCCTTGTGCTGTGATTGCGCCGGAAACTTCTGGCTGGTTTAAAAAAGAGATCAATACAGTCGAAGATCTCGCTGGATTGAAAATGCGTTTCTTTGGTCTGGGTGGCAAGGTCATGCAGAAGCTAGGCGTTGCGACATCTCTACTTCCCGGTGGCGAAATTTATCCGGCACTTGAAAAAGGTGCGATTGATGCGACAGAGTTTTCCATGCCCGCAATCGATGCCCGTCTCGGCTTCCACAAACTGGTAAAGTATAATTACTTCCCAGGTTGGCACCAGCAGGCAACCGTGTTCGAGCTCCTGATTAACAAAGATGTTTGGAACGGGATGAGCGATCAGCACAAAGCAATCGTTGAAACAACCTGTAAAGCTTCTATGGCTGACAGTTTTGCCGAAGGTGAAGCCATTCAACACGCAGCTCTAATCGACAACGTTGAAAACAACGGTGTGATTATGAAACAGTGGTCTCCTGAAATGCTGGAAACTTTCCGCACCACCTGGAACGGTGTTGCTAAGGAAGAAGCTGCCAATGACCCGTTCTTTGCCAAGGTTTTTGCTGATCTTACGGAGTTCCGCGATGGTTATTCTATCTGGAAAGAAAACGCGTTTCTTCCTAGAAAATAAAATCAAAACTATGAACGAAGATAAGACCTAAACTTTAGGTCAAAGAGGTTAAGGGTCTATACCCTAAGTCAGGGGCGGTATCACTCCCAACCGCACCCTGACTTATCCCTCTTTACTGCTGCGAAGATATTGAAAAAGAGGTCGAAAAGACCTGATCCTTAAGAACTATAATTGATGCCTTAAAGGGGTGGTCAACGATAGTGCGCAGGCTTTTAAAGAACAGGCAGGTAAGTATGTCCAGCAACAGTTTTGAAGCATCTAAACCCATTTCTGACCCCAAATTTGATCCGGCTCTAGATCCCGGATTAGATCCAGTCGAGACCTATGAAGCTCTGATAGAGCACGAGGACAGCGATAGACAAGGTTTTGCTGTTGTTCTGGATCGCTTCGTCAAAACCACTGGGCATGTGGTGATGTGGGCCAATGTTCTGCTGGTCCTTGCCATCGTTTTTCAAGTCAGTATGCGTTATCTCTTTAATCAAAATTACCCGAAACTGGATGAGATCCAGTGGCACTTCTATGGCTTGGTGACCATGATCGGTATTTCCTATGCGCTGGTGACCGACAGTCATGTTCGGGTTGATCTCCTGCACATGCAGCTTAGCCGTCGTGCCCAACGCTTTATCGAAATCGTTGGTATTTTAATTCTGCTTTGCCCCTTTATCTATTTGATGATTGATCAGGGTTACGACTATTTTTTTGAAAGCCTGCGGGTCAATGAACGTTCGAGCAGCCCGACCGGATTACCGGCACGCTGGGCATTAAAAGCCGTTATACCGTTAAGCTTTACGCTGCTTGGTATTGCTGCCTTGGCGCGCTTAATCCACGATGCCCACGCCCTGTTTGTTGCGGACAATAATGAACGACAGGGTGCTGGCCTTAAGCTAATTTTTTGGGCCTTGGCTGCGTTCGCACTTGTTACTTTTGGTCTTTCCTTTTTGGTTGAAAGCACCGAAGAAAAACTCGTTGTCATGATGTTTATGGGCTTCATTGCCTTATTGTTTACGGGCTATCCCGTGGCCTGGGTGCTGGCGGGTGTGGGTGTTGCTTTTTGTGGACTGGCCTATCTGTTTGATAACGATCTTATGTTGTGGACCGGGCTTGAAGGTACTTTAACCGGGCTCGATTATCTCACATTAGGGGCGACGATCAACCGGGTGTACGCCACCATGTCAAACCCGGTGCTGGTCGCGCTGCCGATGTTTATCTTTATGGGGTTGATGCTGGATGAAAGTGGTGTCGCCGAACGTTTGATGACATCCATGCAAAAACTGTTTGGTACCGTGCGCGGTGGTCTTGCCATTACCGTGACCCTGATCGGCATTATTCTCGCTGCTTCAACGGGGATCATCGGGGCGTCAGTGGTGTTGCTTGGGGTGATGTCCTTGCCGTCGATGATGCAGCAGAAATACTCCAAACCCTTGGCAACTGGGGTGGTGGCAGCATCGGGCACGCTTGGGATATTGATCCCGCCGTCAATTATGTTGGTGATCATGGCCGATCAGATGGCTTTGTCGGTTGGCGATCTCTTTATGGCGGCAGTATTCCCCGGCGTGATTATCGGTGGGCTCTATTTGCTCTATATCTTCGTTATCTCATATATCAAACGCGATGTCGCACCTGTACCCGAAGGCGCAGTTGCCCCGGATTGGGTTGCTGTAAAGGATGTATTGGTTGCGGTGCTACCAACCTTTGGTTTGATCTTTGCGGTACTGGGATCAATCTTCGCGGGGATTACCACGCCGACAGAAGCTTCGGGCGTTGGCGCACTTGGTGCAACTCTACTGGCACTGGGTTATCGCAAACTTACCCTGCAAAAACTCTTCAATGTGCTGAAATCGACTTTCAATACCACGGCCTATATCTTTGCAATCTTCCTTGGCGCGACGGTGTTCTCTTATGTATTGCGCGAACTCGGTGGTGATGAATTGATCGAAAGCCTTGTGGCCTCTACCGGGTACGGCGCGTATGGTACGATTATCTTTATTCTCTTTATTGTGTTCCTGCTTGGCTTTGTGCTTGATTGGATTGAGATTACTCTAATCGTTCTCCCATTGATGCGACCGATCGTAAACGGACTTGGCCTTGATATCCCGGGATTTGATGTCATTGATGAACCGACCTTGATCTGGTTCGTCATATTGGTGGCTGTCACGTTACAGACCTCATTCTTGACCCCTCCGGTTGGTTTTGCGTTGTTTTATCTCAAAGGGGTGTGCCCGCCAGAAATTAAGCTCAGGGACATCTATCGTGGTATTATTCCTTTTGTATTGTTGCAGCTCACGGGCTTGGCTTTGGTGTTCTTGTGGCCCGCACTTGCGACGTGGTTGCCCTCGATTGCTTACTAGGCAGTCGCTTATTAGGATCTCGTGATGACAAACCCAGAAGATCATACAGAAGGTCATGCCGATCTTATCCAAAGGTTTCGCAGCATTGTCGGGCGGCGTTATGTTTTAACCGATCCGAAAAAGACCGAGCGTTTTCGTAAGGGCTTTCGATCCGGTCAGGGTGAAGCCATCGCGGTGGTACGCCCGGGGACCCTATTGGAGCAATGGGAAGTCCTCGAGGCTTGCGTTGTCGCCGATAAGATTGTGATCATGCAAGCGGCCAATACCGGGCTGACTGAAGGCTCTACGCCTAAGGGAAGCTACGACCGGGATGTTGTCTTAATCAATACCAATCGAATGAAACATATCCAGGTGTTGGACGAAGGCAAACAGGTGATCAGCTTTCCCGGCTCGACCCTTTTTGATCTCGAGAAATTGCTAGCACCTTTAAAACGGTTACCCCATTCTGTGATTGGGTCGTCTTGTATTGGGGCGTCTATAGTCGGTGGCGTGTGCAATAATTCCGGTGGTTCCTTGATTGAGCGCGGGCCGTCTTATAGCGAGCTCTCTCTCTTTGCCCAGATCAGCAAAGACGGTCAGTTGGAGCTGGTCAATCATCTCGGGATTAAGTTGGGTGAGGGGCCAGAAGAAATTCTCAGTAATCTGGAGGCTGAAAACTACGACCCATCCGATATATTGCAGACCAATAACAAGGCTTCTGACAGTGAATACCACGAACGGGTCCGTGAAATAGATGCGGATACGCCTGCGCGTTTTAATGCGGATAAACGCAGGCTGTATGAGGCAAGTGGCTGTGCAGGAAAACTGGCGGTTTTTGCGGTGCGGCTGGATACCTATCCCCGCTATGACAGCGAACAGACCTTTTACATCGGCACCAATGATGCCAATGAGCTGACCGAGATCCGCAGATCTATTCTGGAGAACTTTGATAACCTCCCGGTGTCTGCCGAATACATGCATCAGGAAATTTATGATATTTCCGAGCGTTACGGCAAAGATACCCTGATGATGATCAATGCCTTGGGGGCGGATCGACTGCCGACCTTTTTTGCCCTCAAAGGCGCGATTGATGCCCGGTTGAACAAGGTCAAGTTCTTACCCAAGAACCTGACAGATATGTTTATGCAGGGCGTTGGGCGGTGCTGGCCCAATGTATTACCCAAGCGCATGCGCGTCTTTCGACAAAGGTTCGAACACCACCTGATTTTAAAAATGCGCGATCAGGGGGCAGATGAAGCAAAAGCTTTCTTAACGAAGTTTTTTGCCAATAAAAGCGGTGATTTTTTTGACTGCACCCCACACGAAGACAAAATTGCAGGGCTACATCGCTTTGTCGCTGCCGGGGCCGCGATCCGTTATCAGGCGGTACATGCGAATGAAGTTGAAGACATCCTCGCGCTCGATATCGCACTCAGACGAAATGACCGTAACTGGTTCGAAAAGCTGCCAAAAGATATTGAAGATAAGTTGGTTCACCGCCTCTATTACGGACACTTTATGTGCCACGTCCTGCACCAGGATTACATCGTTAAAAAGGGTGTAGATGTCGCCAAACTTAAAGCGGATATGCTGGCGATATTAGATCAGCGCGGCGCAGAGTACCCAGCCGAACACAACGTCGGTCACATCTACAAGGCAAAGCCTGACCTTGCCAACTTCTATAAATCCATCGACCCCACCAACAGCTTTAACCCCGGCCTAGGTAAAACCTCGCGTAACAAACATTACGGATAAAAGGTTATTACCGCGTTTTAATCCCCAAGCCAGATAATAGCCACGATAACATTTGGTGAACGAATGGTGGTTTCAGGTCTTGGCGTCAGGTGAGGTGGGCTCATACTTCTTTTGAAGGTGAGAAGATAATCGCTTCGCGTGTGGTTCTCATGTTTTGTGAAATGTAATTTTAATACATTCTTCCTGTTTTTATTGGGCTGCGTAAATGTGACCTCTTTTTAAGAGGGGGGATAGTTAGTTTATCAGCTATATTATTTATGGTTTCTGATTCGAATATTTTGTGCGTGAATCGGCATATAAAATTACACTTATGTCCCGTATAATGGTGAAATCTAACAAGAATTCACATATTTTAATTTTTTTTTGAAGATAGAGCTATTTGATAAAAACATATGTCCGCGTGTGCTATCTGTTTGATTTTTAACTTGTATATACTTGAGTGAAATAGTGTGCTTAACATTAATTTGGTTCATATGGTGCGGCGCAGCACACTTAATGCGATTGTTTTTTAATGACTCTTTAAGAAAATCACCGTAATTTTCCTACATCCGGTCTCCCGGGGAACCTAAAATGAACTGTTTTGTTTGGTGGTGTGTGGTTAGAGTTTAACGCAGTTCATCATGTCTAGAGTTTGGTCTTGATGATAATATTTGGGATGTGGAGACAGGATGCGAAATTGGATTAAGTCGTTTCGATTTTTGGACCTTGAAGTTTGATGGTTACAAGTGCGTTGGGTCTGATTGAGTGTGGTATCTGTTGAGTATGGTAATCGAGCGTGTGGTACGGGCCTAAAGTATAGGTGTCTGATTTCAACACTTCAAAGGCACTTCCTTAAGGGGGATCTAGCCAACGTGGAAACCGAATACGGATCAGGAGAAGTTCATCCTGATCAATTGTAATACCTGCAGCGTTTGTGCTGTGATGTAAGGCTGAGCAAGATTTCGGCGCGATAGTTAAGTGGGGTGATCGCGAGGATTTTAGTTTAGTGGAGTGTAGTTCTGCATTGCATGCGCGGGTATCGGGGTAAGTACAGATCGTAAGATGGCCCAGGTAGCGGCCTTGGTTTAGATGAACGCAGGTAATATCTGAGGGGGTATTTAGCGTTCTGCCTTTGAATTTTGTTGCGGGGTTTGATGGTTGGAATAGGATTGTGGGGCCTTTAAGTAGGTGCTGTCGGTAGGAGACGCCCATCCTTTTCTGAGTTATCGGGGGATATCATTAAACCCCCGCAACAAAAATTTCTGATAATCTTTCCTGATATTTTACAGAGTACATTTTAGAAATAGTTTGCCTTCTATAATCGAAGTCTTTTTATATTCAGTTCAATAACCTGTGATCTCTGTAATACCTTAATCTTCCCTGATATTTTCATCTGACAAAATTCGATATTTTTCTTTATCCAGATCATCATATTGAGAAGACCTGATCGTATAAATAAATGCTGCCAGAGCAATAGATCCCAGGATGAGTGAAATTGGGATCAGGTACAAAAGAGAACTCATTTTATTTCCCCAAACGTAATGCATTTATCATAACGATTAACGATGAAGTGGACATCAGAATAGCTGCGATCATAGGCGTTAATCCTCCCAGTAAAGCAATTGGTAAGGCAATCAGATTATATATCAATGAGAACGTCAGATTTTGCTTTATCAATTTACGTGCTTTTTTGGCTAAGGTTATAGCGGTTAGAGCAAGGACAAGACGATCTCCAACGAGGATGATATCAGCTGCCGATTGAGTGGCACAGGCCGCTGAAGACAAAGCCATTGAGCTATGGGCCGCGGCAAGGGATGGTGTGTCATTTAATCCATCCCCTATCATCAAAGTACGCTGACCGTTTTTTTCAATATCAGTAATAGAGGCAATTTTATCTTCGGGGCTTAGTTTGGCGTGCCAGTCAGAAATCCCAAGCTCCTTGGCTGCCAAGGCAACGGATGCTTTGCTATCACCGGATAGTAACGTAATGGGGAATCCTTGATCGGTGAGCCCCCTCAATAAAGCAGGTGCGTCGTCTCTCAGAGTATCTTGGAAGCGCAGGCATACTGCATCGCCGCTCGGCGGTTTGAACCACAAGGAAGGACCCTCGAGATCATCCTTTTGAGATACCCCGACAAACTCAGCAGAGCCCAGGCGCGTGCCATCAGTTGCCAAAAGTCCTTGCCCTGTAATTTCTGTACATCCCTTTTCGGCAGGCACGAGGTGTAATCTAGTCAACGCCTGGGTCAAAGGGTGCGTTGAATTTGCCGCCATTGCGCAGGCACGCTCGGCGATATCGGATTGTAAGTCTTGATCGAGCGATAATTGTGCCGTGGTAAGAGTTCCTGTTTTATCAAATATGACATGTTGTATCTCTGCCAAACGTTCTAACGCGCCTGCTGAACGCAGAATAACACCAGATCCCATCAGCAAATTAACGGCACGGACAACAACGGCAGGGGTGGCAAGACCCGCTGCACAAGGGCATGTCACGACCAACACGGCAACCGAGATTAACAATGACTCAGACAAGCTGGCATCAAGCACAAAAAACCACAGCAAGAACCCTAAAATAGCGCCGCCGATAACGACGGGGCCATAGGCACGGGCAAACTTATCTGCCAGTAATTGAGTGCGGCCTCGGTGTGCTTCTGCTTGTTCGGTCAAAGCAGCGATTTCTGCCAACCGGGACCCCGTACCAACAGAAGTAACAGCCATTTCAATGGCCACATCGACAATCTTGCTGCCTGCAACAAGCTGATATCCCTCACTGACTTCTTTTGGGATGCTTTCCCCGCTAATAATGCTTTCATCTACGAAAGCTGTGGTACTGCTTAAAATGCCGTCCGCAGGTATGGTTTCACCGGGACACACTAAAACCCGATCCCCTGTCACCAGATCTTCAGCCAGAATATTTTCGCGGGAGCCGTCAGGGTTTAACCTTACGGCCTTGCCCTGAAGTATAAGGCGTAAATTATCAGAAGCTGAGCTTGAACGTTTACGCATTCCTTGCTCAAGCACACGCCCGATCAACAAAAAGAAAATCAAAGAGATCGCAGCATCAAAATACACGTGTTCGGATTGCTGACCAAGCTCATAAAAGCTGGCGAGTAACGTTGTGATAATTGCCAATGCAATGGGGACATCCATTGACATTCTCATTGCCCGTAAAGCTTTAAAAGCGGGAAAAAAGAATACCGAACCGGCATAAACCACAGCTGGAGTTGCGATCGCTGCCGACAATAAGTTCATGAATTGGCGGGTGTTTTCACCCATATCAGTAACCATCCCGGCCCAAACCGAAAACGAGATCGCCATGACATTCATGGTTGCAAAGCCAGAAATTGCCATTGGTATCAACAAGCTTTTTTCTGCTGGCTGATCGTTGCTTTCAACAAAGGGGATCGCGGTATAGCCAACTTCAGATAGGTGAGCCAATATCTTTTCGGCAGTGTTTTTCGCTGGATCCCAGACAAACTTTAAACGCTTGGTACTTGCATTCGCGTGCGCGCGGACAACGCCATCGATTTTTAAAGCATGGCCCTCGACCTTAATTGCGCAGCCACCACAACTCATCTCGGCGACAGTACAGTTTAAACTGAACAGGCCGGGACCTTCATCTTGTTGAAATGCGTCTATGTGAGAGGCTTGCATCATTTATTGGATTATTCCCTCTTGGGCACTTATTTCTTGGCCCTCAAAGGCACGCATAGCCACAGATACGTGCCAATATTTATATCCAGCATAAGCCAAAAACAAAATGAATATGATGGCAAAGATCGAATTGCGATATTTGGTATCATCCATTTTTTGTGTTCCAGTTACTCACTTTCAGGGTTTCCCTTAATCGAGTTTCTATTCTTCGAGTTCATGACTTTGCCAATAAACATACAAGGCCAGTTTTCGTATGTCGGCTTTGGATAAACGGTTTTCCCACGAGGGCATAACACCCTTTCGACCGTGCCAGATGGTATCGGAAAGGGTTTGTGCATCCCCACCATAAATCCAGAAATTATCCGTTAGAATGGGGGCGCCGCTTTCAAGCCCGCCTTCGCCGCCATCCCCGTGACACCCAGAACAGTTCTCTTCGAATAACTCTGTGCCGGAAGCGAGCAGGGCTTCATCATGCGGCTGGCCTGAAATCGACTGAACATAAGCAACCAACTCCGAGATCTCTTCCTTGGTCAAAATCTCGTCACGACCAAAGGCGGTCATTTCTGCGTAGCGTTCTTCATCATGGCCAGAGTTGATGCCATATAAAATGGTGGCTTCAATCTCTTCTGGTAAATCAGACCAGAGCCAGGCCTCATCCTTGAGGTTTGGAAACTTGGTTTGTCCCTCTAGGTCGGCGCCATGACACGCCCCACAATTATCGGCAAACAAAACAGACGCACTGGTTTCATACTGCTTCCGAATGGCCGTGTTTTCAGCCAGTTCATCAATCGGCAAAGAAAAAAGCGTCGCTATGGAAACTTCACGTTCATTGGAACTGGATTGTAGTATGTCGATCACTTCTTCACGCGAAGAGTAACCCGTTAAGCCGCGTGTGAAGTCGGTTACATAAGGCCAGGCGGGGTAGAGCACCCAGTAACAAATAGAAAACAGAATTGTTAATTGGTACGACCATGTGACGACGCGGGGAATGGGGGTGTTAAGCTCTTTAATACCGTCCCACTCGTGGCCTGTTGTGTCCTGGCCACTTACTTTATCATGTTCTATTTGCATGGTTTGTCATCTTCTCGTAGGGGCCATTTTGCAGCATCATCATAACCTTTGCGTTTGCTCGGCCAGTAAATCCATATAACTGCGGCGAAAAACACGACAAATAAGTAGAGTGCTCCCCAGGTTTTGGAGAAGACGAGAACTTCATCATGGATCATCTTACCAACTCCTCTTTCTTCAGAGCGTCAACTTCGACAAGTGTGCCAAGCATCTGCAAATAAGCGACCAGGGCATCCATTTCACTCACGCGGTCTCTGTTGCCATCGAAATCACGGATATTGATGCCCTCGCCATAGCGCTCAATGATTTCATCTTCGAATTCAGCTTCGGGGTCAGCTTGAGCAGCCGTATCCTTAATCGCGTTTTCTATGTGCTCTTCGCCATAGGGAACCCCAACGCGTGATTGCGCCACTAACGCAGCTCTCATTTTATCCGTGTCAAGGTTGGTATCGGCCAAAAATCCGTAACCAGGCATGACCGAACCTTTGACCACTTCTCGAGGTGCCTTCAAATGCGCGACGTGCCAGTCATCTGAATATTTGCCACCAATTCGTGCCAAATCAGGCCCTGTGCGTTTGGATCCCCATTGGAAGGGATGGTCGTACATGCTCTCCGCGGCCAGACTAAAGCTGCCGTAACGATCGACATCAGACTTTAAGGTCCGGATCATCTGGCTATGGCAGGCATAACATCCTTCGCGAACATAAATATCCCGACCGGCCAGCTCTAACGGGGTGTAGACCCGCATGCCCTCAACTTTTTCCACTGTATTATCGATTGTAAACAGCGGGGCAATTTCAAAAAGTCCGCCCAAAGAGGCTACCAGTAAAATCATTATGGTGAACTTCAGTGAATGACGTTCAAGTTTTTGGTGTGCAGTAGACATGATTATTCCCCTGCTGCGACTGGTAAGTTGTTGGATTGCTGTGGGGCTTTTCTTGGGCCTTGAACGGTCATGTAGATATTGTAGGCCCCAATTAATGCACCGATAAGGTAAAGCAGTCCGCCGATTGCCCGAGCAATGTAATACCCGTGCATGGCGTCTACACTGTCCATAAAGGAATAGAGGAAGTTGCCTTCGCCATCATAAGTCTGCCACATCAATGACTGTGTAATACCACTGTTCCACATGGCACCGACGTAGATAAATGTACCGGTTAATGCCAACCAGAAATGCCATGCTTCTAAACGAATTGAATACACACCATCGCGTTTCCAAATCCACGGCACCATCTTGTACATGGATCCAAAGGTGATAAAGGCGACCCAGCCAAGAGCACCGGCATGGACATGGCCAATGGTCCAGTCTGTATAGTGGCTCAAGGAATTTACTGGCTTGATCGCCATGAATGATCCCTCAAATGTCGTGAGGCCATAAAACAGGACCGCCACCATCATAAATCGGATGGCAGGATCGGTACGGACCTTATCCCACGCACCATTGAGAGTTAATATCGCATTGAAAACAGATGCCCAACTCGGCACGATGAGGATGACAGACATCGTCATGCCCAAAATCTGCACCCAGTCGGGGAGGGCGGTGTAATGCAGGTGGTGAGAGCCAACCCAGAGATACAAAAATGTAATGCCCCAAAAGCCGACAATGGACATGCGATAAGAATAAATAGGACGGTTGGCCGCTTTGGGTAAAAAGTAGTAAACCATCCCCAGAAAACCTGCGGTTAAGAAGAAACCAGCAGCGTTGTGCCCGTACCACCACTGGGTCATTGCATCTTGGACACCAGAAAATAGGGAGTAGCTTTTGGTGTATTCAAGACCAAAAGGCACGACCAGATTGTTGACGATATGCAACATTGCAATGACAACGATAAAAGCCAGGTAATACCAGTTTGCGACATAGATATGAGGTTCGGTGCGACGCGCCAAAGTACGCATGTAAATCCAGAAATAGCCGAGCCAGACAATCAGCAGTAGTATATCGGCATACCATTCCGGTTCAGCGTATTCACGTCCTTGGGTGATGCCCAAGGGATATCCGGTTACCGCGAGTAAAACGAAAAGGTTGTAGCCTCCAAAAACCAACCAGCCCAGATAACCACCCGCAAGACGTGCACGCGATGTCCGCTGTACCACATAAAATGACGTCGACATTAATGCATTGCCAGCAAAGCCAAAAATGACAGCTGTGGTATGGATTGGACGGATCCGCCCAAAATTAGTCCAGGGCAAATCACCGTTCAGATCTGGATAGGCAAGCTGCCATGCCAGAACGTCACCGACAGTAAAGCCGATTATTCCCCAGAATAAACAACCGAGTACGCCCCATTTTATGACTTCATCATTGTATTCCAGACTCTTTGGTTCAAGAGGCCTGTTCATACGACGAACAACAGTCAGAACGGCCCAAGCTGAAAAGAATATCATCAGCCAGCCATGAAGAAGAAATCCGGTTTCGCTTGTGTAAAGAACGACAATTGCCCCTGTTATCAAAACAAGGAGTGAGCAAATGAGTGCCGTTATGTTTTCTGTTATCTTGGTCATTTCTGACCTTCCTTTTTCAGGATTTATATATCCGTAGTGTCAAAGTGAGAACGTTAGCTGGTCCAGATCTAGAGCAGAAAAGTTCAAGTAATCGCGTTTTCAATGAGGTCAAAATCTATGCATGACCAATTTTTTTATTTTCACTGGCCCGGTCTCTGGCTGGGTCCATGGTCGGGTCGTCAACGGGAGGAGCAAACTTTACGAAAACATCGCTATAGGCATGCCATGACGCATAGGCCAAAACGGGAAAGATGACGATCATCAACAACATTCCCGACATGAAACCGATCAGCGTTAAAACAGTGATTACCGTAGCCCAGCGAACGATTAACAAGAAATTATGCGTCGAGGCGCTGAAGCTTTTCCCCATCGCGGTAAAAGCATCGATTGGCCGAGCAACAAGCATGGGGAGAGAGAACACCGTAATTGCAAAGGTAAATGCTGCAAATAACCCTCCAACCAGAGTTCCCACTATTATGAGAGACAAGCCTGACTGGGTCAGGAACAACGTCTGTAGCAGGTCTAAAAAGCCTGGAAATGGTTTGAGGCCATAAAAGAGTGCAAACAGGATTGTCGCTGCTCTAATCCACATCATGAAGAGAACCATCATAATAATGCCGACCATGATAATTTGCCCTGGGGCTTCTATTTTGGTCGGGATGTCACTGTCTTGTTGCCTGCTTTTTTGGTACAGGCCCACCGCAACCAAAGGGCTAACGAGCATAATTCCCGAAAGAGCAGGAAGGAGCATCCATGCGTATCCCCCCACACTTAACCCTATGACTAATCCCCAACAAAAAAGAACAAAGCCAACCCCATATCCTAAGGATATTACCGGGCTCGCTTGAAAGTCTTTCCACCCGTTTATGAGCCAGGTTTGTATTAACCCATTCGTTTGATCATTATTAAGTATTGGCGTCGCCGTGGGTTGAACATTCATAGAATGACATTCTCTTTTAATTCATGAGCTAAAGAAGTTATCGAAAGTCACAACTTCGTATATCTTCACAACAAAACGTTATCTGTAATCACATCGTGTGTGGCTGATTACGGTTTAATTATTTGCACCTTTGGTTTGGCGGCACTTAGCCAATAACCAACTCCCATGATTATCGATCCGGCAAAGGCGTTTCCTAGGGTGACGATACTCAGATTTCGAAAAGCACCGGCAAGAGAGATTTTATCGGGATGGTCAGAGAGCAGGGCGACGGTGAAAACAGTCATGTTTGCAACGCTATGTTCAAACCCGGCCGCGATAAACGCATAGAGACACCACGAAATAATGATGCATTTGAAGACATCATTGGAACTTCGCGCAGAACACCATAAGGCGAGGCAAACAAGCCAGTTGCACAAAATAGCGCGGGTAAAGAGCTCAAGCGCGGGGGCATTCATCTTCTTCGCAGCTAGTTTATGCAACAAAACGGGCATATCGGTATCGAGAATAAGTCCCCCACCGCCGAGGACAAACAAGAGAGCGAGCAAACCTGCACCAACAAGATTGCCAGACCAACTGGCCATCCAGCAGCGGGCCAAAGCCCCAAATCCTGTGCGCCCGGTGAGCCAACCAAACGTCATATACATGGTATGCCCAGTGAATAACTCCGCGCCTGCAAAAACGACCAGAGTCAAGGCAATCCCGAAACTCACCCCCATTACAACAGGGCGAATTGAGGCATCAATTCCCTGCCCAACAGATAGAATGAGCAAGATGCCGACCCCGACATAAGCGCCAGCTTTCATCGCTAGAATGAAAAAACCAAGCGGGTTATTGCGAAAACTTTCATCTTTAGAGAAAGCTGTTTCAGAAAACCCAAGTACTGTATCTTTATAAGTCATTTTTAATTCGCTCAATCGACTGCAGGGTGGCTGGACATGGAAGAAGTCCCCTCATAAGAAAGATGTTGTGACCGTGTACGTTGAGGGGGGCGTTGAGTGGGGGCGCCAAAAATGAGCGGCCAACTCCAGTAAAGGGATAGGGCGATGGCGACAAAGAAGAAGCCATAGCCAAGGTTTTGCTGATCCGTAACAAGGTAAGAATTACAAATTCGGATCGGTGCGTGAATGTAGAGAAAAGCAAGTATTCCAAGCATGGAAATTGCGTTTGCTTTGAGGAAACCCCGCAGGACGGGATGAATGTGCTTCCAGCTTAGGGCTAGAGGAGCACCAACCAGAAGTGGCAAGGACACAAATTTAGCCACATCGTACCAAGTCGATGACAAAGCAGCATCGATACTCCGGGGCAGCATCCAGTATATGAGGGTGACTAGCGCAATAATGAGATAAACGTAGGCGATATCTTTTGAAATCGTAATCCGAGAGGCTACTAAACCTCCCGATAGGAGGAGCAGCGGAATTTGGACAAGCACATGCAATACCGGGTCACTCACAACAAAGGGTGACAGGGCAAAAGCTGAGGCCATAAAAACTGCTGCTACTCCATAACGGAACATCATGAGCTCTCCAGAACAGTTGCAACAACCTGGTCGACATCATCGGTATCAAAAACTCTTGAAAACTGACCGTTTTCATCAATCAGATGTATTGCCGTGTTGTGTTCAAACCCACCCCATTCATTGGCGATAACGGTTACGCCAAATAATTCGAGCAGATCTGACAGGGTCTGATCTTCAGAAAGGGAAACCGGGCGGGCAACAGTCCAAAGCGTACCGTCCGCATTATGAGCCTCCCCATAATAAGAAAGTTGCTCGGGGGTATCCTGCTCGGGGTCAAAACTAATGGAAATCATCCGAACATCAGCATTTTCTAATGCCAGTTGATCGCGAATTTCAGAAAAATCAAACGCTGCGACCTGACAAATATCCCCACAGGACGTGTATATGAATTCCACCAATACGGTTTCATTTTTTTGCGGGAGTAACGGGATCGCCGCTCCGTCCATTGCCTGGAGATAAGTCTCAGGTACAGATCGTGGATTTTCCGCAACAGAAATTCGTCGCGCTTCTTCTGCTGTAATAGCGCGAAGTCCGTCTGTGGCCTGCCACAGGAACCCGCCGCCCATAAGGGCGGCGAGTAGAGGGAATATCAATCTTGTCGTCATGCTTTCTGTCCTAGAGATGGCTGCCCTCCAGAACTCATATCACCAGAATTTTGGTCCCCAGAGATTTGGTCCCCAGAAGCCTGGTTTTCGAAAATCAGACCCAAAACATAACGGACTACAAATCCAAGGGTCCCGAGCACGACGAGTGCGGCAAATATGGTTCCCACCCGATCTTGTAGGATCCACTCGGGAAGATGTACTGCCCAACGACGTGGAACAGAGGCTGCGCCAGAGATGAGAAACACGAGAATAAAGCCGACAGCACCAAACACATAAGTGATAAAGGCTGCTTTATCCAAGCCGGAGAGGGTACGGATGTTTTTGCCGCGAACAAGCCATGCCATAAAGCCAAAGCTCATCGCTACTTCACCCAAGAGCAAATAGGTATGGAAGTGGCCTGGTACCCATTGGGTGTTATGCATGACCTTGTTTACAGCAATCATGCCGTCGATTGATGCAGGGATGGAGCCTACGGACCAACCGGCAATGGATATCACCAGTAACGCAGATGTAAGGTCCCACTTCATATTCGACCCGCGGATATAAACACAAAGTGAAAAGGCGGTAACGGCAAGAAGCGGAATGCCACTAAAATAAGATACTAATTGGCCAGTGATCAGCATCCATGCTGGGAGCACAGTATCTTGAAGCAGGTGGTGCCAGTAAATGGCCATCACAAAAATCAAAACCACATTCCAGGCTATGGCAAAAATCCGGGTCGTTTTCCAGGGTCTTCCTGTATATTCCGGGATAATTTCATACACAGCGACAACGGCCATATAGATCGAAGCGTTGATGAAAACGTGGCCAAAGAAATAGATCAGATTCTTGGCAAGCAGGGCGTCGACTTCAAATTCCGGTGCCAGCAAATTAACAATGCTGACGACCAGAACGGCGGCACCAAGCACAATCGCAATCGAGTTAAAGATAACCACGGCTGCTGCTGCAACAATTGCTGGGGGAGGGATGTCGTCGGTCTTGCGGCCGAGAATGAGTTGCCATCCCAGAGCATTTGCAAGTCCGCCGAAGCGTTTGATAATTTGGCGCCCAACTTCGATGTAATAGATAAGGAAACCAACCCCGATAAGGGTGTAACCCAGCATAAAGCTGACCGCTGCGCCAACTTCCCATAAGCCGCCTGACATTGCAGGTAAGGGGAACAGGAATGTCCATCCACCAGCAAATCCACCTACAAATATCGAGCCGAGAATAAAGACAACACCAGCAATAAACAGGCTCAGAAAAATCCAGAACACGGCTTTGGTTAGCGGAATATGACGACCGAGAAAGTACCACATGACTGCGGCACCTGATAAACCTGCGGTTCCCACCATTCCTGCGCCATGGGCGGTCAAAATTTGGTAAAATAACTCTGGCTCTATATCGAGCCATTCGCCTTGAGCGGCCCGCATTAACAGGCCTAAGACCATCATCAACGCAAAGACTGCACCAGATAATATCATGGTGAACTTTACGGCTCCGGATTGAGGGGTATAGCTATAATTCATTTATTGATCCACCGCTACAACGTTGAATTCATTGGTCATATCGTGATGGCTGACACCGCAATATTCCATGCAAAGAACCTGATACAGGCCGGGTTCATCAAAGGTATATGTGACTTTGTTTGTATAACCGGGCATGGCTTGGACCTGGACCAATAGCTGCATATCGCTGTTGTAAATGCCCATGCCGTGATTGACGTCTTCGGTGGTAACAAAGAAGTTTACAGGCTTGCCAAGCGGCACTTCTTCGGTGTCGATTTCCCACCACCATTGCCCCCCGGTAACGTTGACAACAATAGCATCTTCACCAGAGGCAATGGCATGGGGCCACTCCCTTAAAGAAGCGATAGATATAAAGACGCCAAAGACAACCAGGCCCCAAATAAGTTGGGTGCGGCGCTTGCCGACATTTTCTTGTTGTGGTGGCTTTGAGGCCGCGCGGACCGATCTCCAAAACAGTAATGCCACGACAGCCATCACCACCAGAGAAATCGTTAAAATGAGGGGTTGCATTTGAAACTCCATAAGATGTATTTAATATACATGTTTTCGATTCTAAAGATACATATTAAATACATGTTTAAATTAGGTGAAGAAATTTTGTCAACAAAAATTGAAATATTTTTAAACTTTTTAGTTGGTACTATCGATCAGTGAGCACCGTATTCTGGTATGAAAAGGTAATGTTTATGCGTAACCAAAGGTACTTTGTTTCATACCAGTCTATCGCAAGACAAACTGGGAAAACGGTTTATGATGTTTCAAAACAAACCTGTTTTTTAGCGGAAGAGGGGCTTAATCAGCAGGAAATTTGGCTCAAAGCCGAAAGTCACTTGGTCAAGATATTTGGCTCAAAGCACCGCTTTACAATTAACTTTGTTGGTCCCTTGTACGGTCAGTGTTTTGGGTAGTCTATCTGAACCAGACTGTAAAAATCCACCCAAAACCAAGACCGTTCCTTGAGTAGCTGTAATAACACTAAAGGTTGTGTCTTAAACTATTTTCTATTATGCCTGAATTCTACTGAGGGCTTAGGCAATGAGCCCAGATCGGTCATGGGTCGCTAAAGTTCTCGCTCAACTAGGTTTGCCGCTAATTCTCTTAAATCACCACGCAGCGTAGCTTCTTTATCTTCCAAGAATTTCTCTCGAGAAACCATATTCCCTGTCATTGTCATCGCCAGTTCGGTCATCGCCACGACATAAGCTTCTTCCTGTCGTCTGCATGCGGAAATGGCAAACTCAGTCGCCTTCCCAACGGTCAGGTCACTAACACCGTAACTCGCTGTATAATTCTCTACCTGATGGAGTATACAGGCTCGGTATTGTTCATTTCCAGTCTCGGCCTCTTGAAGAGCATGCCCCAAACCGCACCCGGTCACGATAAAGAGTGGCAGGGCAACAGCAATTATCCTAATCATAACGTATTCCTCATTGACGCGATGACAGCCCTGAAAAGCCATTATCAAATTCAAAACTCATGCGACGATAATTCGCTCGATTGTTTTTCCAGCTTAAATAGGCACCGGGATCGAGGAACGCATGTTCGCGATTAATCGTTGAACTAAAATTTCTGCGACTAGCATATTTAGAAGCCAACAAAGCACCATAAAGACATCTCTCTGCAAACCTGCAGGCTCCGTGCCCAATATGACAATCCACCCTATTCCAAATAAAGCTTGCGTCGAGGCACCCTGACCAATGGCGTAAGCTCTAAGCATTAGAGACCCGTGTCTACAAACGTTGCGTGCTCTAATAGCCACGACCGCCCACCCAATCAGTCCAATCATTAAGAAGCCCAGGATGATCCGGACAGAGAATAAGAGGCTTCCTTGGAGGGCGTTAGGGAAGGAGAAAAACAAAGTCATCCACAATCCGGAAGCAGCAGATACACATCCGGCAATGACCAAGATGCGACCCATCGCACGGTGGGTCGACGGATGATGTCGTCTAATACTTGGCAAAAACTGGACCACGCCTGCGACGCAGAACACAACACTCCCCATGATATGCGAAATAACTGGTATAGGATCAGCTAAGGCACGTGGGTTTTCAGGTATCAGAGCCGGGCCACCAGCAAGCTCAAGAATCCTGATCATTCCCCCAAATGCTGGAATAAACGTGTAGACAACAATGGAAATTAATATTGTCCATTCGCGTGTGGTTAGCACGTTTCTCATAATTCTCTACTTTGGATTTGGGCCCGGAGAATGCCGAAGGGACAAATACAGATATTCCGGAATTGAACGGCTACCGTGCTAGCCAACCATGCATTCTTCTCAGCTATTCGGCTCCAAATTTCTGTCTGGTCTCGCATGTCCATATCCTTTTAGGGTTGATGTGTGCACTTTATATATATTCATAACCGACTTAGGAACTGCCAAAATTTGCACTTATGATATACAAATATGAATGAATAATAGAACTTCCGCATTCGATTGGTCTCAAGCGCAAGCGTTTTTAGCCACGGTTGAAAAAGGCTCATTCTCAGGTGCTGCCGCCCGCTTAGGTTTGTCCCAACCCACCGTTGGGCGACATGTTGCTGCGTTAGAGAGCGACCTCGGCCTCTTACTCTTTGATCGAGTGGGAAAATCCCTGGTACTAACTGACAACGGGTATGCGATGGTTCAGCATGTAAAAGCCATGAAGGACGCGGCGGACCAACTCAGCCTTTCGGCGTTGGGGCAAGATAAGACAATAGCTGGCCCTGTAAGCGTTACCGCAAGCGATGTATTCTGTGCCTATATCCTTCCTCCAATCATAGAGCGTATTCGATTGACTTATCCCGAAGTTCAGATCGAGATCGTATCATCCAACGAAGTGCAAGAGTTGCGTCGACGCGAGGCTGATATAGCTATCCGCAACGTCGAGCCCACACATCCCGAATTGTATGCAAAGCGGTTACGGACAACGAAGGGGAACCTCTATGGCGCGGCCTCTTATCTCGACCGGCTTGGCCGTCCAGCAACGATCAAAGATTTCAGCGAGAGAACAACCTTTATAGGCGACACTTCTGGACGTGTTCTTCAAATGCTAACTACGATGGGCGTTCCCGTAGCCCCTGAGCAATTCAGCATTATTGCAAACAGCGGTGTCGCCATGTGGGAGTTGGTCAAGCGTGGGGTCGGACTTGCAGTGATGTTCAAAGACCTTGCAGACATCACCCCCGAAGTCGAGGTCGTTCTACCAAATGAAATCTCGGTAGATGTTCCAGTCTGGCTTGTTGCGCATCGCGAACTCAAAACCAATGCACGTATTCGTGCAATCTTCGATATTCTATCAGAAGAATTGGCTGCCTGAGCTGCAAACAGGCAGCCTAAATGGTCTTCGCGCAGAGTCCGTTCATAGCACGAAGGGGT
This sequence comes from uncultured Rhodospirillales bacterium, assembly GCA_913060675.1. GTDB lineage: Bacteria > Pseudomonadota > Alphaproteobacteria > Kiloniellales > Kiloniellaceae > Kiloniella. The sequence goes on from CAJXUS010000023.1 coordinate 36,711, forward strand.
ATTCAGGAATTTACATATCCCATCACAAACGAACCTCGTGTATTGCACCCTCGTGATCAAATTTCACGAATTCAAGTACATCTTCATAGGTTTCATCAGGATGAGAAGTCGTACAGATAAAACGCTTGTAATCATATTGAGCATCTCCGACGATAATTTCGTCAATTATGTCTTCAATTCGACTAGAGCCCGGGCCAACAACTGCTATCAAAGATGCATTTTCTTTTAGACAATGCTCAACGAACGCGTCTAAACGAGTTTCATCTGACAAAGGGCTATGAAGAATATATTTTGGAGCTTCGGTCATGAGATGGATACTACACTCTTTCGTTTAACATTCAATGGAGCACGGAGCTGTCGTTTCCTTCAAATTCAGCTACTTCCGCCCATGGCACAGATCAGCCGTCTTCGACCCATCGGAGCGTTTTAAAAATTAGTTGATAACTTTCTATCGTTAATATAATACGTTGAATTTGTTAGGGTAAGTAGTGGAGATTAGATTGCCAGATACAAACCCAATTCAGTATCCTGCGCCACAAGCCGATATTTCCTGTTTCCCTCAGGCCTATTCGGCAGAAGAAAGCGCAGAGATTTTCGAACTACTGAAAACCGACCTGGATTGGCAGCAAGCGCAAATCAACTTACATGGCCGGACCGTGCCGATCCCCCGTTTGCAGCAATGGTATGGAGATTCGGACTATACCTATTCGCGCCTGCACATGCCGGCGAGACCGATGACGCCTTTGTTGTTACGTCTCAAACACCGGGTTGAACAGCTAACCGGATTTACCTATAACAGCGCGCTCTGCAATCTCTACCGTCACGAGCGTGACAGCGTCGCCTGGCATGCGGACGATGAAGCAGAGTTGGGAGTAAACCCGGCCATCGCCTCTCTCAGTTTCGGCGGTGATCGGATTTTTCAATTCAAGCCAAAGTCAGGGGTAACGCTGCCGTTCAATATCAATCTGCAGGCGGGCAATCTGTTATTGATGAAGGGCGAAACCCAGCACTACTGGCTACACCAGATCCCCAAGACTAACAAACCAACAGGCGAGCGCATCTGCCTGACCTTCCGGATGACTTATTCCTGATCTTAAGTAAACCACACAGGTTTTCTAGGTAAACTTCTCAGGCTTTAAGGTAATGTCTCTTATCGGCTATTTTCCTTAACAGGCAGGAAGGTCATCTCTGCTTCATACTTTTTTTCATTTTGAATAACAGGTTTGTGTTCCGCTCAGATCAACGGGTAACTTCTGATCAGGATGCATCCCACTGACTGGCTTTTACTTCAATTCGTTTCTTGAGTTCATCTTTGAACCGCAGACATGATTTCCTACGATGTTTTTGCATATGGAGAAACGTGACATGGAAGGGACGGCCCAAAGCGGATAATAGCGATGGTCGCATCAAGCGGTAGATCTGAGCCTAAAAATTCAGATTATCTGCAATGTGGCGAAGGTCTGCGAGGTAAATCTCGAATTGGAGAGACGTCATCCTTGAATGGCACATGTCGTCGCCGAAATGTTGTGTCTTGGACGTATTCCGGTTTGCTGATCCGGTCCATTCTAAAATGACGGAAATCTTTGCGCGCAGGGTCCCAGGCCACCAAATACCATAGGGGTGGCAAGATCAGCATAGCTTGCGGCTCTACAATTCGACTGGTTACAGCCCTTTTTGCATCACGGTACTGAAAACGCAGGTGTCGCCGTTGCAGGAAAGCTGTTTCGAAGGCGGGTAACAGCGCGGGCTCCATCGCTTCCATATCTGATATATCTACCTGCGGTGAAAGCTGCCCGACGTACAAGCAATCCAAAAATCGGCGTAAGTCGCGTACCTTGTCCGGTGGCAAGGCTTTCTCGATTTTGGCAAGTCCAGCATCTGCGAGACCTGAAAAGGGTAAACTTCCGGCTGCACGCATCGATGCAACGCTGATGAGAAGCGCAAAAATCTCGGCAACCGAGAGCCGCGCTGTGGTCTGAACCGATTGCGGATCAAGTTGCAGACCGCCCCCGCGACCAGGTTCCGAATGAATGACAAAGCCCTCATCGCGCAACACGCTAATGTCACGCAACACTGTGCGTCTGGATGCGCCAACCTCCTCGGCTAAGTCAGCGACTGTCGAAGTACCGTTGCGGCGAAGGCTGCGCACGATGGCGTCATGTCGGAGGCGAACATTCATTTCGTAAGGCTACCATTTAATGGTGTCAGGATTTGTCACCATTAGGTTTTAGTCAATAGCTGTACATATCAGCAAGGAGATTTGAAATTGCAACGCACATCCGTAAACCCTTGGGATTGGAAAAAGCGCCATCCGAAACAGAAAGCGTCGTCTGATCACCCCGAAAAGATAAAGGGGAAATGCCATGTTTAATCCAGGGTCCAATTCAGGGTTTAATTCAGGGTTTAATCCAGCCGATTTTCCCAAACCCATGCTTATTTCAGTCAACGGTGTGGAACTCGAAGTCTTTGAAGCAGGTCAGGGAAATGCAGGAAAACCTATTGTACTCTGTCACGGCTGGCCAGAGCATGCCTTTTCTTGGCGTCATCAGGTGCCCGCCCTTGTTGAAGCGGGCTACCATGTCATCGTCCCAAACCAGCGGGGTTATGGCAACTCATCCCATCCGGCCAAAGTAACAGACTATGACATTGAACACTTGTCAGGTGATCTCATCGGACTTCTCGATCACTACGGATACGAAGATGCTACCTTTGTTGGTCATGATTGGGGTGCAATGGTGGTTTGGGGCTTGACCTTATTGCATCCAAGCCGTGTAAATAAAGTTATAAACTTGTCCTTGCCTTATCAGGAGCGCGGAGAAAAACCCTGGATCGAGTTGATGGAAGATATATTTGGCGGCGACTTCTATTTTGTCCACTTCAATCGACAACCAGGTGTCGCAGACGCCGTATTAGAAGAAAACACATTCCAGTTCCTTCGCAACATGTACCGGAAGAACGAGCCTCCCAGAGAGCCTCAGCCAGGTATGGCGATGATCAATCTCGCCAGAGAGGAAACACCACTTGGCGCGCCCGTAATGAGCGACAGCGAATTGGCCGTTTTCGTCTCCGCCTTCGAAAAGTCAGGGTTCACAGGCAGTATAAATTGGTACAGAAACCTTAATCGAAACTGGCACTTATTGGCGGAGGTGAACCCAATCATTCAACAGCCTACACTCATGATCTATGGCGATCGGGATCCGGTCGCGAAGTCTGAAAAACTAGCAGATTTCGTGCCCAATGTGGAAGTGGTCAATCTGGATTGCGGTCATTGGATCCAGCAAGAAAATCCGGAAGAAACAACCCAAGCGATTTTGAAATGGCTGGAGCAGCAGGCTGCGGCCTAGGCTCAAAAGCGTTTCAAGGTTAAGCATGCCCTCCGGCTTGGCCGGAGGGTGTAAAGTGACGCCGAAGACAAGGAAGGGTTCACCGTCCGGAAACATTTGGAGACTAGAGGATGTTCGATGTAATTTTTTTCGCCAACCAAGAAGAGTTTAGCGCAACAACTTTCTCTTCGCCTTGTCCTGAAGCCTGTTACAGGTAGCTAATAATAAAGCTGAATTTAATTAATAATTGATACTATTCTTTCATGATTGGGGCATAAAAAGGGAGATCCTAGGAGTAGAACGTTGTCCAAAATTTACTGCCTGTTCATTTTCATAATACTGTTCTCTACTGAGGCCTATACAAAAGAAATTAGAATTGTCGCAACTGACTATCCACCACATATCATTAAGTCTCAAGAAAGTGGGATGGATCTCGAAATATTGCGCAGTGTTCTTAATGAAATGGGATATAGATCAACGGTTAAATTTGTTCCTGCAAAGCGCGCTTTGAACATGGTAATACAAGGTGAAGCTGATGTCTCAGTTCCTGTTTTTTTTGAGGAAGACAGAGACGGTTATTATACTTCAAATGCTATCATCGATTATAAGCCAACAGTTTTTACATTAAGTAAGAATTCATATTCATTAGACGGATTAAGTTCTCTAAGTGCCCATAGAGTACTAACTTTCATAGGTGCAGGCGGTTATTTTGGAAGAAATTTTATCAACGCGACAAATAAAGCAGTATCCTACAATGAAATAAATAACGTCGGCGCTATGCCTGAACTGTTGTTGATGGAAAGGTATTCCGCAGTCGTATTGGACGAAAATATATTTTATTATTTTTATAGAAAAGAAGATAAATCTAAAGATCTAGATGTGTTTGACGCTCACTATGTCTTTCCCAAAGTAGAGGCTTCGGTTGGGTTTAATGATCAGAGTTTTAGAGATTTATTTAATGAATATCTTGCGAAGTTTCGAGCGTCCGGAAAAGATATTAAAATCATTGAAAAATATGTTGGTATAGCGCGCTAATAACGAGAGTAACTCCAACGCTTTTGCGAAGGAGGGCACTTATATTATTAAAAAAGAACGCACCACGATATAGACGCCCAATAATAAGAGAGCGGCAAAGAAGAGGCGGCGGAACATTGTTTCTGAAATATTGGCGCGGGCTTTCTGGCCAATAAACACGCCAACTATTGTCGGCAGTAAAGCAGCAAACGACTGCATTCCAAGTGAGGCATTAAGAATATTGTTGCCTTTTAGGCTGAGGGCGAGAGCAAGGGTTGATAGGCTGAATAAAATACCCAATGCCTGAACAAGGTTGTCTCGCGAAAGACCTATTGCTTGAAGGTACATGCCACCAGGGATAACAAATGATCCCGTCATGCCCGTTAATACTCCATTGATGCACCCTAAAACTGGTCCGATCCAATATTCTTGCCGCTTGGTAAAGGTGAGGCGCAGTCCTGCTAAGCCTATTCCGCCATACAGGACCAGCAATGTGCCCAAAAGGAGTGAAAGGAGGTGCCAATCCACCCTTGTTATGGCCATCGCACCGAGCCAAACCATCCCTGTTGCTGGCAGTAAAAAAGGCCAGATACGCCTAATTATTTTTAAAGGGCTTCCACCGGCGAACGATTGCCAGATGTTCGTGAGCAAGGAGGGAACAAGGATAAGGACCATGGCTGATGGTAAATCAACGACAGCGGTAAGCAGGCCAAGACTAATGGTTGGGAGACCCAGACCAACGATCCCCTTCACTGTGCCAGCAAAAAGGAAGATGACAGCAATAAGCACGATAGTCATGGGGTCAATCATACCGGAACCATAACAGCTTCTAATTTATCGGGAAGTAAAATTATAGGTACCATTTTTTTTATTGATGCAGTGTGTATTGGGAGGATTAAACTCTTTCAATAATAACCCTCAGTGAGGGGCCCCGGTGGATTGTTACACCACCGGGGCCAAAACGGTTTAATTTTTAAAGACTTGGCTTTAAACGAATTAGCCTTTAATGAAATCCAGTACGTCAGCGTTAAATTTTTCGGCTTCTAGCTGGGCAAGGCCGTGTCCGCTTCCTTTATAAACCTTCAACGTTGCATCCTTCACGATCTCTGCAGAACGTTTACTCGAAGCGTCAATTGGAACGATCTGATCGTCATCACCATGGACAATAAGGGTTGGGCGATCGATGGCTTTGAGATCTTGGGTATAGTCCACTTCTGAAAATTCCCGAATGCAATCATAGTGACCTTTGATGCTCCCAGACATTCCTTGCAGTAAAAAGCTGTCACGCAAGCCCTGGTTTTCTGCGACGCCTTCTCTATTGAAGCCGTAAAACTGTGTGGTGAGATACCTAAAGAATTGCGCGCGGTTGAGGGCAGTTCCTTTTCTGATGTCGTCAAATACGGCTATTGGTGTGCCGTTGGGGTTGGTCGCTGTTTTAAGCATAAGCGGGGGAACAGCGCCGACCATAACCACTTTGGCAACACGGTCATTGCCATGGCGGCCAATATAATGTGCAACTTCGCCGCCCCCTGTTGAGTGGCCGATCATGATGGCATCGCGCAGATCAAGGTGCACGATGAGTTCTGCTAAATCATCCGCATACTGGTCCATATTGTTGCCGTCCCAGGGTTGGGCTGATCGTCCGTGTCCGCGTCTATCATGGGCGATGACACGATATCCTTGCAGGCCGAAAAATAACATTTGCGCTTCCCAAGCATCAGAGCTGAGTGGCCATCCATGGGAAAAGATAATCGGTTGGCCATTCCCCCCATCTACTGAACCCCAGTCTTTGTAAAAGATTTCAGTTCCGTCACTTGTTGAAAAGGTTGTCATTTTTACATCTCCTGGTGTTTGAGTTTCTAGAGGGAGTTGGGTGTTTTGGGACAAGCCCAGTTTTGGGAACAAGGTGAGGCCGAGGCCAAGCGTACCACCGGACACGATCATCTCGCGGCGGGTTAGGGGGAAATTGTTTGATCCAAATGTCATGGTGCAATTCTTTCTAATGTAACCAAATTGTAATTAAATTGTAACAAATTAAATCGTGCACGATGTTTGTGTCTCATAAAGTAAATTTAGTGTCAAGCGCTTGCGATTCGATCGTGAGCGATGTATTTCTTTGGATAGGGAGTTTACGATGACCAAAGATAGAAAAGATCCAATTGAGCCAATAAACAAGGCCCAGAACGAAACCCAGAACGAGACTCTGGGCGACTTGCTCTGTTTTTCTGTTTATTCGACTTCACATGCCTTCAATCACCTATATCGGCGTCTACTATCAGATCTCGGGTTGACCTATCCGCAATATCTGGTGATGACACTCCTGTGGCGACGGGACGGTCTTAAAGTAAAAGCGATCGGGCAAGAGCTGGGCTTGGAATCCAATACGTTAACTCCGCTTTTGAAACGCCTTGAAACTCTGGGTTTTGTAGTGCGACAGAGGGATACCGAAGATGAACGCGTTGTTTTGGTAAAACTAACCTCGCAAGGTAATAGCCTAAGTGAAAAGGCGCGTGATATACCGAACTGTGTTGCTGATGCTGTGGGGCTGGACCAGGCCGACTTTACCAAACTGACCCAGCTGCTCTATTCGGTTCGCACCCGGTTATCAAAAGACCGGACATAACCCAGAGATAACTCAAAGCTAACCCCGGGATAACAAGACCCTCCAAAAATTATTCATATTTGAGATATTTTACATTTAACCTTGCCACTATAGGGCGATAATTAAGTGTTTAATAATCCTTTGGTTGTTAATCTGGCTTGAGGATTATTATCCCGTATTAAAAACATTTTGAATGACAGGCTAAGAGTTCGCCCAGGTAAGCTGAAAAAGTCATCAATAGATAAAGGTTAAAAAGTTACGGATTATGTCTGGAAATTACGTAGCGTCTGATTTTTTTGATTACCTTCGTTTAAAAAAGTGAATGGACTTATATTTTGGAATTTCATCCAAAAACAATAAACCAAAATGAAGCCCTAGAAGGCGCATCAAGGCGTGTTATTGCTTATATTTGTACAGCAGTAGGCCTTACTCTTGGCTATGCTTTGACCCGGGGAACAGTATGGATCGGATCGAGTGAGCTTCACACGATTATGGAAGTCATTTCTACGTTGCTCGCTCTGATTATCGGCATCCTTTCATTACTTAGATTTTACAGTAAACAAGACCATCTTTTCTTACATCTTGGCGTAGGTTTTCTCGGAACAGCATTTCTGGATGGGTACCATGGAATTGTAACTTCGACCTTTTTCCAACCTTTTATGCCATCTGATTTACCATCCCTTAGCCCCTGGAGTTGGGTTGCCTCTCGGCAGTTTCTCTCAATTATGCTCTTCCTCAGTTTAATTTTTTGGCTAAGAGAAAAGCGGTTGGGAGTAGCGGGTAGGATTGGGGTAAAAACTATCTATTTGGCAGCAAGTATATCGACTTTGGTATGTTTTTTGTTTTTTGCATTTTTCCCGCTACCTGTCGCTTATTACCCGGACATACTGTTCCACAGGCCGGAAGAATTTCTGCCAGCCTTGTTTTTTGGTCTCGCGCTGGCGGGGTATCTCCGAAAAGGGGCATGGAAAACAGACACTTTCGAGCACTGGCTCGTTCTATCTCTCGTAATCAGCTTTGTCAGTCAGGCAGTCTTTATGTCTTTCTCTGGCAGTCTGTTTGATTATGAATTCGATGTTGCTCACACCTTGAAAAAGGTAAGCTATATCTGTGTTCTCATTGGTCTTCTGATCAGTATTTACAAAACTTTTCGCAACGAGATTCAAAACATCACCTTGATCGCCCAGGGCAATCACGAGCTGATGGTCAAGCAGCTTAAAGCCATTAAATTAGAGCGGACCGTTAAGGGGCTTGAGCGTTCAAACAGAGAACTAGAGCAATTTGCCTACGTCGCTTCTCATGATTTGCAAGAACCCCTTCGCAAGGTTCAGGCCTTTGGAGACCGATTACGCCATAGTTACAGCGATGTGTTGGATGAACGAGGTAATGATTACCTGAACCGTATGCAAAATGCGGGTAAAAGGATGAGTATTCTCATCAATGATCTTCTTGATTTTTCAAGGGTGGCAACCCAAGCCCGTCCTTTTGTTCAAGCAGACTTAAATCAAATTTTTCTAGGGGTATTAAGCGATCTTGAAATCACAATTGAAGAAAACAAAGCTGATATTTCAATCTGTAATTTACCATCTATTGATGCTGATCCACTTCAAATGCAACAACTTTTCCAAAACCTGATCGGCAATGCCATTAAGTATAGAGACCCCGATCGTTCGCCGATAATCCAAGTCGGGACGGCTAATATTGAGGGAGAAGATGAAGCAATCTGTAAAATACAAATCAAGGACAACGGGATCGGTTTTGACGCTGATTACGCTTCGAAGATATTTGAAATTTTTCAAAGGCTACATTCGCGTCAGGATTATGATGGAACGGGAATAGGTTTGGCCATTGCCCGTCGTATTGCTGAACGGCACGGTGGGAGTATCACCGCGACGAGTGTTCCGGGAGAAGGATCCTCCTTTTTCATAACCCTTTTATATGAGCAAAAAAATGATGAGCACGAACATGACCAAGAATAAAGAAGATATTCGTATTCACATGGCAGAAGACGATGAGGATGACCGTCTTATGTTTAAAGAGGCGATGGAAGAAGCCCGTGTGACGAATGCGATCACTTTTTCGGTCGATGGTCAGGATTTAATGGAGTTTTTACGCCGCGAGGGGGCTTACGCCGATAGGACTGAACCTCTCCCGGATCTAATCCTCCTCGATTTGAATATGCCACGAATGGATGGTCGTGAAGCATTGCAACAAATTAAAGCCGATCCAGACTTAAAACGTATACCCGTTGTTATCTTAACCACCTCAAAGGCTGAGGAAGACATTTATTCGACTTATAATGAAGGGGCTAATTCCTTTATCACAAAGCCAGTCAGTTTTCATGGCTTGGTGGGGGCAATTAATGCCTTAACTTCTTATTGGGTTGATATCGTAAAGCTACCTGAATAGGGCTCCCAAAATTTTACCTGGTGGAATTTAAAGGATACTTGTTGTGATTTCTGGCCCGCGAATATTACTGGTGGAAGACGATGAAGACGATGTCTTTTTAACAAAGGCATATCTGGATGAATCTTTTGGTAAAAGCTATTCGTTTGAGCATGTGTCCAACCTGCCAGATGCCCTACGCAGAGCCAAAGAAAGCGCCTATGATGTTTTCCTCGTCGATTACCGATTGGGCAGTCATAATGGTATCGATTTTATTCAGCATATTAACCGGGATCTAAAGCTTATGGTCCCAGTGATCCTATTGACCGGGCAAAATAATCGTGAAACTGATATCAGCGCGATGGAAGCCGGAGCCACGGATTATCTTGTTAAACAAAATATTGATGCGCGTGCTTTAGAACGCTCAATTCGCTATTCCATGAAGCAGAAACAGGCTGAAGAGCATATTCAGTTTCTCGCCTATCATGATGCCTTAACCGGGCTCCCCAACAGGACCCTGCTTTTTGACCGACTAAAAACTATTCTTGCACGTTTTGCGCGAAATAAACATTACAGTTCTTTGCTCTTTCTTGATTTGGATAACTTTAAAAATATCAATGATTCACTCGGGCATTCCGTGGGTGATGCCCTCTTGATTGAAATCACGAGACGTTTGAACGAAGTCATTCGCGAAGAAGATTCCATATCTCGCCTTGGTGGTGATGAGTTTATTGTTCTCTTCCCTGAAATTTCTAGGAATAAAGAAGAAACGGCAGTTAAAACGCAAAAGGCAGCGGAACGGATTATACACTCCATCAACCAACCGATAATTGTTGGAAGTGAAGCTCTTCACATCGGAACCTCCATCGGGATTACCTTGTTTGCTGGGCTGGATACCACAAGCCCAGAAAATATTCTAAGACATGCAGATACTGCCATGTATGCGGCGAAAAGCGCGGGTAAAAACACAGCTCGTTTTTTTCAACATGAAATGGAAAACACTGTAAAAAGTAAGTTGACCCTGGAAAATGAACTGCGCAAGGCTATTTCTGAAAATCAATTTGAGATCCTCTATCAGCCGCAAGTCTGTGTGAATAGTGAAAAAATCTTAGGTGCAGAGGCGCTTGTGAGATGGATGCATCCTGAAAAAGGTATGATTTCGCCTGTGTTATTTATCCCTTCTGCAGAACAAAGTGGTTTAATTCACCCCCTAGGTGAATTGGTTTTCCGTGCGGTATGCAACGACCTTCCCAACTTTTCAGATATTCCGCGCATATCCGTAAACATCAGCGCGAAACAATTTCATGCGCTAGATTTTGTCGAAAAAATTGATGGTATTCTAAAGGAATATGATGCCTCTCCTGAATATCTAGAGCTGGAACTCACCGAAAGTGCCCTGCTTGCAGATATAGATGATACCGCATTGAAGATGAAAGAGCTGAAAGATATGGGCTTTACCTTTGCTCTGGATGACTTTGGAACGGGTTATTCATCTCTTACCTATTTGAAGAAATTACCCTTTGATGTCTTGAAGATCGATAGATCCTTTATTACTGACATTATCGAAAACCGGGAAAACGCGGGCATTGCCACAGCTGTGATTGCTCTGGGCAAGGCTCTCCATCTTTCTGTCGTTGGAGAAGGCGTCGAGACCGCCCATCACCTCCAATTCCTGAAAGATGAAGGTGCTAATTCAGCGCAAGGTTATTATATCAGTCGCCCCATATCCGCAACAGATCTAGTGACCTGGATAAATCAACGGATTGCCTGTTAAAAAACGAATTATCTATGTTCCTCTCGATGACAAAATAAGAACCACGATTGAGAGCCACTGTTTGAGATATGTAATGGTGAGGCGTCACGTGCGTGATACAAGGGTTTACCCGTCTGAATTCATCATTATTGAGTATCAGACGGGTGAATTTTTTACCTCATTCATTCAAGCCATTTGTAGGCTTTCTTCAGGTTTGTGCAGGCTCACGACCACCAAAACAGCCAAACCATTGGCCCAGTAATATGCCGCATCCAGCCCGCTAAAGCTCAAAACAAAGGGCGCGAGGGTAAAGACTACACCAACCATAAAGTCCACGGCCAAATGAAGCTTATAAGAAAGTACTCGAATTATTCCTAGGTGATGATCGGTGAGGACGGTTAGAAAAAAAGCTGCAATCCCGGTCACAAGCGATAACCAAAAAGCCAGAGGGTTACTTTGACCCAGGTTTAATAAAAACGGCATTGCTATAAGGCTGGCAGCAACGGGGTAATCGAGGTAGGCGTGAATTGACTTTGTGATAAAACGCGGCAGCATGATGATATTCCTTATATCGTGTGTTCGTATTTTCCTCACTGCGCTCTATCAACAAACAAGAGCGGTGATCGATATGTGGAATATAGGATGTGATTTCTGAACGCAGTAGGGCGAATAGTCCGTAATTTTTTGCAGATCGTCCGGATTGTTGGGTTGGATGGTGTAATTGGTGGAATTTTTATTGATCTGGAAACTCACTTTGATCTCGGTTTTTTTTCTTTTTTATACCCAACAACATTTTGATGAATATAACAAATTTCTTCAATTTTGGATGGGCATTCCCAGACATTTTAACTGCATAAGCGTCCGCCTCTTCTTCCTGTTCTGGCATTGAACCACCTTCTATGTGTTTATGGTAATGGTGGCCAATTTCATGGTAAAGAGTAAGTTGTTTAAGGAAATGATTAAGGGGTTGAATGGGATGGCGAGGATGGTTGTTTGTATACCAGACGATGGTGATGACACCTAGAAAGGGGAGGTAATAACCTGCAAAGTCATAGTGAGTTTCGTAAGGGATGATATAAATTCGGGGTACCCCTTCAAAATCTTCCCGAGGAACCGTTTCTAACCATTTCAATATATGTTTTGTTGCCTGATACCTGCCGTCGATGGTCTTGTCTTCTAGGATGAGCGTGTTACCAACTTTAGCTTCCAGGAAATTGGACCTCTTAAAGCGCAGGATCGAATTGAATGATCTGGCTGTTGTATCGTCGCACTTTTCCGCAATGGCTTTTCGAACAAACTTTTCTGATATCTCTTCGTCCAGATCATGAAGAATAACAAGCAGACCAGTAGCCAGGACTAAAACCTCTGGTCGGTAATTCTTGTTAAACTCTATGTGCTCTAGTTCCCGGAGTAACAAGGGAATAGATTTTGTTCCAGCCTCATACAGCTTTTTATAGGCTTTAGCTTTTGTTGGATAATGTCTGCTGACCAAGCCCCGCTTCAATTGATTAATTACGGTTTCCAAATCGTGCACTTCCAAATTGTCCATTTCTGGTTCATCTGGTTTCAAGTGGGAAGTCTCGTTATTGATATTCGTCTCCAAGGTTAGGTTCTGGAAAAGGAAGAGGACGGTCGATACTACTTATGCTTGATATTACCTTTTCTGTCCATATAGTTAGCGTTCTCTATATGGTTTTGATGGCGTAGTATAATGTTTGAAGCGATCGTATTTACCGGGTTACAGGCCTGTGGGAAGTCCAGCTTTTATCAGTGGAAGTTTTCCAATACCCATCTGCGCCTAAATCTGGATATGCTCAAAACCAGAAACCGGGAAAACATACTGCTTGAGGCCTGCTTAAAGGCAAAACAGAACTTCGTGGTTGATAACACCAATCCAACCCAAGAAGCGCGCGCGAAATACATCACTGCTGCTAAAGGGCATGGCTTCAAGGTCATTGGTTATTATTTCCAGTCCAATATCAAAGACTGCCTGAGGCGAAATGCGACCCGAGAGGGAAAACAGAAAATTCCAGATCCAGGTGTCAGAGGGACCGCCAGTAAAATGGTTCTCCCAAAATATTCTGAAGGGTTTGACGAATTGTACTACGTGGTTATGGATGAGACTGAAGGCTTTAAAGTGAGCAAATGGCAAGATGAAGTTTAACGATCTAGACAAAAGTATGCGCATCTACGAGACCGCCCACGACCAGTGCGTGCTACCAGGAATTTTTATCGTTGTCCGGTTGGACGGGCGGGGATTTACCAAATTAACCCGTGAGGTCCACAATTTCGAAGCACCTTTTGATACCCAATTTCGTGATCACATGGTCACAACCACAGCACATCTGATGGAGTGCGGCTTCAACGTCATTTATGGCTATACCCAAAGTGATGAAATCTCTCTTCTTCTTCACCTGGGTGATGAAACCTTTGGTCGCAAAGACCGCAAAATAAACTCTGTCCTTGCCGGCGAAGCCAGTGCCAAGTTTTCACTGAGCCTGGGTGCTATGGCCTGTTTTGACTGTAGAGTTAGTCAGTTGCCCAACGCGAAGTTGGTCGTTGATTACTTCAGGTGGCGCAACGAAGATGCCCACCGCAACGCTTTGAACTCTCACTGTTATTGGATGTTGCGGAAAAAAGGACAAGATGCCCAAACCGCAACCAATGAGCTAAAGGGGATGTCGGTCGCGGATAAAAACGAGCTCTTGTTTCAAAACGGGATCAATTTTAATGAAGTCCCGACCTGGCAAAAACGCGGGATTGGCCTCTATTGGGTAACCTATGAAAAAGAGGGCTTTAATCCCCAAAACCAACAAACCGTGTTGACGAGTAAACGCCGGATCAAAACCGATTATGACCTGCCGATGAAAGAGGAATATGAGGTATTCGTAGAGCAAATTTTGAGTCCGAAGAAGGACGCGAGCCCTGAGTGAAATGTCATTTGTTGGTTGTTTAGTTTTGGGGCTATTTTCGCAAGGCATCGATTTCCTTCGGGTTTGTGCTGACGAACAAACCCGAAGGTTGTCAGGCCATTGGCCCAAGATCTAGGCGGCTTCTTCAAGGCTCTCCAGTGTGCCTTCTTCTTGTAGTTGCAACAATATGTCCTGCATGCTGCTCGACATCATACTTCCAGGAGGTTTTCCGCCCATTTTTCCCTGCCGCCCCATATTATCCTGGTGAAAAGAGTTCAATTCTTCTTCGGAAAGCTCGCCGCTTCCATCCAGATCAATAGCGGAGAACAATTCCGCGACCTCATCTGTACCGGTGGGCTTTCCGATTAAATCTGAGACCTGTTCATGAAGCGATGTGAACTCATCAATATCAAAGCTGCCACTGCCATCGGTATCGGCATCTTGTTGCAATTGTTGGATCTGTTGTTGCATGCTGGCAGATATCATACCACCGGGGGGCATTCCTCCCGGTGGTGCCGATTTTTCCGCCATCTTATCCTGGTGGAAGGACTGCATCTCCGCTTCAGAAAGTTCACCGCTTCCGTCCAGATCAATGGAGGCGAATATTTCTGTGGTATTTTCTGTACCACTCACACGGCCGGATGCTTCGGGTTTTTGCTCAAGAAGGGAGGTAAACTTCTCAACATCGAGGCCACCACTGCTGTTAACATCGGCACTTTGTCGCATTTGCTGCATCTGTTGCTGCATAAGCTGCCGCATCATCATGCTGTCTTGAGTGGAAGCAACGCTCGACATTTTAAAACCCCTTCAGTTTGGTTTCTAAGTTCCAGTGCTCAGGTAACTTCTTAACCAATGAAAATATTCTATTCTGAAGAGTTACACGGCCTGGGTCGGAAAAACTGTCTCGGTTTATCAAATAAAATGATTTTTATCAGGTTGAGCTCACTCGTTTCCCAAGGCCAATGACAGCCAACTCAAGGGATTTGCTCCATTCATAACCGCAACTGATCCGGATGCAGTTGTCGTAATTATTTGTGGCCGAAAACAGGTTTCCCGGCGCAAAGCAAATGCCTTGCTTGATGGCCTTTTCAAACAGTATGCCGCTATCGATTTGTGGGTCCAGTTCCAGCCACAAGACGAACCCCCCTGATGGACGGGAAACTTTGGTACAGGAAATATCACAGCTTAAAATGATGTCTGGATATAGTGGCAGCGGAATAAACGAGAGTGGAATAATTTTAGAGGTAGGGGAAGGGAGAATTATGCCTTTCCCCTACGTGAATATCAGTCACGGTTTTTGGTGAAATCCATAGTCCAGTTGACTTCCCACGTGGTGCCGTTATCAGGTGAGAAGGCCTGCTCCCAGCGCGGAGTAGGTGTGTCGGTTCCGGTCCATCGAAAACGCACCTTGATCGGTTTGTTATTCAAAATGTCTTCGGCGTAAAACTCTCCGATACTACCCTTGAATTGGCCCAGTACAGGAACATCAAGGCTGTGTGGATTGCGTCCATCCAGCCACCATATCGCCCATTTATCACTGGCTGGATCATATGTACGTAAAGAGATCGCACGGTGAGGATCATCGGGCAGGTCGAGCACGTTGTCATCCATGTTACCGCCCATATTATCTGGTCCACCAAGGATTGGTCGAGCGGTCATATGGCCCCCAAATTCCTGCCAGGTATCAGATCCGATTAAGCGATCGCTGAGGCGACGGTGGTACACGTCCCAGGTGCCCATCAGAAAATCAAAGGCGTTTGCCTGAGATAATCTATTCGGGGAAAGGTTATCCAGGGATATTGTATTTTGGGAAGCGGTGTCTTGGGTGTTGATAGGTGCTGGTTGTGTCATGTGGTGGTCCTGTTTTTCTTAGCAGTGATTTTTAATGGAGCACACAGACTATTTCGTTATACTTGCCAAATAATGTCAGGTTTTATTTGTGACCAGAAATAAAAGAGAACCAAATGCGGGCTTCGCGACTTCTTTCTATCCTCATGCGTTTGCAAAAGGGTCAGGTCACAGCTGAGCAACTCTCTGCTACGCTCGAAGTTTCCGTGCGCACGATCTACCGCGACATGGACCACCTCAGCCTTGCGGGGGTGCCGGTTTATGCCGATAGGGGGCGCGCAGGCGGGTTTCAATTGCTGGATGGCTGGACCATGCCGGCTACGGGGCTCACAGGGCTAGAGACCGAGGCGTTGTTGTTATCAGGTTTGCCCGATCAGGTCAGGCAACTTGGCCTGCACGCCGCAATGCTCAGTGGCCAGGACAAGATTATGGAAACCCTGCCCGAGAGCCAACGCGAGTTTATTGGAAAGATATCTAACCGGGTTCATGTCGATCCGGTTTCCTGGTTTGGTAAAGAAGAGCCCGCCGACAAGCTCCACGATATCGCCGAGGCAGTCTGGAGCTGTCGCCGGGTGTCGTGCCGCTATGAAAGCTGGCGCGGACTGGTGCAGCGGACCATTAACCCACTTGGCCTGGTGGTGAAAGGCGGCACCTGGTATCTGGCCGGAGAGGTAACCCGAGAAGTAATGGGAGAAGTCGCCGGAGAAGTGAAAGGTGATCAAAGGATTTACCGGGTCGCAAAATTCCAAGAAATCAGGGCACTTAAAGAAACCTTCACCCGACCTGAAGGTTTTGACCTCGCAGAGTTCTGGCACCGCGCGGTTAAACGCTATGAAACCGATATCTACCGTTCAACCGCCAAACTTAGACTGAGCGCGGAAGGTATCCGCCAAATCCACAAACTGGGCGACCCAGTCGCAAAAGCCACGGAACAAAGCAAATCTGGCCCGGATGAGAAGGGGTACTTTGACGTGAGCATCCCCATCGAAAATATAGACCAAGCCTGTTCTGATATCCTGCGCCTTGGCACCGACTGTCAGGTTTTAGAACCATCGGAATTGGTGGAGGGGATAACACAGGTCTTAAAAGAGATGACCGATCTCTATATGAAACCCTAAGGGGGTTGTTTATGCCTGTGTTTTCGCGCCGATCTTAGTCTCGGTGCCGATCAGAAGACGGTGAATGTTCTGATGATGGCAAATGAAGATCAGCACGGTCATAAAGGCCGCCAATTCCATGATCTGCAAGTTACCAAACCAGTAGGCATATCCTGGTCCTGCTAGCGAGGCGATCAGGGTGGCGAGGGATGAGTAGCGCCTCAGCAACGCCACCGCCAGCCAAGTCAAACAACACAACAGACCCGCCGGCCAATTGGCGGCCAACAGCACGCCTAAAAAAGTCGCGAACCCTTTGCCGCCTTTGAATTTCAGCCAGAGAGGAAACAGATGGCCGATAAAGGCACCGCCACCTGCCAATAGAGCCATATCCGGACTATAGATGGCACCTAAAAACACTGCCACGGCACCTTTACCGCCATCAAGAAGTACCGTCAGTGCGGCCAGCCCCTTGTTGCCTGTTCTCAGCACGTTGGTGGCACCGATACTGCCCGAGCCAATGGCGCGGACATCACCGAGGCCAGCCAACCGGGTCAGCACCAAACCGAAAGGAATGGAACCCAGTAGATAGCCGAACACAACAGCCGCCAATAACGGCCAAAAATAGGTTAAGTCGCCCAGTGATGCCAGCATGTACTATTCCCTGTCGGAGCCGGAGTATACCCCGACGTTTTCGATATAAATTACCATCTATGGTGGATCGTAAACCAGTCTGGTCACAGATGGAAGGGACATCGTTTCGCGGCCATCCAACTGTCAGGTTTTAGAACTAATGGAGTTGGTGGAGGAGATAACGCAGGTTTTACAGGGTTTTAGCTGACTTTAGTCATCTTCACCAACTTCTGCAGAATGAAAACTATCCATATCGAAACGACAACACCATTTACATCCATAAGGCATTCTTCCAATCAGGTGAAAAGGTTACACCATCAAAGGCCGGGACTAAACACCTCGTACAAACGTGGTAATACTTCAAAGTAAGTATATTAATTCCATGAGTATGGATTATTAAGATCAATCTCAAGCCTCAAAATCTCGGGCATTGGAGTACCCCTTGAGCGGGGTCATGACTTGATTACTAGAGCTAGGGTTTGATGATGAGGGGCTATAATTATACCTTGTGTATAATTATACGGAAGGTATAATTGTAATTAAGCATCAATCAAATGAGACTAATCAAATGACTAATACTGCAACTGTACGAAAAGTAGGAAACTCTTTAGCTCTGACGTTGACAGATACTTTGAAGAAAATGGATTTAACAGCTGGTGATGAAGTCTATATCACAGAAACGCCTCGAGGTATTGAGATAAGCCGTTACGATCCAGACTTTGATCAGGCCATGGAAGCAGCAAGAGCCTTTATGAAAGGGCATCCTAATATGATGAAGGAACTTGCTAAGTGATCTGGCTCACTATTGATATTGTCACTGCAATACACGAAGAATCTTTAGCAGCACATGGCGGTGCTTCGGGTATACGGGATGAAGGTTTGCTCATCAGCGCCGTTACTCGTGCTCAAATGCATCACTCTCACGGCAGCCCCGAACCTGATGTTTGGAAATTGGCTGCTGTGCTCTGTATGGGCATTGTTAAAAATCACCCATTCGTTGATGGGAATAAACGCACAGGGATCGTAGCAGCGGCCACATTCCTTGCCATAAATGGTCACAGCCTCACGGTCGATGAAGCACAAGGTGTTCTTATGGTTCGAGGCTTAGCGGACAGCTCGGTTGATGTGACTGAGTTCTCCGAATGGTTACGGACTAGCGCTCCGTAACTATGGTCGATCGAGAACTGTTGCAAATATAACTTGGAAAGATCACAGCAAAACTCCTACCTTTTCATACACTTATTGATTTAGTGTTTTTGATTATGAAACAAAGCTTCAAAATTCAAGCCGCCATTTTCGCCACTCATGACCTTTTGGACTATCTGCGCTGAACCCGCTTGAGGGTATCGAAGGGTTGATCAATTGGCCCGTACTTGGAACCATTGTTGTCGCAAGGCGAGGGTCGTACAGATCGCTCTGGTTATACCGCGATGACATTGTTTTGGGCCTTGCTACTGGGATTTTGGGTTGATGGGGCGGTCTAGGCTTTGAAAACATGTGGCAATGAACAACCCTTTGCGTATTCAGGTGACCCGTTTTTTCAAATACCCGTTCGCCAACTCAGACAAGAGGACGAGAATAATCACAGTCAAAGTCGCTGTTGCGGCTTTTTCGTATTGGAAAGACCTGACATAGGTTTGGATGTAGAGGCCAATCCCCCCAGCACCGACGACGCCCAGAACCAGGCTTTCACGCAAGTTCAGCTCAAAACGGAACACCGTGTCACGTAGGATAACCGGTGCCATTTGCGGCCAAATACCATATCTAAGCTGTTGTTGACGACTTGCTCCTGCGCTTTGCAGCGCGGTGATAGGCCCCGCGGCGACGTTATCAATCGCTTCGGCATAGAACTTAGACAACATCCCTGTGGCATGGAAAGTGATTGCGAGTATCCCGGGCAACGGCCCCAGTCCGACAGCACCAACCATTAACATGGCCACGAGGATCAAAGGGATCGCCCTGATGGCAGCGAGAAGAGCACGGGTCGAACGCCAGATATAGGGCTGCATTAAAGTTTCAGAAGCCAATACACCGAAAAATACGGAGAGGATAACCGCAAACAAGGTGCCAAGGATGGCGATTTGCAAGGTCTCAGCCAGGCCGCGTAACATATCTTGCCAGATAGTGAAGTCCGGCGGGACCATACGACTGAGAAAGTCCCACAAACGAGGGCCAGCCTTGGCAAACTTTGCCATTTCCACATCTGCTGTAAGCGCGGCCCATGCAATCGCGCCGACCACAACCAGCCAGGTAACTGTCCGATGCATTATTTGACCACCCGTAAACCAGGTTCAGTGGAGCTGCCGAAATAAAGTTTTTCGATTGTACCCTCGGATACCTCGTGGGTTGGCTGATCAAACTGAATGCGCCCATCGCGCAGGCCGACAATCCGATCGGCAAAGCGTTGTGATAACTCTGGCTGGTGAGAGGTGAATACCACCCCAATGCCTCGTTTTCGGGCTTCACCTGTGAGAAGTTGCAGTACCTTTTCTGCCAGAGCCGGGTCCAGGTTACTGACAGGTTCATCAGCAAGGATTAATTTAGGCTCTTGAGCCAGGCACCGGGCAATGGCAACCCGTTGACGCTGGCCACCGGAAAGCTGATCCACCCGTCTATCTGCCAGTTCTGCAAGGTTGGTATCGCGTAAAATCGATCCAACGATCATGTGGTCCTGAGTACTAAAGTGCCCAAAGACGGACGCCCAGTTCTTTGTCCGTCCCAGTCGCCCGTTCATTACGTTTTGATAGGTAGTTAGGCGGTCAACCAGGGCAAAGTCTTGAAAAATAAAGCCAGTATCTGCCCGCGTATTCCTTTGCGGTGGTTTGTTGGCATCCAAGGTTTTTTTCAAAACACTTGCTGTGCCGCTCCACCCCTTTAACCGCCCGTCTAAGAGTGTCAACAAGGTCGATTTACCAGCACCCGAAGGGCCGATCAGCGCAAGGCATTCGCCTGATTCCATCGACAGATTAATATCCGATAAGGATACCTCGCCGTTGAAATCATGGCTAATGCCTGAAAGAGTTAGCGCTGTTGTCACTTCAAAAATCCGTACCGTTTCGCTGTTGACCTTACACCGTCATAATCGCGTATATCTGCTTCGACATACCCATCTGGGCCATAGAGGTAGGCCAGTAAATGTTTGTTCTTATCTGCATTTAGGCTGAGCATTGCCTTAATAAATCGGGCTTGTACATCTGCGTCAAGACCATTTCGAGCAATCACAACGTGGCTCGGAATTTGTTCAGATTCAGCAATCCATGTGACTTCGGCCTGTTGGTCAGGTAACAGCAACAGGTCTGCGTATTGACTGGCACCTGCCGCATCGACCAATCCAGAAGCTGTCTCTTATACACATCTCCGAGCCCACGAGACCGA
>CAJXUS010000024.1 GCA_913060675.1 uncultured Rhodospirillales bacterium
TTTAGCATAACACAGTGAATCACAAAGGCCTCGCAATGGCGAGACCTTTGTCAGCGTTCTGAGGCCCATGTAAGGGCCCTTAATTGGATAACTATTTGTTTTCTTGTTCCCGCAAGGCAGCTGCCAGAACTTATTTTTTCCGGAATGTATCAAGGGTAACAATATTGTCGCCGCTCTCGGCCTGCTTTTTCTTTGCCGCTCTTTCAGAAGGGCTGGCATCCGCATTTGCAACTGTTTCGCTGCCTTCAAATCCGTCTTCGTCGTAGTCTTCGAGCAAATCTTCGAGATCTTCAAGCTCTTCATCAAATTCTTCGTTATCACCATTGGTAATATCGAATTGAAGTCCAAAACGAACGGATGGATCTGCAAACGCGACGATGGCGGAGTAGGGAATGCTCATGCGTTCTGGCACATCTGAGAAACTCAGAGTTATGCTGAAGCCATCCTTGCCAACTTCCAAATCCCAGAATTGATACTGGAGAATTATCGTCATCTCACCTGGATAGCGGGCTTTAAGGTGATCTGGGATGATCACATCTTCCTGCGCAGTCTTAAAGGTGATGTAAAAATGGTGATCACCGGGTAGGCCATTCTCCGCTGCATATTCGAGGGATTCCCGAACAACGTTTAGGAGGGCCTTTTCGACCATGTGGTCGTAGCGAAGTTCGCTTTCTGAAATCTCGTTATTTCCCGACATACCGCTGTCATTCCGGACGTTTGTTCGTCCTGAGTATTGTTTATTCTTTATCTACTTAACTTAGCATAGTCCCAGTTAGCAGACATTAAAAGTGGGGGCTTCTGTTGCCAGGTGCCCCCGAACCCCGCCTAAGCTTGTGAAAACCTAGGACTTAAAAGCGGTGCTCAGACTGCAATTAAGCAGCGAGAGCAACCCCACGAGAATTGTCATTTGCAATTACTCAAACGGCCCGATAACGGCGGAACCATGCCGGGCACCGAACAAATCTTTACCACGCGTGTCGATCCTATTTCGCCCCCATAATCCCTCACCAAAGAAAGTAAGAGGTAATGGTGGAGGCGCCGGGTACCGCCCCCGGGTCCACAACGCTTATTTCATAAGCACGTTTAGCACCATAGACGGCCGAAGCCGACACCTTGAATATAGTGACTATGTATAGGACTTCACAAGGGTTGATCTGAAAAACGGAGATTTTTCTTTCGCTATTATCTCTTTGGAAGCAAAAATAAATGATCATAAGTACCTCTCGTAGAGGAGATTATGATCATTTTGATAGCTCTGGAAGGAACGAGAGATCAACGAGGTGTTTGTTGGGATTATTTTTGTCGATGAACACGGTAATTTTATTGTTTTTGATGTAATGGGAAGGATCGTACCAGATGTTGTTACTTTTAAAGATGTGCATTTTACCGGTAGAGGGGTTTTGCCACTGAGTAAAGATTTGGTAGGGATGGCGATTATTATAAGTTATTCTTGTATTTTCCACGATTGAATCAAGCTTGGTTACAATGGGAGAGCCGTGTTTTCTAAGATAAAGCTCTTGTTTTGCCTTTAGGTGAAAAAATAGCACCATTCCCCCGCCAATGAGGGCAAAGACACCTCCAATAAAACTTACGAGCAGCGGCCCAAACCAGAGAGATGAAAAGCTGTTTATCTGTGCGTTATCGGGATCAGTCTCTTGGTAAAGAACCTCAACTATCTCCCCTTTGTAAAAGGAGGCAGGATTTGAGCCTACAGATGATTGGAATTCAATTTCTTCACCTTTGTGGGATGTGAACTGAACTCTTGGCCTGTATACGTAGCTTGATCTAGAGGTGGAAGAGCTCCCGCTTGAAGACCTTTCTCGTACGAGTTCTATTACTTCTCCGGTCGCGTGTTGAGCATTGCTGATAAAGTCCGATGTTATATTTGCCCAAATGAAGGCAACAACAAGCATTGCGATACCAATAGCGGTAAACATGTACTTTATAATAGCGAGTGCCTTCATAAAATTCTCATCTTTGGCAATTCTTAATCAATGGCAGTATCAGGGGTGACAATATCTAGGATTTGTTAAATATCGTAACACAAATATTGAAATCTGATATTTGCTCGCCAGAACTGGGAGCTTCAGGTCCTATTTCAAAAACTTCTCTAATTGCGATCTCGCAGGTTGATTAATACATCTACTCCCGTGATATGATCAGCGTAAAGCGACTTGGATTCTACTGTCTTCAGATTCTGCTTAGATTTTGGCCTCTTCAGATATCGTCCCCTTATAAAGTGAAGGAAATTTAATGCACCAGTATCTCGACCTTATGAAGGACGTTCTCGAAAACGGCACCGAAAAAGGGGATCGTACAGGTACTGGGACACTTAGTGTGTTTGGGCGTCAACTGCGGTTTCATCTCGATGATGGCTTCCCCTTGATGACGACGAAAAAGCTCCACCTGAAATCGATGGTTCATGAACTTCTTTGGTTTCTGTCTGGGGATACAAATATCCGCTATTTGAAAGAAAACGGCGTCCGAATTTGGGATGAATGGGCCGATGAGAATGGTGATCTTGGTCCTGTTTACGGTCATCAATGGCGTTCTTGGCCGACGCCTGATGGCGGCACAATTGACCAAATCACGAAGTTGATGGATCAAATCAAAAACAATCCAAATTCTCGTCGACATATTGTTTCTGCCTGGAATGTTGCCGAAGTTGATAGTATGGCGTTACCGCCCTGTCATAGCCTTTTTCAGTTCTATGTTGCGGATGGAAAATTATCCTGCCAGCTCTATCAACGCAGCGCAGATATATTCTTGGGCGTCCCATTTAACATCGCTTCTTATGCGCTTTTGACATGCATGATTGCTCAACAGTGTGACCTGTTACCAGGCGACTTTGTCCATACTTTTGGTGATACACACCTCTATACCAATCATCTGGAACAAGCTGAAATTCAGCTTAGGCGAGAACCCCATGCTCTTCCGAGATTACGCATCAATCGAAAGCCGGACAGCATTTTTGATTACCGCTACGAGGATTTTGAAATTCTTGGGTATGATGCCCATCCTCATATCCCAGCCAAGGTATCAGTTTAAATTATCAAGACTTAATATTAGAGATAAAATAATTAGGGAAACAATCGATGCTATTTGAGAATTTGGGTACGCCATCCCTGTTATTGGACAAAGATATTCTTGAGCATAACTGCAAAATTATGCAAGAAAGAGCGCAAGAGGCAGGAATTAAACTTCGCCCCCATATGAAAACAGCTAAATCTATTGAGGCATATCACCTGGCCACTGATGGTGGTTTCGACGGTATTACAGTATCAACTCTTTCTGAGGCTGATTATTTTGCCAATGGCGGGGTTACCGATATTCTTTACGCTGTTGGGATTGTGCCTTCTAAACTTGCAGAGGCTCAACGAATTCAAGATAAAGGCGTTAAGCTCAGCCTTATCACGGATAGTTTGTCTGTCATTGGCGCTCTTGATGATGAAGCCCTTCGCTTGGAAACCACTTTCCCAATCCTTATTGAGGTAGATAGCGGCGGGCAACGCGGTGGTGTATTACCGGGTTCAGATGACTTAATTGCGATAGGTAAGGCAATTAAAGCTTCCAACCGTCTGAGCCTAGAGGGAGTGATGACCCACGCAGGCCACTCTTATCACTGTACAACACCCGAAGAGATTACGGCGATAGCTGAACAAGAACGTTTGGCTGTTGTTAGTGCGGCCGACAGGCTTCGATCTGAAGGTTTACCTTGTCCTATTGTTAGCGCTGGATCGACGCCGACGGCTGTATTCGCCAAGAGTTTTGACGGTCTTACCGACATTCGGCCCGGAGTTTATATGTTCGGGGATGTTGATCAGATGTTTATTGGGGTCTGCCGTTCTAATGAAATCGCTGTGTCCGTTCTCGCCTCTGTTATTGGTCATAATAAAGGTGCCAAACGTATTTTGATAGATGCAGGGGGGCTGGCGCTTTCCAAAGATACCAGCGCGAGTGAATTTTCCTCTCATACCGGATATGGTTTGGTATGTGATCTCTCGGGTAAAGTTCTAGAGGAACTGTACGTTGAATCCGTTCATCAAGAACATGGGTTGATTGCCTCTGTTAGTGGGGATCTGCCTTACGAAGAGTTGCCCGTTGGAAGTCGGGTGCGCATTCTACCCATTCACGCCTGTATGACGGTGGCAGCTTATGAACAATACGAAGTTCATAGTACCGACGGGGAATTACTGGCCAAATGGGATCGAGTAAATCGTTGGTGATCACGCGTATCTAAGAATTAAAGGAAAACGTAGATGACGGCTGTGTTGCGCGTGCGCGATGTGCTCATATTTGTGGGGTTGATGTGGGGTATCTTTTTTCTTAACTGGGCGCTTTCCGGTTATCTAAATACCTTTGGCCTTATACCGCGTCGAATTGACGGGTTACCAGGAATTGTCCTCTCGCCTTTTTTGCACGTTGACTATGTTCATCTTATTTCCAATACCGTTCCCTTGTTGGTCATAGGGAGTTTTGTCGCGTTTGAGGGGAAGTGGCGGTTTTGGATTGTGGCCATTGCTATTGCTATAATTGGTGGTGGCTTGGTGTGGCTGGCAGGAAGGGGGCATAGCCACATTGGTGCGAGCGGCGTGGTGTATGGTTTGTTTGCCTATGTACTCGGACGTGCTTGGTGGCAACGAAATTTTGTTTCGATACTTCTTGCTATCGTTGTTTTGGCTTTATACAGCGGGATTATTTCTACCCTGTTCATCTTTCAGTCTGGAATATCATTTGAAGGCCACCTCTTTGGGTTTTTGTCGGGTGGTCTGGTTGCTTATGTATCCTGGAAACGCGAAAAGCCACGGGGCAAAGCCTAACACTTTAGGGCCGTGGTTTTCTAAGTGATGTTATCGCGATTTACTTATGTAAGTGAGAAACCCTTGGCATAAGGGTCTCTGTCATTGATGAAAATATTGTTGAGGCCATGAATTCTAGCCCATCCTTCAATCGATGGGATAATGGCATCGAACGAACCCGCTTTAGCACTGTCTTCGACACGGCCCTTGAAGAGGCTGCCAATGATGCTTTCATGGACGAAGTCGCTACCAATTTGAAGTTCTCCCCGTGCAACCAGTTGCGCCATTCTGGCTGATGTCCCCGTGCCACAAGGGGAGCGATCAATCGCTTTGTCGCCGTAAAATACGGCGTTTCTTGCGTGGGCTTGGGGATGGATTGCTCTACCTGTCCATTGCAGATGAGAGCATCCGCGAATGCGATCATCTTCGGGGTGCACAAAATCGTACTTATCGTTGATAAGGTTTCGGATCATCGGGCTCAGGCGTTGGATGTCTCCTGGACTTAAATCACTCAGATCGCCGTAATTTTCCTGAGGTTCAATGATGGCATAAAAGTTACCGCCATAGGCGACGTCAAAACGCAGGTTGCCAAACTCTGGGACTTCGACATCTAGATTTGAAGAGTGTAAAAAGGATGCAACGTTTCGGATGCGTACGGAGTCAACGTATTCGCCATCCATTTTATATTCGGCAATGACAAGGCCTGCAGGTGTGTCCAGGCGTAATACACCTTCTTGTTTAGGTTTGACCAAGCCGCGTTCGATCATAACTGTTACGGTGCCAATGGTACCGTGACCACACATGGGCAGACAGCCACTGGTTTCGATAAAGAGGATGCCAATATCGCAATCATCCCGGGTCGGGGGATAGAGGATGCTGCCGGACATGATGTCGTGGCCACGTGGCTCAAACATTAGGCCGGTTCTAATCCAGTCGAACTCTTCGAGGAAATGTGCGCGCCGTTCCAGCATCGAAGAACCGTTTAGGAGGGGCCCGCCACCTGCAACAACACGAACAGGGTTACCGCAGGTATGTGCATCAACACAGAAAAAAGTATGGTTTGCCACGGTGTTATTCCTCAGGACAAAAAAATTAGTCGAAACGATTAATATGAAAAGAGGCCAGATCAAATTCTGACGGGCGCTTTGCGATCATATCAGAAATGGCCCGCCCTGTTACGGCACCGGCAGTAATGCCGAGATGACCATGACCAAAGGCATAGTGTACATTAGGATGATGTCGCGATGGACTAATGACAGGAACGCTGTCTGGAGTAGAAGGCCTGCGTCCCATCCATTTGGTTCCACCTTCTCCGTTGAGATCTGGTAAATACCCTTTAGCCAGGGTGAGCAAGGTGTCACAGCGACTGTAATTGGGTTTTGCATCTATACCTGCAAACTCTACGGCACCGCCAATGCGTAATCCCATACTCATTGGTGTAGCGACGAACTTATCCTCAGCGAATAAAACCATGTTATTGAGCTCGACACCGGGGGTGGGAAGGGTGGTGTTGTAGCCGCGTTCAGTATCCAGAGTGAAGTTATCACCTAGTTTTCTGGATAAGCGCGTGGACCAAGCACCGGCAGCAATTATGAGGTGGTCAAATTCAAGAGCCTGTCCATCTTTTGTTCTGGCAAGTTTTGGTTTATTGTCTTCGAACTCGATTGCCTCAACTTCATCAATAAGATGGGTGCCGCCGTTTTTTTGAAATTCCTTTGCAAGGCCCATAACAAGGTCAGCAGGGTTTGCAAAGTGCCCCCAGTTTGCTTGGTATACGCCGCAATGCGCTTGCTCTCCAAGGGCAGGTTCTCGCTCAAGGATTTCCTGTCGGTTTAAGTGTTGAAATTCAATGCCGTTTCTTTGACTTAGATCCCAAAAATATTGGTCTTTAGCGCGTCCCTTTTCGCTCTTATAAGCCATAATAGAGCCTTCTTTTTTGAGAAGACCTTCAAGCCCGGCGTTACCGAGCAAGGGTTTGTAATCTTCGAAAGCGTTCTCAAGAAAGGCGGCCATTGCTTTGGTCGATTTCTCTACTTTTTTCTGGTTGCTTGATTTCAAGAACAGATAAAGCCAGGGAAGAAATTGCGGTAAATAGGAAAGCCGAAGGCTTAAAGGACCTAGAGGATCTAAAAGCCACCCTGGAACGTCTTTCCAAAGACCCGGAAGGGCAAAAGGAACAACTTCTGTTGCGGCAATCGCTCCCGCATTACCACAGGATGCTCCATCACCAAGCGCTTCACGCTCAACAATGGTGACATCATGACCGTCTTTGAGCAGGTAGTTACCACTACAAAGGCCAATAATGCCTGATCCAATGATCAGAATTCGCTTTTTTGTTCCATTACCCATCCGGGGTCTCCAGAAAAATACGTTATTTAAGGGGTAACCAATTGGTTACGGCCCAATTCGTTATGGCAGAATGTAGGCCGTTTTCACGGTTGTGAAGAATTCCGCAGCATAACGGCCTTGTTCCCGACTACCGTAACTTGAGCCTTTTGAACCACCAAAGGGAACATGGTAATCCACGCCAGCGGTTGGAAGGTTGACCATGGCCATGCCCGCTTTTGCATTACGCTTGAAGTCAGATGCATATTTTAACGACGTCGTACAGATGCCAGATGACAATCCAAATTCAGTGTCGTTTGCTACTGCAAGTGCTTCGTCATAATCGCTTACCCGAATGACGCTGGCTACAGGGCCAAAGATTTCTTCGCGGTTGATCCTCATGGAATTGTTTGATTCCGTAAAGAGAGCAGGGGAGAGATAGAACCCTTTGGTCGAACGTTCTAGTTGTTCGCCACCAAACGCAAGTTTGGCGCCTTCTTCCTGACCAATACGAATATAGTCCATATCCTGGGTCAGTTGGTTTTCATCAACGACGGGGCCGATATGAACGCCATCTGAAAGGGCGTTATCAATATTGAGGCCTTCCAGACGTTTGATTACTGCGGCGACAAATTGGTCGTGTACACCTTCGGTTACTATCAGGCGAGATGAGGCGGTGCAACGTTGTCCTGTAGAGAAAAAGGCACCTTGAACTGCGGTTTCTACCGCGATATCCAGATTGGCATCGTCCAGCACGATGAGAGGGTTTTTACCGCCCATCTCAAGCTGGAACTTTGCCATTCGTCCAGCACAAGTTGCGGCGACGTGTTGGCCGGTCGCAACGGAGCCCGTGAAGGTTACGCCTTTGACTTTACGGTTTGTCAGGATTTCTTCACCGACAACTGATCCGCGCCCCATAACCAGATTGAATACGCCTTCAGGAAGTCCGGAGCGAGAGATGATATCGGCAAGCGCCCAACCGCAGCCAGGAACAAGGTCCGCTGGTTTGAATACTACGGCATTGCCGTAACAAATAGCGGGGGCAATCTTCCAAGCTGGAATGGCGATTGGGAAGTTCCAGGGCGTGATAATACCAATGACACCCAATGCTTCACGGACAACTTCAATTTCGACGCCAGGGCGAACAGATGCTAGTTTGTCGCCGCTTAACCGGAGTGCTTCACCGGCAAAGAATTTAAAAATTTGCCCAGCTCGTGCCGTTTCGCCAATACCTTCAGCGAGAGTTTTTCCTTCTTCACGTGCCAGAAGTTCACCGAGTTCAGCTTTACGTGCGAGGAGCTCCGTGCCGATACAATCAAGCACATCAAATCGCTGTTGGGGTGTGGACTGCGCCCAACCTACAGACGCTTTGTCTGCGACATCAATGGCTTCACGTGTTTGTTCAGCATTGGCTTGAGTATAAACGCCAACGATTTGTGCTGTATCTGAAGGGTTGATGTTATCGCGTGCGGTGGCACCTTCGACAAAACGACCGTTAATATAATTCTGTTTCAATGTATGTCTCCCTTGGGGTGGGGATGATTAGAAAGATGGTGAACTAATCATGGTTTCTGTCAATTTTTGATATCGATCGAGAATGTGATGAACCTTAAACGAAAAAGAGGTTACCGGGTGGGAAGCACCCGGTAACCCAATCATCCTACAGCAGGGATGGGTATTATAATTATGCTGCAGGGCGTGTATCGATTGTATCTTGGATGATCTTTGAAACACGCTCGCGTTCTTCGCCAACGAGTTTCAGGCGAGGGGCGCGAACATTCTCGGAACCAACGCCTGTCATGGCTTGAGCGAGCTTGATGTATTGAACCAGTTTACTGTGAGTATCGAGATGAAGTACCGGGGTAAACCAACGATAAAGTGGTAATGCCTCGGCAAACTTCCCTTCGGTCAAAAGCTTCCAAAGACGAACGGATTCTTGAGGGAATGCGTCTGTTAACCCTGAGACCCAGCCGACGACACCAAGAGCCGCTGATTCCATAACCAAATCATCAACACCACAGAAAACGAGGAAGCGGTCGCCACAGGTGTTGAATACATCCGTTACCCGGCGGGGATCATCTGAGGATTCTTTAACGGCTACGATTGTTTCGCAGTCGGCCATTTCCATGAACATTTCTGGAGAGATATCTACGCCATATACTACTGGGTTGTTGTAACACATGATCGGTAGATTTGAGGCCTTGGCGACCGTCTTGAAGTGATTAATGGTTTCACGTGCATCTGAATTATAGACCATTGCAGGTAGAACCATCAGGCCATCAATGCCGAGACCTTCACAGAGTTTTGCGTAAGAACAGGCGTTCGCTGTTGTGAATTCTGACACGCCAGAGATAACCGGCACACGACCGTTTGACACTTCCTGAGCTAGTTTAAGAACCTCAATTTTCTCTTCTCTTGTGAGAGAGTTGTTTTCGCCAACCGTGCCCAACAT
This sequence comes from uncultured Rhodospirillales bacterium, assembly GCA_913060675.1. GTDB lineage: Bacteria > Pseudomonadota > Alphaproteobacteria > Kiloniellales > Kiloniellaceae > Kiloniella. Next base: position 9,577 of record CAJXUS010000024.1, read on the forward strand.
GATCAGGCCATTTACGCCCGCAGTGATCAAATTTTCGATTTGCTCGGCGGTGGTTTTTAGATCGAGACTGTCGTCATCGTGAAACTGTGTTGTAACTGCAGGGTATACGCCATTCCAGGTAACATTCATTGTCTTTTCCTTGTGCAAACGAGGCGTCCGTGTGTCGCCATTTTAAGTATTTGCAGTCATTATATTTGTAAATTGGATATTGTATACAATATTTTGAATTCAATTTTTATATTTTCAATACACTTAGCGTAACTATTTGGAACTATTCCTATTTAAGGAGAAATCCTTTCCCAATTTTATCATCCTCTTCGTAGGAAAAGATCGATTCTCCCAGGTAATGTGACTTCCCGCTCACTCTTACCTGGACGGCTTGATGGGGGCCGCAGGTAAGTTCTTTTACGGCTTCGGCGTTAAACAGACTGCCTGTTACACTCTCGAAAACTCTGACCTGTTCTAATTTAATCAAACCTTTGGTGTATTGAACGGCGATGCGTGCTGTTACCCCTGAACCTGTCGGGCTTCGATCGACTTGGCGATCAGCAAAAACACAGATGTTTGCCGTGGGATCAGATGAATAATGATCACCACCATCTGTTAGTATGGTGCCATAGAGAAAAGCCAGGTCATCAGAATCTGGATGGGATAACTTTACGGCCTTCCTTACGGCTTGGGATATGGCGTCTGCTGCATCAACTAAATCGCGTGTTGGGGAGCGTTGGACATCAAGGTTGAGCTGTTCTGCTGAAGCAAGGGCATAGAAAGCGCCGCCATAACCGATGTTGAACTGAACGGTGCCATGCCCTTCGACATTGATTTCCTGGTTAGTTGCAAAGGCAAAGGCCGGCACAGACAAAAAGGAAACCTTTCCACTTTTGCCTTCTGAAACCTCGACGCTGGCGATAACAAGCCCACAGGGGCATTCAATCTTAACGGTGGTGATGGGCTCGTAGACATCCACCATTTTTTGATCAACCGCATAGCGCCCGAGAGCAATAATGGCATGCCCACACATTGTGCTGTAACCTTCGTTGTGTAGGAAGAGCACGGCAAGATCTGCTTCTGGATCGCTTGGGGGAACAAGAAGGGCTCCGTACATATCAAAGTGCCCACGCGGCTCAAACATCAAGAAATGCCTAAGATGATCAAGATTATCGCGTACATAACGCCGTTTTTCCAAAATACTATCACCAGGAATTTGGGGATAACCCTCGGTGATAATGCGCAGGGGCTCTCCGCCAGTGTGCATTTCAACAGTTTTGATGGGCGCTGTTATTTTCATTTTGAATTCCGAAATTGGCTACAACATATTTTATACAATTGTATTTGGCAGATAAAAAAGCGACCCGGTCGCTTTTTTATCATTTTATCAAGATCTCAGATGTTTAGCTTCCGGCTTGGGCATCCAAGAATTCAATTAGATCATCGCAACCTGCTTGAATGTGGCTATCGAGAAGCTTTGTGGCTGCTTCAACGTTACCTTCTTTACAGTGTTTGAGCAGCCCCCAGTGATCATCGCGAGCATTTTTACGTGCGCCAGCACTGTGAAGTTGGATCCGTAGGTAGCGATCAATATTATTATGAAGATTTTGTACGATCGCCAGTGTTTTAGGACGATCAGCCGCAATGTAGAGAATGTGATGAAACTCAGCATTGAGCTCCCCCCACAAGGATACTTCGCCATTTTCTAGCGCAGTATCATAGCGGTCAAGGATGTCTTCTGCGTCTTGAATAAGCTCTTTTTGCATTTTTGGGATAGCGCGCGCAAACAGATCACCTTCAAGCAGACGCCGTATATCAAACAACTCCCTAATTTCTTCGCGGGATAGAGAAGATACAACAGCCCCTTTATGCGCATAGAAGGTAACAAGGCCTTCGGCTTCGAGTTGTCTCAAAGCTTCTCGAACAGGGATTCGACTAACATTGAACCTGGAAGCGATGGCATCTTGACGAAGTTGAGCGCCTTCCTTCTGTTGTCCGGATAGGATCTCTTCTCTAAGTGCTTCTGCAACGGCTTCGGTGATCGTTTGGCGTTTGAACCCGCCTGTTTTATTACTATTTTCGGCCATTCGGTTTTGGGCTTCCGTTTTTATGTTTGCCTTATTATGATGCCCTCATTGCCAATGAGGCCTTTGGGGCATATTAGGATATTTTATCCACCTTTGGCTAGCAGCTTTGGTGTATTAATCTCACCTTCTATGCATTATAGATTTGTTTTGGGGTAATAGCGGGAACTCACCTGTGGTGATTCAGAGGTGAGCTCTGAGGTAATAGTGTTCGGTAAGAGGTATTTATGACGACAATTTCATTGATTGTTGCGCACGGGAAAAATCGTGCTATTGGCAAAGATAACGTTATGCCTTGGCATATTCCTGGGGATTTGAAATTTTTCAAAGCTCAAACTCTGGGCAAGCCAGTTATTATGGGCCGGAAAACCTTTCAATCTATTGGACGTCCTCTCCCTGGGCGCTTAAACATCGTTATCACCCGTGATGAAAATTTCACTGCAGATGGTATTACAATTTGCAATAGCCTGGAAATGGCATTGGATCTTGCTCGCGCAGAAGTAATAAAACTTAATGGTGATGAATTGATGATCATCGGTGGCGCTCAGATTTATACTCAATCAATTGAATTAGCTGACCGCCTGTATATAACCGAGGTGGATCTAGAGCCTGAAGCGGATGCTTTTTTCCCAAAATCAGACCCAAAAGAATGGCTGGAAAGCTTTAGAGAAACACATGAACCAGCAGGAGATGCGCCGGGTTATGCATTTGTGATTTTAAATAAAAGTAATTGAAGCGGTTTTTTACTTATACCTAGTTGTTGATCACTATTGTATCATCCTTTCGAAAGGCGGGGTTTGATTGAGATTAAAAGAAATTTCTGTTGTTCCTTTTATTTCCCGTTTAAGTTTTTCTTTCAGAGTTGAACTAAAAGTTTCAAACTCAAATACCTCAATCAAAAATGCGTTCTTTCCACCGATTACATTTTTTGAATAATACGCTGCAAGCCATGCAGAGGGTGCTCCGAGCCCATTGGGGTTCGGGCGTGAGGATAGAATAGGCAGGCCATTAATCGTAATGCCAAGAGCGATGGCGTCATTTCTTGATTTGGTCACATGTCTGCCGTCGCTATTAGGGCCATCACCTGAAATATCTATCACTGCTCTCTTACTAAGAAAATCGTTGCTGTAAATTTCGTTGATAGAATAATCAATGGCCCGACTGATGGAAGTGGAAGGGGCCGTGCTTATAGCAAGCGTCGATAGTTTATCAGCAAAAGCATTCGCACTGTTCGAGCCTTCCAGCAAGGTCCAGTCTATAACAGTGCGTTGATAGTGTTGCCCGGCCCATTCAATGTAAGTAACCGCAATGCGTCCCATTGGACCGCTGCTAATTGATTGGATGACTGCAGGGTCACGTAAAGCGTCTATGTATCCCTGTCTTTGAAGGCTGGCTTCATATTCATCAACGCTATGAGAAACATCAACCGCAAGGACGAGTTCAAGATCAACAAGAGTTGGTTCTGCGTTTGATTGTAAAGGAATAAGCAAAAGGCTGGGAATAAATGAAAGTATCAGTGCTTTGTAAAATCGTGTCAGGTGTAAGAGGCTCGCGGTATTCATGCGTAGAATCCTAACGTGGCAATTGATCACCTAACTCTACACTGTATTCCTGAATTATTAATAACCATATGAAAACAGCCCCAGAAACCAGTTCTCGAAACTAGTGCTAGGGCTGTCAAAGGCAACAAAATAGAATTCAGCTTTATCTGAGTTCCGATTAATCCATAGAAATGGTCGGAGCTTGTCTCGCTGATGTTGTCAGGCTCGACCAAACACCATCGGCGATATCAGCATAGCGTTTGGCGTGTTCACCCTCTGGAGATGAGACAACGATGGGTTCGCCCTCGTCTGAGGTCAGTCTAATGTCGATATGCAAAGGCATCTCACCCAGGAATGGGCAGTCTAGTTTTTTAGCTTCGTTTCGGGCCCCGTGTTCGCCAAAGATATGGGCTTCATGTCCGCACTCAGGGCAGATGTAAACACTCATGTTCTCGATGATACCAAGTACGGGCACATCAACCTTTCGGAACATGTTAAGGCCTTTACGAGCATCAAGAAGGGCAATGTCTTGGGGAGTGGATACGATAACCGCACCGTCGAGAGGAACCTGTTGCGCCATAGTCAATTGGGCATCACCCGTTCCAGGGGGCATATCGACGATCAAGAGATCTAGCTCGCCCCAAACAACATCTCGAAGCATCTGAGTTAGAGCGCTTTGTACCATTGGGCCACGCCAAATCATCGGAGTGTCTTCGGCCACGAGGAAGCCAACAGACATACATTTGATACCATGGCGTTCCATCGGCAATAAGGTTTTGCCGTCGGGCGAAGAGGGGCGGCCACTAATACCCATCATTCTCGGCTGAGAGGGACCGTAGATATCGGCGTCCATCAAGCCGATCTTCAAGCCCTTTTTCGCAAGGGAAAGGGCAATGTTGATGGCTGTTGTTGACTTGCCGACACCGCCCTTACCGCTCGCGATAGCAACAATATGTTTGATGCCATCAAGCTCGATCTTACCACTCGGTCCCGGCTTGGGGCTTGCCTGTGGTTTAGCCGCTTGAGGCGGTTTGGTTTCTCCAGGCTGGTTTTCAGCCGTTAATATAGCGCTTACAGACAAAACACCTGGTAGAGCGTGAACAATTTTTTCTGCTGATTTACGGACGCTTTCAAATGCATCTGCTTTTTTTGGATCGATTTCAAGAGAGAAGCCAACATTTCCGTCCTTGATAATGAGGCCAGAAATCATACCAAGGCTAACAAGGTCTTTTTTACTCTCTGGCTCTATTACGGTAGCTAACGCATCGAGAATTTGTTGTTCTGTAACGCGACTCATCCTTGAAATCCCCATGTTTTATACAATATGTGCAGGTATTCTTTGTTATGTTCCTGCTCGGTTGGTAAAAGGTTATGCCTGCTTTATATGGTAGGGTCTACGGCAAAGATAAGGGTTTTATGACGCACCCGAGCCCATAATATGCAAATTTTGCGAAACGGGGCTTGTAAAATAGGTGCGTTTAGTGACAGATTCATACAAATTTGTTTGTACTTTTAATCGTTTAACACAGGGAAAATAGATGCCTTGGGATAATAAAGGTTCTGGCGGCGGTGGCCCATGGGGCGGCGGCAATGGTGGCGGTGGTGGACAACGTCCTCCAGACATCGAAGAAATGATTCGTAAAAGTCAGGATCGTGTCAAAGAAATGATCCCAGGTGGTGGCAATTTCAGCGGTAAAGGCTTTATCTTTATCCTTGGTGTTGTTTTGCTGCTCTGGCTCGCGTCCGGTTTCTATCGGGTACAACCAAACCAACAGGGTGTTGTACTGCAGTTCGGAAAGTGGATATCAACGACTGAAGCTGGTTTGAACTGGCATTATCCATATCCAATTCAGACGGTTTTAACCCCGGAAGTAACAAATATTCACCAAATCAATATTGGTTTCCGTGGAACTAATGCAGGTGGACGCGTTCAAAAACGGGCGGTAACTGAAGAAAGCCTGATGCTGACGGGTGATCAGAATATCATTGATATTAATCTGACACTGCAGTGGAAAATTGCTGAACCTGGACAGTTCCTGTTTAATATCAGGGACCCGGAAGCAACCGTTAAAATCGCAGCAGAATCTGCGCTCCGTGAAATTATTGGTCGAACCGATATTCAGCCTGCCTTGACAGAAGCGCGTGATGATATCCAGAGTAAGACACAGATTCTTCTGCAGTCGATTCTTGATGGTTATGAAGCTGGTATCCTCATTACCGAGGTTCAGCTCCAGAACGTTCAACCGCCTGCGGCTGTAATCGATGCCTTTGATGATGTTCAACGATCATTGCAGGACAAAGACAGAGCACGTAACGAAGCTGAGAAATATCGTAACGACATTATTCCTCGTGCCCGTGGTGAAGCTCAAAGACAAATTCAGCAAGCTGAAGCCTACAAAGAGCGTCTCGTAAATGAGGCAACAGGTGAAGCCGATCGTTTCTTGTCCGTCTATCGGGAATATAAACAAAATCCTGAAGTGACAATGCGTCGGATGTATCTTGAAACGATGCAGAAGGTTTTCATGAATACAGACAAAGTTATTCTTGGTGCTGATCAGGGGGGCGTTGTCCCTTATCTGCCACTTGATCAGCTTCGTAAAAATAGCCAATAAGAGGGAAAAATCTTATGAATAATAAAATTACTCTCATCATTGGCGTGCTTATCGTCGCGGGAGCTTTTCTTGCGAGCAGTATGCTGTTCACTGTTGATCAACGTGAGCAAGCCATGGTTTTACAGTTTGGTGAAGCTCAAAGGACCATTAAGGATCCCGGACTGAATTTTAAGCTTCCGTGGCAGGATGTTCAAAAGTACGAAAAGCGTGTGCTTAATCTTGATCCACCTGTAGAGCGTATCATTCTCTCTGATCAAAAGCCTTTGCTGGTCGATAGTTTTGCGCGTTACACAATTGAGGATCCGCTTCAGTTTTTCAAAACAGTTCGTTCCGAAGAAGGCGCCAAAGCTCGTCTGGGGACCATTGTTAATTCAGGTCTTCGTGTTGAACTTGGTAAAGCGACCTTGAGTACCGTTCTCTCTCCTGAGCGCGATATCTTCATGGCGCGGGTTTTGAAGCATGTCAATGAACAGGCGAAGCGATTTGGTATCGCGATTCTCGATATCCGTATTCGTCGTGCTGATCTTCCTAATGAAACCAGTCAAGCTGTGTTTGCGCGTATGAAGACAGAGCGTGAAAGAGAAGCTGCTGAGTTCCGTGCTCAAGGTTTTGAGCTCGCACAGCGTATCCAATCAACGGCCGATAGAGAAGTAACGGTTCTAACTGCTGAAGCCAAAAAAGAATCAGAAATTCTTCGCGGTCAAGGTGATGCGGCTCTTACCAAAATTCTTAATGATGCCTACGGTCAGGATCCGGAATTCTTCAAATTCTATCGTTCAATGCAGGCATACGAAGCATCTTTGACGAAAGGAACCTATATGGTTCTGACGCCAGACAGTGACTTCTTTGAGTTCTTTAGCGGACCTAATGAGTTCCTAGAAAGCAAGGTTGCTAAATAATCAGTAGTGTTTATTAGAGAGACGGTGATACCTGTACTGGTGTCACCGTCTTTTTTTTGTGCTATTTCCGAACTAGAAAACAATTAGTGTGGTTGGTGCTATGGTCGAATTATTTACTGCTTTGGCAATGGTGCTCGTAATAGAGGGCATTATACTTTCTCTTTTTCCTCATCGTTTGAAGCAGTTGCTCGAAATGATGACAAAGATGCCACACGCGACTTTACGTGGCGGCGGGCTTGCTTGTGCAAGTCTTGGAGTATTCCTTATTTGGGTATTGAGGGTAACTTAACCTTATTGTGCTACTTAATAAGGATGGAATGTCACGCATAAGTCACAATTACGCCCATTTCATCACCCATCTTCATATGCAGGCTCACTTGAACACTGTAGACTAGAGCATAAGTTATAGATGACCGCTTTCGAGCGAAAAGATTACCGGAGAAGACGCGAATGATTAATAGAGCGGATCAAAGACATAGTCATACCAAGGCTTTGGCTCAAACCCTGCCATCAAGGCCCTTGTTGATGAAACAAGGGGTTCAGCAGTGGCTGGTTGGTATGGCGGTTGTCATTGGCATTATGTCTATGGCGCTTACTGCAAAGGCCCGCTCGGCACCGGATAGTTTTGCAGATTTGGCCGAAGAATTACTCCCGACTGTGGTGAATGTTATCACTTCACAAACAATTGAACCGACGACTGAAACTGAAGGGCAACCCCAAGTTCCTCAAGGTGAAAATTTTGAAGAATTCTTCCGTGATTTCTTTGAACGTCGAGGTGGAGGCCGGCAACCTGAGCAACCGCGTCGTGGCGGCGCACAGGGATCAGGCTTTATTATTGATTCAGCTGGTCTTATTGTGACGAACAACCATGTGATTGAAGGCGCTGATGAAGTTGCTGTTCGATTGCAAGACGGAACAATTCTTGAAGCCAAGGTTATTGGCGCTGATGAAAAAACTGATTTGGCCCTGCTGAAGGTCGAAACGGACATCAAACTACCCGCCACAAGCTGGGGCAGTTCTGATGAATCTCGGATTGGTGATTGGGTCCTCGCAATTGGAAATCCTTTTGGTCTTGGAGGCTCAGTCTCTGCGGGAATCATCTCTGCCCATTCTCGCGATATCGGGTCAGGCCCTTACGACAGCTTTATTCAAACAGATGCCGCGATCAATCGTGGGAACTCTGGTGGTCCTCTGTTTAACATGGACGGTAAAGTCATCGGTGTGAACTCTGCGATCTATTCTCCTTCAGGTGGTTCTGTTGGTATCGGATTTTCTATTCCATCCGTAATGGCGCAACACATTATTGAGCAGTTGCAAGAAAATGGTGAAGTAAAACGCGGTTGGTTAGGTGTGCAGATCCAAACCGTTACTGAAGAACTCGCCGAAGGATTACGTCTTGATGAGCCAAGCGGTGCATTGGTTTCTTCCGTTTCAAAAGGTGGTCCCGCCGAAAAAGCCGGTGTGAAAGTTGGTGATGTCATTCTTACGTTCAATGGCCGTAAGGTTCCTGAGATGCGCAAGCTTCCAAGAATGGTGGCTGAGACACCCATTGGGCGCGAAGTTGATGTCGTTGTATGGCGCAAGGGGAAAAGAAAAACTGTTTCTGTTGATTTAGGCCAGTTACCTGACGACGTTGTTGCTGCGGTGGCACCAGAAAAAATCAAAAAAGAGGAAAGGAAAACAAGCAAGGTAGCGGATCTTGGGCTCTATCTTGGGAAACTCGACAGTGAGGCCCGTCAACGGTTCTCTGTTAATGACAGTGTAAACGGTGTTGTCATTACAGATGTTGTGCCTAATAGCAGTGCTGCTCAAAAGAGCCTGCGCCCCGGGGACATTATTGTCGAAGTTGATCAGGAAGAAGTTACCGATCCAGGGCAAGTCGCTTCACTTGTTGGTAAAGCAAAAGAGGCTGGTTTCCGCGTCGTAACGTTACTGGTCTTCAAGCAAGGTGAATATTCTTGGGTAGCTATTAAACTCAGTTCATAAAATTGCGATTTAATCGAATAAAAAAGGGTGCTCCCGTCGAGCACCCTTTTTTATTGTTTTCCGCAGTGTTGTGTGGAGCTTTAACAGAAGTCTCTACGTCGATATCCCTGATAAAATAACAGAGCCAAATGATCCGTGTGTTCTACTTGAAAGGCTGCTGTTTCTTTGACGATTGGTTTGGCGTGATATCCAACGCCCATACCAACAGCAGAAAGCATGGCGAGATCATTCGCGCCATCCCCTACAGCACAGACATCTGAAAGGGTGATGCCTAATTTCTTTATCAGTTCTTTTGTGGCTTCGAGTTTGGCTTCTCGACCCAAAATTGGTTCTCCAACGGTTCCGGATAGCTTATTGGATTGAATTTCCAAATCGTTGGCACGATCCTCGTTAAAGCCACAGATGTCTCTGATCTGAGAGGTGAAGTAAGTAAAACCTCCTGAGACTAATGCCGTATAGGCGCCGTGTTCTCTCATTGTTTTAACAAGAGTGTCAGCGCCAGGGTTGAGGACCATCAGGTTGGAAATGGTTTCGAGCTCTTTTTCATCGATGCCTTTAAGTAAGGCGACGCGTTCACGTAGAGATTCTTCAAAATTGAGTTCTCCGCGCATGGATTTTTCAGTGATCAAAGCGATTTCGGCACCAATGCCATGTCGCACAGCCAACTCATCGATCATTTCTTGACCAATGATGGTGGATTCCATATCCGCAACCAATAACTTTTTGCGACGGCCCGATGTCTCTTGAACGGCGAAATCGATACTCGTGCCCGCAACTTCGTTTTGAATAAGATCCTTAGCTTCAGATAGATCTAAGTCCGAAAAAAAGATGTCACAGGCTTCGTTTTCAGAAAGCCAGTCTTCCGCACCAAGTGATGCGCCATGGGTTTGTAAACATGCTGATATTGACTGAACAGTTGCGTAGTCAAGAAGGGAAATAGCTGTGGGGGCAACCAGGGTGGCGACAAAACGCATTGGATGTTGTCCTCTAGTATACTGATTTGTTTTTGTGGCTCTTAAGGTTGGGGTATAGTAGGAACCAACGAAGCATTGTTAAAGCAGAGATATCTCAAGTGATCAACGATAAGCCAAAAGTCATTGTTATTACTGGCCCAACCGCCAGCGGAAAATCTGCTCTCGGGGTAGATGCAGCCCTCGCCTTGGGGGGGGAGATAATCAATGCAGATTCCATGCAGATCTACCACGAGCTTGATGTTCTAACCGCACGGCCAGCCAAAGAGGACTTGGCTAAGGTACCTCATCGGCTGTATGGCACGATGCCCGGATCTGAACGTTGTTCGGCTGAACAATGGCGGAGTCTTGCGCTTGAAGAGATCGAAAGCGTCCATCGCTTGGGTAAGATTCCGATTCTTGTCGGGGGCACTGGTTTGTATATACGTGCGCTGGAAAAAGGTATTGCAAACATTCCCGATATTCCCGCTGATGTACGCGCTCAAGCTCAAGCGTTATTGGAAAAGCTTGGGGGAGAGAGTTTTAAGGAAAGTCTCGCAGCAATTGACCCTGAGATGGCAAATAGGCTCCACGCAGGCGATCGACAGCGATTGATCCGGGCCTGGGAGGTCATTACGCACACTGGTAAATCCATACTTGAGTGGCAACAACAGGCCCAGGGTACTGTGCCGGACTTTGATTTTATTCGGTTTGCGATGGTCCCCCCTCGAGAAGATCTCTACGACAATTGCAACAAGCGCTTCAAGATCATGCTGGAATTGGGGGCGTTAAAAGAGGTGGAGAATCTACTGAGTTTAGAACTTGATCCTTCCCTGCCGATTATGAAAGCGCTCGGGGTGCCCGAATTAGCAGAGTATTTGACAAAAAAAGTATCTCTGGATGACGCTATTTCGCGGGCGCAGCAAAATACGCGCCGTTATGCAAAGAGGCAAATGACGTGGATCAGAACACAATATAGTGACGCAAACATCGTAAATGAGAAATATTCGGAAAGGTTGAGGGGTGTTTTTTTTAACTTTATTCGCCAAAGCGGCTTGACCCTCTCATCCTAAGAGGCTAGTTTTCGCGCTCGCAACCTAAATGATGGGCCGATAGTTGTTGGCCTTTTACCTCTTTTCTTGTTACAGGCATCGGGGATAGGATTGCTCACCAATTTAAAAGCCAGTAGTTGAGAGGAATATATACAATGGCGACCGAACAGTTTACCGGCGCGGAAATAGTGATCAAAGCCCTGAAAGACCAGGGTGTGGACACCGTGTTTGGCTATCCTGGCGGCGCAGTGCTACCTATTTATGATGCCATTTTCAAACAGAACGACATTAAACATATACTCGTTCGTCAAGAAGGTGGTGCGGTGCACGCGGCTGAAGGATATGCTAGATCTACCGGTAAGGTCGGCGTCGTACTTGTGACATCTGGCCCAGGGGCAACAAATGCTGTTACTGGACTTACAGATGCTTTGCTTGATTCCATCCCTCTGATTTGTTTAACGGGACAAGTTCCGACGCATCTGATTGGTAACGATGCTTTTCAAGAAGCCGATACCACCGGTATTACGCGCCCTTGTACCAAACACAATTATCTAGTCCGTGACATTGAAAATCTGTCCCGGACCATGCACGAGGCGTTTTACGTTGCCCAAAATGGTCGTCCGGGTCCTGTTGTTATTGATCTTCCAAAAGATGTTCAGCAAGGCAAAAGCGAAACCTATTTGGCACCTGAAGAAGTCAAACATCGTAGTTATCGCCCTAAAGTTAATGGCGAGCAGGAGCATATAAAAGAAGCCGTTGAATTAATTGCGAATGCAAAGCGCCCATTATTTTACGTTGGTGGTGGAGTTATTAACTCTGGAGATCATGCCTCTGAGGTTTTAACTGAACTTGTCCGTCTAACAGGGGCTCCTTGTACAACGACCCTTATGGGGCTTGGTGCTTATCCTGGAACAGATAAGCAGTTCGTTGGAATGCTTGGCATGCACGGGACTTACGAAGCAAATCTTGCTATGTATAACTGTGATGTGATGATTAATATCGGAGCTCGCTTCGACGACCGTATTACTGGCGTTATTAGTAAGTTTTCTCCGGGTTCCAAAAAAATTCACATTGATATTGATGCGAGCTCCATAAACAAGAACGTGATGGTTGATCTTCCTATTGTTGGAGATGCTGGACGGGTTGTTGAAGAAATGCTTCGTCTTTGGAAAGAAGAAAAACGTTCTATTGAAAGTAGAGCGTTAAAAGTCTGGTGGAATGAAATCAAAGAATGGCGTTCGAAAGATTGCCTTGGTTATTCTCAAGAAGACTCTATCATAAAGCCGCAACACGCGATCAAGCGCCTGTACGAATTGACTAAAGATCGTAAGCCATACGTCACAACAGAAGTTGGCCAGCATCAGATGTGGGCCGCGCAGTATTTCCATTTTGACGAACCTAAAAAATGGATGACATCTGGCGGTCTGGGAACAATGGGTTATGGTTTGCCAGCAGCCGTTGGCGCTCAAATTGCCCACCACGATGATTTGGTTATTGATGTTTCCGGTGAAGCCTCTTTCATGATGAACATGCAAGAGTTAGGTACGATTGCTCAGTACAATTTACCTGTGAAAATCTTTATCGTAAACAATCAATGGATGGGAATGGTTCGTCAGTGGCAGCAATTGTTGCATGGCAACCGCCATTCCGAAAGTTACTCCGACGCCTTACCAGATTTTGTGAAACTTGCTGAATCTTTTGGTCTTGTTGGGATGCGTTGTGAAAAAGCAGAAGATCTTGACCGTATGTTACAAGAAATGATCGACTGCCCGCATCCGGTTCTGTTCGACTGCCGAGTGGCTAAAGAAGAGAACTGCTATCCCATGATTCCTTCTGGAGCTGGGCATAATGAAATGTTGCTGGGCCCTGAAGATGTTGCTGAGAAACCGATTTCCGAAGAGGGTATGGTTCTCGTTTGATCTTGTCGGAACCAAGAAATCGATACATAGTTCGCAAAATGTGCTCGATTAGAATTTGATTGAAACAAAGTCAGGAATTGCGTCCCATGGCGCCAATAGAAACTAACACCGAAAGCCGTACAATTGCGGTACTCGTAGATAATGAGCCCGGCGTGCTTGCTCGGGTTATCGGCCTATTTTCTGGTCGGGGATATAATATTGAAAGTTTGACGGTGACGGAGGTCGATGTTGCACACGGTCTCTCTCGCATTACCGTTGTAACTTCAGGTACAGCGCAGATACTGGAACAAATCAAAGCCCAGTTGGGCCGTCTTGTTCCTGTCCACCGCGTTCGTGACTTGAGTATAGAGGGCTCGTCTGTAGAAAGAGAACTTGCTCTTATAAAAGTTGCGGGTGCTGGTGATAAGCGTGTTGAAGCTTTACGGATAGCGGATATTTTTCGCGCCCGTGTCGTTGATTCCAGCCATGATCACTTTGTCTTTGAAATGACAGGTAAGAGTGACAAGCTGGATGTTTTTGTCGATTTAATGCAACCCCTTGGACTGATCGATGTCAGTCGTACGGGTGTTGTTGCCATCTCCCGCGGGCCAAAGGCGCTTTAGGCGATAGCAGTCCACGTGTTTTCTATTTGATATGGCTGGAAACAGCCACCCTAAGGAAGGAATAAGCTATGCGCGTCTATTATGACCGTGATGCAGATGTAAATCTGATTAAAGGTAAGAAGGTTGTAATCGTAGGTTACGGTAGCCAGGGCCACGCCCATGCTAACAATCTTAAAGACAGTGGCCTAAGTGACGTACGCGTTGCTCTGCGTTCTACTTCTAGCTCTGTTGCTAAAGCTGAAGCTGCTGGCTTCAAGGTGATGGCTCCTGCTGAAGCTGCTGCTTGGGCAGACGTTGTTATGATTTTGACTCCTGATGAAAATCAGGCAGCACTTTATAGCGCAGATCTTGCTGACAATCTGAAAGAAGGCGCAGCAATCGTTTTTGCTCACGGCCTGAACGTTCACTTCAAATTGATTGAGCCTCGTGCAGATCTTGATGTGTTCATGATTGCGCCAAAAGGTCCTGGCCATACAGTACGTAGCGAATACCTCAAAGGTGGCGGTGTTCCATGTTTGATCGCGGTTCATCAGAATGCTTCTGGTAACGCACAGGAAATCGCTCTTTCTTATGCTTCTGCTATTGGTGGTGGTCGTTCTGGTGTTATAGAAACGACTTTCCGTGAAGAGTGTGAAACTGATCTCTTTGGTGAGCAGGTTGTTCTTTGTGGCGGTCTTTGTGAGTTGATCAAAGCAGGCTTCGAAACATTGACCGAAGCTGGTTATGCGCCGGAAATGGCTTACTTTGAATGCCTACACGAAGTGAAGCTGATTGTTGATCTAATGTATGAAGGCGGTATGGCCAACATGCGTTATTCAATCTCCAACACAGCTGAGTTTGGTGATTATGTAACTGGTCCTCGCATCATTACATCTGAAACAAAAGCTGAAATGAAACGCGTTCTAGCTGACATTCAGTCAGGTCGCTTTGTTCAGAAATTTGTGCTTGATTATCAAGCCGGGCAGCCTGAGTTGAAAGCTACACGTGGTCTTAATGCTGAACACGAAATTGAAGAAGTTGGATCTCGCCTTCGTGCGATGATGCCTTGGATCGGTGCTAACAAGCTGGTTGATAAAGAAAAGAACTAATTTCTTTTCTTTAGGCATTCTATGAATGCTTAATTGTTCGCACAAAGCCCGCCTATTTGGCGGGCTTTGTTGCGTTTGGGAGAATTGTGTTCAAACATTTTGAATAAGATATTCTCAATTCACTCATACATTAAATGCAATTCTGGCTCCGCTCTGGTGGGGTGAACAATAAAAAATTACATAGATACGTCTACAATCTGCATAAATAGAGAATAATTTTTGTAATATGCGGTTTTGTTAACCAACTTTAAATCTGTTTTTCTGCACCATGTTTCTCGTAGGGGGATGAGGGAAATAGGGTTAAATATCAAATAAAAAGCAAAAGAGTAGCAAAACAGCTATTTTCGAGCTTTCACAAAGTGTGAAAAGTGATATTGTACCCGACCATCGGGACAGTCTGTTCCGGGGGAATTTTGTGACTTTCTCCAGACATAACAGGGCGCTGCCTTGCAATAATGATTTTGTGGGGGTATCCCTTGCATAATGTGTGTATGACGTTTGAAAATTAGGGATAGCTAATTCATGGTCTCTTTGTTTGGCATGTTTTCTACCGATATGGCCATCGATCTCGGTACAGCCAACACTTTGGTATATGTGAAGGGACGGGGCATTGTGCTCAATGAACCTTCAGTGGTTGCAATTGGAGAAAAAAAGGGCAAGCGGCAAGTTCTTGCTGTTGGTGACGAAGCAAAGTTGATGCTTGGTCGTACTCCAGGCAACATCCAGGCAATTAGACCTTTGCGTGATGGAGTGATCGCTGACTTTGATGTCGCGGAAGAAATGATCAAACACTTCATCCATAAAGTTCACGGACGCCGTTCTTTTGCCCGTCCTCGTATCGTGGTTTGTGTTCCTTTTGGATCGACTGCGGTTGAACGACGCGCCATCCAAGAATCTGCGGAATCTGCGGGTGCACGCGAAGTTCACCTTGTTGAAGAGCCAATGGCTGCTGCGATTGGTGCCGGGCTTCCGGTTACAGAGCCTACCGGGTCAATGGTCGTTGATATCGGCGGTGGGACAACTGAGGTTGCTGTTCTATCGTTGGGCGGTATCGTTTATTCTCGTTCAGTACGTATCGGCGGAGACAAGATGGATGAAGCTATCATTGCTTATATCCGTCGTAATCATAACCTCTTGGTTGGTGAAGCGTCCGCAGAGCGCATCAAAAAAGAGATCGGTTCGGCTTGTCCACCTGAAGATGGTGAAGGCATGACCATGGAAATTAAAGGCCGTGACTTGATGAACGGCATTCCTAAAGAACTGATTATTTCAGAACGCCAAATTGCAGAATCTCTCGCCGAACCAGTTGGTGGTATTGTTGAGGCTGTTAAGGTGGCCCTGGAACATACGGCTCCTGAGTTGGCCGCTGATATCGTTGATAAAGGCATTGTGTTGACTGGTGGCGGTGGATTGCTCCGCAACTTGGATTATGTACTTCGAGCCTCTACTGGCTTGCCAGTTTCAATAGCTGATGATCCCTTGAGTTGTGTGGCGATGGGAACTGGACGCTGCCTGGAAGACTGGAAAACGCTCCAGCATGTCCTCATTCAGATGTACTAATCTAAATTAATACGGGTTAGGTATGTCAAATCCGTAATTTAGAAAGATTTTGTTTAAACTTTTGAGCGATACTATATAGAGTAGATTCAAAGGTTTGTACGTAAGTTAGCGGTTATTGGAGTAGATCGTGAACAAGAGGGTTGGAGCTATCAGTCATATGACCACGCCTGTGCAAGCGTGGCTTCAGGGCTCTGCATATGCCTTACTTCTTGTTTTCGCTGTCGCTTTGATAATATTAGCAAAAACAGATAATATTGCTGTTGAACGCGTGCGTACCGCCGTTGTGGATAGCGTTGCGCCTTTGATGGAAGTGGCGAACCGGCCTGTCGTTGTCATCAGCGATACGATTGAAACAGCTCAAAATTATGTTGCTCTGAAGTCTGAAAATGAAGAACTCAGGCGGCAAAATGAAAATCTTCGGCGTTGGCAAATTACTGCAGCTAAACTCCAAGGTGAGAACGCTTCTCTCCGTGGCATGTTAAATTTATCTTCTGAAATCAATCCCAACGTTACAACAGCCAGAATTGTTGCTGATCAAGGCGGCGCCTTTGTGCGTTCAGTTATTGTGAATGCGGGTAATCTAGAGGGTATTACCAAAGGTCAAGCTGCTATGACAGGCTTAGGGTTGGCTGGTCGTGTAGCTGAAGTTGGTCGCCATTCAGCTCGGGTCGTGCTGCTAACTGATATCAGTAGCCGAGTGCCTGTATTTGTCGGTAGTAATCGTTCTCGGGCAATAATGGTTGGTGATAATTCTCCCTCTCCTTCGCTCCTATATCTAGACCAGGACGCCATTGTAAAACTTGGAGATACTGTCTATACTTCGGGTCAGGGCGGTGGATTTGCGCCGGGCCTTCCTGTCGGAATTGTGCATTCTCTGAGCGAAACGTCTATTAAAATTCGTCCTTACACAGACTGGGATGATCTCGAATTTTTAAGATTAGAAGATTATGCCGTGAAGCAAAATTTGGATGTATTGTACCCGGGTAGTGAGGCCGAGGGCTTACAGTGAATCCAACCTTTTGGCAACGGATTGATGGACTAGCGCGTTCTGCCTGTCCTTTTACAATTACGCTTCTTTTAACTATATTTTTTTTGATCCCTCTACATATCCCTAATTTATCCGCGGTTGTTCCCTCTGTACTTTTGATTTCGGTATTTTACTGGACTTTGTATCGCCCGGACTTGATGCCAATATGGGCTGTGTTTGGCCTCGCCTTTATTCATGACCTTCTTACCGGAATTTTATTGGGTGTAGGCCCCTTTATTCTGCTGCTTTTTTGTTTGGCGTTAAATGGGCAGCGCAAGTTTTTAGCACGAACATCCTTTTCTGTTCTTTGGGTAAGCTTTTTCATTCTTTCTAGCCTTGCTTTTACCTTCAAATGGATACTGATATACTTATTAGAGCCTGGCATTCCAGATTTTAGACCAGCATTATTTCAAAATTTAACCACCGTTGCTGTTTATCCCGCATTCTCTTGGATCTTTGCCTTGATACAGCGGTCACTTCTTAAAAGTTAGGAATTCTTGGTATGCCGATGGTTCATGAAGACCAGGACCGTCATAAGGGTTTTACCCGTAGAGTGCTCATGCTGACTTGTGGCAAAGCAGCGCTGCTATCTGCGTTGGTCGCTCGGATGTATTATCTTCAGGTGGTTGAAGCTGAGAAATACAAAACTCTTGCCGAAGACAACAGAGTTAACCTGAGATTACTTCCTCCTCGGCGGGGAAAAATTCTGGATAGGTTTGGTCAAGAACTTGCAAACAATCAACAAAATTTTCGTGTTGTTGTGGTCCGTGAACAAACACCCGATCTTGTCGCAACACTGGATGCTCTTTCAAAATTAATTAAGCTCTCTGAGCATGATTACAAACGTATCTTGCGGGATGTGAAGAGAAAAAGAGCTTTTGTACCCGTGACGGTCAAAGACAATTTAAGTTGGAACCAGGTTAGTAGTATTGAGGTGAACTCCGCCGATCTTCCCGGCGCGAGTATAGAAGTTGGTGAAACCCGTTTCTATCCGTATGGAGCTGATTTTTCTCATATTCTTGGTTATGTAGCCGCTGTTTCTGAGAAAGAGTTGACCGGAGATCCTCTCCTTGAGTTACCTGGGTTCAGAATTGGGAAAAGTGGTGTTGAGAAGTACCACGACAATGATATGCGTGGGCAAGCGGGAACCAGTGAGTTCGAGGTGAACGCCTATGGACGTGTGATCCGTGAGTTGGCACGAAATGAGGGCGGTAGTGGTCGTGAGATGATCTTAACCGTTGATGCCGGACTTCAAACCTTCGTTCAACAGCGGCTAATGAGCGAACAGTCAGCCGCGAGTGTGGTTATTGATATCAAGACGGGCGATGTGCTCGCCATGGGATCTGTTCCCTCATACGACCCCAGTGCATTTAACTTGGGGTTAAGCAGTAAGCAGTGGAATAAATTGATCAATAATCAGTTTACACCCCTTACAAATAAAGCCATTGCAGGAACTTATGCCCCAGGTTCTACTTTTAAGATGATTGTTGCACTCGCTGCGATGAAAGAAGGAATTGGAGCAACCAGCCATACAGCCTTTTGTCCAGGATTTATGAAGCTTGGAAATGCACGCTTTCATTGCTGGAAGCGTGGAGGCCATGGGCACGTCAATATGATTGAAGGGTTGCAACATTCTTGTGATGTATATTTTTATGATGTTTCCCGCAGGATTGGTGTCGATAAAATAGCTGAGATGGCCAATAAATTAGGATTAGGAAATAGGGTCAATATTGACTTGCCAGGAGAGCGATCCGGAGTCATCCCCACAAAAGCATGGAAACTTGCGAATATTGGTGAGCCTTGGCAAGGAGGGGAAACACTAATCACTTCAATTGGACAAGGCTTTGTTCTTACAACCCCACTGCAGCTGGCCGTGATGGTTTCTCGTATCGCATCAGGCGGTAAGAAAGTGATACCACGCATAACACGGGGGTATCGGGAAAACGGCAAAGCGATTGCCTATGAGCAGAAAGAATTTGAAGATCTTGGTATTCCGCAAGAACATATGCGTATGATTTATCAAGGGATGGATGCTGTTTCGAATAACCCCCGAGGTACAGCGTATAAATATCGGATAAGAGAAGAAGGATGGGAACTCGCTGGGAAAACGGGTACCGCACAAGTCCGTAGAATTACATTGGCTGAGCGGCAGGCCGGTATTTTTAAAAATGAAGATTTACCATGGCGACGTAGAGACCATGGACTGTTTGTCGCTTATGCGCCCGTGGATAATCCTCGTTACGCCTGCGCGGTTGTCGTTGAGCATGGAGGAGGATCAAAGAGCGCGGCACCGATTGCCAGAGACATTTTAAGAGAAACACAACGGCGAGATCCTGCCAGAACATCGGCAATATCTTTTGATGCAAAAGTTGATGTTAATAATGCATCAGGGGATTCATAGATGAATCAGCGTGTACACTATTTAGGCAGGCATAATCCTGAAATCACCTTAGGCCAAAAAATCTGGCAGCTAAATTGGGGCATGATGCTGCTCATCTGTTTGATTGCTGCTATCGGTCTTGGAATGTTGTATTCAGCTGCAAATGGAAATTTTGATCCATGGGCTTCCAAACAAGCCATCCGGTTTGGGGTTGGGTTCGTTGTCATGCTGGTTGTGGCTCTTGTTGATATCAGGATCTGGTTTCGCTTTAGCTATTTGTTCTATATTGGAGCTCTTCTCTTGCTTGTTGGGGTGGAGGTTATGGGCAGCATTGGGATGGGAGCTCAACGCTGGATCGATCTGAAATTCATTCAGCTCCAACCCTCTGAATTGATGAAAGTTGCAATTATTTTTGCCTTAGCAAGATATTTTCATGGTGTTTCTCAAGAAGATATTGGGCGCGTTACTTTTTTGTTTATACCATTAGTTATGGTTCTGGCGCCTTCTGTGCTCGTATTGCGTCAGCCGGATCTTGGCACGACAGGGATGCTGGTGATGGCATCTGGAGCCGTATTTTTCTGTGCAGGTGTTCGATTATGGAAATTTGCCGTTGTTCTCGCCGCTGGGTTGGCTGCTATCCCGATAGGGTGGCAATTTTTACATAGTTATCAGAAGAACCGCGTTCTTATTTTCCTCAATCCCGAACAGGATCCCCTCGGCACAGGATACCATATCCACCAGTCAAAAATCGCTTTTGGATCTGGGGGCGTTTTTGGCAAAGGGTTTTTACAGGGATCTCAAAGTCATTTGAATTTCTTGCCAGAGAAACAAACCGATTTCATTTTTACAATGCTTGCCGAAGAATTTGGTATGGTCGGTGGGCTGGTTTTGCTTGGGCTGTATATTTTGTTGATGGTGTACGGACTTGCAATCTCTCTGAGGTCGCGTAACCAGTTTGGAAGGTTATTGGCAATAGGGCTAACTTTTAACCTGTTTCTTTACGTGTTTATCAATATTGCAATGATCATGGGATTGGTGCCGGTCGTCGGTGTTCCCTTGCCGCTAATTTCTTATGGTGGAACCGTTATGTTGACAGTAATGATGGGGCTTGGGCTGGTAATGTCCGTTTGGCTTCACAGGGATATTAAGATTTCTCGCCATGGGGTCCACGATGAATAAATCCAATATCCCTGTATAAAGTTATAGGCACCAATAGCTGTAGCGTTCGTCAAATTCTCTCTTGCGCCACATACCTTTCATGTCTGCAATAAGGCCACTTGGTTTGACCAGTTGTTCAATACTTATGTTGGTAAGGTTGAGATAACCTTCATGGGGAACGGCACCAATTATGCAGTCATAGGCTTCGTCTGTTTCGAGGGAATGTTTGAGATTGATCTGAAAGAACTCTTCGGCTTCTTCCGGATCAGCCATGGGATCGTGCACGTCAACAATGTGCCCAAGGCTTTCTAGCTCTGAGATAATGTCCGTTACTTTGGTGTTGCGTAGGTCAGGGACGTCTTCTTTAAAGGTTAGGCCCAAAATCAGAGTACGTGGTTTGGAAATATCAGGATTTTTAGCTTTTAACGTCTGGTGGATGGCAGTGCTGACCGCATTACTCATCGATTCATTTGTTGATCTACCTGATAATATAACCTTGGGATCATGTCCGAAAGAGGTTGCACAGTGCGCAAGATAATAGGGATCAACACCAATACAGTGTCCCCCGACGAGGCCGGGCTGAAAATTTAAAAAGTTCCACTTGGTACCGGCTGCTTCTAGAACATCGTAAACTGAGATACCTAGTTTTTGGAAAATTATTGCAATTTCGTTGACGAAGGCAATGTTGATATCTCTTTGAGCGTTCTCGATAACTTTGGCTGCTTCTGCAGTTTTGATGTTCTTGGCAACAAATATCTTACCGCCGTTCATTGCGCCGTAAATATTGGCAAGCATTTCAGATACAGCAAGATTTTGACCGGCGACAACTTTTGTAATGGCGTCTACAGTGTGCTCGCGATCACCAGGATTAATCCGTTCCGGAGAGTAGCCGAGGAAAAAGTCTTTTCCACATTTTAATTTTGAATATTTTTCTAATAATGGTCCGCATATATCTTCGGTTACACCAGGATAGACGGTGCTTTCATAAACAACAATATTTCCAGGCTGAATGATTTTTCCGATTGTTTCAGAGGCTTTGCGGACAGGCGTTAGATCTGGGGTGTTATTTTTATCAACGGGTGTCGGTACTGTGATGATATGAACATTGTGTCCGATAAGATCATCAACATTTGAAGTAAGATGAAGTGTCGAATTTCTCAATTCTGGTGAGGAAATTTCGCCAGTTTTGTCATAGCCGTTAAGAAGCTCTGTAACCCGATCTCCATTGATGTCAAAACCAGTTACTTTGAAATATTTTGCCAAATGTACGGCGAGAGGTAGGCCTACATAACCTAAACCTATAATGGTAATGCTTGGGTTCTCGGACATGAATTTATCTACTTATTTAAATTAGGTTACTTTCTTTTAGGGGATGATCAAATCCTTAGCAATCTGAATTCCCCTACCGATAGTTCAAAGAAGATCAGTATCTTTTTCGTAATCCCATATATAGAGCAAACTTGACAATTTGTTTACCATTTTGGTGCACTTTAATTCTCATGTATTCTGTATTTAATCAAAAGGTTGCCTTATGGCTGAGTACTCAGGTATAGAGCGCCGTCTTGTCTTCCGGCTTCTCGATTATTGGGAGCGGAAGAAAGAAGGGCGAAAAATGCCATGTATGGATGATATTTTATCATCTGAACTTGCTGATGACTGGGATTGGTGTTTTTTAATTTCTCTGGGTGATGAGGGTGAAAACGCAATTTTTACTCATGTTGGTTCCTTGATCTACCCTACCGAGAGAGGGGACTTGATTGGCATTGAAGTTTCTAATTGCCCGGAAGAGACCCTTATTAAACAAGCAACAGCTTTTGTGCCTCGAGTTTTAGAACTAGGTGTCCCAGTTAGTATCGGTGGGGAATGTGAAGATGGTGGAGACAAACTTTTATACCGTAGTACCTTGATGCCACTTTCTTCCGATGATGTGTTCGTTGACGCTCTGTTTGGCGGGGCGAATTGTCGTAAAGTTACAAACGGATAACAAGGTTCAGAAGCTAGATGTCGCAGGCAGTTTCATTCGAAGTAGACACATATCAGAACAATAAATGGGTATTAGAGTGTGTCCTTGATGATAAGGATATGGCACTTTCTACGGCTAAACGGCTGTATGATAGTAAGCGGTTCCCAGCTGTGCGTGTCGTTCAGGAAACATATGACGAGGTAAGTAATTCAAGCCGTGAACGTGTGATCTTTGAATCGACTGTTGCAGACCGAGATAACCGTGTCTCTCAACAAAAGAAAGCAACAGTAGCTAAAAAACAAAATGTAGATCGCTCTGAGCGACAGCCTCTGCGTAAACGACCCAAAAAAGTAGAACCGACTAAAAAAAGTCCAAGTATATGGGTTATGGCACTTTGGTTTGTTGCAATACTCGCGGTTGGGACCAGTGCGTTAGTATACCTGAGGAGCCTTTGATCTAATTGTGGGATAGAGTTTAGATTAGATAATATTTAAGACTGAATATCTCATGAGTTAAGGGAAAGATCAAAATGACTCGTATATGAGATTTCATGATCTTTCCAACTCTCTTTAAGGTTAAATTCTAACGGTCTGATTTTAATTCCAGTGCCCTGACTTTAATTCCAGTGTATTGTGTAATCAGCGGGATCCGGACGCTTCCGTTCTTTCACCTCGCGCTCGACACTTCCGATATAGAGGAAGCCGATTATATCCATATTCTCTTCGAGCCCGAGCCCCTGTTTTACCGTAGGGTCGTAAGCAGCATTACCGGTTAACCAGATCGCACCATAATTCCGCTCATGAGCTGCGAGGAGTATGTTCTGTGCAGCGGCTCCCGCAGAGAGAACTCTCTCATTTTGTGGAACCCCCGGTTTTTCGTCGGTCATAACGGAGCAAACCACGATAACAAGTGGCGCTAATTTCGGGCGGCTTCCCTCTTTTTCCAATTGTTCTGATGTGGCCTCAGGGTTTCGCTTTTTTAATGCATCAACAAAAAGATCTGAGAGTTTACCCCGGGCATCTCCTTCAACAACAATGAAGCGCCAAGGCCGTAACCAACCGTGATCTGGTGCTGTGACCGCAGCTTGTAGCATAAAGTTGATGTCTTCTTTGGTCGGGGCGGGGTCGACCATCCATTGTGTGACGATGGATTTACGGGACAAAAGGAACGACAAGATATTCTCCTAATAGGGTTTCGTACCGTCATAATTCAAATAGGGCATAACTTCACCTGTTTTCTATTCGATTTAAGCGGAAGATTTAAATTCTAGTACATTAATCTATTTGCAATCAATTATCATTTACACTATGTATATGGAGCGGATGAAAATCATTCTCAATGGCGAGAGAAAAATGTACGTTTGTATTTGTAATGGCTTTACTGAAAAAGATGTCAAAAACGCTGTAGGTCTTGGTGCCTCTTCAGTAGCTGGCGTCTATAAATCTATGGACTGTTCACCACAGTGTGGAAAGTGTGGATGTGACATCAAGGGTATGCTTGATGAAGAAAAAAGCCTGTCCGCTCATTTTGGTAGCATGAAACACCTTGCTGCAGAATAAATCGACATTATCCCTTTAAGATTTTAAATTTCTGAATTTTCAAAACGAATTTTGCCTTTTATGGGGAGGCCTTATTCCGGCAGCTATGAGCTTGAGTTTTGTTCATGCTAACGTGTTTTCAACTATCCTGCATTCCTGAAATACTCTTCAAATTGCTGTAAGCTCAAGATTTGATAGCTTAAATTGCTATCCGATGGAAAACCACAGATACTTAATTGTTATTTGGTGGGGCCATAAGAGTTGCCGTAATCAAGTGATCCTAATAAAGTTAGGTAAATTAAGCCTGAACCCTGCCTTTAGGGAATGTATGGCCGTGAATAAATGTTTCAGTGAGGGGTTATGAAAAACGTACAGTTGAACGCGACATATTTGAAAGATTATGTGGCGCCATCTTTTTTGGTAAATCATGTTGATTTGGACTTTGTTCTTGAGCCAAAGAAGACAATCGTAACTTCTTGTTTAAAACTGGAACGCAATCCCACGGTTGATGGCCCGTTAGTCTTAGACGGCGATGAGTTAAGGCTTGTTTCTGTCAAGGTTGATGAACGGACACTTTCAGAATCTGACTATGAGTTGGGTGATTTCACATTAACTATTGATGGGTTACCAGACAGCTGTGTTCTTGAAATAAAAACTGAAATTGATCCTGAATTAAACACTCAGCTGGAAGGGCTTTATCTGTCGAGTGGGAATTTCTGTACCCAGTGTGAAGCTGAAGGTTTTAGGCGAATCACCTTCTATCCAGATCGTCCAGATGTTATGGCGACATACACAGTTACCATACATGCAGATCTAAAACGCTATCCGATCTTACTTTCGAATGGCAATCTCATCGATCAAGGGGTTAGTGAGGACGGGAAACATTGGGCTTGCTGGCATGATCCTTTTCCAAAACCTTGTTATCTCTTTGCTCTGGTTGCTGGAGACCTTGCTTGTTATGAGGATAATTATTTCACAGGCTCTGGTCAGGACGTGGCCTTGAAAATATTTGTTGAGCACGGTAACGAAGATAAATGTGCATACGCAATGGATGCGTTGAAAAGATCAATGCGCTGGGATGAAGAGCGTTTTGGCCTGGAATATGACCTAAATATATTCAACATCGTTGCCGTTAGCGATTTCAATATGGGGGCTATGGAGAACAAAAGCCTTAATATCTTTAACTCAAAGTGTGTCCTCGCCAGTTCTGATACTGCGACGGACCTGGAGTTTGAACGTATTGAAGCCATCGTTGCCCATGAATACTTCCATAACTGGACGGGTAACAGGGTTACGTGTCGGGACTGGTTTCAGTTGAGCCTAAAAGAGGGCCTAACTGTTTATCGGGATCAGGAATTTACATCTGATATGCGTTCTGCTCCTGTAAAGCGGATACAAGATGTACGGACCTTGCGCGCCCGACAATTCCCAGAAGATGCCGGGCCTTTATCACACCCTATTCGCCCCGAAACATATATTGAGATCAATAATTTTTATACTGCTACGATCTATGAAAAGGGTGCCGAAGTCATCCGTATGATGCAGGAAATTCTTGGTCGTGATGGGTTTAGAAAAGGTGTGGATCTCTATTTCGAACGGCACGATAATCAAGCCGTAACATGTGAAGACTTTGTTGTCGCGATGGAAGATGCCAATGATATCGACCTCAAACATTTCCGGCTTTGGTACAGTCAGGCGGGAACACCAGAGGTCGATGCGACATGGTCATATGATGAAGCTCATAAAAATTTCACGTTGAACCTGTCTCAATATACGCCTGTTGCTCATGGTCAGGAAGAAAAGCATCCCTTGCACATTCCGATGACTATCGGGCTGGTCGGGCGTGATGGTAACGATCTTCCTTTATTCCTAAAGGGTGAGGATCGTAATCAAGGGGAAACAAGCAAAACCTTGCGGTTCGACCAAGAGCACCAATCGTTTACATTTACTTCTGTGGATCAATGTCCCGTGCCTTCGATCAACAGAAATTTTTCGGCACCGATAAAGCTTTCAACAAGCTACAGCGATGATGAACTCCGTTTTCTTATGGAGAACGACAGTGATGCTTTTAGTCGTTGGGATGCCTCTCAAAATAACGCCACACGTTTGATCTTGAGTATGGTGAAGACAATTCAGGAGGGCGGGCAACTTGAATACGATTCTCATTATGCTCAGGCATTAGCTCTTAATATTGCAGACAAAACTTTGGACCCCGCTTTCCTTGCTCAAATATTAACTTTGCCCTCGATTGATTATGTTGCGGAGCAAATGCAAGTTGCTGATTTTGCAGCTGTTGATCAAGCCCGAACCTTTTTAAAGGCAGGGATTGCACGTGAGCTCTATGAGAAATTCATGGAACTCTACCTGAGTGGTAAAGAAAACGTAGCTTATAATCCCGATGCTGTTTCCGCCGGGAAGCGGGCTATTCGAAATGTAGCGCTTGGTTATTTAGGGGCAATAGAGAACGACGCTAAATG
Organism: uncultured Rhodospirillales bacterium; assembly: GCA_913060675.1. Taxonomy (GTDB): domain Bacteria; phylum Pseudomonadota; class Alphaproteobacteria; order Kiloniellales; family Kiloniellaceae; genus Kiloniella. The sequence continues at coordinate 36,401 of CAJXUS010000024.1, forward strand.
CCAAGAACTTATTGTTGGTCAGTACGAAATCTCAGATAATATGACCGACCGTATGGCAGCCTTGGTTCTTCTCGTCGATATTGAAGGAGAGGTTGGTGCGAAGGCGCTCAAATCCTTTGAACAACGCTACTCTCACGATGCCCTGGTTATGGATAAATGGTTCTCTGTTCAGGCAACTTCCAAAGTTCCAGGCGCCCTAAAACAGGTGAAAAAACTTCTGGATCACCCTTCATTCTCTTACAAAAATCCTAATAAGGTTCGGGCATTGGTTGGCGCCTTTTCTGGTGCAAATCCTGCAAAGTTCCACGCGGATGATGGGGAAGGTTATCGGTTTTTGGCTGATAGTATCATTCTTCTGAACGGCATCAATCCTCAAGTGGCTTCGAGACTGCTCTCTCCTCTTGGAGGGTGGCGACGCATGGATGATAATCATCAAAAAATGATGAAGGCAGAGTTACAGAGAATTCTGGATACTGAGAATTTATCCAAAGATGTCTTTGAAGTGGCTTCGAAATCACTCGCGGAATAGCGTTTTATCGAGCGTCTTATCAAGCCGTGAAAACGATTTTATTGAATTATGTAACAAAGTCCGCGCACTAGCGGGCTTTGTTATTTTATGAGAACTTTTCGACAATCGCCAAGGCGATCTTGCCATCCTAGAGTAACCAGCTCAGGGGTGTCTTTTTCTTCTTCCGGATATCCAATGCAACAATAAGCCACCAGGGCCCATTCTTTAGGGACTTCCAGCGTTTCCTTAACAGCTTCGGCATCGATAATCGACACCCAACCAAGACCAACTCCTTTTGCCCGTGCTGCAAGCCAGAGGGTGTGGACTGATAATACAGCGGAATATCGGAGCATCTCAGGCATTGATTGGTGGCCTAGACCGTGGCCTTGTTCCGTTTCTTCATGGGCAAAAACGGCGAGTTGTACGGGTGCTTTGTCCATTCCTGAGAGCTTCAAGTTGGCATAGAGTTGTGCACGATCTCCGTTATAACCTTCAAGAGCTTCGGCGTTTGTCTTTTCAAAATTGCCTCGAATCGCTTTTCTGCTTTGAGCACTTTCAACCAAAACATATCGCCAGGGCTGACTATTCCCAACTGAGGGTGCGAGACAGGCGAGGTCGAGTAATTCGTCTAGCATTCCCTCTGGTAATGCATCAGTTTTGAAGCTGCGGACATCCCGGCGCCATTCCAGAAGTTCGGTCAGTTTATTGCAAAAATTATCATTAAAATCTGGAGACTCTGATTTTGTCATTACGCTTGATGCCATATGCGATTGCTTGTTTTCTTTTTGAATTTGCATGGAAAGCGCAGTGCTGTCGATTGTTTTTTGATAATTGGCTTGCATGAAACTGTGATCGAAGGGAAAACTTCTGTAACTAATTGGCACCCGGTCACTGCCAGTCATTGCCAGATACTGAAAGATTTAGCCATGCCAAAAAAATCAGGCTCCCTCACAAACAGCTTTGTTCTTGGTGGTGCGCGTTCGGGTAAAAGTAGCTATGCGGAACAACTTGTCGAGAGCCAGCCTGGAGATTGTCTTTACGTTGCAACAGCAACTGTTTGGGACACTGAGATGGAAGACCGTATTGAGGAACATCGGAGCCGTCGCGGAGGAAGGTGGACAACCTATGAGGAGCCGCTTGAGTTGGTGCGATGTCTCCGAAATATAGCCCGTCCTGATGCGACTATTCTTGTGGATTGTCTCACACTTTGGGTGACGAATTTAATGATGGAAGGACGAAACCCTGACGTGGAAGGTGCACAATTGGTCGCGTCTTTATCGGAACTGAATTGCCCTGTCGTGTTAGTTTCCAATGAAGTTGGATTGGGAATCGTTCCCATGGATAAAATGTCCCGGGATTTTCGGGATTATGCTGGGCGTTTACATCAACGGCTTGCGGCTGTTGTCCCATCTGTCACATTTATGGTTTCAGGATTGCCGATGCAGGTAAAACCTGCGATCGCACAGTCTATTTAATTAAGATAACGCAGGATTTAAATTGTAATGTCTCAAGTCAAAAAAATTCCGGCAACAGTGATCACTGGTTTTCTTGGTGCTGGTAAAACAAGCACAATTAAACACCTCCTGAAAAACGCAGGAGGCAAGAAGCTTGCTTTAATCATCAATGAATTTGGTGATCTTGGCGTTGATAGCGATATTGTTAAGGGCTGTGGTATCGAAGGTTGCGAGGATGACGACATCTTGGAACTCGCAAATGGTTGTATCTGTTGTACTGTTGCAGACGACTTTGTGCCGACGATGGAAAAGCTTCTAAACCGCGAAACACCTCCCGATCATATCATTATTGAGACTTCTGGTCTGGCATTGCCAAAGCCTTTGGTGAAAGCCTTCAATTGGCCTGAAATTCGCACCCGCGTTACTGTCGATGGTGTGATCACTTTGGTCGATGGGCGCGCAGTTGCCGACGGTTTGTTTGCCTCGAACCCTGAGATCATCGAACAGCATCGTCAAGCAGATGAAAATCTGGATCACGAGACTCCTCTTGAAGAGCTTTTTGAAGAGCAGCTTGCTTGTGCCGACATGGTTGTGATCAACAAAACTGATCTTCTTGAAGAAGGCGATATGGATATTGTCCTGTCTGCTATTCGCAAAGAAATTCGACCACAAGTTAAAATCGTAAAGATTGCTCACGGAGAAATCAGTGCCTCTATCTTGTTGGGCCTGGAAGCTGCAGCGGAAGATGATTTGGACTCTCGCCACTCTCACCACGATGACGGCCATGAGCATGATCACGATGACTTTGAAAGTTTTGCAGTTGAACTCGGTGAGATCGCTGACCCGGATGCCTTTATGGCTAAATTACTTCCGGTCGTTGCCGAGCACGATATATTGCGCGTTAAAGGGTTTGCTGCTGTGGCAGACAAGGACATGCGCCTTGTCATTCAAGGGGTGGGAAGCCGCTTTCAACACTACTATGATCAGGAATGGTCCGAAAATGCTGAGCGTAAAACCCGCCTTGTTGTGATCGGTGATCACGATATGGACGAAGCTGCTATTCGGGCGGCGATTACTGCTTAATTTAAAGAAGATAAAGGCCGGTGGATAAAAACATCGGCCTTTGAGTTATCAAAGAGCTAGAGTTAAGAGCCAAAATTAAGAGATAGACCTCATGCATCTGTTACAAGCACAACCGGGTGCAATCGCCGATGGTTCAGAAGCAATCGATCTTGGGCAGACCCAAGGCGATATTGTTATTGTTTCTGCCGCGGATACAGAACTTGCCAGCCTGGTACAAGCGCGTCAGGTAATCGGGGATGATTACCCGAGTTTGCGCTTGGCAAATCTGATGCAGCTATCTCACAATATGTCCGTTGATCTCTATATTGATAATATTATTTCAGAAGCCAAGATAGTTGTCGCCAGAATTCTCGGTGGTGCAGGGTACTGGCCTTATGGTGTTGAACAACTCAGGGCGGTATGTAAGCAAAAAAATATACCTTTGGTTCTGTTACCTGGGGATGATCAACCGGATGCTGAACTTGCGGCACATTCCTCGGTATCTCAAGAAGCCTATCATCGTATTTGGCAGTATTTTATTCATGGTGGACCAGACAACTCTCGAAATCTGCTTTGTTATGTCTCTGCGCTGATTGAGAAAAATTTTGAGTGGGTTGAGCCTAAACCCCTTCTTCGGTCTGGCATATATTGGCCGGGTCTGGATAATCCGAATTTAGAGGATCTGAAAAAAGAGTGGATTGAAGAGGCGCCAGTTGCGGCGATTGTTTTTTATCGTGCACTTCTTCAGGCAGCCAACCTTACACCCGTAGATGCCCTTGTGAAATCTTTACGGGCTAAGGGAATTAATCCTCTCCCTTTGTATTGTGCTTCCCTAAAAGAGCCTATCTCTGCTGGAATTGTCAGCACACTTCTTTTGGAAGCAAATACCGGTATCATTCTTAATGCTACAGGATTTGCAATTTCCACCCCAGGAGCGGCGAGAAAAGAAACGCCCTTTGATGTCGTCGATGCGCCTATTCTTCAGGTTATCTTTTCTGGAGGGAACGAGGCGGGATGGCGAGAAGGTCTAAACGGCCTTTCTGCACGCGATATAGCCATGAACGTTGCGCTTCCCGAAGTGGACGGGCGTATTCTATCTCGGGCGGTATCGTTTAAATCCGAAGCTCGGTATGACGATGTTACCCAGAGCTCTGTTGTCAGTTATCAGGAAGTGCCTGACCGGATCGATTTTGTTGCCGAGCTTGCTGTGGGGTGGTTGAAGCTCCGCAATACAAAGTCCTCAGATCGAAAAATAGCCCTAATAATGGCGAACTATCCGAATAGAGATGGTCGTATGGGCAACGGCGTGGGACTGGATACTCCAGCAGGAACCATTGAGGTGCTCAAGGCTATGGCTCGTGAGGGCTATGATGTCGCCGATATACCTGAACATGGCAACGCATTGGTCGAACGCATGGCTGAAGGGCCAACCAATGCAGCAGTAGATGGGCGTATAATACGTTCAACAATATCCCTCGAAGCATACCAGCGGTTTTGGAATGGACTACCCGAAGCCGTAAAGAACTCGATTGAAGATCGCTGGGGCGGGCCTGAAACAGATCCTTTCTTTATGTCTGAAAAAACGGCATTTGCAGTTTCTGCATTTCATTGTGGAAACGTTATTGTCGGCTTGCAGCCAGCGCGTGGATATAACATTAACCCGGTTGATACTTACCATTCACCTGATTTAGTGCCTCCGCACGGCTACCTGGCTTTTTATGCCTGGCTGCGTCAGGAAGAGAAAGTCGATGCCATCGTGCATATGGGCAAGCATGGTAACATGGAGTGGTTGCCGGGTAAGTCTTTGGCGTTATCCAGAGAATGTATTCCCGAAGCAGTTTTTGGTCCTATGCCTCATCTCTACCCCTTCATTGTAAATGATCCAGGAGAAGGCACGCAGGCCAAAAGACGATCTCAAGCCGTCATCATTGATCATTTAACCCCACCACTTACCCGTGCCGAATCGTACGGTCCATTGGCAGATCTCGAGCAACTTTGTGATGAATATTATGAAGCTGCAGGCGTTGACCCTCGGCGCTTAAAAGTATTGCGTGATGAAATTCTTAAACTTACCCAGCGCATTGGCTTGGATAAGGATTGCGGAATTATCGAAGATGATGATGAAGACGCAGCTCTTTCCAAACTTGATAATTATCTCTGTGAATTGAAAGAGATGCAGATCAGAGATGGTTTGCATATCTTTGGCCTCGCACCCGAGGGACGATTGCTGGATGATCTATTGGTCGCGTTAACAAGACTACCCCGTGGCGATGGCAAAGGGGGTGATGCTTCTCTCATCCGGTCTTTGGCAAAAGATCTGAATTTCTCAATCGATTTTGATCCTTTGGATTGTCGTTTTGGTGATAAGTGGGATGGCCCGAAACCAGAGGCATTGGCTGCCAAAGGCAGTTGGCGCACGATGGGAGATACCGTTGAACGTCTTGAGATTTTAGCCCAAAATCTGGTGTCAGGTGAGCAAGAAGTTGACGAGGCGTGGCCTGAAACCGCTGCTGTGATTGCTGAGATTCAGCAGAAAATTGGGCCTGTCGTTCAGTCTTGCGGGGATGAGGAAATTAAAGGCACACTTCGAGGCCTCAATGGACAGTTTGTTGAGCCGGGCCCGTCGGGTGCACCGACCCGTGGTAAGCCAGATGTTTTACCCACCGGGCGCAATTTTTACTCTGTAGATTCGAGGGTTGTGCCAACCCCCGCTGCTTGGACGTTAGGGTGGAAATCTGCAAACTTGATGATTGAACGGTATCGCCAAGAAAATGGTGCATGGCCTAAACGTATGGCGCTTTCTGCCTGGGGAACATCCAACATGCGGACCGGCGGTGATGATATTGCTCAAGGTCTTGCTCTTATGGGGGTTCAACCGAAGTGGGAGCCAACATCGCGACGTGTGATTGGTTTTGAAATCTTACCCCTATCTGTTCTCGATCGGCCTCGTGTGGATGTAACACTCCGTGTGTCAGGCTTCTTTAGGGATGCTTTCCCTGCTCAAATTGATCTGTTTGATTCTGCCTCTCGTGCCGTTGCCGCGCTCGAAGATGAAGACGAAAAAATGAACCCCTTGGCTGCGAAAGTAAGAGCTGAAAAGCAGGAGCTTATTGCAAAAGGGTTGGATGAGAAGTCGGCTTCTCAGCGCGCTGGATATCGTGTATTTGGCTCAAAGCCGGGTGCTTACGGTGCGGGTCTTCAGGCATTGATAGATGAACGTGGCTGGGAAAATGAAGCAGATCTCGCCAAGGCTTATATTGCCTGGGGGGGATATGCCTATGGCAGCGGTAGTGGTGGTGAAGCAGAACATGGTTTGTTTGAAAGCAGATTACGAGATGTAGAGGCGGTTGTTCATAATCAGGATAACCGCGAGCATGATCTACTCGATTCAGATGACTATTATCAATTTGAAGGTGGTATTACAGCGGCTGTGCGGCATCTATCGGGTGATCAGCCCGTGGTATATCACAATGATCACTCTCGCCCAGAAAGCCCGCAGATCCGTACATTGAAAGAAGAGATTGCCCGTGTTGTCCGAGCGCGTGTCGTTAATCCTAAATGGATTGATGGGGTGCGTCGGCATGGCTACAAAGGGGCATTTGAGATGGCAGCGACCGTCGATTATCTTTTTGCCTTTGCAGCAACAGCAAAAGTGGTTGAAGATCATCACTTTGATGCCGTCTTTGATGCTTATCTAAATGATGCTGAGGTTCGTGAATTTTTAGAACAAAACAATCCTGCGGCTTTACGAGAAATGGCCGAACGCTTGATAGAAGCTCAGGACAGAGATTTATGGAAAGCACGGTCAAATTCTGCCCGTGCGTTATTGGACGAATTAGCCGCTGGCTAAATGATTATACAGTTAAGTAATTTAGAATATTACTGGGGAGAATGATGATGAGCGAAGCAGAAAACGGACAAGCCGCCGCAGACTATGATCGGGCGAATGAAAAATCGAAGAAGCGTAAAGCTGCACGCGATAAGATGCTGTCGAGTAAGGTCAATGAAAAAGGCCTGATTATTGTTCACACTGGTAAAGGTAAGGGCAAGTCCACCGCAGCTTTTGGCCTTGCTACCCGTGCAGTTGGTAACGGCATGAAAATTGGCGTTGTACAGTTCGTAAAAGGGAAGTGGGAAACCGGGGAAAAGTATGTTCTCGAAAAATTCCCAGATCAGGTGGACATGTTTGCTCTTGGGGAAGGCTTTACTTGGGATACTCAGGATCGGGGACGGGATATTGCAGCCGCTGAAAAGGCCTGGGAAAAATCAAAAGAAATGATCGAAGCTTGTCGTGGTGAAAATCCCAAATACAATATGATTGTACTTGATGAGCTTAACATCACGTTACGATACGATCACTTGAACTTGGAAGAAGTTATCGATTTTCTTGAAGACAAACCGGAAGATCTTCATATCGTAATTACAGGGCGTAATGCCAAAGAAGAAATGATCGAGATTGCAGATCTTGTAACCGAAATGACTCTGGTTAAGCATCCTTTCCGTGATCAGAATATTAAAGCTCAACGCGGTATTGAGTTTTAATTACTGAGAATAAGCTGGAAATTAGCTCTATACTGAGCGTGTTATTATGGGGCGGTTTTTCCGCCCCATAATTTATTTAACCTCAAAAGCCTAAGATTAAAGCTTGTCCAGAAGTGATTGCCCAGACAGATGTGCCGATCCAAATTAAAATTGTGATCATTAACTGGCGATCAGAGAACAAAGCATCAGTTGGAGATTCTCCGCCGCCAAGCATTTCAACAATGTACCAGTAGCGATAAATACCATAGAGAACGATCGGTATTGTTATCGCGAGCTCGGGGCGGGTCGTGACGACAAATAGGCTGTAGAATATCAAGGCGCCAGTGGCCGCCATTTCCGCAAAGCGATTAACGAGGGGTATAGAATAGCCCTTGAGGACTTCTCGCCCGGAATCTCCGCTGTCTTGTAGTTCTTGTCGACGTTTAATGGAGGCTAGGAAAAGTGCAAGGCAGAGCGTGGTCACAAACATCCAGGCTGATACAGGAACATCCAGAGCCGTTGCACCTGCAAAGACACGAAGAACAAAACCCGCTGCAATGGTGAATATATCAAGGACAGGTTGGAACTTGAGATAAAAAGAATATCCAACGTTCAAAAGAATATAAGCCAGTAGTACTAAGCTGGCATTTGGGAGTGCAAAGTATCCCGTAATGAGAACGCCATAAAGTACTAAGAGTAAGATAACGGCTTGTGGAATTGTAAGTGCGCCAGATGCAAGAGGACGTGTTTGCGATTTCTTAGGATGTTTTCGATCATTATCGATATCCCGAATGTCATTGATGACGTAAACCGCAGATGAAGCAATGCAAAATAAGAAGGCAATCAGAAGAGTCCGTGATATTGCTTCCTGATCACTAAAGAGGCCTGAAAATATTAAAGGAGCAAATACAAAGCCATTTTTAATCCACTGCTTTGGCCGCATCAATTTTGCAAGGCTGAGGGCTAAATGTGGAGTTCCAATCTTAATTTCTTTATCCTTCTTCTTCATTTCAATTTCTTTCCAAAGCCGTAAAGCCTCATGAGCCTTGTTATTAGCTATACTTTCTTTGCCATTCTCGCGACGATTGCGAACATCGCAGCACAAGATCTGTTTATCAATTTGTACCCTGGGCCTTTTGCTCTTTTGCTGTCGGTGGCTGTGGGCACACTTGTCGGGCTCGTGGTTAAGTATTTGCTAGATAAAAGGTATATATTTCGTTACCGGACTGTTGGTGTGGGGCATGAAACCAAAATTTTTATCCTATATGTTGCTATGGGCGGGGTGACGACATTGATATTTTGGGGATTTGAATTCGGGTTTCATTATTTGTTTGATGACAAACTCATGAGATATTTCGGCGGGGTCATCGGGCTCGCGATTGGGTATTGGATCAAGTATAACTTGGATAAACGGTATGTATTTGTCTCGAAAGAAATAAAATGCTGATCAGTGGCTGGGGCCGTTATCCCTCAATAGATGCTGAGGTGTCACAGCCGCGGTCATTGAGTGAGATTAAATCGGATATCTCTGGCCGCGATGGTTTTCGTGGTATAGCTCGAGGTCAGGGGCGGAGCTATGGAGATAGTTCGATTGCCAATAACATTATCTCTACCGCTCATTTCAGCAGATTTCACGACTTTGATGCCAAGAGCGGGTGTTTAAGCTGTGATGCTGGGGTCAGTATTTCAGATATACTTGATGTGTTTGTTCCCAAGGGTTGGTTCCCTATGGTCACTCCTGGGACAAAGTACGTATCGGTTGGGGGCGCTATTGCCAGTGATGTTCATGGAAAAAATCATCATCTAGTCGGGACATTTTGTGATCATCTCTATTCTTTCCAGATAATGGTGGCTAACGGAGACGTTCTCAACTGTTCGAAATCAGAAAATAGAGATCTGTTCATTGCGACCTGTGGAGGAATGGGGCTGACGGGTATCGTCCTTAATGCCACGTTTTATTTACAAAAAATCAAAAGTAGCTTTATTGATGAGACAACTTACAAGGCGCGTAACTTAAAAGAGTGCTTTGAGCTTTTTGAGGTTAATGCGGGCGCTGACTATTCCGTGGCGTGGGTCGATTGCCTACAGCAAGGTGATAATTTGGGTCGCTCTTTGTTCATGCTTGGAAAGCATAATGAGCAGGCTGGGTTAAGGGAGACTTCGAATTCTGGACCCTCAATACCATTTAATTTCCCCAACATTGCTCTCAATAAATATTCGGTGCGTCTGTTCAATCAACTTTATTACAGCCGGGTGCGTTCAAAAATGCGGGAGCGTCAGGTCCATTACAATCCCTTCTTCTATCCCCTGGATGGGATTAGAAACTGGAATCGACTTTATGGCGCAAATGGTTTTGTTCAATATCAATTTGTCCTTCCCAAAGACGCTGGTTTGGTAGGAATGACATTGATACTTGAAAAAATTGCAGCTTCTGGAGCGGGGTCATTCCTATCTGTACTCAAAGCTTTCGGAAAAGCTAACGCGAACCTGCTTTCCTTTCCTTTTGAAGGTTATACTTTGGCATTGGATTTTAAGGTCAATGATAAGGTTTTAAACTTACTGAATGAATTGGACGCTATTGTGAGCGATTACGGTGGTCGGGTTTATCTAACCAAGGATGCACGGATGAGCGAACAGACATTCAAAAAGGGATATCCTAAATGGGAAGAGTTTCAAAAGGTACGTGAAAAATACGGCGCACAAGGGGTATTCTCTTCTTTGCAATCAAAACGTCTGGGACTTGGGTAAATGAAAAAAGTACTGATCATAGGTGCGACCTCTGCCATTGCCGAGGCGACTGCGAGATTGTTTGCCAAGCGCGGGGATAAGCTATTTTTACTTGCCCGCAACACAGAAAAATTAACTGTGATAGCCCGAGACCTTAAAGTCCGCGGCGCCAAAGAAGTCTTTACAGGATCGTTTGATGCCTTGGATATGGAGGCTCATGCCGGGTTACTTGATTCTGCGATTGCACAAATGGAGGGGATTGATACCGTCCTGATCGCGCATGGAACGCTTCCTGATCAAAAAAATTGTGAAGCCAGTGCCGCGGAAACTCTCTCCGCAATGAACATCAACGCATTGAGTGTTATCTCTCTTCTCACTCATTTAGGGAATGTTTTTGAGAAACAGGGTGCGGGTTCTATTGCTGTGATATCTTCTGTTGCCGGGGATCGCGGTCGACAATCGAATTATGTCTACGGTGCTGCCAAGGGCACGGTATCGATTTTTCTGCAGGGTTTACGTCACCGTTTATGTAAGGCGGGGGTGCATGTTTTAACGGTCAAGCCTGGGTTTGTGGATACACCAATGACGGCTGAGTTTCCAAAAGGACCACTCTGGGCTCAACCCGATCAGATCGCAAGCGCCATATTTAAGGCTCTGGAAAAGAAAAAATCAGTGATTTATACTCCAGGGTTCTGGGCACTGATCATGTTGATTGTACGGCTGGTGCCGAATTGGATTTTCCATAAAACAAAGCTTTAGATTTCGGGCTGAAGTCCCTAAGCTCCGGTTGTCATAATTGTTTGCAGAGTTGACTTTGCGACCGGATTCCGGAGATTTAGTATGTTTTTTGTCCCAGGTAAGCATAAAGAGCAGGGCTTACCTTATAATCCTTTCAAAGCCTGTGTTCTCCCAAGGCCAATAGCTTGGCTTTCCACGCATTCTTCAGAGGGCGTTTGTAATCTTGCCCCCTATAGCTTTTTTAATGCTTTTTCGGATGAACCGCCGATTATTGGCGTGGGTATTGCGCCTGATAGTCGCGGCGAAGGGGTTAAAGATACGCTCACGAATATTCTCGAAACAGAAGAGTTTGTTTTCAATCTGGTTTCTTGGCAACAGCGCACAGAGATGAACGAAAGCTCAAAACCTGCCCCTGGTCATGTGGATGAGTTTGAAGCGGTAGGTCTAGAAAAACTTGCCTCGAATTTTATCAAGCCTCCACGGGTAAAGGGTGCTCCAGTTCACTTTGAATGTAAGCTGTTTAAAACGGTAGAGCTTCCAAACAACACTGATGGGAAGCACTATACGTTGGTGTTGGGCGAGGTCATTGGCATACACATTGATGAAGCCTACCTGACTAATGGAATGGTTGATGCAACCAAAATGAAACCTCTTGCCCGCCTTGGTTATCAGGATTATTCAGTTGTTGAAGATGTTATTCAGTTGGTGAGGCCTAAGGCCTAACAGGGCTATGTTTTAGCTTGTAGATAAAAAGAGATCTCGGGGGCCGTTTTGGAATTTTTGATAGAGCATCTACAACTGGAATCTAGTGATCTATTTTATGTTCTGGCTTGTGGCTTGATAGCAGGGCTGTGCCGTGGGTTTGCGGGTTTTGGACTGTCAGCCTTGATCGTCACTTCTATGACCCTCGTACTGTTGCCTAAAGAAGTTGTTCCCATAGCTCTCCTGCTCGAGATGCTCTCTAGCCTCGTGATGGCACGAATGACCTGGAGTGCCATTCAGTGGTCTCTCTTGAGGTGGCTCTTTGCCGGGGCTGCTATCGGCGTTCCTGTGGGTGTGTTGATGTTGAAAGCCATTCCGGCTGATCCTCTTCGCATTGTTATATCGATTGCGGTTTTAATTGCGAGTGGACTGCTATTCTTTGGTCGTCATTTCATGCTCAAAGAAAGCGGACCAAATAATTTATCTGTTGGTTTGGTTTCAGGTGTTGCCAATGGTGCGGCGTCGTTGGGCGGGCTGCCTGTTGCCATCTATATGATGGCCGTTGCCTTTCCTGCCGAAGCTGTCAGAGCGACAATGAACCTTTATTTCCTAGTCCTGGATGCCTATGGCACTGGGGCACTTGTTTTTGCGGGCCTACTTGATCAAGTAACACTCGCTCGTACAGCATTTTTAGCTGTTCCTGTCGTATTTGGAATTTATGTTGGTAATAAAATTTTTCAACGATCTTCCGCGACGCACTACCGTTATGTGGTTTTGACTCTGCTGATGGTTCTATCGATAACTGGCTTGGTGAAATCGTTTCTTTAGAAGTAAAAAATGCCCGTTACCAGCAAAGGCGAAGAAGCCGCAATTAACATCCAGGCACCAGCACCAACATAGAGTTTGAGGGCGCGATTGATATCGGACGCAGCGAGTTCAGTTCGACCACCGTCCCCCATCCAGGGGTCATCAACGACATATCCGGGATAAACTCTTGGTCCCGCAAGAGCAAAGCCGAGGGTTCCTGCTACGGCTGCTTCTTGCCATCCCGCGTTTGGAGAGCGGTGCTGTCCGGCATCGCGGAGCATGACTTTTAGGCCCCGAAAGCTGGAGGCTCCTGGGACAAATAGAGCAGCAAACACATAAAACAGTCCTGCCAGTCGGGCAGGGATGAGGTTGACGAGATCATCTAATCGAGCTGCGAATTTACCAAAGGCTTCATAACGATCGTTTTTATGACCGATCATGCTATCCAAGGTGTTGATGGCCTTATAGGCACAAAGTCCGGGAAGACCAAAAAGCGCGAACCAGAAAACAGGCGCAACGACACCATCTGAAAAGTTCTCTGCCATGCTTTCAATGGCAGCACGACAGATTCCTGCTTCGTTCAAGCTTTCGGGGTCGCGGCCGACAAGATGGCTTATGGCGACACGACCTTCTTTCAAACTGCGAGCTTCCAAACCACGGGCTAACTCTTTGGCAACATTACGGACTGCCGTTCCCAATCCGCGATAGGCGATTAGGCTGGAAGCAAGGATGGATTCGATGATCCAACCATGAGACACTTGCCCCAGAGAACGTGAGAGTATAAGACCGAGAGCAGAGGCCAGAGATACGATGCCAAGGGTTAGAATTGCGCCAAGAAATATCCGCGTTATGCGGGTGTCTTTTGAGCGATTTAACCGGGTTTCGCCAAGTTCTATGGCTTTGCCGATCATGACGACGGGGTGAGGGATATAGCGATATAACCAAGCCGGATCACCAACCACAATATCGATAAGAATTGCGGTGATCAGAGTAAGGATTGGTAAAAAAAGCGGTTCTTGGACCAAATACGACATCAACATGGCGCGAGAATGTTAGCACTCTTGTTACAGGTCAAGTACTCGTATTCGAGATTGTGTATAAAGACTATCGTAGTAACGCCGCCCTGTTGCTAAAAAAATATGGATGAGGTGAGTAAAATGGCCGAAAACGGTCCCAAAATTGGTGTAATGGTTTGTGGTCATGGCAGCCGCGATGAAGGCGCCGTCCGCGAATTTGATTCCGTTGCCCGTGGTATTCGTGAGCGCTTGCCTCAATATGAAGTTGATAGTGGCTTCCTCGAATTTGCGACCCCGATTATTCGCACCGGTCTGGATAATCTTCGTGAAGCTGGACATGATCTGGTTTTGGCGATCCCTGGAATGCTTTTCGCTGCAGGTCACGCCAAGAATGACATTCCTTCTGTTCTTCGGACCTATGAAGCACAAAACCCTGGAATGAAGATTGAATACGGCCGTGAGCTCGGTATCGACACCAAACTTATCAAAGCCGCTGCTGCACGTATTCAAGAAGCCGTTGATGCTGCCAATGCTGCCAACGGAGAGATGCCGCTTAGCGAAACCATGTTGATGGTCGTTGGCCGTGGCGCGTCTGATCCCGATGCTAATTCCAACGTCAACAAAGTCATGCGCCTTCTTTGGGAAGGTTTCGGCTTTGGTTGGGGTGAAGTTTGTTATTCAGGTGTGACTTTCCCGTTGGTCGAGCCTGGCTTAGAGCATGCTTCTAAGCTTGGTTATAAACGTATTATCGTATTCCCATACTTCCTGTTCACAGGGATTTTGGTGAAACGCATTTACGACTACACCGATGTTGTGGCCGAACGTCACCCTGAAATTGATTTCGTGAAAGCGCCTTACCTTTCTGATCATCCGCAAGTCCTGGATGCTTTTGCAGATCGGGTGCAGGAAATTCTTGATGGTGCTAACGTGATGAACTGCAAGCTCTGTAAATACAGAGAACAGGTTCTCGGTTTTGAGGCTGAAATTGGCCTGCCACAGGAAAGCCACCACCATCACGTTGAAGGTATTGGTACGGGCGATGCCGAAGCACATGATCACGGGCATAGCCATTCTCATGACCACGATCATGTTCATGGGCACGATCACGGCCACGATCACGGGCATTCTCATGACCATGACCACGGGGACCATCATCACCATCCTTATCCGCACGCCGACCACCCACTTGGTCCGGTAACGATGGCCAAGGACGAAGCCAGCTCTTAAGGGCTAGAGGGGATGCATCCATGACGATTGAGTATGATTACATTCGGGATCCACAAGAGATCTATCGCCAGTCTTTTGCTCAGATTCAAGCCGCAGCTGATTTTGGGTCAATGCCTGCTGATATTGCGGACATCGCTGTGCGGGTTATTCATGCTTGCGGTATGCCGGAAGCCGTCAATGAGTTGGCCTGGAGCGATGATGTCGCGATCAAAGGCCGCGAAGCTTTAAAGTCGGGGGCAAAGATTATTGTCGATTGTCAGATGGCGCGTGATGGTATCATTCGCAACCGCCTTCCTGCCGATAATGAAATTCTCTGCCCGTTGATTGATGAACGTGTTCCCGAGATTGCAAAAGAGATCGGCAATACCAGATCGGCTGCCGCTGTTGAGCTGTGGAAAGAACATCTGGAAGGTGCTGTTGTCGTTATTGGCAATGCGCCGACGGCTCTGTTTAGACTTCTCGAAGTCTTGCATGCTGGCGCACCAATGCCCGCAGTGATCCTCGGATTTCCAGTAGGTTTTGTCGGAGCGGCAGAATCAAAGGAAGCTTTGATCGCAGCAGACATTGGCGTCCCCTTTATGACCTTGCGTGGGCGTCGAGGCGGTTCTGCAATCGCCTCTGCTGCGTTAAATGCGGTGGCAAAGGATAATCAATGAGCGATACCGCCTGGCTGACAGTACTTGGTATAGGAGAAGAGGGGCTTGATAGCCTGACGCCGGTTGCGCGTGCTCTCCTTGATCAAGCGACAGTGTTGGTCGGCGGTGAACGTCATCTTTCTATGCTTACCTTTTCAAAAAAGGACAAACGCGAGCGGATCGTTTGGGGTACACCCTTTTCTTCCATGGTTGAGAAAATCTTGGCGCGCCGCGGGGAGAAAATCTGCATCCTCGCCTCTGGTGATCCCATGTGTTTTGGTGTTGGTGCCACCTTCGCCAAACGCCTTCCTCTTGAAGAAATGCATGTAGTGCCTGGGATCTCATCTTATTCCCTGGCCTGTGCGCGTCTCGGTTGGGCGATGATGGATGTGGATCTCTTTACCTTGCACGGCCGTCCCTTAAGCTTGATGCATAGTCACATCCAACCGGGTGCACGTTTGTTGATGCTCAGTGAGAATGCTAAAACTCCAGGCGAGGTTGCCGACCTTCTAACGGATCGTGGTTTTGGTGATAGTAAGATCACAGTGCTCGAGCATATGGGCGGGACAAAAGAACGCCTTGTCGAGGGTATTGCTTATTGTTGGAGCCATCCCTCTGGTGCCGATCTCAATACTATTGCGGTGGAATGTATTCCAACCCATAGAGCCGATGTCCTTCCGATCGTTCCAGGTTTACCCGATGATGCCTTTGTTCATGACGGACAATTGACCAAGCGGATTATTCGAAGCGCGACCTTGGCAGCGCTTATGCCCTTGCCAGGGCAAGTGCTCTGGGATCTTGGCGCAGGTTGTGGGTCGATTTCTATCGAATGGATGCGCGCAGCGCGCGGGGCGAAAGCCATAGCCGTTGAACGTCAGCAAGAACGCGTATCTATGATTGCTGCCAATGCCCAAGCATTGGGAACGCCTTATCTCTCTATAAAAGAGAAAACCATTCCCGAAGCTTTGGATGATTTCACAAAAGAAGACGCACGCCCTGACGCGATCTTTGTCGGTGGTGGCGCGACATCGGATAATTTATTTGATCGTTGTTGGACAGTCTTAAAGCCAGGTGGTCGTTTTGTGGCAAATGTTGTAACGCTCGAAGGCGAGATTAAGCTTTCTGAGTGGCATAAAAAAGTTGGGGGAGAGCTCAACCGAATTTCGGTAAGCCATGCTTCTCCTATTGGACCCTATCATGGCTGGCGACCGGCCATGCCAGTAACACAGTATGTAGTGACGAAAAGATATGACGGGTAAATTATACGGCGTCGGGATTGGTCCCGGTGATCCAGAACTTCTGACTTTAAAAGCTCTGCGTCTGATCCAGGGTGCACCGGTACTTGCGTATCCTGCACCTGATGTTGGCGATAGCCTGGCACGTTCCATCGTGGCCGAGCATCTTCCTGGCGGGCAAATCGAGTACCCGATCCGGATACCAATGGTGACTGAACGGTTCCCGGCGCAGGATGTCTATGACAAAGCGGCCAAGGATATTGCCGAGTTCCTCGATGCGGGTCAGGATGTGGTGGTGCTTTGCGAAGGTGATCCCTTCTTCTATGGCTCTTTTATGTATCTGTTTGGACGCATGATGGAAGGCTATGAAGTTGAAGTTGTTCCCGGAGTTTCTTCCCTTATGGCTTGCTCTGCTATGGTCGGCGCGCCTTTGGCGGCGCGCAATGATGTCATGACCATCATCCCAGGGCCCGTTGACGCTGATATTATGAAACAACGTCTGCGCAACGTGCAGGCGGCGGCGATTATCAAGGTTGGTCGTCATTTTGAGAAAATCCGAACCATTCTCGAAGAACTGGATCTGGTTGACTGTGCCCGTTATGTGGAGCGCGCAACCATGGAAAACCAGAAAGTTATGCCGTTAAGCGAAGTTGGCGATGCCAAAGCTCCTTATTTCTCAATGATATTGGTCCACAAACGTGGTGAGGCCTGGACACTGTAATGACCCAAAAATTTGATCACTCTCCCGCCTTTGTTGCCCTAACTGCCGAAGGGGCCAAACTTGCCACCAAACTTCGCGATGCCTTTGGCGCTGGTGAAGTTCATGGCCGTACTGGGCGTGTTGAAGGTGCGGACGTTTCTTTTGATGAAACCATTGCTCACCTTCAATCCTTGTTCCGTGAAGGTCGCGCCATCGTTGGTATCTGTGCTGCTGGTGTTCTTATCCGCGGCCTGTCTTCGCTCTTGGCCGATAAACGAGCCGAGCCTCCTGTCATTGCTGTTGCTGAAAACGGTTCCGTTGTAGTCCCTCTTTTGGGCGGACATCACGGAGCCAATGATTTGGCAAAAACCTTGAGCGAAAAGCTTGAAGTCTCGGCCTCGATCACAACGGCTTCAGATAACCGCTTTGGTATTGCGCTCGATAACCCTCCTGCAGGTTGGAAGCTTGGTAATCCCGGCGATTATAAATCCTTTATCGCGGCCGTATTGGCTGGAGCGTCAGTTAAGCTCAATGGCAAAGCCGAGTGGATAAAAGCGGGTAATCTACCGATTTCTGACGATGGCGAGCTGACTATCACGATCACAGAAAAAGCCATTGTAGGTTCAGAAACTGAGCTTGTCCTGCATCCTGCTACTCTTTCTCTCGGTGTTGGCTGTGAACGCAATGCGGATGCACAAGAGCTATCAACTCTGGTTCATGAAACATTGAGCGCCGAAGGCCTTTCTCCGAAAGCTGTTGCAGGTGTTTTCTCCATCGATGTGAAGGCAGATGAAACCGCTGTGCAAGCGCTTGCTGCTGAATTGGATGTTCCTGCGCGCTTCTTTGCTGCGGCGGAACTTGAAGAACAAACGCCCCGTTTGAAAACGCCATCAGACATCGTCTTTGCCGAAGTCGGGTGTCATGGTGTGTCCGAAGGATCTGCACTGGCAGCCGTTGGCTCAGAAGGCAAACTTCTTGTCGCGAAAAACAAATCCAAACGTGCGACCTGTGCCATTGGTCAGGCAGCAGAAGTCATTGACACATCTACGCTCGGTCAGGCACGCGGCAAACTCTTTGTTGTAGGCCTTGGTCCTGGTGATCAGTGTTGGCGTGCGCCGGAAGTTGACCGTGTTGTTCGCGGTGTTACTGATCTCGTTGGCTACCATCTCTATCTTGATCTTCTGGGCCCATTGGCTGAAGGCAAGGACCGTCACGGTTATGAACTTGGCGAAGAAGAAATGCGTGTTCGTATCGCGCTAAATCTTGCTGCCGAAGGTCGCTCCGTGGCGCTGGTTTGTTCTGGTGATCCTGGCATTTACGCCATGGCAGCTCTGACTTTTGAGCTCCTTGATCGTGGTGAGCGCGCAGACTGGAACCGTGTCGATATCAAAGTTACTCCGGGAATTTCCGCTCTACAAGGTGCGTCGGCTCGTATTGGTGCGCCTCTTGGTCATGATTTTTGCACCATCTCGCTATCTGATCTACTGACCCCTTGGGAAGCGATTGAAAAGCGTCTTAACGCGGCCGCCCAAGGTGACTTCGTTATTGCGTTTTACAATCCGGTTTCCCGTCGTCGGACCAAACAGTTGGCAACCGCCGTGGAAATTTTGCTTCAGCATCGTCCGGCGGATACGCCAGTTATGCTCGGTCGTAACTTGGGTCGTGAAGGTGAGAGCATGACGGTGTTGCGTCTTGATGAACTGACACCGGATCAGGTCGATATGTTGACTGTTGTTCTGGTTGGATCTTCCACATCTCGTAAAATCGAAAAATCAGATGGTACCTGCTGGGTTTACACCCCACGTGGTTATGAAAAAAAGGCCCACCTCTACGAAAACTTCGATGAGACCGGTGAAGTAAAACAAATTAACGAGGAAACAGCAGCATGACCGTTTATTTCATTGGTGCCGGACCTGGCGCGCCTGATCTTATCACCATCCGCGGCCGCGATCTGATCGCGAAAAGTCCGGTTTGTCTTTATGCTGGATCTCTGGTTCCAGAAGGCGTGATCGACTTTGCGCCCGAAGGGGCACTGATCAAAGACACTGCGCCGATGAACCTGGATGAGATTATCGACGATATGATCGAAGCCCACAAAGAAGGCAAAGACGTTGCTCGTGTTCACTCCGGCGATCCGTGCCTCTACGGTTCAGTAGCCGAGCAAATGCGTCGCCTTGATCAACACGGTATCGATTACGAAGTTGTGCCCGGTGTTTCTGCTTATGCCGCCGCTTCTGCTGTGATCCAAAAAGAACTGACCCTTCCAGAAGTCAGCCAGTCCATCATCCTGACCCGGACCTCCATGAAGTCCTCAGGCATGCCCAACAACGAAGATCTCGATACCTTCGGCAAATCTGGTGCAACGCTTGCGATCCACCTTTCGGTACGTAATTTGAAACACGTACAGGAAACCCTGATCCCACATTACGGTGAAGATTGCCCTGTCGTCATCGCCTACCGCGTGACTTGGCCGGATGAGTTGATTATTCGCTGTACCCTGAAAGACGTCCGTGAAAAAGCCCGTGAAGCCAAAATCACCCGCACCGCCTTGATTCTCGTCGGTCACGTGCTGGCTGATGATAAAGACTTCATCGATAGCAAGCTCTATGACCCCGATTTCGTCCACGTCCTGCGCCTCGGCAAAAACAAGAAAAAAGCCGCCGAAGTAGAACGCGTCGCCAACATCCCCGGCGGTCTCGACTGACGATTGTCAGGTTTTAGTTTGGAATTGAGTATGAGAGAGGCTTTCGGGCCTCTCTTTTTTTTATGATTTAAACGCTATCAGCGTTTCTCATCTTTGAAAGCGTCTCAAGTAGATAGTCCCTGCGAGTCTTACTCAATGTTAGTAAGGGCACATGTTGTTTTTCTAAGATCCAAGAAATTGAACCTTGATCAATACGTAGAATATTAACTTCTCGCCCTTTTTTGAAATTTTTAATCATTGTTGTGGAAGCAAGGCATCGTGACTTCTTAAGTTCACCGTTGAGATAAAATTCATAAACAATGAATGGTTTGCCATACATGCCACGAGTATAACGGATAGTTTTAGCAGGAATTATTTTGCCGTATAAGTGACAAATCAGGCATTGTTTCTCATACCTTAAATTAAATAGAAATATGATATATGAAACACAGAACATTAATAGTGATAACGATAAAAAATTGATTAAATCGATTGGTTTTGATTGATCAATCCAAATGAAAATAGATAGTACAATTCCTAAGCAAAAATAAACCAATAGGCTAAAGTTTATCGAGCCTGTAAATGAATCTGTGTAAGTTCTGATCAGTTGATCATATCTTCCAAGTC
>CAJXUS010000025.1 GCA_913060675.1 uncultured Rhodospirillales bacterium
TGTGATTTCATAGTCTTGAACCATATCATAAGTTCTCAACTAGTCATGACCCTAAAATTTATACGTAACTATTTGATTTTTATAAAATTATGTAGTTAGTGTGAGGCGTTGTTAACATAAGTAATGAAAAATATTTTAGCTCTCTGGAACTAAAAATCGTTCTCAATCGTTGTCTATAAGCTGGCATTCTTTTAAGCGAAAAATTTAGAGGAAGCTGAATAAAGTATCTCGCAGGGGTAGAGTAAGGTCGCTTGATGGATTTCAGACATAAGAACACCGTGAGCTTTTTTGACTATTGGCTTTCGTTGCCTAAGGACGACTGGGTTCCGTTACGCAGCAGTTTTCATCCCGAAGATGTGCCTGCTTTACTCGGCAATATTATGATTTATGAGTTGTTCTCGCCCGCTAAGATTAAACGTCGATTGCTCGGGTCTAAACTGGATTATCTCGAAAATAGTATTGGAGCAGGCGGCGGTGCTGCCGACGGGGGGAGTGATGATGCCAAAATATTTTGGACAGTTGGTACCCAACCCTGTGCCATGTTAATATTGGCGCAGCAATCACTCAAGAGCGGTATGAACGTTATCGTCGAAACGCTATGTCTTCCTTTGTTGGGCGATAATGAAGGCAATGGCCAACTCATTATTCAAAAAAACATACTTGATGATCCAAAGTTTCAGCCAGATGTGGCAACCTATTCGGTAGATCATAATTCGGTTTTGCAACGTGATTATATTGATATAGGGGCGGGGCTTCCAGACCTTCAAATATAGAAGGGGCCTGTATTTTACAGAATCGTTTTGTTGTAATACCTGCCTAAAATAGCAGGCCTAAAATGATCAAAAGAATAAAATTGATTAATGTCTGGAGCAAGGTTAAGCCTGATTGGCACTTTATAGGTGCATTTTGATATGAGGGCTTAACTTTGTCGCGATATTATTCTTAAAAATCAACTAAAACGCTGATATTTCTTGATTAATTGGCTTTTACGTTGGATGATCTCTGCCGTACCTAAACAGAAGTTTATATTCCTAGGCCGAGGCGGTGGTTTGTTAGAATTCAATAATAGTAAATCTAAAGAGTTCTATGATTATTGGTTAAGTATGCCGCGCGAAGGGCTGGTTCCTAGCCGCAGTAGTTTCCGCCCAGAAAATGTGCCTTCGTTACTTTCAAATTTCATGATCTATGAGCTGATCTCAAAGGACCATATAAAAGTTCGGTTATTAGGGTCTGCTCTGAGTGATAAGTTTGGTGGCAATAGCGCGGGAGAAAATTATCTCGACTTTGTCGAAGGTCCACGCAAGGAAATCGCCTCTGAAGCTTTGTGGTCTGTGGTCAATAAGCCTTGTGGTATGCGTGTGGTTCTTGAACAGGTTCTCAAAAGTGGCCTAACCGTTTGTATGGAATCAATTGGCCTCCCTCTTTTGAATGAAGAAGGCGGAAACCCCATGATCCTCTTTCAAAAAAATGAACTCGATTGTGAAAAGCGCGTGCCGGAGGCTGGCTACGACCCGATAAGATATTATCGATTGTTTCGTCGGGACTTTATTGATATTGGGGCCGGGTTGTCAGAGGTCGAAAACCTCGTTTTCCACAGTGAAACCGCAGTCTGAAATCCCAGTCTGAAATCCCAGTCTGAAATCCCAGTCTGAAATCCCAGTCTGAAAACGCGGTTTGTGGCCAGTTGATGAACCCCTTTTGTGAGGGCGGAAATTACCGACTTTAACATGGTTTGGTTATGTCGGGTTGGTTGCTGAAATCACCCATGACGATGAAGCCATAACAATGCCGTCCCGTTCTTTTTTTTGCTCTCCAATTGCTTTGCCAAGAGCTGCTTCAATCTCAACCCTCTTTTCTTCTGCCTGCACGCCTGCTTCACGAAAAACTTCACCTGCAGGGCCAAGAGTTAATTGAAAATCAATGGCATCTTTTACTGTTTTACCAACCAAAACAGGCGCATCTACCCGTTTGAATGAGATATTTTCATAACCTGCCGCTGTCATCATGGCTGTGACCAACTCCTTATCAGCCATGGAAAACGGACCTGGACCACAAGTGCGGGCATCCTCTCCGGGGGGCGGGAGGAAGCCGAGAACAATTTCCTTTGCCATATATAGCCAGGGGTTATCTTCTGGGGTGCGCCAGACGATGTGGGTCATTGTGCCGCCGGGTTTCAAAGCGGTGCGCATATTCTTGAGTGCCGCGACAGGGTTGGGGAAAAACATGGTGCCGAAGCGCGAAAAGACGAAATCATTATCTCCTTCAAAAGGCATGCTTATAACATCCCCTCTGAGGAAATAGGCATTACCCTGATTTTTCTTGCGTTCTTCTTTGCGGCCGTAATCAAGAAAAGCATCACAGCAATCAATACCAAGAACTCGGCCACTTGGCCCCACCAGGTCTGCCAGTTTTAAAGCGGTATCACCAAAACCACAGCCAACATCGAGAACATTGTCCCCTTTTTTGACTTTTAGGGTCGGAAAGATCGCGTCACTGTGATGGGTCAGGCCATCAACCAGAATATGTTTGAACTTGATAAACTTGGGAACAAGGATCTCATTCCAAAACTCAACGAACTCTGTATCACCCGTTGTCTCGGTAGGCCCTTTGTTTTCAGACATATCCGGTCCTTTCTGGTTTAGAGTAAGCTTATTATACCATGCTCTCGTATGATGATGTCCCCTTTATATCATACTCGGGTTACCTCAAGCTCAGGTCTCGTCAAGCTTGGGTGACGGTCCGGGCAATTGCAGTGACATGACGTAGATCCGACCCACAACACCCCCCAAAGATGTTGAGCCAAGGCATCTTGGCATAGATTGCCTTGTATTGGCGCCCCAGTTCATCCGGATCACCGGCATCAAGCTCAGAGCAGTTATCAAGCTCGGCATGGCTCATGCGTGACGCATTACAGCGAATGCCCTTGATCCTTTTGGCCCAGTCACGATCTTTGGTGTTGCTACCAAGGAGGTTATTTGTTGAAAGGCTATCTGAGGAGGGGCTATCTGCGTTAAGGTCATCTGGAAAGTGATCAGGATGGGCACAGTTGACCATGAAATAGATGGCACCGTTATCGGTTTCCCGGTCGACTTGATCAATGGCACTTTGAAGGCATTGCCCAGTAGGTAACAGGCCGTCCGTTTCGACCGTGAAAGATACCACAATGGGAAGATCTGCAGTCTGGGCGGCGCGCACGGCTCCTATGGCTTCTTCTGCCTGGGTAAAGGTCATGGCTGTAATCATATCAACCTGAGTTTCAGCAAGCCAAGATACTTGTAAGGCATGATAGTCTTCGGCTTCGCGTGCAGAAATTTGATAATCAGGGGCGTAGGCATCGCCTCTGGGACCAAGAGAACAGTTTAAGAGAATAGGGAGTTTGTTGTCGGCATACTCCTCGCGAAGCTCTGCTATGTAGGCAACCGATGCTTGATTGGCTGAGCGCAAGTCATCGATACTTTCTTCCAAATCACTTGCCCAGTGAGCGTGGGCCTTCCACGTTTGGCCATCTAGAATAAATCCGGTATTCATGGCCCGGGCGAGAGAAAGAAAACCGCGATAATAATTGGTCAACGCGAGGCGGCCCATTTCCTCTGGCAGCAGGGTGTGAGCTGCAAAGCCTTTGATATCAATGCCGTGGTTAAAAATCAGATCTGTTTCAAGGCCAGCATCAGTGAGATAGAGGTCCCCGTTCAATTGGGGCAGGTCGTTTCTATATCTACATCTGGATCTGGCTTGATAGGCGGCCATTCTGGACTTCCTCTTGTGGGGAAATAATGATCCATCAATAGTACAGCCTTCTGTCCTACTTTCTATCCCAAAATTCCAACAATGATTAATGTCATGCCAAAACAGAAAAAGACCAGAGCAATGATTCTATTGATCAGTCTGACGACAGCCTCTTGTCTGATAAGCCGCGCGAGCTTAACGGCGGTGAGGGCAAATCCGCTGAGCGAGAGGAAAGACAGACCCATAAATGTCACTGTCATGACGAGGAATTGGGGTGTCGCCGATTGGGTGTTGTCTAAAAACAGGGGGAATAGAGCGAGCAGGAAGATGATCATTTTGGGGTTAGTCAGTCCTACGATCAGGGACTGGTTAAAAAGATAAGGGGCAGAGCCCGCTTTGTTCGGACCAGTTTTTTTTGCCCCGGCATTTGATCGAGAGCCTGTACTGAATTCGGCTTCTGCGTCGGTCTCAATACTATCCACGGCGTTCTTCTCGTTATGACAAGCCTCACTCTGGCTGAGGTGATCCAGCGAGATCATACCGCTTTGCCAGTTCTGATAGGCGAGCCAGATAAGATAACTGCCACCCAAAACACGCATGGCGGAAACGATATTTGGCTCTGCGGTAATGATGGCTCCAAGGCCGAGGGTAACGGCAAGGCCAACACAGCCAATGGCGGTGATGTTGCCAAGCGTGGAGTAAGCGGTCTTCTCCATGCCAAGCGACAGTCCGTTTCTGATCGCCAGGACAATAGCAGGCCCCGGAGCCAATATGTTGGCGCTGGCGGCAAAGACAAAGGCGATCCAGATTTCAAAGGTCATTACGGGTTCCTGATTTTTCCCCGTCGTTTCGAGGATAGTTCCTTAAAGTGTTTTGTATCAGGAGCAAGAAAACATTGATTTATTGATTAAAAAAAATAGTTTATTTTGATCAATAAATAAAAAATAATGATATATAGGATTATTACTAATAGATCCCATGAGAAGCACCAACTGCTCTGAAAGGCATAGATATGGACTTACAGTCCTTACGGACCTTTAAAATGGTAATGGATTTGGGTAGTGTTACTGCGGCGGCCGAACTTCTTAATACTGTCCAACCCAATGTCACAGCACGCATTCGAAAACTGGAAGGTGAGCTCGGGGTTTCGTTGTTTCTGAGGGCGCATCGGCGATTGATCCCGACCCACGAAGCCGTGACACTACTCGATTATGCCAATGCTATGCTGAGTTTGGAACAGGCGGCAAAAGGGGCGGTTAATCCTCGCGATCAAGGTCATATTCGGTTAGGTCTTGTCGATACGCAAGCAGCGCACCTGTTGCCGATTTTCATGACAAGGTACCGCAAACAACACCCTGATGCCGAGATCTCTGTAGATACGGGAGTATCTGGTTTTCTTAATCGAGGGGTCGAGGAATGCCGTTTGGACGCCGCCGTAGTGGTTGATCGTCGCAAACGCAGTACGGATCAGGACAACTTAACCACTCACATGCTTTTTTCTGAGCCATTGGTTTATATTGCTCCAAAGGGGTTAAGCCGTTTGGAGCAGGCGTTGGAGCTTCCGATCATGGTTCTGATCCAGGAAGGTTGTGGGTATCGCAATTTTGCTATCGACTGGTATCGAGCTCAAAAATTAATAGCGCCTAAAGTGACCGAGATTTCAACATTGGATGGTATCCTTGCCTGTATCAAAGCGGGGCTTTGTGCCTCAGTACTCCCTAAATCAATTGTTCAGAACTTTGACCTTGAAAATCGCACCGCGATCTTTGCGCTTCCCGGTGAAAACGCAGAAATAAATATCGCCCTGGTCCACCGACCTGAATTTAAAAATGATCATCGTATAAAGCTACTGTTGGAGATGTTCAGGAAGTAACAGGGCCAGAGACCAAAGACAGAAAGTCTTGAGTAAACAAAGATATCGCGTTTCTTTGAACCGCCGTAGATCTGGTGGCTAAGTGAAAGTCTGACTTCCAGACAAAGACTTCGTGTTCCAGTGCGCGGAGGTTTCCTTTTTCAACCCAGGGCCTTGCGTAGTGATCGGGGAGGGCACCAAGGAACTTGCCGCTCATAATAAGGCTGGCCTGGGCTTCCATATTCGATACCAATGCGATTTGGCCTTTGCCTTCCAACAACTCAATACCGGAATGGGTGTTGTAGGTCCGATGACAGAGGTTGTAATCTCGCAGGGTTTTGGGGGTGATCGTTGTCGGATCAGTCGAAAACAGGGGATGCTTTTCTCCGCAATAGAGCAGATGGGTTTCCGATGAGATGTAGTAGTAATTCAATCCGTCGAGTTTTTGGGTGAAGGGGCCAATGGCAAGGTGAAGAGTGCCATTGATCAGCTCCAGTTCTAACTCTGTCGGAGAGGCGACCTTGAGTTCAAGTTGGATATCGTTGTCGCGATCAAAGAATTTCCCCATAGCTTCGCTTAAGGGAACGGCTTGGTTACTGAGGTGAGCATCAACAACCCCAATTCTAAGAGGACCCTTGAGGACATCGCGTAGGCCCAAAAGCTCGGTTTCAAAGTCCTCAAATTGAATGAGGATCTTTTTGGATTTCTCATAAGTGCTTTGACCGCGTTCGGTGAGATGAAACCCACTGCGGCCGCGTTCGCACAGCCTGTAACCGAGGATGGTTTCCAGGTCCCGAATATGACAACTGATGGCAGGCTGGCTTATGCCTAGTTCGTACTGAGCGCCAGAAAATCCACCGTGTTCGACGACTTTACAAAAGGTGCGCAGTAGCTTTTCTGAAAAAAGGCTCATTCGTGTAATCTCACCGACAGATGTAGTAATTATCTTTACATTATAAAATACAATATAAAGATAATAAATTATGTATTTTATAATGCAATTAGTTCTGTCTCAATACTGGTAGTGACAACTACTAGAACGGTTGATGGAACAGATATATCAGATCATGGATACGCCGCAGGACGTTTAAACCTTCCTTTCGTTGGAATTTCTACTTTTGGCAAACGCGACTATGTTGCCGATTGGGATCGGATTGATGCAGATGTCGCGGTTATGGGCGCGCCTTTTGATTTTGGCACCCAGTGGCGCTCTGGTGCGCGGTTTGGTCCGCGTGCGGTACGCGAGGCTTCGACACTGTTCTCCTTTGGTCACGCCGGGGCCTATGACCACGAAGATGACGCGACTTACCTTGGTTCTGAAGTTCGTATAGTTGACATTGGGGATGCAGATATCATCCACACAAAAACCGAAGAAAGCCACGCTAATATCGAGTACGGAGTTCGCAAAATGCTCGAAGCAGGTGCCTTGCCTGTGGTGATTGGCGGCGACCATTCGGTCAATATTCCTTGTATCAAAGCTTTCTCTGATGACGCGGCCAAAAACGGTCCGATCCATGTTATCCAAATCGATGCTCATCTTGATTTTGTTGATGAACGCCACGGCGTGACCGATGGTCACGGTAACCCTATGCGCCGGGCGATTGAAAAGGACTATGTATCTGGGATGACCCAACTGGGCATTCGCAATGTCTCTTCCACGGCAAAGGAAGGTTATGAGGACGCCCGCGCTCGGGGGGCGGATATCTTGTCTGTTCGCCAGGTCAGAAAGCTTGGAACAGAGGGCGTTTTGGAACGCATTCCAGAGGGCGCACGCTATTACGTCACCATAGATATCGACGCGTTCTGCCCCTCAATTGCACCGGGAACGGGCACCCCGAGCCACGGTGGTTTTGCCTATTATGATGTGCTGGAAATTCTTCAAGGCTTGGCCAAACGCGGCAACGTGGTTGGCATAGACCTGGTCGAAGTGGCCCCGGCCTATGATCCTACCGAAATCACTCAAGTCCTTGCTGCTCAGTTGTTGATGAATTTTATCGGCTTTATTTTTCACGATAACTAAAATAAAGTTATTTTAATCAAAGTCTTATGAGAGTATTTTCCCTGTTTGGATGATAAGAACAGAAAAATGTTCTCTAAAAGCGTCCAATTGGGCTTTTAAATAGAACATTATGTTAGGTGTGTTTTTTGCTAAGGTTGGCTTTCCAATGTAACTAACATATCCACTTGTAATCATCAGGCAAAAATAATCATGCAATCCAAAGACCTTACCAGTAAGCGTTTAAGTCTGCGCCCATTTGCTGAGGGAGATGCCGACAAGCTTTATCAGCTCTATGGCAATGTGGATGTTATGGCTATCCGCAAGATTGGTGTTCAATCCCGTGCGGGCAGTGATGTTCAATTAGAGGTTATTCTCGATCACTGGCGGCGGAGGGGCTTTGGTCTTTGGGCGGTTTATGATCGCAAAAGTAATGTCTTTATGGGCGAATGTGGGTTGCGAGAAGAAAATGAGCATGATGACATGGTCGAGTTATCTTATGGCCTGCTCCCACAATTTTGGGGCGGAGGTCTCGCCACCGAAGCCGCGACAACTGTTCTTGATTTTGGCCTCAAAGGACTTGGTTTGAAAAAGATCTATGGGTTTGCCCAGAAGAAAAATCAGGCGTCGCTGCACATCCTCACCAAACTTGGTTTCAAGCACGAATGCGATTTTGATGAAGACGGCGATGTCGTTACCCGCACGGTCCTGACACAAAACTAAATCTACCCGTTAATAAATAGAGTTTGCGTCTGTAGCTCATGTTTGGAAAGGCTCTTGTTGCGTTTCAATCTCCATCTTGATCGTTTCTTTTCGGGTCTAGAAAAGCTGCACATGAATATGGATTACAGGAGGAAATTGGCGCAATGATTCTCCATAACTGTGTCGCGTTATCGGGACAGAGCGATCAGCAATGAAGCTTACCAATCGTACGTCCGGCTTTTGAGAAATAAACCAATATTGAGTTTTATTGAAGATAACAAATACCCCCGGCCTGCTTGTGTGTGTGGCCTGACCGGGGGCAGTTTTCTGGTGCAAAAGACAGGATCTTAGCCGTTTAAGAGACGGCTTGCACCAGATGCTTGGGCGTAAAGAACGCCGTTTTTCTTCTTATATTCTGTCTCTTATACTTCGCCGATGTATTCACCGCGGCCTGGATAGTCGTTGGCCATGATGAAGTCGATGGCACCGACCATTTCTTTGAACGCAGGGCGGATAAACGGCATGGTCTGGACAGAGGCGTAATAAAGCGTTTGATCTGGGCGGACCAAGAAGACGCCAGGTTCAGAGAACAGGGCAGGCTCTTCAATACCGATAGAGGTTGTGCCGCGTGATGTGGAAATGAACAGACCCCATTCTTTGGCAACGCTGAGGGAGAGATCATAACCAAAGCGCAGGTTCTTGGCTTCGATCTTGTCAGCCATGGCTTGTGTGCGTTCTTGGCCATCGGAACTGAGGGCGATGGTTTTTACGCCGCGTTGTTCAAATTCTGGGGTCAGGCGTTCGAGCTCTTTCAGGTAATTGGCACAGATCGGGCAATGTAGACCGCGATAGAAGGTCACAAGGGTAAAGTTCTCAGCCTGGTCAGCACCGAGATCAAAGGTGCCACCATTGAGAGTGGGAACCGAGAGATCAGGGGTTTTCTGGCGAGGGATCAACATTTGAGGGGTACCTTCCAATATATTCGTATAGCTGGACATCAGCTGCTGAATAAGAATATAATGAACTATTAATCTCATATGGTGCATAATACTTAACCGAGAGTACAAATTGGTCTGTTGTATAAAATGCAAAACCTGAATGTAAAGAAACCTGATCGCCTCTCCGCCCTGATTTCACGTTTTCACGTGCAAGCGCGGGTCAGATCCTTTGTGCCTAAATCAATTGCTTTGCAAACCGTGGCAGATATTGAGATGGATAAAGAAGATGACGCGAATTTTTTTATCGCCCATTTAGGGCAACTAAGTCCGCAAATTAAAAAAGAAATAAAAGGGCACGTCACGGTTTCTGGAGCCACCGCCTCTGGAAAAGAGTTTGAGGGCCTTAGGGATGATGTCCCTCTTTTGGTGTTTTATCCTCGCGGCGTACCTTCTGAAGAGCCGAGGAGGGCGAACATTCACAAGGATGACCCGGCCGATGGCCCTGTTCCCGAGGGATACGTTTGTGCTGCGGTTGATACTGGTGGTGTTGCTAATCCCATTGCCCTTGCTCTACCTGATTTGGTCGTTGTGCGCCTGGATCAATCCAAACCGTTGCAGGCTGTCACCAATATGCTGATGGAAGAAGCCAACGCCCCACGGTGTGGCGGGCAGGCGGTGATCGATCGGCTGTGTGAAATCGTGGTGATCCGTCTGTTGCGGCATTTAATCGAGGCAGGTCAGGCCGAAGTGGGGCTGTTGGCAGGCCTGGCGCATCCGAACCTCGCCATGGCAATCGTTGCTATCCATGATAATCCAGAGAGGAACTTTCACCTGGAAGATTTGGCAGAGATTGCGGCGATGTCCCGGACGCACTTTGTGAATTCTTTTCGTAAGTCCGTGGGGGTAACGCCGGGGCAATATCTATCCAATTGGCGCTTAACTCTAGCCCGGATGGAAATTGCCAAGGGAACGCCGCTTAAAGCTATCGCTCGACGGATTGGGTTTTCCAGCCCGGCGGCACTGTCTCGTGCTTTTTCTCGCCATTATGGTATCAGCCCGAGAGAAGTATTGGCTCAGAGATGATCTGCCTGATGTGATTTTTAGTATAAAAACAAATTGGTGATTTACCCGAATTACTCCCAATTTGTCTTTAAAATTATTTGGTGAATTCTTGGGTTGCCTGTTCGAGTTTCTTGAAAAACTGGGCGATATGAAGGCCGTCGACCAAAGCGTGATGGGCCGTGAGGTTAACGGGAGTTTTCCAAGTACGGTCTGGCCAGGTGTTGTCATGGCCGTTTCCCTCTGTAGCTTCACCATTAAGGCTTGGGGTAAACTTGCCCCAGGCGAGGCGAGGAACACAATCCTCCGGGCCTTTAAGGGGGTGTTTCAGTTCGGTAAAATCGAGCCAAGGCAGGCACGACATAAAAACCCAGTGATCTGTATCGACGGTATTTTCAGTGAGCTTGACTTGGGCTTTGCCAGCGGCAATTGCCTCTTCGCAATTTTGATTGAACTCTGTCCATGAAGGATCGTAGGTGATTTCACAAAAGGCAAAGCGATCATCTTCAATTGGAACGGTTACGGAAGGGTGAACAAGGGAGTGTTCGATAACGCCTTGTTCGCCATTTTTCAAATTTCTAAATCGGGTGCGCAGTTCCGGTACAGCGTTTATGGCGCTCATGATGCAAAACAGCATGGCGTTGAAAGGGGCAATGGCCTGATTTTGTTTGGCACGCATGATCCCCGTGACATCCACCCGGGCTGTAATGCTGACATGGGGAGAGGAAAAATCCTTAAAGAGGTTGTATTGGCTACGCCGGGGCCAATTTTCCAAATCAATCTTTTTTTCGATTGGCACGATTGTCATAAAAAGCCTCTTGGAAAATAGTCTGAAATAAACTCATTGATAGATATTTATTATTATAAAGATTACAAGAGTATACAGACTTAATCGGTAATGAAATCGCAGAGGGCTGGGGTCGGGCTGGCAAAGCCTTGGTTTTAATTGAGTAGCCTAAGCAAAAAAAAAGAGGGTGCAAATTGCACCCTCAAGTTTTACTTCTTCTAATCCACTGGGAGACGGACTAGATAATTCCAAATGTGGGGTATGGAATCTGGGTCGTGTAATCTGGGCCTGGTAATCTAGACCGGGTACTTTAAGCGTGTCTGACTTTGTGGAACGTCAAGCGTGCCAAAAAGCCTTTTGTGGAACTCACCACAGCGTGGAAGAATGTACTTACAAGTTTGCCAGCGTATTCAGAACGAAGGCGGTGCGCTTCACGGATATGAAAATCAATATCTGCAGCAGCAAAATCAAAATCTTCGGCAGTTACGAGCGGTTTCATCAGTGTTAGTCCTCAAGTTAGTTTGCCCTTGATGACTAACATAAGCCTTTTTCACCATATGATAATGTATTTAAAATTATAATCATTATCGCATTATTTTTGATAATCGATCTCAAGAGAGGGGGGCAAATTGAATACCTTAGAAACTCCGGTTAACTGTGAAAATAAATGATGTACACTCGGGAATTAAGGTTAAGAGTTTTCTTTTTCGTACATATCTTCAAACACAATAAAAATCATTTCTGGCTCGCCCTCTAGTTTTTTCAACGGGCAAATCACCCGTGCATATTCCAAACTGGGGCCGTCGTTACGGCGAAGACTTGAGGGACCAAAGAGAGGTTGTCCTTTGTCTAGGACACTTGCCATCGTTTCTAATGCTTCCAAATTACTTTCTGGATCAAGCATCTCATTGTAACGTAATCCCGTGGCGCTCGTGGGGAGGCCTGTAAATTCTTCTAGGACGACGCCAACAAGGCGAAAACGACAAAAATTTTCATCCCTGTGAAATTCTGTGAGGACTTCATATCCAAGGACAAAAGGAATTTCAATCGGGTTGATATCCCGGCGGGAAGGAAGTCGCCCTAAAGTGTCGCTCAAGGCTGAAAACCATTGCCAGGTTTTATACAGGCGTGGATAGATTTTGAGGTCTGATAGATCAGAGTTTGATGTAAGAAACATTAAAACCCTCCGTAACCTGTTGCCCTTTGACATACTGGAGCACTCTTAACGTTAGCAGGGTTCTGTAATTTTATCTGTATAAAATTAATGTAAATGCTTGTTTTTGTTAGGAATTAATACCTTATTCTGATGTTATATTGCTTAGAGGTTAATTATCGGTTTGTTTTAGTTAACGAACCACCCCAATTGGATTGTATCCATCAGGGTAGTTCGTTCTTAAAAACTAAAGGCTGATACCGATCTTACCAAAGTGAGAACCGCTTCCCTGGTATTCAATGGCTTCAGAGAGATCCGCAAAATCAAAGATCTTGTGTATGATGGGCTTGGTTTTATGGACTTCCATGGCTTTGAGCATCCGGGAGTGCATCGATTTTGAGCCGACTTCTACGCCCTTGATGTTAACGGCCTTGTACATGATTTCAGCGGTATCAAGGGTACCATCACAAACGCCTTTGATCGCGCCAATTTGCGCAATGGTGCCCCCAGAACGAATGCATTTGAGAGAAATGTTGAGGTGACTACCACCAACAACTTCGGCAATGTGATGGACGCCCGCGCCATCGGTAAGCTCTAGAACTTCATCAACCCAGTTTGGATTTGTGGCATAGTTAATGATGTGATGGGCTCCGAGTTTTTTTACTTCTTCAAGCTTCTCATCACTGCTTGAGGTGACAATAACTTCACAGCCCATCATCAAGGCAAACTGCATGGCAAAAAGCGAAACCCCGCCAGTACCTAAAATCAGAACACTGTTGCCCGGTTTTAAGTCTGATTTTTCAACAATAGCATTCCAGGCGGTTAGGCCTGCACAGGGTAGTGCCGCGGCTTCTTGGTAGGATAGATAATCCGGGATCTTGATAACAGCGGTCTCATTAAAGAGCACGTATTCAGCCGCGACGCCATCAGCACCGGGGCCGCCAGGAGAGCCCTGAAGTTTGGCCGGGGTCATTTCGCCATCCTGCCAGTTCGGGACAATCAGACTGCTGACGCGATCACCAAGAGATAATTCCGATACTGCCGTGCCGACCGCAACAATTTCACCTGCGCCATCTGCAACTGGAACCCGGCCATCTTCCTTGAGCTTCCAACGGGTAATGCCATTTACCACGAGGTGGTCCCGATGATTGAGGGCGAGGGCTTTCATTTTGACCAAAATCTGATTGGGTCCACAGGTTGGCATTTCAATGTCGACAAGGGATACGGCGTTTTGTTTGATCTGATAGGTCTGCATTATCTGGTGTCCTTAAATATCGTTTACTGTTTGGTTGCGATCAATTTGTGATCCGTTGCTCATTATTTAGCACCTTGCTTCAGAGGGGATAATAGACATAAAATCGCTTTCTTAATTTCCTGTGGAGAAATAATGGTGGCACAGACTGATAAAATATTTCTCATGCAACTCTTTGTGCAGATCGTTCATTTGGGTACTTTTAGTGCTGCTGCGCAAAAGATGGGGGTTACCCCTTCGAAAGCATCCAAAGACATTCAACAACTCGAGAAAACCCTGGGCAGCGTTTTATTAAATCGTTCAACCCGCTCCATCGGTATCACCAGTGCGGGAGAGCTTTATTACGATACTGCCATAGAAGTACTCGCTTCCTATGACGGCCTCATTGATAACCTGAATTACATCAAGAACCGTTTGACGGGGGAACTCCGGATCACCGCGCCAGAACTGTGGGGAAACATTGTCCTGTCTCCCTTAATATTTGAATTTAAAAAGAAATACCCCGATGTTGCTATCCGGGCGAATTACAGCAATGAGGTAATCGATCTATTTCGAGAAAACACCCACATTGCCTTTCGCAGTACCAGCCTAAACAACGAGCCTTATTTGTCGAAAAGAATTTGCCGTGATGATACGGTGCTTTGTGCCAGCCCGGAATATTTACAAAGGGCAGGTATCCCTAAAAATCTGGATGAATTGAACAAGCTGGACTTCATCACCTTCAGCCACACAGTAAATACCTATAACACCCTGGAGTTCACCATCAAGGGCGTTGAGCAGAGAATATCTGTGAGCGGGAGCCTGTCGTTTAATAGTAAAAAGTCGATATATGATGCCGTGCTGAACCATCTTGGTATCGCAAGCCTGCCTTCGTATTTGGTGAAACAAGATATTACGGAAGGACGCCTGATTCAGGTTCTCCCTGAACTCCACATTCAATCGCTGGATTTTTATGCCTTCTATATGCAACGCAAAAAAGAGAGTATTTTAATCACCACCTTTGTTGATTTTATTCAAGAAACTATTCAAAAGAGCGAAGGCATATCGGACGCATTGTAATAGATGGATAGAATAATTGGTTGGTAAAAAAGATGCCCATGTTCGGATGCTGATTATACAAAATACAGCTTATGTTTAACCTATGTTCAGGACATCCAGAGTGCTAGGGTATTTATCTGATTCCCGTAGATTTGAGGATTAAGCATGAAGCGAGCTCTGATCACTTCTCTATCCGTTGTCCTTATAACTTTTATCAACATAGCTTTTATGGGCGGTATATACGAGGCGGCCGCAAAGGATCGGGTAGCCCGCGATTTCGGGTTAATGGATAAGGATGGCGACGATAAAATTAGTGTCGAAGAGTGGAACCGTCGCGGTAATTTTAACCGACTTGATCTCGATGCCGATGGTTATCTGAATTTAGCCGAAGTCCGCGCCCTGTATCGGGCGGCCTGGAAGGAAAATAAAAGCTCCGCGATCAAGCCTTTGGCAGGAGAGATCCTGACCGAAATCGATGGCCGGGTGCCCGAGGGTATGTTGAGTAAGGAAGTCCGTTGCGCTATTGGGCGATTTAGAAGATGTGATCCCAAATCTTCTGTGGAAAGGGGGCTTTTTCCAACGGGATTAGGTCCGGTTTTCCCCCGTAATGCAAGCTGTCGAGGGATCGATGATTATTATGCTATGCCCTATGGCTTTAAGCGCAAGCGGGATAGTTACCACGGTGGTATAGATATGCCTGCACCGTGGGGAACAGCGATGATCGCAATCGCTAATGGCACCGTTGTGGCTATTTTTAAGGGTGATAAATCGCCCCGGGGAATTGAAATTGTTCTGCGTCATAGCCCAGAGGATACCGGAATTCCTCTTTGGATTTATTCGGCCTATGCGCACTTAGATCGTTTGCCGGATATGGTTGTTGGCCAAAAGGTGGCGATGGGGCAGGTGCTCGGCCCTACGGGTAATTCTGGTATTTCCCCCAAAACTGGTAAACAAAACAAGGGCCGTCGCCCGGCCATTCATTTTTCTACCCTTTACAGCACTTCAAAACAATATAGCGAAAGCCAGAACATTATCATTCCTCTCAAGGGCTACTGGTTGGACCCAAACGCTTTCTATCGTGGAAAAGTCCCGCTTGATACAGCTGCAATGAAAGCTTTACCCAATATTGAGAAAGCCGTGCCTATCCCCGTTATGTTTGAGGATGGCTCTACCAACCCACCCAACACTAAACTGGTCTGGCCTTATACCTGTAGGCAGGAATAAGCGGCCCAGAGAAGAAACCATGAGCGACGAGTTTTCGTGGGGCGGGAGGATCTACTCATCTTGGTTGTGAAAATTTAATACGTTAAGTATATGAAAATATTATTAAATTTGATCATAAAATATAAATCCGGTATATAAACTTTCAACAGAAACTTTATATACCGTCTCATCCCTTAGGATGATGTCCTTTGATTCTGTCTTGGGGAATACTTGTCTCATCGATTTCAATAAAGCCTGACCATCCATGTTATCTGGGCCATGTCATTTAGACCCAAGTGATTTGGTAGATCCAAGTGATTTGGCGTCAGGTTATTTAAGTAAAGGTGAGTTTAATGGGATTTCCGGTTTCTGATATTCGTGCGCTGTTTCCGGCCTTGTCGCTGTCTGATAAAGGACATGATCGCGTTTATCTGGACAACCCCGCAGGAACTCAGGTTCCAGCTTCTGTTGCCAAGGCTGTTGCTGATTATATGCTGACCAACGCCAGTAATGGTGGGGGACACTTTACCACCAGTGTTAATACAGATGCGATAACGCTAAAAGCACACGAAGACGCTGCCGTTTTTCTTGGCGCCCGTTCTTCCAGGGAAGTTGTCATCGGCCAAAGCATGACGTCTTTGACGTTTCATCTTTCCCGTAGCATTTGTCGTGATTTCCAACCTGGGGATGAAATCGTGGTTTCCCGAGTAGAGCACGAAGGCAACGTTGGTCCATGGTTAGAGATTGCTAAAGACAAAGGCCTCAACATCCGGTGGGTAGAATTTGATCGGGATACCTGGTTGATTGAGCCTGAAAATCTGGAAGCGGTCCTAAGCGATAAGACCAAACTTGTGTGTTTGAATTATGCAAGTAACATGACTGGTTCCATCAATGACATCAAAACTCTAGCCAGGATTGCACAGGATGCGGGCGCGCAGGTTTTTGTCGACGCAGTTCAATTGGCGCCTCATCACCTCGTCGATGTGCAGGCGCTTGGTTGTGATTTCCTGGTTTGCTCAGCCTACAAGTTTTTCGGGCCTCACCTCGGTCTCTTATGGGGAAAAGAAGAGATCTTGGCTGGCCTGCATCCTTACAAGGGACGCTGCGTTTCCAATGATTTACCCGACCGCTTTGAAGCGGGAACGCCGCAGTTTGAACTCCTCGCCGGACTATCTGCCACGGTGGAATACTTTGAGACGCTCGGTCGAGGGACATCAACATCAGAAAATCGTCGGGATCTGATCGCGGCTGCGTACAAAGCTTCACGGGATTACGAAGAGCCGCTTACCAACACCTTAATCGGTGGCTTG
This sequence comes from uncultured Rhodospirillales bacterium, assembly GCA_913060675.1. Lineage (GTDB taxonomy): Bacteria > Pseudomonadota > Alphaproteobacteria > Kiloniellales > Kiloniellaceae > Kiloniella. The sequence continues at coordinate 17,017 of CAJXUS010000025.1, forward strand.
GGACAAATACCCGGTATCTCAATCGTTGGAATTAGTAACCCCAATCGCGTCCACCAAAGAGTGCCAACTGTGTCAATCCGGCACGATTATTTCAAACCGACAGATATCGCCAAGTCGCTTTCCGAAAAAGGTATCTATGTCTGGCACGGCCATAACTATGCCTATGAGCCAGCTCGCTTCTTGGGTATTCCAGAAGACGAGGGCGTGGTTCGTATTGGTTTGGCGCATTACAACACCGAGGCTGAAGTCAGCCGCGTATTAGAGGCAATCGATGGGGCTGTCGCCCAATAGGTGAGGCCAAATAGTGAATAAGAATTCTAACCAGAAGTTATAAAAACAACCAAGGGAGAAGACTATGAAACTCAATATGATTAAAGCCATGGCACTGGGAGCCTGCGCCTTTCTTACAGTGGGAACGGCTTCGGCTGAGACATTGCGTGTTGGTATGGAATGTACCTATGCGCCGTTTAATTATCGCACCGCTGACGGGGAATTGGCGGGTTATGATGTGGATGTTGCAAAAGGTGTCGCTGAAATTATTGGTGCTGATCTTGAATTTGTTTGTCAGGAATGGTCCGGTATGATTCCGGCACTTTTGGCTAACAAATTCGATCTGGTCGTTGCCTCAATGTCAATCACAGAACAACGGTTGGAGAAAATCGATTTCTCAATTCCTTACCGTGATTCGATTGGTCGGATCATCGGTAAATCCAGCAAAGATTACAAACTTTTTGACGAAACTGGCGTGGCCATTCCAGAAAACTTCTCTGGTCTTCGTGTTGGCCTGGAACGGGCATCAACCTATGCCAATTGGTTTGAAGCAAAATTGCCAGAAGCAGACGTTGTTTTCTATGACAGCTCCGAAGCTCAGTACCTTGATCTACGCAATGGACGTGTTGATCTCATCATGACCAACCCAATGAAAGCCTATCTTCGTTTCCTAAGTAAGGATGAAGGTGATGGTTATGGTTTTGCCAGCCCGGCTATTGATGAAGTGAAATACTTTGGAACGGGTGTCGGTATTGGTTTGCTTCAGGGACAGCCAGAGCTGAAAAAACGCTTAGATGATGCCTTAACTCAACTAATCAAAACTGACAAATTGACCGAGTATTCACTGAAAATTTTCCCATTTCCAATCTATAACTAGGATTGGGTAAATTTAGATCTACCAGCACTATCGTGACGGCGTAGAAAGCCTACGCCGTCACCTGCTACCCCTTGAATTTGGGTATATCTCGATCCTGGCACTTGTTGAAGTACATCAGCTGTTGTGTTTGAGAAAAAAGTGAAAACTGATCCAAACTAAAAACAAAAATAATAAAATTGGACCAAATAAAATTGAACGACGAGGAGGAAGCCTGTGGAGGCTGTTACAGGGTGGTGGGACGATTATTTCTGGGGATCTGTAATCGTTCTTCAGGTATTTGTTTGCTCTCTAATATTGATGGTGTTGTTCGGATTGATCGGGGCTGCGGCCAAGCTCTCCAATAACCGATTTGCTCAAAAACTTGCTGCGGGTTACACGGTTGCTTTTAGAGGAACTCCCGAAATTTTAGTGATTTTGCTGCTTTACTTTGGTTCCGCGATTACCCTTACAGCGATTGCACAGGTTTTCGATCCAGAGGTTAAGTTTGTTGATCTTTCTCCTTTTTGGTCTGGAACCTTAGCGATTGGACTTATTGTCGGGTCCTATGCCACCGAGACCTTTCGAGGTGCGTTTTTGGGGGTGAAGCCAGGAAGTATTGAAGCGGCACGTGCACTTGGCATGTCTAACTTTCAAACTTTCGTTTATGTCCGTATCCCAGAGATGTGGCGCTTGGCATTGCCGTCGTTTGGCAATCACATGCTTTCGCTCATCAAAGATACGGCCCTTATTTCTATTATAGGTCTGAACGAAACCCTGTTTGTTGCCAAGCAAGCCATTGGCACGACAGGTAAACCTTTCACTATGTATATCGTGGTTGGTTGTGTTTATCTGGGATTTTCAACCGTCATCACTCTGACCGTTATGTGGCTGGAAAAATACGGTAACAAGCACATGGAGTCAGCGCGATGATTTTTGACTTTGAATTGATCGCCGACAGTATACCAAAAATGTTGATGGGGATTGGTCTGACCTTTCAGCTGTTGTTTCTCTCTGCAATCCTTGGTCTGATATTGGCGGTATTGTTGTTGCTGATGCGCATCAGTGGGAAATGGTATCTGTCCTGGCCTGCTCAGGTTCACATATACATATTTCGCGGCACGCCCATCCTGGTACAAATCTTTATCATTTACTATGGCCTGCCGCAGTTTGAATTTATCCGAGATAGCATATTTTGGCCCATCCTACGTGAGCCCTTTGGCTGCGCAATCCTGGCTTTGACTCTGAATACAGGTGCATACGTTTCTGAGATTTTACGCGGAGGCGTGCTCGGTGTGGATCGGGGAGTTCTCGAAGCAGGTGCTGCGCTTGGTTTATCTGTTCGACAGAAGTTTATATATCTAACTGTTCCCATTGCAGCTCGGCTCTCTTTACCGGCTTACAGCAACGATTTTATCAGCCTTATGAAGGCGACGTCGCTTGCTAGCACGATTACATTGGTGGACATGACAGGTATCGCTCGGACAATTGTCTCTCAAACTTTTGCTCCGTATGAGATCTTTATCTCGCTCGCAATTATTTACATGATCCTGACTTGGGTCTTTCAAAAAACCTTTGGCCGGATTGAAAAATATCTGAGCAGGTACGTAAAACCGGAGGGCCTAGCATGACAAATATAGCACCCGCAGCATCACCTGAAACATTGATCCAAATGAAAAGCGTGAATAAATACTTTGGTAATTTTCAGGCCTTAAAAAACATCAATTTGGAAGTCAAAAAAGGTGAGAAAATCGTGGTCTGTGGTCCTTCTGGATCCGGTAAATCGACCATGATCCGCTGCATCAATCGTTTGGAAGAACACACTGACGGACACATCATTATTGATGGTAACGAGCTCACTGATAAAGTTAAGGACATTAATGCAATCCGGCGCGAAGTCGGCATGGTATTTCAGAGCTTCAATCTTTTCCCTCATATGACGATTTTAAAAAACCTCATGCTGGCTCAACGTCTTGTGCGCAAGACCAGTAAAGCCGAAGCTCGTGAAACTGCGATGCATTTTCTCGAGCGGGTAAAGATACCTGAACAGGCTGATAAGTACCCTGTTCAGCTCTCTGGTGGACAGCAGCAACGCGTGGCTATCGCCCGGGCATTATGTATGAAGCCAGAGATCATCTTGTTCGATGAACCAACTTCTGCGCTCGATCCTGAAATGATCAACGAAGTGTTGGAGGTTATGACCGACTTGGCAAAAGAAGGCATGACCATGGTGTGTGTAACGCATGAAATGGGCTTTGCCAGATCAGTCGCTGATCGGGTGATCTTTATGGATGCAGGGGAAATCGTTGAAGAAGCAGAACCGGAGGATTTCTTCCTAAACCCTCAGAACGAACGCACCCAAAAGTTCTTGAGCCAGATCCTCACTCACTAATGCTTTATCGTTACGCACCCTAGTTTTATGAACACAAAGAAGATCACAATGAAAACTCAATTCCCTCCGTATGAAGTGTTTCTAGAATTTGCTGAAAAGCTTGCCGATGTCAGTGGCGAGATGTTATTGGCCGCGGCAAATAAAGTCCCAGAAATTGATGTCAAATCTGATGCGTCTTTTGTCACGCAAACAGATAAGGCGGTGGAGAAGACGATGCGCGAAATGATTGCGCAGGCTTATCCTGATCATGGAATTTTAGGCGAAGAGTTTGAAAACATAAACCTCGATGCCGAGTACGTTTGGGTGCTGGATCCCATAGATGGCACGGCCCCCTTTATTGCGGGTATTCCTGTTTATGGCACGCTGATCGGCTTGGCCTGGAAGGGCAAACCTTTTGTGGGTGTAATAAACCATCCGGCAACCTCGGATCGCTGGGTTGGTGTTTCTGGGCTCTTCGCAAATCGTAATGGACAGCCCGCGAACGTTAAAGCCTGTGCCGAGCTTTCCAAGGCTTTTGTCACCTGTAGTAGCCCGGATTTTATGAGCGAAGACGAACTTGCCCGTCTTACGAAGTTACGTAAAATTGTTCCCTACGTCCAATATGGCGGTTCTTGCTTTGTCTATGGCACCTTGGCGTCAGGGCGGACCGATCTTGCGGTTGATAGTGGCCTTGATCCTTATGATGTCTATGCCAGCGCGGCCGTTATTCAAGGTGCCGGAGGTTTTATGACGGACTGGGATGGTAATGAAATCACCTTGGATTGGTCTGGTAAGGTCATCGCTGCAGGGGATAGGGATTGTCTCGAGGCTGCAATAGAAATCCTTAAGGCTGACTAAAGTTTCGAAAGCCTAGGGTCAGGCCCCTAATCACTACATTTTTCTAATGATGAGAGGAACTGCAATGATATCAAAATTGCTGATCAATGGGTCGTGGGTAAATGCCTGCTCTGGAGAAACTCTTGATGTAATAGATCCGGCCACCGAAGACGTTATTCACCAGGTTGCATCTGCTGGAAAAGAAGACATTAACGTTGCGGTGAAAGCTGCGCGTGATGCGTTTGATAGCGGGCCGTGGTCTGAGATGAACGGTGCAGAGCGGGCGGTTATTCTTCGAAAGATGGCCACTGAAATCGAAGTCCGCACCAATGAATTGGCAGGGTTGGAAGTGTTAGACAACGGCAAGCCTTTACCCGAAGCCGTGTGGGATATCGAAGACACCGTCGCGTGTTTTAATTTCTATGCTGATCTGGCAGATGAATTTCACAACACACCAGATGAAAAAATAGCTCTCTCTGATTATCGATTTACGACCAGGGTCGTTAGAGAACCCGTTGGGGTGGTTGGTGCTATTATTCCGTGGAATTTCCCCCTGCTTATGGCGGCTTGGAAAGTGGCGCCTGCGCTTGCCGCAGGCTGTGCCGTGGTTCTTAAACCTTCGGAAGTTACCCCGATTACGGCGCTTGAATTGGGGGAGGTTGCACAAAGAGCAGGATTGCCTGATGGGGTATTGAATATCGTCACCGGGCTTGGCGCCAACGCAGGTCAACCGTTGAGCGCACATCCTGATGTGGACAAATTGGCTTTTACCGGATCGGTGCAAACTGGATCTCGTATCATGCAAACCGCAGCCAGAGATATCAAAAATATCTCTCTCGAATTGGGGGGGAAATCCCCTTTCGTGGTGTTTGCTGACAGCGATATCAAGCAAGCAGTTGAGTGGATTTTATTTGGTATCTTTTGGAATCAGGGTGAGGTTTGCTCCGCGACATCACGTGTTTTGATTGAAGATGGGATTTATGAACCCGTAATAGAACGGCTCAAGGAAGAAGCGCAAAAAATTACCATTGGGAATGGTATGCACGATGACATTTTGTTGGGGCCACTTGTGAATAAGTCCCAATACGACAAGGTTCTCGGGTTTATCGAGCAGGGAAAAAGAAGTGGCGCACGTCTGGTGACGGGCGGTGGGCCCGCAAAGGGGCTGGACAAAGGTTACTTTCTAGAGCCAACCATCTTTGCCGACGTCGAAGAAAATAGCTCTATTTGGCGAGAAGAAATTTTTGGACCCGTGGTCTGTATTAAATCCTTTAGTACTGAAGAAGAAGCCGTCAAACTGGCCAACGACAGTGAGTTTGGTCTCGCTGCGGCGGTAATGTCCAAAGATGATGATCGATGCGACCGTGTTGCTTCTGCTCTTCGGGCCGGAATTGTCTGGATCAATTGTTCTCAACCAACGTTTGTTGAGGGGCCTTGGGGCGGATACAAAAAATCCGGCATCGGGCGCGAACTCGGCAGATGGGGTTTTGAAAACTACCTCGAAGAAAAACAAATCACCCGCTATAACAGCGAGGAGCCCTGGGGATGGTATGTGAAGTAGAGACGTACTAAGTCTTTGTTATCTTACGGATGGGAAAGCAGGCGCCCATCCGAATTTTTGCTTTTGCTTTACAAGTAAACTCTGTTGGTATTGGACGTTGTTTTTGCTAGGATGTGTTTCCGTAATTGAAGGTAGCAGACCCAATGGCTCCAGTGCCCCCAATGACCCGGGCTTGTGTTCCTGCATCCGCAGGAAGCGTCGACAGTGAAATTTGTGCTGGCATCGTAGACGCGATCGGGACTGAGACGTTTTTCTCACAAGCTGGAAAGCTGTTAGAAGGTTATATGTCCTATGAGGGCCTTAATATCCTTTTATACAGTGAAAATAACGCTCCGACTTGTTTGAAAAGCTTTAAAATGGCGATCAATTTTCAAGCAGGTTTGGAGAATTTTTTAACCTACACCTATATTATAAATCCTGTCTATCGCGCCTTTCAGGACAATATTACTCCCGCCACTTATCTGATTGGTGATCTGTTGCCTGTTGGATATACCGAACTGATTGCCAATACCGATTTAAACATATGGATTGATGATAAAGAGACCATCGGTTATCGCACGCCTGGCTGGCCGAAACATCTAACCGAAGTTCTTGCCCTGATCCGTTTACCCGACAACAAGATGATAGAGTTTAGTTTCATGACCGCGCTGTCAGGTGATCAAACCGAAAAATGTCATACTCTGTTAAAGAAGATTTACCCGGTTCTATCTAGTGCAATTTTAAAACACTTTGAATTTGCAGCCCAGGACTTTGATGTTTCTGAAAGTAAACCAAGTCAGGAATACCGTTTTCAGGAGTTCGGTAAAGATATTCTGACCAGTCGAGAGCAGGATATTACCAAACTTATTTTAATCGGACATTCCAGCAATTCAATTGGGCTGAATTTGGATATATCCCTGCCGACGGTCAAGACCCATCGGCGAAACATCTATTCTAAATTACAGATCTCGTCGCAAGCGGAATTGTTTAATTTGTTCGTCAAAAACTTGATGACCAACCAATAGATTACTCCAGTAGGCTAATAAGGAAGGACTACCTGTATTATTCACAGGTAGTTATCAGAACCTTATCTCGGTGCTGAGGTGGAACCTCTTATAACGATTTCGCCTTTGATTGTTTTTTCTTCAGGGGTGTCATTTTCAGAAAACACATAAGCCAATGCTGTTTCGGCGAGCAGTTCAGTTGGCTGCCGGATGGTGGTTAATCTGGGCACAATAAGCGATGCCAGTGCGATATCATCAAAGCCGGTAACCGAAAGATCTGCGGGGATTTCCAGTTTTAAGTCTCGCGCTGTTCGAAGAACACCTATGGCGAGCTGATCGCTTGCCGCGGCAATCGCGGTCGGGCGCCATTCATCCGATGCCGTTAAAATTTGTCGGCCGATGTCTTCCCCTGACCCGTAGTCAAACAACCCTTCAAAAGTACGGAGGGTAACAGGGTCGTCATTGCTGTTTAACTCTTCCATGCGAGAGATAAACCCATCTCTACGGCTGCGCCCGACTTCGGTGCTTTGAGGTCCGGCAATATAGGCAATTTTCCGATGGCCGAGTTTGTAAAGGTGGTTGGCAATCTGGGCCGATCCCTCAGAATGATCGGTTGAAACCAAGGGAAAATTCTCAAATCGGCGATCGAGAGAAACAATGGGAACATCGGTGTTGTACCCAAGGTCTCCGGTGTCTGCGGCAGCGACAACCAACATCCCACGGGGAGAGCGATCCAAAAGAGCTGAAATTTGCTTTCGTTCAGTATTGGCATCATCGTGAGAGTTTGCCAGCATGACCGAATGACCTCGTTTGGCGGCCTCGGTCTCAATACATTTTGCAAGCTGGGCAAAAAAGGGATTTGTAATGTCAGGAACCACCAAAGCGATTACATCAATCCTGTTAGTTCGAAGGGCTCTTGCGGCAAGGTTGGGTTTGTAATCCAGCTTTTGCACCGCAGAAAGTACCCGTTCTTTTAAGGGCTGCTTGACGGCTTTGTTTTCAGAAAGAACACGCGATACTGTACCGACAGAAACACCAGCCATTTTTGCCACGTCTCTCACAGTTGTCATCGGTATTTCTCTCCATTTCTTATTGTTTTTAAGTTCGTAGGTACTTTGACCTAATGGTCAGGGTTGTGCAATTGGCACCTTATGCAAACTGGCAACAAGCGGTTTTCCCTTTTAAAAAACGACACCACTGACCAAAATGATATTGGCGAAAGGGGTGGTTTCACCTGTACGGATGATCGCTTTTGATTGCTTGGACCGCGATTTCATTTCCTCGTGGGATGTTTGAGATAAGGCTATGGGCTTGTTAACTTCTGTGGCCCAATCATCCAATGCCCATTTCATACTGTCGACAAGACTTGCATTGGCTTCTTCTGCCAAGATGGCTGATTCTATAATGAGTTCTGATCGAAGCGCTTGGAGGACATCCAAAAAGCTTGGCAACCCCGGAACCACAGAGAGGTCAATGACATCCACTCCTTCTGGCGTGGGAAATCCTGCGTCTGCGACGAAGATCTCATCGAGGTGACCAAGGCGTGCGATAAGGGCGCTTAAGTGACGGTTTATCAGCTTTGTTCGTTTCATTTTTTGGCATACCTCGCGCGGTAATAATCGAGGATGACTGCAATAATAATCACCACGCCTGTTATCATTTGGCGCATGAAATCGCTTAACCCAATCAAGATAAGTCCGTTGGCGAGTACCCCGATAATAAAGGCACCAAGCAAGGTGCCGATAACGGAACCGCGTCCGCCGCTGAGGCTGGTGCCGCCGATAATCACGGCAGCAATGGCATTGAGTTCAAAGCCAATACCGGCAATCGGGCTCGCGATGTTCAAACGCGCCATATAAACAACGGCAGCTATACCTGCGGTTAAACCACAAATGGTAAAGGCGGCGACTTTGTACCAAAACACGGGGTGACCTGCTAAACGGACGGCTTCTTCATTGTTGCCTATGCCATAGAGCAGACGACCAAACACGGTGCGGTTTAAAACAAACCAAGCCAGCAGGACGAGTGCGAGAGCCACAAGGAATACAACGGGCACGCCATAAATTTGTGCAGATCCAAACTCTTCAAAGGCGAAGGGGAAAGAGTAGATTGTCTGGGCATCTGAAACGTGAAGTGCGGCACCACGGGCAATATTGAGCATGCCCAGGGTAATGATAAACGAGGGGAGCGCCCAATAAGAGGTTATGAGCCCGTTTAACAAGCCGCAAACAAACCCGGCGGTAACTGCAGCAATACAGGCAAGTAAAATGACCTCTGTCGGGCCAAAGCCGGGCAGTGTAATCGCCTTACCCGCAACCACCGCGGCAAAGGCCATCACTGACCCGACGGAGAGGTCAATGCCGCCAACGAGGATAACAAAGGTCATGCCAACGGCGAGGATAAGGTTGATGGTTATTTGAGTTAGAATATTGGTGATATTGTTCGGATTTAAAAAGTGCTCGGTAAAGATCGAGAAGAACAGGATCAATCCCAACAAGGCGAGCCCGATACCAGCATTGTTAATAATGGAGCGGATGGAAAAATCACGCCCCGTAGGTTCAGCAAGAACATCAGATTGCTCGGCCATTAGCTTATTCCTTCGGCGTTGGTGTTTTGGCCGTAAGCCAGCTTGAGTATATTTTCTTCAGAGAATTCAGAACGCTCCAGGGCGCCTTTGACTTGATGGTCGGCGAGGACAAGAATGCGATCAGACAAGGTCATGAGCTCGGGCATTTCTGATGATACGATGAGGAGGGCGACGCCTTCGCGCACCAGCCCTTTGAGAATGGCGTATATCTCGGCCTTGGCACCAACATCAACACCGCGTGTGGGTTCGTCCAAAATGAGAATTTTAGGATTTCGGGCGAGCCATTTGGCCAGAACAACTTTTTGCTGATTACCACCAGACAGACTGGACGCAGGGTCGGTAATCTTTCCGTATTTTAATTTCAGGCGTTTACCACCTTCGCGGGCTTGTTGTTTTTCTTTGAAAAATCGCAATAGCCCACTGGCGGATACATTGTGCATATTGGCCAAGGAGATATTAGCTGCAATAGGCATCTCGAGAATAAGGCCTTCGTCTTTACGGTCTTCTGTAACAAACCCGATCCCAGCTGCTATAGCATCACGCGGGCCGCTAAACTTGACGGGGATGCCATCACGTTCGATGGTTCCTGACCTCAGAGGATCAATGCCAAATATGCCGCGAAGAAGTTCTGTTCGTCCCGCACCTACAAGGCCGGCAATGCCAAGAACTTCCCCGTAGTGAAGGTCAAAAGAAATCCCTGCATCATGAGGATTTTGGGTTACACATAGGTCTTTAATGCCGAGCGCGACATCGCCCCGGGCGTGTGGCTCTATACCGTGTTCCATTTCTTCGGCGAGTTTGCGCCCGACCATGTGACGGACAACGCCTGTTGGGGTGGTATCTGAAATCTCTTCGGTTGTAATGGTTTTGCCGTTACGAAAAATCGTGACCCGGTCACAGATCGCAAACACTTCGTTGAGGTGGTGTGAAACAAAGACAATGGTCACGCCTTTGGCTTTGATGGATTGTACAATCTCAAACAGGCGTTTGGTTTCGCGCTCGGTCAGAGTTGCCGTGGGCTCATCCAGAATGAGGATAGTGCTTTCTGATTGCAACGCGCGGGCGATCTCGATCAATTGGCGGTGGGCAATTCCGAGGCTCTGTACCGTGGCGCGGACATCGACGTCACGCAATCCAATCGCATCAAGAGCTACGCGGGCGCGTCGGTTCATCTCTTTGCGGTCAAGCAATCCCAAACGGGTTTTTGGCATCGCTTCAATAGAGATATTTTCAGCGACGCTTAAATGATCAAGAAGATTGAATTCCTGATGAACCACTTGTACGCCGTGTGTTTTTGCGTTGTGGGGATTGGCAGGTGTATAGGGTGCGCCGTCTAGGATAATTTCCCCGGCATCAAATGGGAATACACCCGATAAAACTTTAATAAGTGTTGATTTTCCAGCACCGTTTTCGCCGACCAGCGCATGGACTTCGCCGGGTTTTAAGGAAAAACTGACCCCATCCAGGGCCTTAACGCCCCCGAAGTGCTTCTTCAGTCCTGTGACAGATAAAAGATTATCTGTTTCTTGAGATATTTCTTCACCAATCGGCTGTACTGCGACCATCACTCTTTACCCAGTATTGTCAGTTGGTTTTCAGCATGAACGAAAACGCGTGCCCAATTCAAGCAATTAGGGGGAGGACAAGTAATTAGAGGCAGGGACCTCTAATATCCAACTCCTTGAGAGGACACGCGTTATTTGTTCAGGCGATTAGTTGCCTTTTACGAGCTCGATTGGAGTTTTCACCCAACCTTCAAGCTTTGGACCGCCCGCGATCACACCAAGGGCGAGGTCGATTGAGTTTGCGGCCATGGCCTGACCAAACTGATCGACGGTGGCAAGCATACGGCCATCTTTGATCATCGGGCCAACGGCTGGAATATTGTCAAAACCAACAACCACGATGTCTTTGCGGCCCGCAGATTCAAGAGCTTTCACAACACCGATCGCCATGGAATCATTGGCAACCATAACGCCCTGAGTGTCTGGGTGTGCGGTTAGAATGTTAGAGAAAACTGTGTTGGCCTCTTCGGTTTCCCAATGAGCGGTACGGCTGTCGAGTAGTTCTAGGCCGAACTGTTTAACTGAATCTTCAAAGCCTAGGCGGCGTTCGTTGGCATTGTCTGCACCTGGATTACCTTCGATGATGACAACTTTACCACCAGCACCGAGTAACTCACCCAAAGCATCGCCAGCTAGTTTCGCGCCACCACGGTTGTCAGGGCCGACAAACGCAAGATCAATACCCTGTTGCTTTTTAGCATCGGCGTCCAAGGAAACGTCAAAGTTCACCACAACAATGCCAGCTTCCATCGCACGTTTTAGCGGACGTACCATGGCACGTGAATCAGCTGGGGCAATAACAATTGCATCCACGCCTTGAGTAATGAAGTTTTCCACCGCATTGATTTGGGATTCAAAGTCGGTTTCATTTTGCATGCCCACAGCACGGAGCTCGTAATCACCGCGTTTTATTTCGTGCTCTTTTGCGCCTTCAAGCATGTTTTGAAAGAACTCATTGGCGAGTGATTTCATAATCAGGCCAACAACGGGTTTATCATCCGCGTTTGCTGAACCAGCGAGTAAAGCGATTGAGGTTGCTGCGACAGCAGCGAATTTCATAAATTTCATTAGAATCTCCCAGAGAATGTTCGTGGTCGCTTTGCAACTTATTAAACTCTCGCTTTGCGACAGGTATATTGAACACATGAGGATCTGTTTCTGTCAATATGAAACGTTTCATTTTTATGAAAGCATTCATATTTTGAAAAATTAATATGCTATATCAGCTAATTAGATGGGAAATAATTTTTGAGAATCTCTTTGGAAAATTTTAGTTAGAAGGCGCAAGTTTAATCCGTTGTATTTGTTAGATTTTCCGGATGAACCAACGCCCTCTCATATTTATCTGATAGAAGGTAGTTATATTATCGTGCCGAAATTTCTCTGACCAATTCCAAGAATTTATCGATCTCATCAAAATCATTAAAGTAGTGCACCGATGATCTGATCAAAATAGGGAGGTTATTGTTGGTGGCGTCTAACAGGGTGCTGCTAGGGGATGAGCCGCTAACATTTACGCCTTTGGATAATATCTCTTTGACGGCTTCAAGAGAATTTATGCCTGAGATTGAAAACGTCACGATCCCGCATTGAGTTGGACTTGAGGGCTCGACACCAAAAGTGTGGAGTTTAACTGCGGGAAAAGACTGCAAGTTTTCACGCAGATAACTTGCCAGTTCATCGATCCTTGCCTTGATATTGTCGAGGCCGACCTCGAGCGCGTAATCAACGCAAGCGCCGAGGCCAAGTTTGGCGGCGTAATTGTTTTCCCAATTTTCAAAGCGGCGGGCATCCGGGCGCAGAGTATAATCGTTTAGACTTGTCCATGTCGCCGAATAAAGGTCAATCATTGGTGGATGGAGCTGATCCAGAACGGAAGAGCGCACATATAAAAAGCCAACGCCGCGGGGGCCACGCAAGAATTTTCGCGCCGTTGCTGTGAGTATATCGCAGTTGATTTCCTCAACATCCAATGGCATTTGCCCGGCGGATTGGCAGGCATCCACGAGGTAGAGAATGCCGTGCTTTCGGGCAATGTCGCCGATGGCTTCGATCGGGTTTACCAGGCCAGAGTTGGTTGGCACATGGGTGACAGAAATCAGTTTAACCCGGTCATCAATTAATTCTTCAAAAGCGGTGAGCGATACCTGACCGTTTGGTTCACTCGGAACGACGGTGATCTCGACACCTTTTTGTTTGGCCATTTGTAGGTAGGCTACGTAGTTGGACGCATATTCAGCTTCGACAGTTAGAATACGGTCGCCTGCTTTGAAGGGGATGGCGTAAAAGGCCATCGCCCAGCCCACGGTGGCATTTTCAACCACGGCAATTTCATCACGGTGACAATTTATTAAGCGAGCGACAGAATCATAGACGCCTTCAATCGCATCTCGTCTTTTATTTGCAGCTTCATAGCCGCCAATGGCCGCTTCGAGCTTGAGGTGGTTAACCTGCGCATCCAACACAGACTGAGGCATCAGAGAAGATCCACAATTATTCAAGTGGATAGAGGTTTTCTTGCCGGGTGTGTCATCGAATATTTTTTGTAAATTGATGCTCATGTCTTCGACCAATGAAGGAGGTGATAAAGGAACTGGGTATTTGTAGCCCTATTTAAATCACGAAAATTCAATTCCGGACAAACGATTAAATCGAGTACATGCCTTTACAAAATGTAAAGCCTATGGCGTGATGATGGTGTCTTTACCCGCTAAAAAGCATTTTGACTTCATGAAATTACCTCCACTGACCGCTGTTCGCCATTTTACTGCTGCGGCAACACACTTGAGTTTTAAGCTCGCAGCCAAGGAACTTTGTGTTACCGAAGGCGCGATCAGTCGACAGATAAAATTGTTGGAACAATATATTGGTTCCGCTTTATTTGTCCGGGTCCATCGCGGGGTACAATTGACCGATGAGGGGCAACGACTTTACGCCGTGACCGACAACGCGCTTTTTCAAATCGCACAGATCGCCGAAGAACTCCGGGGTGTGGTGCCACAGTTCACCTTGTCGGTGACAACCAGCTTTGCCATTCGTTGGTTGATGCCACGGCTCTCCCATTATGAGAGCCTGCACCCCAATCACCCGGTTAATATACAGGCGGTGAGTTATCCGGAACTATCTCCGGTTAAGCGGTTTGACGCCTCAATTATCTATCTGTTGGGTGACCCTTATGAAGGACAGGTGCGGGTGCCTGATAATGCCGAGCGCTTTATGGTGGAGTGGTTGTTGCCTGTGTGCGCGCCAAGCTTTCTTGAAAAAAATAAACCTCTTCAACTTGGGGATCTGGAACACCACCGAATTATTTTTAATGAACCCACCGGCCGTGACTGGCGCAGTTGGGCTGGAAAGTTGGATGATGCCAAAATCAACTTGGATACTGCACTTCGGTTTGAGCACGATGACACCGCTATTCAAGCCGCGGTCGCAGGTCATGGCATCGCTCTGGCAAACCTGGCCTACATCCGCAACGAGTTGGATATGGGAAGCCTGGTTCCTGCCGTAGCGTGTGAGCCTTTGCCAATCGGTGCGCACTATCTTGTCAGTGAGCCGGGGAAAGCTTCCCTTTCACATGTACAAATATTTCGCGACTGGCTGATCAAATCAGCTGGGGAATGCTGTTCTCAAAGGGATATCTAGGCCATTTTCTCATAACCTAGATTAAACATATCAACTTTACTTACAGAAAGATCGGATGTTATGTGCCTTATGAAATTCAACGATGGCGATCATGTAAAAATACTCCCACACCTGTGGTGGCCTGAGGGTGGTACTGGCAGGGTTTCTATACCACCAGATTTTATCTCCGAGGCAATTTACAGTGGAGATACGTTCGATACAACTCAACGCACCTTAATAGGGAATAATCGGCTTATTACCGAGATCTGGGTTTCATTCGACACACCAATTATGGACATTAGTGACGATGGTCCCTATGTGGCAGGTGAAGTTAGTATGGAATATCTTGAACTTCTATAAATTTCAAATGCATCTTTGGTACAGCTTTTGATTTATAACGCTGTACCCGTTCTGGCTCAATTCGATCGACAAGATGTAGCACGAGCAAGAACTCTTCGATATAGATCTGGAGTGCCACCCGCCTTGGTGATCGGCTCTATAACATCTTAATCTAATGAATAACGCGCAATTTCACAGTTGTTGAGCATGCGACCGAGCATGGCTTCGAAAAACAGGCCGTGGCCGACGATGGCGAGGGGACGGGTTGTTGAGGCCTCTAATATGGGTGCGAAGGTGCGGACGCGTTCTTGGAAGATTTCTACGGGTTCATGGGGGACACCATGTTCGTTTTCTGTGCCGCGATGCCACCAATGGGGATCTAGATGATCAAACTGAAGGGTCGGGAATTCGAGGGCAAGAATTTCCGGGTGTCGCCCTACATCACAACTGTTGCACACCATTTCGCGGTGATGGGCCTCGACAGATATGGGTGCTGCTCCATCGAAAATCCGCAGGGCGGTTTGCACCGCACGGGTGAGGGGCGAACATATGACCTGCTCAATGCCAAGTTCTTTGACCTTCTCACGCGCCTCATCGGCCTGACTGCGGCCAAGAGCAGTTAGTGGCGCATCGTATATCAGCGGATCTATACCGTTCTTGGCAACGGCGTTAAATTCGGACTGGCCATGACGGATTAGATAAATGGGCATGTAAACAACTTTCGTAACAGATAGAGGCCTGCTTTCAGACCTCTGGTCGCATTATTTATATGTATCCGGCACTTGAAGGGATCAACATTATTTTTATCGGGAGGTTATAATTACCATGGATGTCTTATTGAACAAGTATGGCTTCGCGTTTTCGTGGGCTTTTCAAAATTTCATATGATGCTATGCTTGAGCACCTATTGAGTTCATAAAGCTTTTGGGTACGTAACGTTTTCTGCCAGTGTGGGGGCCGGCCAATTATCGAATTGTATCATCCGCGAAGTCAGGCTTTGTTGGACCATTGGTTAAGTCTTCCGCGTGAAGGCGTACTTCCGTTGCGGAGTAGTTTTCTACCAGAAAAAATTCCGCAGTTGCTTCCTTCTCTGATTATTTATGAGATGGTCTCTCCAACCTTTATCAAGTTTCGTCTGGCAGGAACTGCTGTGCGCGAGCGCATGGGGGTGGATGCAACAGGACAAAATTACCTCGATTATGTCTCCCCAGAGCGCCGGGAAAAAGCGAGCCAGTCTTTTTTTGCCGTAGTCGGGCAACCCTGTGGCATGCGTGTGATATCTCATCACGGGATGGCATCGGGCCAAAAAAAATATCTTGAAATCTTAATGCTGCCGATGGAAAACGATAGGGGTGAAAACCCGATCGTTTTATGTCAGGGCAATGAGATAAAACCGGAAAAAGAAGAACTTTTCCAAGACCAAGATTTACTTAAAAATATTTCAATCGTGCGCCGTGATTTCATCGACATTGGTGCGGGGCTTTCTGGCTTTACAGATTAATCTGTCGTCGTTTCTTAAAATACATTCTGAAAATCTAATGTCGACCACAATTAATAGTTGTGGTACTTTCGGTACCGCTACCCGTTTAAGGGTTTGGCATCTTTACATACTCTTTCGATACCCAAATATTCTCTGTTGGAGATTAAAGGATGAACGAAATACCTTTTTCAAGCATGCAGACCGAATTTGTTGACTATTCGAATGATGTGATTGAAAAATTAAGAATACTTTTGATGAGCGAAGTGCTCAATGAAGAAGAAACTTATGAGCTCCTTCTCAATACACATAATCTCAAAGGGGCTGCCTCTTCTTTTGGTTTTGAGGCTTATAGTCGGCATTGTCACAACATAGAAAACCTGTTGACCACCGATGGGGGATGCTCAAAGAACATTATATCTGAAATTCTATTGCGATTGGAAAATTTACCAATTGTCGCTGACCAAGAATTGGCGGATCTTTTGAGCGATGGAAAATCGCACGTTCCTGTTCCGCAAGAGGCTGTAAAAAGCCAACAGGCAACGTTAATTTACGTGAGCAAACGTAATGAGGATGTTGAGCTTTCGGTGGAAGATTTACTCGATGTCGCACGAAGAAGAAACAAAGAACATAATATCACCGGGGCTCTTTTATTCAGTGGCTATTACTTTGTTCAGGTCCTCGAAGGTGAACGTAGCAAGCTAAATAATTTATACCGAAATATCCAAGCCGATACGAGGCATTATCAAGTGGATGTCTGTTATGTTGCTGATATTGCCGAACGGTTCTTTGGAAACTGGAGTATGGTTTACTTTCCAGATAACAAACGGAACAAAGATAAGCTTCGGCAGCTCACCGATAGTGACGTATTTAATCCGGAAAGCTATTCTTCAAAAATGCTGCTACATCTCATGCGTAAATTTACGTCTGATAACGACTAAAATCAGTCACTTGAATTTGGCCAGTTATTTGTGACTGCTGAAAAGCTGCCTGAAGGGCCAGGCCAACTGGCCGAGGAAAACCGGAGGCATATCATCTGAAATACCAAAGTTGGCTGGTGGTCGGTGATCAGGGTTGATCCTGGTGCCAAATACCTGATCCCAAGAACAATGGAAAATAGAGAGTCGACAAAATGAAAGCGTCCGGTGTTGGTGATCCACAACCGGGTGAACGAGTAGTGGGGCGCGTGGAATTTTTAGGTTTTATCCTTTTTTGATCCGATAAACATTGGAAAAAAATAGTCGTGAATTAAAGGACTCGAAATGTTCTTTAAATCCGACCTCTAAGGTCAGGATATCGAAATATTGATTTTGCGCCATCCCTTGTGTCGCCTACGACACCGCGCTGGTTTTTATTTTTGAGAAGATATAATTTTTTATCAACAAAAAGGCTTCAAAATACCTCTAAAAACGCCTTCGAACAGGTGATTTATTCTGGAAGCGACACAATTGTAATCGCGGTGGTGTTTTTAGAATATCTGCATGCAGGAATTGCATAGCCAGAATGAAAAATTGGCATTTGTCGATTGGAGGGAGCGAGCGTATCTAGGATTCAAGAGAAAACAAATGGCTGTCGGGATCCAGTGGGACCGAGCCTCTATTAGGATTTAAGACCATGGCAAATGTATCTGTAAACGCAGTTCAGCCCGTTTCCTTCTTCAAGGAAAATGTGATTACCCACGTTATGCATTCAATTTCTGACGCGATGAGTACGTTCAAAGCAAAACGTCAAGAACGTCGTGTAGAGAAAATTCTTGCCGGTCTTGATCCACGTATTGTTCGGGATATTCTCCCACAATAAGGACGATATAAACGGTAGAGCAATAGCCTCCCGTTATATTGAAATGAAATAACTCTCGGTCCCCCCCCCGGCCGAGGGTTATTTTTTTGTTCAGTTTATTGAGTTATTGGTTCGCCTGTGTTTGAGCTTTGGCTTCACCGTCATCCTTCTTGCCAAAAGCGAAACCAAGTGCCCCGGCAATTATTGTCGCCGCTGGCCCATCGAGGGCATCGTTAAGCGCCAAAATAGCCACAATAGGTAAAGCTATGCTGAGAACCGTATAGCGAATAAACTGCCAGCCAATACCTTTACTCCCCTTACCATCGGCCCTTTTCCTGTTGAGATGCCCGAGCCACAAAACCATCGGGACCGAAGCGGCGAGTATTATCATCGTGGCTGAAAGTAGTATTTCGGAAACGTTTTCCATAGGCTCTGCTCCACTGGCTTATTTGATGTTTTGGAGAAACAAAAAATCAATGCACCTGTTGATTGTAATAAGTCGGCAGGCTATAGGTCTAGAGCTATTTATAGGGGATTGGTGTTGCGGATTTTAATTACTATTCTGATGGTACTGTGGGCACAGAGTGCTTTTGCACAAGGGCTTGGTGATTATAAGAAGGATTGCCATCCCAAGGTTAAAGACATTGATAAGCGTATCAGTGCTTGTACTTGGCTTGTTGATAATGGAAATCTTCCAAAGGATGAACTTATCATTGCTTATGGAATGCGGGGTTTATCTAATTTCGAAAGTGGAAAATATCACGATGGTTTAAAGGATTTTGATGATGCGATCAAAATCGACCCGACCTACGCTCAAGCTTATAATGGTAAGGGTGCAATTTACTCAGAGCAAAAAAAATATCTTCTTGCGATTTCAAATTTAAAAACGGCAATAAAATTGAATCCCAATTATGGGATTGCATATAGAAATCTTGGGATAAATTATAGCAAACTCGGTAAATATGATACCGCGATAACAAACTATAATAAAGCTATTCAATTAGATAAGAATGATGCCGACGCTTATTTTCTGAGGGGTGATAGTTATATTTTTCTAGGAAAAAATGAACTAGCGATAATTAGTTTAAGCGAGGCTATCAGAGTAGATCCTAGTAATATTGTTCCATACCTTACACGGGGAAAACTTTATTACGAGCAAGGTGATCTTGAAAGTGCACACCAAGATTTTACTTTAGCAATAACGGTCAATCCAAATCTTGCGGGGGTTTATATAAGTCGTGGCCGAATGTCTTATGAATTGGGGCAGTATTCTCATGCTATCCTAGACTACAAAATCGCGATTGGTTTGAAGCCGAAGAATAGCTTGTTTCATACTCTACTTGGTCTTGCGTATTCAAAGAGCGGAGATCGCGAAGCCTCAATCTTAAGTTATGATGAGGCAATTCGGTTGGATAAAAGTAATATTGATGCATACAAATTAAGAGCGGAATCCTATCTGGATAATGCTGAATACCAACGTGCGTTATCTGATTATAATGTGGTTATTCAATCAGGTACTGATGATGGTAATATATATCGTTACCGCGGTGTAGCTTTCGCAAAATTAGGGAAGTTTATCGAGGCCAACAAGGATAACGATAGAGCAATCCTACTATCTCCAACAGATGAAGCAGCACATTTTAATCGTGGTTCTGTAAATCTATCATTAGGAAATTACTCTAATGCAATTCAGAGCTTTAACGAAGCTATCCGGTTGCATGGCAGTTACACACTAGCATATTATCATCGCGGTAAGGCCCTAGCATTTGAAGATAATCATTCAGATGCGATTTTGGATTTTGACAAGGCGATAGAGCTTGGTCCACTAAAACCAAAATTCTTTAACTCCAGAGGTTTAAGTCATGAGGAGATGGGCGAATTTGGGCTCGCGCTAAAGGATTATAGCGAGGCTATACAAAGAAATCCGGAGAACGGGGTTGCTTTCTATTACCGTGGGTATTTGTACGGTGATCAGAAAAAATATGATTTAGCGATAAAGGATTTTTTAACCTATATTCGCCTTGAACCAAAAGACCCAGATGGATTTAACGCTTTAGGTTGGTTGTTTGCTACTAGTATCGATATCAATATTCGCAATGGTGACAAAGCTGTTTTTTATGCGAAGAAAGCCGTGGATCTTGCCCCAGATGATTATAGTAATTGGGATACTTTAGGTGCGGCATATGTTCAAAATAAACAACCTTCAAAAGCCTTAAATGCTTATCTACAAGCTCAAAAAAAAAGCAGTTTAGAGGGTGTGAAATACGATCAGGAATGGCTTAAAGAGAAGGGCTATTATTCTGGTGTGGTTGACGGCAAAGCCAACGAAGCTACGCAGGCTGCGCTTGAGAAGTGTATTGCTGCGGGATGTCAGATGTATGTTGATCAAGAGAACTAGATGGAGACTTAACCCATGTGTCGTTAAACAGAGTTTAACCTGTTTAGTACAGGGCTTAGGAATCTATCTTTGGCCTGTAGTGCGTAAACCCCATAGCCTCTAACGCAGCGTTTATTTTTTTCATCAGCACAATGTTTAGATCCGTTGGGCGACAGGTGAGGCTATCTTCATAAACTGCCAGGGGAAAGGTTGGGTCATAGGATAATGGCTCAATGCCTTCATGCTCAAATACCTCTAGGATATCTGGCGTATAGGCAATAATGGCGTCAAACCTGTCTTTATCCAACATCTGCACCAGGTCCTTGAGGCGGGTTGCCGTGTTGTTGCCAATAATGTCGATAAGTTCTTTTGTATAAGGGATGCCAAGTTCACCACCGGCACGGAGGCCTTCTAATCCCTCAATATTTCTGATTGGTTGCCGTCTTCTGGGTGTGAAAGCATAGAGCTTGGCAGCATAAAAAGGGATGGATTGGAGGTGGTTTTGATGTTGTTGCTCAAAAACCGGATCTAAGGGGAGCAAACAATCATATTTCCCATCTTGATACAGAGCTCGGGCTCGAGCAATGGGTAACACCTTTAGCTCAAAGGTTATTCCGGTCTCGCGGGATAATTCACGTAGGATCTTATCGTATTCCCCACTTCCATCCTGCTCTATAACATTGGCAATGTG
Source organism: uncultured Rhodospirillales bacterium (assembly GCA_913060675.1). GTDB lineage: Bacteria > Pseudomonadota > Alphaproteobacteria > Kiloniellales > Kiloniellaceae > Kiloniella. Next base: position 38,328 of record CAJXUS010000025.1, read on the forward strand.
AAAAGCAACAACTTGTAATCTTGGCTTTCTTTCATCTGATATAGTGGCCGAAGAACAGAAAATTAAATGCAGTGAACTGAGGAATACTCTCAATACCGTATAGTGCATTAGAGCCTCCAAGGCATAACTCGCAGCAACTTAGTCTGATACTGGTAAACGTCTTCATCCCTCTCAATAAGGACTATAGTATAGGTGCCTTAATATTGTATTGATTGGTTGTTTTTGCCCTGACCTATAACCACATCTTTGGTTCCGGCTTTTATTAAGGTCTTGTTTCTGGGCAAGATAAGGCAACAGGAGAAACGCGCAATGTCCATCCAAAATCCCGGCCAAAATCCAGACACAACAAAAACAACCACCGGACAGGATGTTCGAGAGGGGTATCGGGTTATCATTGACCCTGCTCAAAACCGGATCCGTGCCATTTTCAATGGTGAGGTTATTGCCGACAGCTCCCGCGCCATGATCATGCATGAGACACGCTTTCCCTGGGTTTTTTACTTCCCGCCAGAAGATGTGAACTTTGATTTATTGAAGCGCGCAGATCATCTCACCTACTGTCCTTTCAAAGGCAACGCATCCTATTGGACGATCGATGCGGGCGGAAGGGAAGCTGTGAATGCGGCCTGGAGCTATGAAGAGGCGTTTGATGAAGTCTCACCCGTCAACGGCTATTTAGCATTTGACTGGCAGACGATAGATAAATGGATCAGCGACGAAGAGGTTCTGGAAAAGCAACCGCGTGACAGCGAACAGGATAAAGACAATCCTTTTGTCAATTGGCTGGTGCACGAGGCGTGCAAAGCAAAAAATATCCCGGAGTTACTCACCGCGACTGCGAAAATGATGAATGCCTCCGGGCTGCCAACATGGCGGTTACGGTTGTTCGTGCGGACGTTAAATCCACAGTTATATGGGCTCTTTTTCAGGTGGGATCGAGATATCGACGGTGTCGAGGAATATCAGGCCACCCATGTGGGCGTTCAATCAACCCAATATCGCGATAGTCCTTTTGCCCCGATCATTAATGGAGAGGGCGGTGTGCGACGTCGATTAGAAGGGGAAAACCCGGAACTGGATTTCCCAATCCTGAAAGATATCCTTGAGGAGGGTGCAACCGATTATGTTGCCTTGCCGCTCAAGTTTTCTGATGGGCTTATCAATGTGCTCACCCTTGTTTCTGATCAGCCTGGCGGTTTTTCGACAAATCATCTGGGATATCTTTACGAGATTTTACCCGTTCTTGGCCGTTTGGTAGAAGCCTATGCGCAGCGGCTGTCGGCGCTCTCTCTCTTGCGAACCTATCTGGGCCGTGATGCGGGTGAACGCGTTATGAATGGCCTTGTCAAACGCGGGGATGGTGAAGATCTGCATGCGGTTATCTGGTTTTCTGATCTGCGGGGGTCGACCAAGATGGCCGACATGATGCCACGCGCCCAATATCTTTCTGCGTTGGATCAGTATTTCGATTGCGTTGCTGTGGCTGTTTTGGAAAATGGCGGTGAAGTTTTAAAGTTTATTGGCGATGCGGTTTTGGCGATCTTCTTGATTGAAGACCCCAAAGAGCAACATCCAGAGGCCTGTGCGAATGCGTTATCGGCGGTACAGCAGGCCTATACACAAATCGGTGCTGTTAACAAAGAACGCACGGAACGTGGAGAACCCGTTCTTAAGTTTGGTACCGGGCTGCATCGCGGGAATATTACCTATGGTAATATTGGTACAGAGATGCGTCTTGATTTCACTGTCATCGGACCTGCCGTTAACGAAGCTGCGCGTATTGAAAACTTGTGTAAGGGATTGGGCGTTTCGGTACTAACGTCTTCCGAATTTGCCGATGGCGTGGCAAGTGCCCTTAAATCTCTAGGGACACATGAACTGCGCGGTGTGCAGAGCAAGCAAGAAATTTTCACACCAACAATCCTGGAGCCCTAATACTCCCGGGACCTCCATCTCCTGCGGCAATATCGAAAACCTTGTCCCCTAAGCAAATTTCGGCCTGATCGAGCATGGTCTCGGTAGCAACGCTTAATAAATCGATGATAGTTGGGATCCATATGCACGCCTGAACAGTATTATCCCAATCTTGCATTTCTGCCTACGTATAGACTTCGTGTTCGGGTGTCATTGAGCTCATATTTATCAAATTACGCTCGGAAAGTTAATTTTCACAATTAATTTTCGAGGGTAGAACAAGTATCATGTTCATCTGATTTTTCAATGTCTAAGCCTGAATTCTCTTAGGTATATACATATATAAATACAACTTATAGAGGATATTTTTGTAATCAATTTTAATGAATTTTTAATAACCAACCTGCAACCTAGGGTATTAAGAGTTTCGATTCTACTTAATGTGAGTGTGGTATTTGTAGAGTAGATAAATGAGCTGCTAAATAACCTTTTTTTGAGCGATATTGGTAAAGCCGAAACAGTATCTGTCTTTATTGCAAGCTAACTTTAGGGCTCGCCAAGTGCCAAGTGCCAAGTGCCAAGTGCCAAGTGCCAAGTGCCAAGTGCCAAGTACTAAAAGCGTTGTACCAATAATTAGACACTTAACCTGACCGTACTCGTTGATGGTAGGTTTTAAAAAATAACACGGCATAGTTTTATTAAATAACAGTCCTGTATTGCGTATGTTGCCAGCACAAAGGATTAATTAAATGCTCGCCTTATTCACCAACCTAAAAATTTCCTCGAAAGTCATACTATTTATGGTGGTTAACCTTACGGTTCTAGCCATCGTAAATGGAATGACAACATATTCTCTGTTTTCAGTTGGAAATAAGCTTACTGAAATTGCAGAAGAAGATATCCCTCTCACCAATGCCATTGCCGGCATAACACTTAATCAGTTGGAACAGGCCATTAATTTTGAACGGGCCATGCGCTATGGCGAACATATGGCTAAGGATGAACACGCGAAGCCACTTTTTGATAAAGCGGTACAGCGTTTTAATGAGTTAACTGTTAAGGTCAATAACGAAATCGTTGTCGCCGAGGGAATGCTTGAAAATTTCCTGGCCCATACATCTGATCCCGCGCTCATTAAAGAGTTCAAGCATGTCGATACTGCTTTGAGAAAAATTGAAGCGGAACATACTGATTTTGAACATCATGTCGTAGCAGTTTTTGAACTGCTAAGAGAAGGTAAAATAGCAGAAGCGGATATGGCGTCCGAGGTTATCGAAATTGAGGAAGAACAACTCGACCATGAACTCAGGGCATTAGAAGAAGAGTTACAAGCGTTTACCGCGAAATCAGCTTTGACCGCAGAACATATGGAGATCCAGGCACTAACAACTTTGGGTGTCGGTACTATAATTGCCTTTTGTTTGAGCTTATTGATGATATTTGCATCCTGGAAGTACATATCCATACCGATGGGTAAGGCTATGGAGGCTCTCTTGAAATTATCAGCCGGGGATACATCAGTTGAGCTGAAGGTTAACACGAAGGATGAAATCGGAAGCCTCGCCCGGATTATTGAAGACTTCCGTGAAAAAACTCTCAACCTTAAAAGATCGGAAGAACAACAAGCCGAGCATGATAAGGAGAAAGAGGTTCGGGCGAAAAAGGTTGAAGACTTACTTGGTGGTTTCGAAATCAAGGCAGGAGAGATGACTTCTGCCGTTGCCAGTGCATCAACCCAGCTTCACCAGACAGCGCAAACCATGAACGCTTCTGTGGGGAGCGCGACCAAACAAGCGGGTGAAATCTCAACTTCAAGTGAGCGGACATCGGCTAATGTGCAAACCGTTGCTGTAGCTTCAGAAGAAATGGATGCGTCTATTCGGGAAATTTCACGGCAGGTTCAAAGTGTTACCACGGCTTCAACCACTGTGTCTGATAAAGCGACTGCAGCGAATGCAACCGCCGAAGAGTTACAAGATGCCTCTAACAAAATTGGCGAAATTGTTAAACTTATCCAAGATATCGCAGAGCAAACGAACCTGTTGGCATTGAACGCCACAATTGAGGCTGCACGTGCGGGAGATGCCGGTAAAGGTTTTGCTGTGGTTGCCAGTGAAGTGAAAAACCTTGCCGGGCAAACTGCTTCTGCTACAGCTGAAATTGGAGAGCAAATTAACAACGTGCAAAGCATTTCAGGTAACGTTGTTGAGGTTTTTGCCGATATTCAACAAGCTGTTATGGGCCTAAGTGATTCGGCCAGTGGCATTGCCGCTGCGGTCGAGGAACAAAGCTATGCCACCAAAGAAATAGCTGGCAACATGGCCACAGCCGCGGAGGGTACGGATCAAATCCGGGTCAATGTCGGCGAAGTCAGCCAATCCATTTCTGAGGCCAACTCGGCTTCGTCAGAAGTGGTGAATACTTCTGAAATGCTGTCGGATCAGGCCGAAGTGATGAACCAGGAAGTTAATAAATTTCTGCGAAATATCGCAGCAGCCTAAAACTCCCTGTAGTATAAATAACAAAACCCCGTCGGTCCGTACAAGACCGATGGGGTTTTGTGCTTTTGGGGGGATAAGAGTACTGCAAGGGTGCCTTAGGAGAAAACGTTGAGGGCTTTTTGTACGGGGGCAGCCAGTTCGCTATTTGATCCTTGATAGTGTCTAGTGAGGAGATCCTCAGCCGAGGCACAGTATTTATAAGCGTGGGGATCTTGATAAATGGTGGCAAAAAAATCCTGCCTGGGCTCAAACGGGTCCATTTTGACAAAACCCTGTTCTTCAATATCTCTCTCAGCAGAGGCGAGCATTCTTGCATAAAGAGTTTCATGGCGATGCCAGAGTTGAAGTCCTTTTCTTGAATATTCTGTATAGCCCAATTGCCCCAGTTCCAACACAGCATGCAGGTAGGTGAGAATGTGAATTTTAGAGCCCGAGAAAAACCAGGTGCGCTCACCACCCTTTGCATCTTTGAGGGTCGGAACAGCATTTAGTAGGGTTCGTTCAATCAATACATCAGTGGTGATATCATCCGGCAGGGGCGATACCTTTTCTTGGGTATGATCTGTAATGCCATAATAACGATTATCGTCCCGGACCAAGGCAACTTTAAAGAGGTCGCCGAGGCCATTTAGGATTTGATCAGTGGCAAACTCTGGGGCGTTCGATAATACCCGCGCTGCCCACATGAAATAAATAGTGCCGTGGCCCGAATTGTGCAATTCCTTAAACAGCGGCTCAGCCAAAGCGCCGAGCTGATCTTGCCAATCTTCAATCTTTGAGCCACTATCTTCCAGCCAAGCTGCTCGACCGCAATCATCTATAAATTTGAACGATCGAGTTCGATATTCCGCTATCGCTGGAGCGAGTTCGTCTTGGGTGTGGGTTTCTTTAAGCGCATCAAGCGCCAGCAACCCCGCACCAACATGACCAAAAAACCACCCGCGTTCCCCTGCAGCGGCAAGCGCCAGAATACCGAGTTCCTGATCAGAAAGTTTTGCCGTTTTAGGCATGATTTTCTCCCCCTCAAAGCGATTTATATGTCTTTAAATCTATGGAGGAGCGAACAACTTTTCAAGGCACGACAGAAGGTGCGAATTATCAGGCGAAGATCTCTGAGTTATTTGGCCAATATTTATCTCTGTGATGATAGAGATATAACTGAGCCACCCATGCCGAGATACCGCTGATGGGGAGTACGAGTAAATACCAATAGTAGCCATATGTATAATCGGCAAAATTATTGATGTAATAACCGATATAAATGAAGAAATGATCTTCTTCTGGTCGGGTTTCTAGAAATGTGGCCTGATCAGATAAAAATGATGGTAATTGATTCAAGAAATCATAAAAAAATGCGAAGGGAAGAATTAGGGCGCAGAGTTTGATTCCGCCAAGAAAAGATTTCCAAGGTTTGTATTCATCTCCGCATATATACCGAGGCAAAATGTAAAACCCACTGAGTAGAAAGAATGGTGTGAAGTAGAGAGTCTCACTTAAATGATAAAAATAAGAAGAGCCGGGGCTAAACATCTGCAATATGGAACTTGTGGCAAACGTTATCAGGAATAGAAATGTAAAACAGCTGAACATGAACTTATCCCAGTTGGACAACTTGGATTCATCAATAAAGCGTGGGAAGATCAACATTCCAATGACTAGCGAAACTAGAACTTTTAGCAGGAACTCGATTGAACTGGTATCCAGATCAACAGAAAAATTACCAAGGTAATCTAATTTGATCATATGCCTGAGTTTAACACGTATCTCCCAATGCATGATAAAAACATGCGACCCGATAAAGAGTGTGAAGAAGGCAAGGAAAAGCCGGAGCCTTAATGTCGGTTTGATATCCATTTGGCGATTAAGAATTTATCCGACTGATAAATCAAGGGAATTATGAGCGACTCTTATTCGTTTTGATAGGTTTATCAGTGAGATCCTCTTCATCCCATCTCTTATATACCCGATCCCTATTGCCCTCTTTACTTATCTTTTCTTTACGTCAGCCCTTTTCAAGATAGGGGATCGTCCCAGCGAGATCTACAGCGTCGAGAATATGCAGGCGGCTAACTGATCCGTCTTGCCTTGCTTTTGCGTAAGGGGCGTATTCCTCACTGCCGGCAAAATTTTGCACGGATGCCATGTCAGGAAATTCGAGTAGGGCAACCAACGTGGTGTCTAATGGTTCGCCCTCGACAGTGGTGATGTTGCCTGTGCGGGTGAGGTACTTGCCGCCATATTTATGCACAATATGGTGCACATTGGCAGCGTAGTCCGGGATCCAGCTGTCGTCGGTAACTTTAATATCTGCGATGACGTAAATACTCACGTGTTATTCCTCCATAAAATCTGATGTGGCAAAACGCGATGGCGCGGTGCCTTTGCGAAAGTATGTTTAAACAAGAATAGGATCGTGGTGATACGGAACTGACTAAGAATGCACAGGATAGCCTTTTTTTAATGGAAAAATCTGTTAAAAAGTGTTGGCGGCTTTGGGGGAGCTGACCCAACTTTCCAGACTTGCTATATACGGGCTATTTAAGGGCTAATTGGAGGCCGAGTTTGGCTTTGTGAGTTGGTCACGGTACGGAGGCAAATGTATGCGAAAGGTGGTGCCTTTGCCTTCTTGACTTTCAACGGTGATTTCGCCGCTCAATTTTTCAATCAGGTCTTTGCAAAGGTGGAGGCCTAGCCCTGTGCCGGTTTCACCACTGGTGCCCGGGGTGGATATGTTTTCATCCAGTTGGAATAGCCGGGAAATACGATCCGGTGATATGCCAATACCAGTGTCTTTTATCTCGATCGCAATCCAGGGATCACAGTGCTGTACATGAACCAACACACATCCATGGTCGGGGGTGAATTTTATCGCATTGTTCAAGAGATTGCGGATTACGGTATCGACCATGTCAAAATCAGCCAGGACCATGATCGGATTATCCGAGTTATCCCAGTTATCCCAGTCGCCATTGAGCTGGCCGCCAGCTTGGTCAGCGTCGTGTAGCGTTAGGGTAATGTCTTTATTGTCTGCAATATTTTCAAACAGCTTGAGATTCGACTTTATGACATCGTTTATATCAATGGGGCGGAGATCACATTCCATCCTTCCCATTTGTATCAAAGACCATTCAAGCAGGTTTTCCAAAAGCTTAAAGACCTGCTCAGCAGATTGATGCACCGCACCGCTATATTTCATGATCTTCTCTTGATCCAAGGTCTTGCCGTCTCTTGATAACAGGCTGGTGTAGCCCAATAGCGCGGTAAAAGGACCTTTGAGATCATGCGCTATAATCGAGAAAAATTTGTCCTTCTGGTCGTTGATCTTTTCCAGTTCATCCCGGGCACTGGTTAAATTCGTGGCAAGTCTGACCAGATCCACGGCCTGTGTCTCAAGACGGGCTTCGCTTTGTTTGAGCTCCTCGACCTGTTGTTTGAGGAGTTCTTCGCTTTTTCGAAGTGCTTTCTCGGTTAATTTTTGCTCCGTGATGTTGGTTTGCACATGAATATGTCCGCCCAATGTCGATTGGCAAAGCTTATATCTATAGCTCATACCATTGGTATGGGTGCTTTCACCGTGGGCCTCTTTCGCTCCTCTTTTTTGTGCCAGCCGCATAGTAATCCAGGCGTCGGGATCGGATCTCGCGAGGGGGGCATCTATTTGCCTGGCATCCAAAGTTGTACGCAAGATCTCTGTGAAGCTACAGCCAGCGATTTTATCCCGTGGCGGGGAGGCTGGATAAACTTCGTGATAGCGTTCATTGGTAAAGACCACCTCTTCGTTTTTATCATAGAGAATGACACTGTCCGTGAAGGTTTCGATGGCCTCGCGAAGCATTTGAGATGTGCGCTCTTTTTCCAGGATATCTGTTATCTCGGTGAAGGTCGTAATACGCCCCAGCTTATCCATTGGGTAGCGCCTGACCTTAAAAATACGGCCAGTTTTGCTGGTGTGTTGAGACTCAACCAGAGGGTCTTCCTTGAGGATTTCCTGATACCTGTTCTGGGCGAGAATTTCTGGATCACCTTCTCCATAATAACCTTCCTTGGCCATATAGATCAGTATTTCTTTCAGATGAGTACCTGGACCCATCAATCCTTTTGGAACATCGAAAACATCCCAAAATATATCATTGCAAAGCACCAGCCGCCTTTGGTCGTCCCACACCACAAAGCCCTGATCGATGGTGTTGAGAGTTTGTTCCAACAGTTTTAATCGCGTTTGAATGTGGTGCCCGATTTGTTCAGACGTTTGAAGCTTGGCGCGAGAGGATCTTGAAATCAGATCGCGTAATAAAGCGGGAACAAGCTGAAGATAGGTTTCATCAGGGTCTCTGGTTACATAGTTTGAAATGCCGTATTGCATTGGAAGAAGGGCTTCTTGTTCCTTGTCTCTTTCTGCAATCATCAGGACGGGTAGGTTTTCGAGGGTAATTATTTTTTGAGTAAGCTCCGCCACTGGTTCGCCAGACAGCTTACAATCAATAGCCACTACATCATATGTATTTGTGGCACATCGTGCTAAACCGTTTTGCCCAGTATCAACCGCATCGACCGAGTACCCTTGCGCTTCTATGGCAACTTTGAAGTTCTGGTGGGTATCATGATCATCCCCGATGAAGAGGATGCGTATGTCCAAACATTCCTCCATATCACTTTAAAGGATAATAGAAATTCGTTAATAATTTTTTTTAAGAGGAAGGATTTTGATCGATAGATTGTGTCGAATTTCTAAGCGGGTGAAATTAAAGGTATATTATATTAAATTTGGATATATTTGTTTGAAATTAAGGCTTTTGTTCGAATCACAACCCTTTGTTAACCAATCAAAACTTAGTATTTCACATTATATCGGGGGGGAATCCCGATACGGCAATGTAATATCATTTAACGATTGTTATGCGCGATAGTTTTTGACAATTCGCGTGGCGCAATGCAGGGGGCGTTTGTGACAAAATCCACGATGGTTGAAAATCTTAAGATCTCGCAAAAACTGAATATTCTAACGTTTGTTGCGGCTCTTGGTTTTTTGATAATTTTTTCCGTGTCCATCTTTCAAAATCGTCAGGAATTGGTCGAGCTCAAAAAAGATGAGCTGACACAACTCGGCGCCACAGCCCATTCCATTTTGAAATTCTATCAAGGCAAGGTTGACGCTGGAGAGCTTGATGAGCAGGCAGCCCAGAAATTGGCAATAGAAAATCTGGCAGTGCTGAGTTATGACGGCGAAAACTATTTCTGGGTCAATGACTACAACGCCACCATTGTGATGCACGCCACCAAGCCGGAACTCAATGGCAAGGATTTATCAAACTTTGAAGATCCGAACGGCAAAAAAATCTTTTCCGAATTTTCCCGTGTGGCCAAGGCAGAAGGCGCTGGATTTGTCGACTATATGTGGCCTAAACCGGGTTCTGAAGAGCCGATAGATAAACTCTCCTATGTCACCGCCTTCAAACCCTGGGGATGGGTCATTGGCACCGGGGTTTACATGGATGATCTCGATGCCATCACAGTTTATCAGGTAACGATAATGTCTGTGGTTGCTTTGATCATTTTGCTGACCTTTGTCTTTATTGCCTTTACCTTGAGCCGAAATATTTCTCGCCGGGTGAACTCTCTAACACACGTCATGAACAGCCTGTCAAAGGGCGAATACAACGTTGATATCCCTGCCGTATCCAGCAAGGATGAAGTGGGGGAGATGGCGCGGGCAGTTCTAATCTTTAAGGCTGACCTTATGGAAAAGGACGCCATGGAGCGCAAGGAAGCCGCAGCCCAAGCCTGGCGTCGTACGCGTCATGAAGAAATTGATGCTGTCACCGCGAGCTTTAACCAAGATGTTGCCAAAGTTGTTGGAAATCTGGCGAGCTCCTCAGACGAAATGTCGACAACATCCGGCACCATGATGGCAACTGCTGAACAGACACAATCTCAGGCTTCTGTCATTGGTGAAGCCATCATGACAGCAACGTCAAATGTCCAGACGGTGGCCGCGGCCGCAGAAGAACTCTCTGCCACAGTGGATAGCATCAGCCAGCAAGTACGAAACTCTGCAGAACACGCCGAAGTGGCGGTGCGCCAATCAAGCGAGGTTGATACCACCGTGGGCGAGTTGCGCGCGGCATCAGAATCTGTGGGGCAGATTATCAGCCTTATTTCCGATATCGCTGAACAAACCAATTTACTTGCGCTGAACGCCACGATTGAGGCCGCCCGTGCGGGTGAAGCGGGCAAAGGCTTTGCCGTGGTGGCATCGGAAGTGAAGTCCCTTGCCAATCAGACTGCAAAAGCGACCGAAGAAATATCTGAACAGATTGCCCTGATGCAATCAGCGACCGGAAATGCTACCACTGCCATTGGTCGTGTTGAGCAAACCATCAACGATATTAACGCGACCACTGCCGAGATATCTGTATCTGTCGAAGAACAGGGCGCAGCAACCCGTGAGATCGCCAGGTCTGCTGTGGAAGCCGCAAGCAGCACGGAACAGGTAAGCGCCTCGATCGACGACATGCATAGGGCTGCAGCGATGACCAAGGATTCTGCCATTTCTGTGCAGAAAACATCTGAAGGTTTGTCCCATGAAGCGAGTTCACTGCGCGAAGAGGTCGTGACTTTCTTTGCCTCCATTGATCAAGCGGGTGAGCGTCGTAAACACAAACGTATTGTCGCTGATGTCGAGGTTATGATTAAAGGCGCTGGCATTAATCATAAATCCCGCACCATTGATATTTCTAAAGGGGGGATTTTTATTACTGATCAATTGACCTCTCAGGTTGATGGCGCGGTGACGATTGAGATTTCAGGTGTCACGATGAAAGCAAAGATCGTCGACATGGAAGAGCGTGGAACCCATCTCCAATTTACGGAACAATCTGAAGAGCTGGATGATCTCTTGACCCTGTTGTCAATGGACGCAAAATCAAATCACAAGGCAGAGACAAAAAGAAAACAAGCTGCTTAACGTCTTTGTCTGTAATTGAGAAGGTCGGTTCTAAATTTAGAACCGGCCTTTTTTTATGGGTATGAAGAAATCACTGCGTAAGGAGTTCCAGCCTTTTGGTCGCGAGAACGACTTGGCTGAATACGTCTGAAGTTTCGATGCTCTCTCTTATATCAAAGCGATAAAACGGGGCAAAAGGTATCCCGTTTCCATAGGTTATCAGTTCCCATTCCTGCAGAGAATCAAGGACGAGCAGCGAATTTATAAAGACGGTGCGGGGTTGCATGGCTTTGGAGGAGAGGTCTCGGGAGTTTGAGCTGGGTGACAAGCGATGTAAAAGGCGATTGTGGTCGAGAACAATGCGAAACTTGTTAACCTGGCCAAGAACCTCACGTGGGATTTTCCCCTCAACTTTGGTGAGAGTAAGAGACTTTATACGTGTGAGTTTTACTTGGTCTTCAAGGTTTTCTTCGGCAATCGCGATCAATAATTTGTTTATATTTATCCATACCGCATACACATGGCTCGGCGTTGTTTCAGACAGCGGCCAAAGGGTGAGGGTTTCCGCGTTGGCTTTAGTAGGTATAGAGATAGCATTGAAGCTTATTATCAGGGCTAGTATTATGGGGATGATCCTAAGAGCCATGGTTTCTCCATAAAGGAAGTTTATAACCTCAGAACTTGATCTTCATATGCTTAGGGGCAAGTAAATAACTGGTTCATAGCCGCACTAATACATTATTATTCCATACTAAAAATAAAATAACCTTAACAAAATTAAGCTCTTTATTGTTGAGGAGAGGTTGGTTTCTGACAGTTATTTGAATGTCACGTAGGCCAATGTTTCAGATATTTTGCCCGCACGTTCGAGAGGGATGATGACCGCATTTAGGAATTGGAAATCTTTTCCAAGCCAGTGAATGTTGGTGTGGAGATAAACTGGATTTTGATCGGTAATGACGTCCATGTGGGCTTGCCAGAAGGTATCTTCTGTTTGCTTGAATTCTCCCCGGCGGATGTACTTTCCCGTTAAGTCCATGCCGTACACTGTCGTGAGTTTTGTGCCCCAAAAACTATAGATGAAATCTTCTTTGTCCTGGTGCCACCGATTAAGGATCAGGTGAGGCCAATACCTGCCAAATGGTCGTGCTTGCACCAAGGGAACCGTCATATGGCCATCCCCACGCGCGGTGTCACAGAGTTCAAGAAACTTAAGTATATCCGGATGTTTAATACTTTCATCCAAGTTCCTGAAAATTCCTGACACACTTTTCCAATCTTGACTAAGGGTACTGAGCAAGGTGCTGCAAAGGATAATATAAAACCTCTTAACGCGAAGCTAACTAATAGGCCAAGTTATTATATACAGTTATAAATGGTGAAGTGTCTTGCTGTTATGTTCAGCCAATCCACCGAGAAGGCGTAAAATCACAGATCATTAAATTTCAAACAAAATCATGGATTGTGTTTATTGAGGTAAAAAGAGTTATGTGTAATCTTTTTATGGGGCTAACTGATTTTAATTGTTACCTTTAATTATAATCAAGTAATTTTAAAGGCAAGATAGATAAAATTTGAGCTATATTTATCACAAATTTTGCGACTTGTTTTTGTATTTTCTTCAAGGCAAACTCAAAAAAACACAGTAGTACTGTGTAACTATAGATATTTACGGTTTAAAATCAGGCGCAAAAGCTACGAACGATTACATTTTTTAATATGAGTTCAAATATTATGAAGTTTGCCTTCATGGTGATGCGACCTTGGTGTTCGGCTGGATTACGGGGGTAAAACATGCCAAAAATAACACTGCTGTGGGCAAAGTTAACCTTGTCTTTGGGGCTGTTTAGTACGGCGCTGGTATTTTCTAGTAATATTTCATATGCAAGCGAAGCTTGTGGGCGGCTTACCGTGGGCTGGATTGACTGGCCACCATATCAAATTGTGAACCCTGCTTTTCCTGCGGATGCTGTTCCCATGGCAAACCCGATGGGTATTGATATAGAAGCGGCGGAGAAATATCTCGGTGCGCTTGGGTGTGAGCTTGAATACGTTAAAAAACCCTGGGCACGCCTGTTGAAAGAAATGGAAGAAGGCAAGCTTGATGTTCTGCTGGGGATGTCCGATACGCAAGAACGGCGCCAGTACGCCAAGTTCAGCACAGCTTATCGCAGCGAAACCGTTTGGCTTTTCATGAAGGCTGGACGTACAGAGTTCGATCACTTTCAAAGTTTAAATGATATTTTAGGAACAAATTTCCGCCTTGGGATTTCACGTAATGCTTATCTCGGCGAAGAATTTGAACAATTGTCAGAAAACCCTAAGTTTCGCGAACACTTGTATAAAAATATCGGTGGTGAAAACTTCCATATGCTGGTCGGCGGCCGTGTAGATGGTTTTATGGTAGATATGGAAACCGGTAAGGCGCGTATTAAAGCTGACGGTTTGGAAGGGCTTATTGTTCCGCATAATAATGTAAAAGTTGATTTGGGATCTATCCATATCATGATTGGTCAGAACTCTTTGTCAGATGAACTCTTAATGCGCCTTGATGAGGTTATCGAGCAAGATCTCGACCAGGTTCAAAAAAATGCCATGTTCAGCCATACTACCGTTCCCAGCAGTTAGAGTTTTAAAGAAGGTCGCCATAATCTTTTAAGGAGGTTGGCTTTTGAGATGACTTCGGATTTTCAGATCCTCTTAATCTTTCTCAGGCATGATCTCTAGGACAACCAAATCCCAAAACTCTGGGTGAGCTAGAGTTCTGGGCAGGGAAGAGGAGATTATAATGAAAAAGTATGAACTTGTGCTTGAGCACAGTCGAGAAGACCTCAATGAAAAGGTGACTTCCATGCTCAATGATGGTTGGGATGTCTCAGGAAGTCTTATAATTGGCAAAGATGACGAAGGTTTTCCTTACCTTTATCAGGCCATGATCAAACACGATCTCGGTTCCCCAAACTGAATGATTTAGTCCAAGGTTAGATCCTATTCTATAACCAACAGCCCCGGTTTGGTTTCTAAATTTCGGGGCTGGGTTTGGAAGCTATTCCATATACAATCCTTCTTTAGGGCACGTTAACGCAAGACTGCTGGAAGCCGTTCAGCCGCAGAGAAGGCTTGATCGATAAAGCGAGAAATAATTTGCTGAACGGGTTCAATCTCATTGGCAAAACAAGCACTTTGCCCATAGTCGAGCAAACCCTGGCTGGTATCACCTGAGGCATAGGCTTCGCGTGCTAGGGTACCGCTGAGCAGATGAGAAAAACTCTCGTAATCTTTGATGCCTTGGCGCTCTAATTCCATTACCGCTTCAGACGTTTCGTTGTGCAAAACGCGGTGATGGTTTTTGATCGTTGTCTGAACCACAAGACTATCCAACCCATTACCCTCGATGATGCGTTTTTTGTAATCCCTGTGCGCCCAGATCTCTTCAGATACCAGCATGCGGGTTCCCATAAGAACACCTTCGCAGCCCATGGCGAGAGCCGCGGTTAGTTGGCTGCCGTGTCCGATACCGCCGCCCAAGACCACAGGGATGGAGAGTTTTTGCGGGCCTTCTGCGCCCTGCACCATAGACCCGACCATCATATAGCCGGGATGACCGCCACACTCTGCGCCGATCAGGATAATGGCGTCAACACCTGCGCGTTCTGCCGACAGGGCAAAGCGAACGGCAGGGACCTTGTGAATGACTATGATACCGGCTTCTTTCATGAAAGGGACAATCTGCCCTGGATTTCCCCCAGCGGTTTCGACGACAGCGACTTGTTCATCACGAACAACGGATAGTAAATTCTCCAGCCTGTTATTGGCATCGTCGCGTGGGGAAATATAGAGGTTCACGCCGAAGGATTTGTTCCCGACGAGGTCGCGACACTTTTGGATTTCGTCTCGGAGCTGCACTGGATCAAGGAAGGTGAGGGCTGAGATAAATCCCATTGCCCCGGCATTGACCACTGCTGCAACATAAGTTGCATCAGCCAGATGCATCATCCCGCCACAAAGGATCGGGTGTTGAATGTCGAGTAGGTCAGTAATTCGGGTTTTAAAACCTAGCGTCATATTTCTTTATCCAAATTACATCTCGCAAACGAACATTCATATCTGAGTATAGATTAGGATGTTCAGTATGCACCAGCTGCGTAAGTTAACTCATAGCTGTGGCTATAAATTTCAAGAATATTGCCAAATGGATCTTCCATGTAAATCATGCGATATGGTTTTTCATTTGGGTAGTAATATCTTGGCTCAGCCATTCTTTTTTTTCCACCCGCGTTAACAATTTTCTCTACTAATTCTTCCAGGTTAGGGTCTTGAACACTAAAATGGAACACACCTGTTTTCCAATATTCAAAATTATCTTTGGGATTTTCCTGGTTTGAAAACTGGAACAACTCCACACCAACCCGATCGCCTGTGGATAGATGGGCGATTTTGAATTTTTTCCATTTAGCACCAAAGACATCGGTACACATCTCACCAATAGGGCTCTTGTCTTCAGTTATTTCAGTTGGCTTCATAATTAAATACCAACCAAGTACCTCCGTATAAAATTTAACCGCCTGCTCGAGGTCCGGTACAGAAATACCAATGTGTGAAAAAGTTCTTGGATATTCTTTGCTCATCGTATTCACCTTTGAAAAATTGATGTGCAAAGAATAGAAGGGATGATAGATTAAGAAAAATTATCATTATTAATTATTATGAGTATGTTTTGTAATGCTTAATCAGATGTGGCTCAATACCTTTTGTACTCTTGTAGATGTGGGGCATTTTACCCGAACTGCTGAGCAGTTAAATATGACCCAATCTGGCGTCAGTCAGCATATCAAAAAGCTTGAACAACAACTGACCAAGGCTCTTCTTCAAAGAGAAGGGAAGTCATTTACACTGACGGAAACTGGAAAACGGCTCTACGAACAAGGACAACAAATTTTGCTCTCCTTTGCAGAGCTGGAACTGTCAGTTAAACAGGATGATAAATACGAAGGTGTCGTTAAAATTGCTTCGCCTGGCAGTATTGGTTTGAAGCTTTATCCGTATTTACTCAACCTTCAAAGTGAGCATCGAAATTTAATTATTGATTATTCGTTTGCCCCGAATACGGGCATTGAAAAAACTCTTTATAAGAGAAATTACGATTTTGGCCTGATGACTGAACTTAGTAAGTTAGATAATATTTCAAGCCAGAGAATAGCAACTGAACCTATCGTGCTTGTAACACCGGCAAACATTGAAAATATTACCTGGTCGGCTTTAATGAAGTTGGGGTTTATTTCTCACCCGGATGGTAGTTACCATGCACAGTTACTTTTAAGCCAGAACTTCACAGAGTTTGAGCATGCAAATCAATTTCCGCATAAGGGTTTTTCTAATCAGATAGGCTTAATTTGTGAACCTGTCAGTCATGGACTGGGTTTTACGGTATTGCCACTTCATGCCGCTCAACAATTCAGATCTCAAGATCTTATCCGTATACATTTTTTACCTAAGCCGACCTACGAAACATTATATCTTTGCGTTAATAATAAATCAGTGCAGAGCGAACGGGTTAAGTTGGTTAAGTCATTGATAACTAAATTTTTAAATTGAAGATTTGTTGTGTTTTTGAGCGGGCAATCTGAATAAAAAAAGAGGAGGCAAACGCCTCCTCTGTAGTATTATTTTAGACTGTTATTTAGGACGCACACCTTCAAAGAAGACGAGGATTTCAACTTCCTGAGCGGCTGGACCCATGTTGAGCATGCCGTAATCGCCGACAGGGATTACAGTAGAACCTTCAAAGCCCTGACGTACATTACCCCAAGGATCATCACCGCCGCCAATCCAGTTTACGTCCATGGAAATTGGTTTGGTCACACCTTTAATGGTCAGATCGCCGTTAAGAGTTGCAGTTTTGTCACCAGTTGATTTCAGGCCCGTGCTTACGAAAGTTGCGGTTGGGAATTTTGATACATCAAAGAAATCACCACTACGGAGGTGTTTGTCACGCTCGGCATGATTTGAATCCAGGCTTGCAGTATCGACAGTAATGTTAACAGAAGAAGCTTCTGGGTTGCTTGCGTCAAATTCCATCTGACCTTCGAATTTGTTGAAGCGGGCCAGTACCCAGGAATAACCCAAGTGGCTGATTTTGAACTGGATGGAGGCGTGAGCACCTTTGGTGTCCAAAGTATAGCTCTCTGCTGATGCAGCAGTAATGTTACCAGCGATACCGCCAGTAATACCCAAAGATAATATCGAGGCGATTACTGCTTTTTTAAATTTTGATTTAAACATCGTGTTTTTCCTGTTTGTTGAATTAGGACGGATTTTGGAAATGAAACTTATTGTTTAGTTCGTCTCTTTGATCATGCGGAGTAGTGTGCGGTCTTTATCAATAAAGTGATGTTTGAGGGCAGCAAATGCGTGGAGTACAACTATACCTGCCAAAGACCAGGCGATTATTTCATGTGTAAGACCTGCGATGTCTTCCATTCCCTTTACGGCGGGGAAAAGAGCGGGAACTTCGAATAGGTCAAAAACGGAAATGGATCTTCCGTCTGCGGTTGATATCAGATAACCCGAAATAATAAGCGCAAAGGGTAGTGCATAGAGAACAAAATGTACCAGTGTAGCGACTTTGTGTTCCCATGGCTTACCGCCAGCGACGGGATCAGGAGTGATCGTGAAAAGCCGCCATAACAAACGGGCCACCATTGTTATTACGACTAAAATGCCAATTGACTTATGCCAGTGCGGAAAGGTTTGGTAGTTGGCATCATAATAGGTGAGTTCAACCATATACAAACCAAGGCCAAAGAGACCAATAGCAGCCAAGGCAATTAGCCAATGCAGGGATCGGGCAAGCCAACCGTAAGTATCCTTTGTATTGCGCATCATATTATTTCTCGGGTCTCTTTTTGGGGCATCTTCAGTTTTGGCAATTAATTACCTACTGCATCAAATATCGGATTGAACTTGATTTAAAAAAGTATAATTATTTCCTGTCTCTTATACACATCTCCGAGCCCACGAGACCGAGGCTGATCTCGTAT
>CAJXUS010000026.1 GCA_913060675.1 uncultured Rhodospirillales bacterium
TGTATAAGAGACAGTCTCTTGGGATTCCTAGAGGCGGCTTTTTTGTTTACCCCGAACTTTACCCCGAACTTTACCGGGGCCGCTTGATATGAGTTTTCAAAAGGGTGGAGGTGGTCACTTCACTCACTTCTGGATAGGCAGACAATGTTTCTCTGATCTCGTTTGCGCGCTCCAAGGTATCGGTTGAGACCTCAATCATCATATCAATGGCGCCGCCGAGGGAATGGCAGGCGGTAATTCCGGGGATACCTTTCAGCCTTGGGGCGATAAGTTCACAAGAAGGCTGGTGCGTCTTAATCATGAGAAAGAGCCGGAGAGATTTTTCTTTTTGGGGCGGCTTTAAGGTGTAGCCCGTAATCTCACCGTCCCTTTCCAAACGCTTGAGCCGTTCCATGAGAGCTGTGCGGGAGAGATTGATACCTGCAGCAAGCTCCTTAATTGAAGCCCGGGCATTTTCACGCAACAACATGAGGAGCTTTTGATCTTTGTTGTCCAATTGGCGCGCCTTATTTTCCTGTTGAATAAATAGGTCCTGACCCTAGTCATAATAACAGTCTCTACACTACATCATGTCTATATCTTTGGTCTCAACAAGTTTCTAACCTCTGTGTTATTGGATTTAATTACATTGAGATGGGATGTGCTATGAAATTTGTTGAGCCGAGTAATTTTACCGGGAATAAAGCCTGGGACGCCTTGGATATCGCTGAAATCGAAGGGGCAACAGTACGACTTCATTGGACGGATCAACCCTATAAGTGGCACCAAAACGATGGCGATGAAGTTTTTGTTGTGCTCGATGGAAAAGTGAAGATGTTCTACCGAAATAAGGGGATGGAACATCATCAGATTATGAACCCGGGAGATATTTTTCACGCTGAAAATGGCGACGAGCATGTTGCCCACCCGTTAGGGGAAGCCAGAGTGCTCGTGATTGAGAAAAAAGGATCTATCTAGAGGGTCGCGAGCCTAGGCTAAGTTGTATGGTTCTTTCAGTCGCAGGATTTCAAAGGCTGAGTTTCATACCTTCATGACTGGCTTTGAAGCCTAATTTTCCGTAAAAATTCAAAGCTTCAGGCCGAGATTTGTCAGTAGAAAGCTGGACCAACTCACAACCGCGTCCCCGACATTGTTCAATGGCCCATTCGAACATTTGGCTACCAAGCCCTGATCCTCGGTGAGAGGACGCAATGCGAACGCTCTCTATCTGTCCGCGCCACATACCAAGCCGGGAAAGCCCCGGAATAAAGGTCAATTGCAGACAACCAATGATCTCACTAGTTTGTTCAACGACTGCCAGATATTGATTGGGATCGCGATCGATGGCTTCAAAAGCAGCAAGGTACTTCGCATTCACCGGCAAGGAATTGTCCTCGCGTTTTGCCCCAAGGGCATCATCGGCCAGCATGGCTATGATGGCGGGGAGGTCGGCTTCTTTAGCGTGGCGAAAGAGGATATCAGTCATGGCTGAAGATTAGGTATTCATCCCCGATCCCACAATGTTTAAATCATTCTGTGAGATCGGGAATATTGACACTACTTATACCCCAATTCTCTCTCCACCTCGCCCAAGCAGATATCAATGATATTCATGGCGTACTCCATGTCCTTTTGAGAGGTCACCAGTGCCGGGGTGAAAGTAAGGACATTGCCCATGGTGGTTTTAAAGCTTAGACCTTTGTCCAGAGCGCGATAAAGCACCATGTCTGCTGCGTCATTTGCAGGAGTGCGGCTATCCCTATCCGTTACGAGTTCTGCGCCGAACAGGCATCCTCGACCGCGTACATCTCCAATGAGTGGGTGGCGGGTCATCATCTCTTGGAGGCGTTCCAGAGCATAGGCACCAATTTTGGCGGCGTTATCGACGAGGCCTTCGTCTTCAATAATCTGAAGAGTCGTCAAGGCTGCGCGCGTGGTGACCGGGTTCTTTTCATGGGTGTAGTGACCATAGGCATAACGATCAGCGATATCGAGATCCGGACGGCAAATGGTGGCTGCGATTGGAAGTATACCTCCGCCAAGGCTTTTGCCGACCACGAGGATATCAGGTACGACCTCATCGTACTCACAAGAGAACATCTTGCCGGTTTTACCAAGACCAGTTGGGATTTCATCGAAGATCAGCAAAGCACCAAAGTCGTTGCAGGCTTCACGCACCTTTTTCCAAAAGCCAGGAGGTGCGATATAGGGTACCGCGCGTGTGGGCTCTGCAATGACTGCAGCAACATCACCCTCTTTTTCAAGCACATAACGAATGGTATTGGCGCATAGTTCTGCTGAACCTTCCTTTACGCCCCAGGCGTTACGATAATCACCAAAGGGGGGAACGTGCTCTGTCCCCGGTAAAAGTGGTCCTATAGGACCTGAGCGAAACATTTCTTCTCCGCCGATTGAACGGGCACCAAAGCCGGCCCCGTGGAAGGAGTCCCAAAAGGATATCGTTTTGAAACGACCAGTTTTTGCCCGAGCGTAGGCAAGGGCAATTTCAATCGCGTCGGACCCCCCGGTGGCAAAAAGAACTTTGCTGAGATCGCCTGGGGCCAGCTCAGTCAGTTTTTCAGCAAGCTCTACTGCTGGGTCACAGGTGAAACGTCGAGGGGCAAATGGCAGGTCATCGAGCTGTTGTTTGATGGCGTCTTTCAAGCGGGGGTGACCGTAGCCGATGTGATGCACGTTATTACCGTGAAAATCCATGAAGCGGTGGCCTCGATTGTCTTCTATCCAGATCCCCTCAGCCTTTTTGATCACAGAAAGGCAAGGTGTCGAAACTGACTGATGAAGAAATACTTTTTCATCACGGGCCAGGAGATCTTTAGCGCCATCATCTATATTGCGATCATGCCAGTCTTTGCGCCGTGGGGAGTGATTAACATCCCCTTCTGCACCTTGGGGGGTGACTTGTGTGATCTTATCATTGGTGATGCTCATAACCGTGACCTTAATGAAAGTATTGAGGACTTTTGAAAGAAGTATCCTGGATTATGGACATTTAAATGATATAACTCTAATTGTTAGTTTTAATCTCTCCTATAATTAAAAATTATGAGTAGCAAGATGAACCTTACCCAACTTCGCGCCTTTGATGCTGTGGCTCGTGAAGGCAACTTTACCCGCGCCGCTGAACGTCTCTCCATAAGTCAACCGGCAGTGACCACCCATATCAGGACGTTGGAAGAGCGGTATGAAGTCAGTCTTTTTCGGCGGGGAAGTCGAGGAGTAAAGTTAACGGATGTCGGGGTTGATCTTGCCGGGATAAGTACCCGAATTTTTGCGATGGAGATTGAGGCGTCTGAACTGCTCAGTGCCACAAAGAATTTAACACGCGGCACTCTCCGAATTGCCGCTGGAAGTCCTTACTTTATTGTCCCCGTTCTTGCCGCCTTTCAGGAAAAATTTCCAGAGGTGCATGTGGGGCTCAATATCGGAAATTCGCAAAAGGTTACGGCGGATCTGTTAACGGAAAAAGTTGATCTCGCACTACAAACTGGTTGGGAAGAAAACTTATTGGTCGAAGCCATTCCTTTCCACACTCACCGCGTGGTCGTGTTTTGCCAACGAGAACATCCTTGGGCCATAAAGAACAAGCAAAGTCTCAGGCTTGAAGAGTTGATCTCAGAAAAGATGATTTGGCGAGAGCCTGAGTCAATTACCCGCCAGGTTTTTGAGAGCGCCTGTAAAGAAGCAGGTGTTCAAATTACGCCCGTGATGGAAGTGGCCAGCCGTGAAACTCTGCTGGAAGTCGTTGCTGCAGGTCTTGGTCTGGGGATCGTATCATCCCATGAATTACCAAGTGATCAGCGGATCCATGTGATGGAAGTTGAGGATGCCGAACTTGAAACCATAGAATTTTTATTAACTCTCAAACGTCGACGGGACCTGAGAGTTGTAAAAGAGTTCCATAAAGTCGCTGAAGTCTTTCATGGCTAAGGTCGAGTGCTGTTTTTAGTCAATATAGTCAATAAACGCAGTTTTATTTCCTCCCCGTGTCACAAGTGTCGAGGCTCAATCGTCTTACTTCATGACGATGATGTCACAATTTGTAATCATGGAGATTGATAATGGCTGTAACTAGCCCAGTGCGTTATGAACAGGAAATCGGAGATATTCTCGAACAACTCGGTGGGGTTCATAAGACAATTGCAAAACATGGGCTTGATCCCAAGATCATTCATCTTGTGGAAATGCGAGCCTCACAAATTAACCAATGCGGGTTTTGCATTAAAATGCACAGTGCCGAAACTCGTGATGCTGGGGAAACCAATGAACGGCTTGATCGTTTGATTGTGTGGCGTCACGTCCGGGATTTTAACGATAGAGAAAAAGCGGCCCTTGCTTGGACAGAAGCATTGACTGATCTTGACCAGAAGATTGAGTACGCGCCTTTACGAAGCGAGTTGAAAGTGCACTTTTCTGATAATGAAATATCCGTTTTGACAACGGTGGTTTGTATGATCAATCTTTGGAATAGATTCCAAATTTCGAAACATTGATATGATGGACGTAAAAGATACCTTAATTTTTGAGCAAACCAGCCCGGCACTTGTCGGGTTGGCTTACCGGATTTTGGGCTCCTTTGCCGAAGCTGAGGACGCTGTGCAGGATACATTTTTAAAATGGTCATCTGCTGATAAAGATAAAATCCTCAAGCCTAAATCTTGGCTTATGACCGCTTGTACACGACGATCTCTAGATCTCTTAAAGGCAAGTCACAGATCTAGAATTAGCTATGTCGGGACCTGGCTCCCTGAACCTTTGGTGGATGAACTTAAAGAAACGCCAGAGGATAAGGTTGGGCTTGCCTCATCTGTTACGACGGCCTTCTTGCTATTATTGGAGCGGCTAACACCTAAAGAAAGAGCGGCTTACCTTCTGCGTGAGATTTTCGATTATTCTTATGCTGACTTAGCTGGTGTCCTAGAGGTCTCCGAAGCAGCCTGTCGAAAGCTGGTTTCTCGGGCTAAGAAAAACATTGATGTTTCTGACGTTCGACAAAATACACCGCAAGATAGACAAGTTGAGCTACTGGGAGCTTTTCAAGAAGCGCTTGTGAGCGGGTCGCCTAAGAAGCTTGGTAGCCTCCTTTCAGCGGATATTCAGCTTTGTGCAGACAGTGGGGGCAAGGTAATTGCTATAAGGGAAATTCTCTGTGGGAAAGAAGGCGTGTTGGACTTTATTTTACAAACTCTTGGGCCGGCATGGATTGATTGTGAGCAGATCGTAACGCGGCTAAATGGCCAGTTAGGTATTGTCCTTCGAGAGCAGGGTACCGTTACCGGAGCGATTACCTTTGCGTATGATCAGGAGCATCTCAGTAATATCTATATAATGCGTAACCCAGAGAAACTCCACCGGGTAAACCAGTCCTTGCGGGAAGTTCATTAATAATCAGGACAGTTCGTTGAAGCGTTTTAGAAAATCTTCGCGAGCTTTTTGTGGAGAGACACCTGAAATTCGGATGTTTGGCATCGCGCGGGGTTTACCGAATATCTTACTGGCTTCTTTATCATTGAAACCTGCCAGTTGAGTGGCCTCTAAGTAGGCGGCCATTCGGTCTGCGCGTTTTATAAGCTTGTTGATGGTATCAGAGAGATTGGCAGGTAATCCAAAGCGAACATGGATTGCTTCCATAAGGTGGTTTTCAATACCTTTATACCCTGTACCGATGGCATATTTGAAGGGTGTGATAAGATCGCCGATCACATATTCCGGGGCGTCATGTAAAAGTGCTGCTAATCGGATCTCAGTTTTAACATTTGGCTTTATTAAGCCAACAATTTCTTCGACCAGCAAAGAGTGTTCGGCAATTGTATAGCCCCATTCGCCGACTGTTTGCCCATTCCAGCGAACTTCGCGAGACAGCCCTAAAGCAATATCATCTATTTCAATGTCGAGGGGGGAGGGGTCGAGCAGGTCCAGCCTGCGGCCGCTTAACATGCGCTGCCATGCGCGAGGAGCCCGGGAACTTTTTTGGGAGTTTTTTGTTTTGGAAGTATTACTCATCTTAAATCAGGTCTGTTTCTCATTTTGAGCTACAGACCTGATTGTAACAGAAATCTATAGCGATTAACGTCTACGTGCCATTGTTGGGATAACAAGGCGTTCGATCCAATTCTTCACTTCCGCCTGACGAATGTCCGCGTTCATGATGTCGTGGTCGATACCAAGCAACCACCAGAGATCTTTTCGGCTTGGATCTTGGTGGAGAGCTTCAAGCATGTCCACAAATTTTTGAGCATCATCAACGTTGAGGAAGAATCCTTTGTCGACCAACTTTTGTTTGCGGCAATAACAAAGGCGCGCCATCTCATGCAGGTCGTATTCCGGATGATATTGAATGGACCAGAACACGCCGCCTTTATGGGTAACAGATACAGCCTGTACGGAAGTCCAGTCGTTTGATGCCAATACTTGCCCGTTTGGCGGCATATGGGTGATTTCGTCGTCGTGACTGATAAAGGCATCAAAAACGGATTTCTTGCCTTCGTACATCGGGTGTGCACGACCTTCGGGAGTCAGTGAAATCTTACGAGCAAAGCCCATTTCACGATCTTTGGGGTTTACAGCGCAGGCGCCACCTGCGGCTACAACGGAGATCTGTGCAGCCCAACAGCTTCCAAAGCTTGGTACCTGAGCATTGTATGCTGCTTTGGCAAATTCGATCTGTGGAACTACTTTTGGATCATCGGAATGAACTGTGAGGCTAGAACCCGTCCAGGCAATACCATCGTATTGGTCTAGGCCAGTGCCTGATGGCAAAGTTGCGCCCGGATCGGCCGGGTATACGATGTCACACTGTGCGCCGGGACTTTGAGCTTCGAGCATCTTAACGTAAAGATCACCTGCAGTAGAGGCGCCGCCTTCTTTCAGGCCATCGCGACCTTCTTTGGCATAGCCATCGACTATTAGGAAACGCGGGTTTTGAGACATCTCGTCTTCTCCGAGTGGGTGTTTATATTTGTTATCTACTTAGTTCAGCCAGGCGATCAATCGTGGCTGGCAAGTCCGCGTAACTATCAACGATAGCGTCCGCGGTGGTGTGGTCTTTGTCGGCATCCCGTGTCGCGGTGAAGAGAATAGCCTTCATGCCTAGAGCGTGCGGCCCTTTGATATCATTGTGGTCGCGATCGCCGATGTGAAGCATTTCTTCGACCTTGACCCCAACCTGACTAGCGGCAGTATCAAACATGCTGCGATGAGGTTTTGAATGGCCAACTTCATCTGAAAAAGCAAAACCACTGAAATATTGTTTCAGGTCGTAGTCTTCTAGGATCTGGCGCAGGCCCGTTCCGGGTGTGACGATGGCGTCCGAAACAATACAAAGTTTGTAGCGACTGGCCAAATCGGCAAGTGCCTCTTTCACACCTTCGATTGCATTTGGTGCGATATTGACCTCCATGTCGCCGGTTTCTTTAACGACGCGGTTGAAAAGCTCTTCTGGAAGGCGGCGGCCCAGACCGTTGAGAATAGCATTTATGCGCTGTTCCACGGTCCAGTTGATGAAGAGTTCTTTCCAAACAATATTGAAAGAGGCATCGGCAACGTCATAAGCGAGGTTGACGGTTTCCAAGTCAATCGCTTCAACTTCGTTTAGCGCGGACCATACGATATGACGGCGTTCTTCTTTTTTAGTCCTTAGACCTTTAGCCGCGCGCTTGGGTTCATCAGAATCGTCATCGACGATGGTATCCCATAGGTCAAAGGTGATGGCTTTGATCATACCGGGCTTCCTCTTTCGTATCAGGGCGTATTTTATCTGTACGCGAATTTAAACGGTGTTTGTGTCAGTTTCTGACTTATGTGGGAATACTACGAAGGAAATTGATTCGGAGCAAGTTGAAAAGTGGGAAATAAGTGGTTATTAAGCGAATTGTGTGGGTAATTTTGTTTTAAAAGCGCAAGACAGATGAATTGGACTGATTGTATTTTGTGTAATGTGGGGCTTAGTGGTCTGGTTTCCTCCTCTTTATAAAAAAGGCGACCTCTAGCAGGCCGCCTTTCTAAGTATTTTTTGCGCAGTAAAATTTGGATGTAAAACCGTATACTTAAGCAGCGATTGCCTGCTTGAGAATTTCTTGAGCTTCATTTAAGCCTTCGTCACTCTTGGCAGAATTTGCAGCAGAAATGAATTCTACGTCACGAAGACCTAAGAAGCCGAGTACGGTGCGTAGATAAGGATCTACGAAGTTCATACCGCTTGCGGGGCTACCTTCTCTATAGTCGCCACCAGTTGCTGCAAGAACATAGGCCTTTTTACCACTTAAAAGCCCTTTGGGGCCTTCTTCTGTATAAGTAAAAGTTTTTCCGGCGCGGGCAACAAGATCAATATATGACTTCAAAGTCGAAGGTATTGAAAAGTTGTGCATTGGTGCACCTATTATGATGGTATCGGCTTTTACGAGTTCATCTACCAAGGTGTTAGAGAGGGCAACGAGCTCTTTTTGGCTATCGCTAAGTTGATCTTCGGGGGTGAAAAATGCGCCGATTGTTGCTTCGTCTAAATGACCTAGGGCCGTTTTGCTTAGGTCGCGTTCAATGACGCTAACTTCTGAGTTTTTAAGTTGCCACTCTTTTGAAAAAGTATCTGTTAAAGCGCGAGATTTTGAGCCCTGGCTGAGAGGGCTTGAGTTGATAACCAGTAAGTTCTTGCTCATGGGATTCTCCTTGCATTTCCGTTACAACAAGAATTAGTGTTCGTTTTAATAAATAAAATTGTTATAAATTGACAGTTTGTGTCGAATGAATAGAAAGATTGATTGTGATTGGCCCCGTAACTCTTGAGCAGTGGCGTATTTTTCATGCTGTTATAAAGTTTGGCGGTTATGCCCATGCAGCTAAAGAGCTGAATAAAAGTCACTCGTCGTTACATCACGCACTTTCTAAAATGCAAGATCTTCTTGGGGTACCTCTTGTAAGGACCGAAGGAAAATCTCTTGTGCTGACTTCTGAGGGGGAAGTGCTGCTAAGGCGCTCTGCACGCCTTTTGGAAAACTCTGAAGAACTACAAATGACAGCTAAAACTTTATCTGAGGGGTGGGAAACCGAACTGTCCATTGCGGTAGAATCTATTTTTCCTACCAGTTGCCTGTTCAATACTTTGAAAGCTTTTTACCCTCAAAGTCGAGGCTGTAGGTTGCGCATCAAAGATACCGTAATCGGGGCGACGATCTCCGCAATTGCGAACAAAGAAGTTGACCTGGCAATTGCCAGCTTTCTTCCAAAGGGGCATTCCGGGACGTCTCTCATAGAAATTGAGATGTTAACCGTTGTTCACAACAGTCATCCTTTGGCGAAGCGAAAGGGGCTCGTACCCGAAAGGGATTTGGCCGGGCACTTGCAAATCGTAATTTCCGAAAAAATGTCTAAAGAAACTAAGGACAGGGGGTGGCTAAAAGCAGAGCAGCGTTGGACGGTTGATAGTTTAAGTGCTGCACTTTCTTGTTTGCACCAGGGAATGGGTTTCTGCTTATTACCTCGGCATGAAGTTGAGGGTGACCTTGCATCTGGAAAGCTTGTTTCTTTACAGGTGGAGAATATTCTCTCTCGAAAAATATGGCTATCACTTGTTGTTTCAAAACCTGAATCTCTGGGACCTGCGGGTAAGTTACTTCGGGATC
Source organism: uncultured Rhodospirillales bacterium (assembly GCA_913060675.1). Classification (GTDB taxonomy): domain Bacteria; phylum Pseudomonadota; class Alphaproteobacteria; order Kiloniellales; family Kiloniellaceae; genus Kiloniella. Next base: position 9,615 of record CAJXUS010000026.1, read on the forward strand.
TGTTTTTAGAAGGTATTAATGGTTCTTGTCTTAAATAACAGACCTGAAATTTATGAGATTACTGGTAAATGTTGAGGCAGGCTATTATACGAAGCCAATAGTTTTGATTTGTCCGCATAAGCCGCCACCATTTCAAAGTTGAAGGCGGGACAGGAATTAGTAAAGGTGAGTTTGTGGAACAAAAGGTTTTGAACCGTAAGATATGTGTCGCGCCGATGCTCGATTGGACCGATCGGCACGAACGATCTTTCCTGCGTATGATCTCCAAGCATACTGTTCTTTATACCGAGATGATCACAACGGGTGCTTTGTTGCATGGACGCGATCCTGAGCGGTTTTTACAATTTGATGATAAAGAGCATCCTATAGCTTTGCAGCTTGGCGGAAGTGATCCCGAAGCAATTGCAACTTGTTCCAAAATGGCGGCAGATTTTGGGTATGATGAGATCAATCTCAATGTTGGATGTCCTAGTGATCGCGTACAAAAAGGACGTTTTGGGGCCTGTCTGATGGCAGAGCCGGATCTGGTCGCTGAGTGCGTGTCCGCGATGGCTCAATCTGGTTTGGCCTCTACAGTGAAGACGCGGATTGGTATTGATAATCAGGATTCTTATGAATTCTTACATGCCCTGATAAGTAAAATCGCTGATGCTGGCTGTAAAACTTTGATCGTCCACGCTCGTAAGGCTTGGCTAGCAGGCTTGAGCCCGAAACAAAATCGGGAAGTACCGCCTCTCAGGTATGATATCGTGTATCGGGTTAAGCAGGATTTTCCTGAATTGGAAGTCATTCTTAACGGTGGAGTTCAAACTCTCGAAGCCGCGCAAGACCATTTAGAACATGTTGATGGAGTGATGATTGGTCGTGAGGCCTATCAAAACCCCTATGTGATGGCTGAAGTAGATCAAAGGTTTTATGCCGAACCTGGTGTGAAAGATAGATCTGAAATCGTTGATGCGCTCGTTGCATATGCAGCTTTGAAAGTTGCCGAAGGGGTCCCCGTTAAATCAATTACTCGGCATGTATTAGGGTTGTTTAATGGCCTGCCTGGGGCACGCGCTTGGCGACGGAGTTTGAGCCAGAATGCGTTTAAACCTGGAGCAGATGAAGGTGTTATTGTACGGGCTTACGAAGAATTTCTTTCCTCTTCGCTAACTCGAGAAGTCGCCTGATCTGGTTATCTGGATTTCCATTTGGTACACTAGAATTCTCTACTGGTTGTCTTTAAGGGGATATGATGATGTTGAAGCTCACAGCAGTAATGAGTGCGGTGATACTTTCTTTCGGTTCATCAAGCCTTTCGGCGAGCCCGATAGATTGTACAAAAATTCTTGATCTGTCTCCTATCGTTAAGAAAGTACTCTATTTCGATAGTGGGAAAACGGCTTTGACTACAGAGGCTAAAAAAAAGATCGATCAACTTGTTGACGTTGTAACGGGTAATCCGTCCCTTAAAATTTGTGCCGTGGGGCAAGCCGATAAAGAAGGTGATCCGGAAGCGAATAAAAAACTCTCTTTGAAGAGAGCGGAGAGTGCCAAACGCTATCTGATTATAAAAGGCATTGAGAAAAAACGAATTGAAACGGTTTTTCGTGGAGAGGCTTATGGCAGTTTTTCGTTTTGGGGAACTGCGGATAAAAAGGACGAAGATCGTCGAGTTGAAATTTTTGCATTCAGCGAATAGATTTTTGGCCACACGAACGTTTTAAAACGGTTAGGTTGATAAGATTGTCAAATCAGTATGGTGGCGGCCATGTTTTGCTTTACCACGGTGTGTTTAGCGATATTCCGTCTGGTTTGGAGAGTCGCATTCATAATGTTTCTCCTGAAAATTTCCGACACCAGATTACATGGCTCAGACAGAACTTTGATATCGTCGCTCTTGAGGAATTTTCGATATCGAATAACCGAAAGGGACTGGCGGTTGTCACTTTTGACGACGCTTACATTTCGGTTTTTTCAAACGCTCTTCCTTGGTTGATTGATCAAAAAATTCCGGCTACCGTTTTTGTTAATAGTTCGCTGGTGGAGGGGAAGCTCTTTTGGCGCGACAAGATACGCTATCTTATCGGTAGTCAGTTGGTCGATGACTTCCTGTGTTATTGTAATAAGGCCCCGTGGATGTCAGAAGTGCGCCGGGAACGGTTTTATAAAGACACCAAAAATCCGAGTTTAAATAGTAAAGTAGTGAACGAAGCAATCGACGATTTTTTTCGTGATCGAGAGCTTTTTGATGCGGTTACTAATCAACTTGGAAATGTCATTGCTCGTCGAGATGATCTTATTTCCCATCCTTATATAACCTATGGCAACCATTCCCACTCCCATTATGTCTTATCTTCATTAACGCAAGAGCAGCAACGCGAGGAGATTACGCGTTGTCAGTCTTGGTTAGCAGAGAGTGGACTAGAACTCAGTCGGATCTTTGCGGCTCCCTTTGGCGGGAGTATGGATGTGAATGAGGTAACGAATAAAATACTTATAGAGCAGGGGGTTAATGGCCTGTTAATGAGTAGAAAAGCAATAAATTCAGGTATAAAACGTGAGGGAACTGGGGCGCTTGATGTTCTCGAACGCTATATGGTTCCGTCAACTCTGCCCGAGTTACAGGAAATGGCTTTAACACTCGACCAAGGGTAATAAGCTTAAAGTTCTTCTAGCACCCGCGCAGCGATGGTATGGATTTCCTCACCCTTGCTGGTCATATAATTTGAAGCGGTTTTTGCTAACTTTTGGCATTCTTGTATATGCGTTAGAAGGTGCAGTAACTGGTCTTCTAACTGATCCGTATTCCCTAATTTTATAACTGCTCCGGCCTCAACCATTTCATCGCAGATCGCTTCGAAATTTTGCATTTCCGGGCCACAGATAATGGCGCAGTTTTGCCGCGCCGGTTCGAGAAGGTTTTGGCCTCCTTTTCTAAGAAAAGATCCGCCCATGACAACGACAGGGGATAATTCATAGAAGAGCCCAAGTTCGCCTAGGGTATCTGCAAGATACAGGTCCGTGTCTGGCTGGATGGCCTCTGATTTACTTCGTGTTGAAACCTGTAAATTAGTCGATCCAAGCTCCGCAATGATATCGGGCCCCCGGTTGGGGTGGCGCGGTGCGATGATGCTTAGAAGGTTGGGGACCTTGTCTTTTAGCTTCTCTTGCAATCGTGCGAAATAAAGCTCTTCGCCTTTATGAGTAGAACTTGCAAACCAAACCGGGCGATTATTGATTGAGTTACCAAGTTCTTCAAAATTGGCGCTGTCATAAGAAAGCGTTTCTGCTGAAAACTTTAAGTTTCCACTTTCCAAGACCCTGGGCGCTCGGAGTTCTCTAAAATGGAGGGCATCCTGTTTTGACTGAGCAAGTACAAGCTTGAAGCATCCTAAGAGATCTTTAATAAAAAAAGGAAATCTCCGCCAAGACTTTGTAGATCTCTTGGACATCCGTCCATTGATAAGCAGTAAGGGGACACTTTGGTTTTGAGCTCGAAAAATGAGTTGTGGCCAAAGTTCAGATTCAACAATTAAACCAATGCTCGGTGACCAATGGGTCAAAAACCGCTCAACGGCAGCAGGCACATCAACTGGAATAAATTGATGGATCGCGTTTTCAGGGAGCCGCTTTCCCATTAACTCGGCAGAAGTTGTTGTCCCCGTAGTGATCAGGAACTTTAGATTTGATTGTTGTTCATTCAGTTCTGCTATTAATGGAAGAATGGATAGGGATTCACCAACTGAAGCGCCGTGTATCCAAATCAATTTGCCATTAGGCCGCTCGAGTTGAGTATAACCTAACCGTTCTTGATGACGTTCGGGGTGTTCTTTTCCGCGTAGTCGGCGCTTTTTGAGGTGGTGTTTGATAACTGGCGTAAGAAGAGTCGCTGTCGAGCCATATAATCCCAATGCGATTTTAGTAAAAATAGTCGTCATTCCCTACGCCTTTTAGGAAAGAGCAAGAATTTGGAGTTGGTTGGCAATTACCTTTTGCTCATCATAGAGTTCCAGGGCGCGTTCTCTACTGGCATTCCCCATCGTTTCACGTAGTTTGGGGCTGTTGACGAATTTGCAAAGAGCATCAGCTAGTTTGTCAGGAGAGTGTAGGGGGATCAAAAGGCCGGTTTTGCCATCGATGACTTCTTCTCTTGAACCACGAATGTTTGTCGCAACTACAGGTAGCCCAGTCATCATCGCTTCAATAATTGATCTTGGCATCCCTTCGCGGTGGGAGGGGAGAGTGAAGATGTCAGAAGCGCGCATGATTTGATTGACGTCCTGTCGATACCCTAAAAATCGGATGCGTTTTTTTAGCTTTGGATCGTTATTGGCTAATTCAATAGCCTCGTTAATATCGGATGCGTGATCGCTTTCTAAACGATCACCTACGATCCAAAGGGTTGCATCGACCTTTCGCATCGCATTAATAAGCTCAACGTAACCTTTTTCACGTACCAAACGACCGACCATCAGGATAATCGTCTCATCATCTCTGGCCCCGAGTTCTGTTCTGAGAGCCTTGCGATATGATTTTGGTGAGGCAGGATAAAATTTGTTGATGTCGATCCCGTTACCAATGGCGACAATCGTACCGTTTTTACACAGATTATGTTTTCTTGCTGTTACGGCATCTTCTTCTGCCTGAGTAAACAGAGTATCGGTACATCGTCCAGCCAACCATTCCAGCCCAACAAATATATTTCGTTTTAACGCGGGCATGTTTTCATGGAAGTAGAAGCCGTGCGCCGTGTAGGCAATCTTGGGAACCTTCGACACGCGTGCTGCAAATCTGGCGATCAGTGATGCAACGGGTGTATGTGCGTGTACGAGATCAAATTTTTCATCTTTGAAAAAACGCATTAGTTTCTGAAACGATTTTATATGTGAAAAGAGATTGAGGCTTCTCTCTATCTCAATCGTCTCGACACGAAATCCCTCTGCGCGAATTTTTTCAACCAGCGGGCCATCGCTGCACACACCTACCACTTCGTGGCCTGCGTCTCGCATGCCCTTCATTAAGGGGAGTATCATGTGATAAAGCGAGAAATCGACAGCGCAAATTTGGCAGATTTTCATTCGGTTCCTGCTGGTTAGACTTGGACGTATGTTCCCATTTGCTGGACATCATATAGTTGTCGCCAGCGTACGGAAACGCAATAGTGGATTTTCTATGAAAAACGAGATCTTCAATACCCACTTATTACCGGGCATGCAATGTTTGAAGAGGTCTTTTCCATGCCGTACCTAAAAACGACAGAGCACCAAAATTTCCAATGAAATAAGCCTTTGTCTCGCGGAGGTACATTACTTCAATGTTACTTCGAGGGATTGCGGAGAAAGAGGCCGTATCGGGAAGGGAGATATTCGTACACGTAATCGGTGACATACTCTTATAACTATTTTTTTTCAGCATTTTCTCTACCCTTTGGCTCTGGATGCCGTATTATTGACCTCGATTTAGAAAGTGTAATGCTCTTCATTTACACAGCAGCTGTCATTTTTAGGTAAGAAGTTTGATATTCTTCACCTGCGAAAAGGTTTTTCGAGGAAAAGAAGGCGTAAATTTTTCCTGAATAACAGCGCCGAACACAAAAAAAACACAAGCCTTGAGGGGCGTGTGTCGATAAGGGATAGTTAGCGCTCGCGCGATGAAACAATTTATGCCGGGATATTTTCACGTAATGAATAGGTTTGAGGGGGCTTTTGGTTATCTACAGCTCTCTGCATTAATATTACTCCTGTCTGGCTGTAGTTATCTGCCTTCGGCAAATGATATTTTTGCAGGTAAGCAAGATGTAGTGCCAAAAAGCGATACTGATCAACCTAAAGAATCTGCAGGTGGTGGTGCAAAACACGAACCTGAAACTGCCGCGGAGCTCGATTTGCCAAAGCCGAAGTGGAAGCCTGATGTTATCCCTTCTGTACCCGAACGTACACCGGAATTGGCCAGTGAGACATCTGAGGCAGTGCCAATAGATACTATTGATCAAACTGCTCTTGTTGAGAACCCAGACGTTCAACAGTTATTGGGAATGTCTTTTCTTCAAGTTAAAGAGAAACTAGGTCAGCCTGGTTGGATACGCGATGTCTATCCTGCGAGAGTTTGGGGATACGATATGGAATCTTGCAGTTTGCAGATATTCTTTTATCCCAAACTTGATCAAGCAGGAGACTATCGTGTCCTGGCCTATGAAAGCGGACTTCAGGATGAGGCAAATAGTGCCGAACAGATGCTGGGGAATGTGGAAAAATCTTTGGGAACAGTTTCTAAAGACGTAGAGGCTGGAGATGTAAGTCAGCTAGAGCAGACAATAATTCAGGCTTGTTTTGAAAAACTGTTGAGTGATTCTGTTTCTGTTAAGACCGTTGTGCCCAATAATGCCTCGCCATGATTTAGTGAGCGATGGAACAGGATAAGCTAAGGTTCAAGGTCATAAGACAAATACCCCTTAGACGAAGGTAAAGATAGTGATCGTAGGAGAAATAAAATGATGGCAGCATCCGTGCTCGAAACCAGTAGTCCCCGTGTTATTCTGGTTGATGACGATGATCTTTTTCGTGAATCGCTCGGATTGAACCTTTCTGAAGAAGGTTTTGATGTCATAGATTTTGACAATGGCTCCGATGTATTGAGTTTCCTTTTGAACGAGCCTTCCCTAGATCCGATTTTACTAGACTGGCGGATGCCGGGTCTTGATGGCCTTGCTGTCTTGCGTCGATTACGAGAAGCAAGGATGGATAATCCGGTTATTTTTCTTACAATGCTGAGTGACGAAATATATGAAGAGGCTGCGCTAAGGTGGGGGGCTGTTGATTTTATCGATAAGTCGAGGCGCCTGCCAATAATATTACAACGTTTACGCTTGATCGCTGAGGGAACTAAGGGCTTCTCCCCTGCGCAAGAAAATGAAAACCAGACCGGGAACCCCTCCTCTACAAGAGTGGGTGATCTTGAAATCCGGGAAGATATTATGCGAGCTTATTGGAAAGGGGACCAGCTCGATCTGACCCTTACTGAATTCGCTATTGTCTGTTTCTTGGCAACGGGCATTGGTAATGATGTCAGTTACAGACAGATCTATGATCTGGTACATGGTAAGGATTTTGTCGCGGGTTATGGAACTGACGGCTATAAGGCAAACGTAAGGTCTTTTATTAAGCGCATTAGAAAGAAGTTCCGAGAAATCGATGAAGGCTTTGAGCACATCGAGAATTATCCTGGATTTGGGTATCGCTGGCGGAACGATGGGCCGTCAGGTACGGCCTGAGTAGTCAGGAAGTTATAACGTGAAAACTCAAAGTACTGTGGCATTAGGCAACGAATACAAGGCAAGGCGGTCCCGTGTCAATCGGGCGCTGCACTCTCTTATTGCCAAATTCGTCATCATGGTATTGGTGTTTTTTGCGGTGCCAGCACTACTTTATCAAGAGTTTCGCCAAGCAGATCTCGATCGCCAAAACATCGTTTTGACAGCGGTTAGAGAGCAAGGACGCTTGATGGCTGAAAGCCTCCGGCCAATGCTAGAGAGGGCAGAACCTTCCTCTCTTTTGGAATTACCCGAAGAAATTGAACGGATCGCAACTAAAGGTAACGGCATAAAGGTGCTTTTCCGACCTGCGGGTGAAGAGGGTGTGCAGGGGGTCTTCTTTGTTGCTTCCGAGCCTCGTCTCTCACCTGATGAGCTGCGAAAGGAAAGAGCAGCCCTTGTCGAACAAGGGGTGTTTGATAACCTCACAGCTAGTTGCTTGATTGAGCGCCCGATGGCGATACGCCATTTACGTCCAAGTGGGGTGGAAGAGCTATTAACCTCCATGACCGCAATCCAGACCGATGCAGGGTGCTGGGCTGTCATTGCGACACAGTCAGCGCAAGTTTTTCTTGGCTCTTCGATTGGCCAACCCTATTGGAAAACTCTAGAAGTACAGATCGCTTCGGCCATTTATCTTGGTATGGCATTTATACTGGCAATCCTTGTTTTTACGGTTTGGCGGGATTTGTCTCGGTTTCGTGATCTTGCACGGGGGATTCGAGAGGGCAGGGTTGGTAAAAGCAGCTTTATGGTTGGAAATAAAGTTCCTGAACTCGAACCTGTCGCTTACGAATTTGACCGTATGACACACACTTTGCGTGAATCTTCAGACTCTATTCGACGGGCAGCAGAAGACAATGCGCATGCATTTAAGACGCCGCTTGCAATAATTCGTCAAGCTCTTGAGCCTCTTAATAAAACTGTTGAGCCTGAAAATAAGCGGGCACAGCGTGCCTTACAAGTTGTTGAAGAAGCTCTGGATAGATTAGAAAACCTGGTCTCCACCGCAAGGCACTTGGAGCATACCTCCGCAGAACTCCTTGATCCTCCCCGTGAAAATATCGGCCTCTCAGCCTTATTGTTACGAATGTTAGAGGCTTATAACGTCAGTTTTTCCGAACAGGGCGTTATTCTCCAAAGCTCTATCGATCATGAGATTTCGGTGTTGGCTGGCGAAGATATGCTCGAGACAATTTTGGAAAACATCATTGATAATGCCCTCGAGGTTTCCCCACGCGGAACAACCGTCACCGTAGAGTTGATCAATGGTAAAAAGACTGCTGAGCTTGCTGTACGGGACCGTGGACCTGGTGTACCAGAAAGTGAACTGGAGCGAATTTTTGAACGTTATGTTTCCTACCGACCACGTAAGTTGAGTCAGGACCAGGACGAACCGATTAATAACGAGAACCATATGGGAATTGGGTTATGGATTGTTCGACGAAATGTTGAAGCTATCGGTGGCTATGTTCGTGCCGAAAATCGCCAAGACGGCGGTCTTTCCATCATAGTTTCTCTTCCTCAGAATGATGAATAATTTTAACTTTTCAGATAAGTGAAAAGGTGCGTTTATCCAATAGACCTGGCTAAGGCTGGCCAATAGACCTGGCTAAGGCTGGCCAATAGACCTGGCTAAGGCTGGATAGTATCTTAATAAGGTAAGGCCGCGAGAGGCCATATAGATAGCCATAGATAACCAGAGGCCATTATTTCCCCATAGAGGCACAAATAACCAGCAACTGCCAAGGAAGATAATAAGACACTGGATCATCGCATTTCGGAGTTCTTTGGTCTGTGTCGTGCCTATAAAAATACCGTCCAGTTGGAAGCTTGCGACACTAATCATGGGTAACAAGATAACCCATAAAAGATAGATATGAGCCGTTTCTTTCACGCTGTTGATGTCGGTAAACAGGTTGATGATTGCAGGCCCGGTGATATAGAAAATCAATGAAAATACGATAGAGGTAATTAGAGCCATAAAGCTACTCGCTTTTACGGCGCTTCTGAATTCGTGGTTGTCTTTCTTGCCCTTTGCATAACCTGTCGTGATCTCGGCGGCATGAGCGAAACCATCCAATCCGTATGAAGAGAAGTACAAGAAGTGCATAAGAACAGCATTTGCAGCAAGGGTATTATCACCTAGGCTTGCGCCAATACGGGTGAAGTATGCAAAGGAAAAAATCAGGCATAGGGTACGAATAAATATGTCTCGGTTGACTGTGAAAAGCGACCGAATGTGGGCGGCCTCAAATACATTTTTCCAGTTGATGTTTTGATCTAAGAAATAAGAGCGTTTGAGAATAATCCAAACACCAGCTACGAGGCCAGTGGCTTCCGCGATTACTGTGGCTAACGAAACGCCTTCAACTCCCCAACCAAGTTCGACGACAAAGAAAAGGTCCAGGAGGATGTTTACCGTGTTTATAAGGACTTGCAGTATAAAGGTTAAACGGGGTTCTCCTTTGCCAATTAACCAACCGATAACGGCATAGTTGGCAAGGGTGATTGGGGCACTCCAAATCCTTATGTAGCTATAATCAAGGGATAGAGAACGTACTTGTTGGCTCCCGTCTATCAAATCAACACAGAGTTTCAGCAAGGGAATTTGGAAAAGTATTAAGAGGCAACCGAGCGCTACAGACAGAGCTATCGGACGAAGCAAGGAAGCTTGTTGCTCATCCTTATTACCAGCACCAAAAGCTTGTGCGGTAAAGCCGACAGTCCCCATTTTGAGAAAGCCAAATCCCCAAAACAAGAAGCTGAAAATTGTGCTGCCCACGGCAACGCCGCCTATATATGCGGGGTCGGGTAAGTGCCCCATTACAGCAGTATCAACAGCCCCCAAAAGAGGGACAGTCAAATTTGAAATTATAAGGGGGGTCGCCAGAGCGAGAATGCGTTTGTATTGGTCGGTCAAAAAAACCTACTGGGTCAATATGGTTAGAAAATTCTACATGAAACTAGAATAGGTCAGGCAGCCCTTTTATAATCGAACTTTAAGGACTGCCCTACATATATATTCAGTATGGCTTGATGTTTAACAAGTATGTTTACCTGTTACTCTTCACCATTGTATTTTGGCTCTTGTTGCCTTTAGCTATGGTATCTTTTGCGAGACCTAGAGTTTCGACGACAATTGGACAAACGAGATTGGGGATATTCTGCCGTTTGTCGTAGGAAGCCGAGAGTTTTTAGGGCTCCCTCGTTGGATTTCGCGGCTAAACCCTCATATTTAGTCAACAAACGCTTGGCCGCTAGTGCAGGATCGAGTTCATTGGGGAGGCTAAGAATCCAGGCCAAGATAGCATCCTCAGCAGGTGATAATTGGATACTGTCTATCGTAACCATCTGATGAATAATGGATTTAGGATCATCATTGATTCTGGAATGAGTAAATTTATCAGAAAAACTGATATCAGTAGTAATGGTCGACATTGTTTTATCTCCTCCGGTGCACCCCGCCCGGGTTAGTGGTTGAACAATGCGATGGCAGGTCTCCTGGCTCATGGATCAACAACATTTGCCTTTCCTTCCCGATCTTTAAGTTCAAGACCAGTGGGTAACATGACAATGTCTAACCATTTACAGTTGCGGGGGCAGCTTTGGATTCAGTCTTTTACGACGTCACCAAATTCCCTTTTCATCCCATAGGGGGAACCTCGCGATTTAGGAAACGTTACTTGAGGAACAGGGAATATGTCAATTGCAAGAATGAGATTGGTTCATAATTATGATCTGGAAGGCTCAAACGTCTTCAAATATGTCGCGTATATCATACAAGGCGTTGTTGTCTTGCTGTGGATGTCAGGATTCTTGTTTTTTTACGTCATAGAATAATCGTGTTGCGATTGAGCGATTATCTAGAGAGTAGGGGGCAAGAATAGGTTGTTGCGTATTGGTGATCCCACCCGTTGAATTTTCATTTCCATTACGAGTTTCTTCAGAGGACGCTTTTTTTCTAGGGCTCGACTTGGGAAGAGTTTTAATAAGCTCAGGAGTAATCTCTGTCTTGATGTGTGTCACAGGAATTGCGCCGGGTTTTCTCGCTTTTTGGGCACTTTTTTTCCGAGCCTTCTTTTCTAGGGCAGCGAGTCTCATTTCTTTATTTAGGCGATGTTTTTCATCTCGCCAGGCTTTCAGAACTTTACGTCTGTAAGGGGTGCTAAACTCTTGATTATAGGAATGATAACGTCCAACTGCGGAAGTCCATGACGGTGACCTTTTTCGAAGATCCACGAGAAATTGAGCGGCATAGGCAACATTCTTCTGAGGATCAAAAGCTTCTTCAAGGGAAGCGAAAGCCTTGGAGTGATGATGCAGGTTAACTTGCATACACCCAACGTCGATATTTCTTACGCCTTTGGCTTTTAGCATACGTACTTCGCTAATCGCGGCTTCTTTAGAGTGGAGATATCGGCCTTTTCCCTCTGCCATTACTGTCCAGGGCCAGGCAACTCTTGCCCCTTTATCTTTGTCCCACTTTCCTGATTCAACCAGGGATATTGCGCGAAGAAGGTGAAGAGGAATGGTTTTTCGCATTTCCGTTTTGGTTATAATGCCAGCACAAATGTCGCTATCCCCTTTGATCTCTAAGGATAGTGCTTGTTGGCCTGTCATACCGGTGGCCAATATGCTTGCGCTGAAAAATAAAACAAAATTGCGGGGTACCATATTACTTCTCCTCTCCCCCTCTTTCTAAGCAATGTCTATGCCAAGATGTTTTTACATAAACTATGTCGTTGAGTGGATTAGTCCAATAGCTCTCAATCCGTTTGAATTGGCAGCATTCTTGGGAGAATTTCCCAGCTTGCTTGGGGGAACCGACGCGTTACACGACGTATATAGCTTTTGGCTTCACATTCTTTGATAGCCAAGATTTTTACCGGTTTTTGATTTCTACGGATGAGGAAATCCTGACGGTGCTCTTGTTCTAACATTTTCTCCTCCTGGGTTCGGGGTTTGCTTAAACCTCTGCAAATTTAAGGCCAAAGGAGGTTGGAAAGTCGGTTAAAGATGATTTTTGATTGCGCCCTGGCTGAGGTTATTACAGTGAAAACCATGCAGAAGAGGCGTTTGAGTTTCAATGTCCGGGATTAAAAAGGTAATTATTATAAATCATTAATGGAAAAGATGTCGTCTAGACGATGAGATTCTTTATGTTGTTTTGCTCCAGAAATTAGTAGGGTTGCCTACGTATTCAAAAACGCGGATGCTTCATTAATTACAGTAAAGAAACGGTTAATTTTGGGAGGTATTCTAATACTCTTCCCAAATTGACAATTCATGAGGCAATTTTTGCCAACTTGAAAGTGGTGGTAATCTAATTCGGCGTGGCATTATAAGCCTAATAGTCGAGTGAGGAGGAATCTATGGCGCCAACTCCTAAAATGATTTTGTCCATCAAAGATCTAATCAACTCGATTTCTGGACGTCGCTCTATCGTCTCTTCGTCCATATATAAATGCCGCGAAATTTCAATTTGAAGACAGTTTATCCCAAGGGAAGGTTCCCCATAGTGTTGGGTTATAAAACCTCCAGGGTAAGGGTTATTGTTTAAAACTCGATAATGTTCGCCCTTGAGGATCGTTTCGACTGTTTTGCTGATTACGCTTGAACTGGATTTTCCAAATCGGTCTCCAAGCACGAAATCAACTTTTGGCGGCTTGGCGTTATTCTTCGTTGCTTGGGTAGAGAGATGCGGCATCGAGTGACAATCGATCAGGATACAGAACCCGAACTTTCTTTTTGTGGTATCGACAAGCTGCCGTAAGACTTGATGATAAGGCCAATAAAATTTTTCAATACGTTCTTTGGCCTCTGCAAAAGTGAGCTTGTCCTTATAAATTTGAGTATCACTGGTCACATTTCGTGCAATTGTGCCTAATCCAACGGCTACTCGGGGAGAACTTGTATTTACATAACTTGGGAGTTCATCCTCGAACATTTGAGGGTCAAGCTCAAAAGGTTCTCTGTTCGCATCGACAAAGGCTCTTGGGAAAAGGGCGCAGAGAAGGGGGGCGCCAAGTTTCGGCGCGTTCTGAAACAGTTCGTCGACGAAACTGTCTTCCGACCGCCTTATATTGTGGCTATCCAACCGAGAGCCCTCAATGAAGGAGGTCGGGTAGTTATTCCCACTATGCGGAGAGGAGAGGACGACAGGTAAAGTCTGTTCTTCAGGCAGGTGTAGCCGATAAGATTCGGTTTCTTTTAACACACCGATTTTCCGGTCCGTAGTTGTCGGGGCAGAGGGGAGGGAATGCTTATTTCCCATTTCAGTAAAATCAAATGTCATAAGTTCTCTACCAAGGATCTGGTTGGAACTTTAGGTTTCAATAGTCGTAGCTTCAATCGAACTCTCTTCACTTAATATTATTATGATTTCGTGCTTATGGGGAAAGGTTACTATAGTCTGTGCAATAACCCAATAAGGGACTGTGGAATTTTGAATAAACATATTGGGTTGGGAAAAAAACTGACGAGTAATGGCTGATATCTTACTTGCGGAAGATGACGATAATCTGAGGTATTACCTTCACCGTGCCCTGGAGCGGGCGGGGCATACAGTGATTTCTGCTGCTGACGGATTAGAAGCCGAGGAAACGCTGTCCTTTCACCGTTTTGACCTCGTGTTAACAGATGTTGTTATGCCTGAAAAAAGTGGAATTGAATTAGCCAAGGCCGCACGACAATTCCAACCTGATATCAGAGTGATGTTTATCACAGGCTTTTCCGGAATTGTCCTCAGTGAGGCCGAAGGAGCATTTGAAGAAGCAGCACTGCTATCAAAGCCATTTCACCTTAAAGAACTCGTTCTTCAGGTAGAGAAGGTGCTGTCGAGTTCCGGGTAATAGGCGGTATGGATGTAACTATTGTTGAAATCTTCCTTTAAGGACTTGTCAAACATCTAACAGTTTGATATTTCCCTCTTCACCGAGCGGGGTTAACCCATCGGGTACAGGGCGCATAGCTCAGCGGTAGAGCACTTCGGTGACATCGAAGGGGTCGTAGGTTCAAACCCTACTGCGCCCACCATGAAAACCTCAAGGGAAACCTTGGGGTTTTTCTTTTATCCAGTTCAATGTGATTTTTTGTAATACACGGTTTTTGTCGATGAGATCTGGTGTCTTGATACCGTTTACAATCAGGGTAACAATCAATCGTGGTTAATAAACACAAAGAACAGCGCCAAGCCAAAAAAATAAATCTGAACGGATTATTATCTTTTGCGAGGAGTGCTAGCTACCATAGTCATTTCGAATTCGTGCGAACTCACCATTTTCTCGAATCGTTTTTAGCCCCAGATTGAATTGCTCATTCACCTTTTCAAAATCAGGCCAATTTTTACTAAGGCATATATAAAATGGCACAGACTTTGACCCGGTAACAGGTAGAAAATCTAACTTTGGCGTCAACCCGATTTCCTGGGCAACAAACTTGGCCGCTTCGGTGCCGACGAAAAATATATCTGCGTTCCCATTTGCAACCACTCGAAGGCCTTCTTTCATAGAGTTTACTTTCTCATGAGCAATGCCCAAGCTCGTTAATTCTTTGTCAGTGGCATAATCACTTACTGTAACTACTCTACGCTGCTCCAGACTTGAAGTCCCTTCAAGCGCCGGATTGCCTTGGTTTTTGCGAACGACAAAAGTTACACTTGCCTCGCTGATTGGGTCGGACCAAATGGCAAAAGATGTTCGTTCTTCTCTAAAGGCGCAGGTTATAACTGCTGTTGCATCGCCTTTCTCAAGCATAACCATCGCACGTTTCCAGGGTACAAAAGTGGTTCGGGCTTCAAGCCCTACGGCCTTGAAGGCAGCTTCTGCAATCTCGACATCAAAACCACGCTTTCCGTCAGGAGAATTTTGCATGTCAAAGGGAGGGTAGTCTCCGGTAACTAAAACAATTGGCTCGGCAACTGACGTTTGAGAAATCAGAACCGAAAATGAGGCTATCAACAGTGCCGTTACAATAGTGATAAAACGTCTTTTACTATGGGAATCTATGCTGGGCAAAGTGTCGTATCCTCGAAAAGAAGTCGCCAATCAGACTTGATTAGAGATTTTGATTGCTTTCAATAATCATATGAAAATTTACAGTTAATATATCTTAACACTCTTAAACATATCGACCAACCAACTGGTATCACAAGTGTAAAATGCAGCTAAAGTGAAACCCGCAAGGGAATTCTTGGTTTCCTTTTACCTGCTAACTGCCATACGCAATATTAGGCAACCATGTCACGATCTTTGGGAAGTAGTATATAAACGCAAGGCCCAAGACTTGGAGCAGGATAAAGGGTGCAACCCCTTTATAGATATGTGTGACTTTGATCTCTGGAGGGCACACGCCTTTTATGTAGAAGAGGGCAAAGCCAACTGGCGGTGTGAGAAATGAAGTCTGCAGGCATACGGCAAACAAAATGGTGAACCAGACCAGGTCAAAGCCAAGCCCTTGAACAACGGGAGCTACCAGAGGAAGAATGATCAGGGTAATTTCGACCCAATCGAGGAAAAATCCCAATAGAAATACAATAAACAAGATGGTTATCAGGACGCCATCCGGGCCAAATGGCAATCCGGTAAGGGCGTCTGAAATTACTTCATCTCCACCGAGACCGCGTAAGACTACTGAAAAAGCGGTGGCACCAACAAAGATCGCAAATATGAACGAAGCCGTTTTTGTGGTGGAGTAAAGTGTGTCTTTAATTACGCTAAAATTGAGACGTTTGTTTGCCGCGGCAAGCGCCATGGCACCGGCGGCACCCACACCAGATGCTTCTGTTGGGGTTGCAACTCCGGCAAAAATAGACCCGAGGACCAGCAAGATAAGACCTGCAGTTGGAAGTACTGCTTTTACAACATCCCAGGCAACGGACCAGTCAACCTTTACCCTGTCCTCTGAAACTGGAGCTACGGATGGCTTAAGGTAAGCCAAAACCAGCACATAAGTTACATACATCGCGCCGAGCATAATTCCTGGGAAGAAAGCGCCCATGAAAAGGTCGCCAACAGAGGCTTCGGGAGTTGCCAATCTATCTGCCATCAAAACAAGCATGATCGAAGGGGGGATAAGAATGCCGAGTGTACCCGTAGCGCAGGCCGTGCCAACGGCAAGTTCTTTTGAGTAGCCACTACGCATCATTATTGGCAAGGAAAGCATGCCTAACAGGACGACGGATGCACCAATAATGCCTGTGGTCGCCGCAAGAAGAACCCCTATGACAATGACGGTTACGGCGTAGCCTCCCCTTACGCCACCAAACAGTTTGACCATATTGGACATCAGTCGTTCTGCAACCCCTGACTGGTCCAGCATTATGCCCATGAATATAAACATAGGCAGGGCAACCAGGGTCTCGCTTCCGACCAGCCCCCAAAGTCTTTCAGGGACGAGACCAATTGAGCTCCCCCAGTCAAACCAGAGGTCAGCCCCGAACTGTTCTACCGAAATGATGCCGATAAATGTCCAAATAACAGCCGTTCCAGCCAATACCCAGGCAACAGGAAAGCCGCTAAATAAGAGTAATCCGAATGTTGCGAACATTCCGATGACGAAGATTGTTGTAAGCTCCATGCTTATTTCTCCCCTTCAGGCACACCGCCGTTTGAGTTTACGGAATGCGGAAAGTTGAAGAGCAAAGCAGTTACTTTTAACAACCGTGAACTGGCGGCCACCATTAATAATCCCATTGAAAAAGGAAGGAAGAATTTTAAAATCCATCTCATGGGGAGACCCCCAGGAGCTTGTGAGCGTTCTCCTTGCTCAAAAGAGCTCAAGGCATAAGGGGTTACTTCCCACAAGGCGATAATAAGGAATGGCATCAGCAAGAGAAGGATACCTAGCAGCTCGCACCAAGCTTGGGCCTTTAGCGAAAATCGCTCATGCAAAACGTCGACCCGAACATGATCATCGTGAACCAAAGTATAGGAAAGGCCAACCAGCCAGGCTGCACCCGCGAGATGCCACTGAACTTCTTCCAGCATCACTGAACCTTGGGAGAATACATATCGTGCGATAACAGAATATAAAATAACGCCAACGGTTAGGATCCATAACCAGGAAAACAAGATACCAATGCGATCAACCAGGGCGTCGAGAGTGTCTGATAATGCCGTGCGTGGCAGCTCTGTATGGTGAATTATCTCATGTTCTATATCGGTTAAACTATGAGGGTGCTCCTCGGTTTTCCGAAATTTTTCTTCCATGTCAATTCTTCCCCATACATACGCTGTCTACGCACGACACTTTATCAGTTTTTTAAGCTTATGAACTACTTGAGAAGCTCTGTTGGCAGGTAAGCATGATCATCCCAGATCACGTATTCTGCCTGAAATGCTTGCTGTGATTCCAGTGCACGTTTGAAGTCGGCATCGCCCGCAGCTTCTTCAGCAAGGACTTCATTTGTGATGCCTTTCAGCTGCTTCAATATTGGCATTGGGATCTTGCCAATATTGATGCCTTCGGCCGCAAGTTTGGTCAAAACAGCACCATTTTTGTATTCGCCTTCAGCCAAACCACGAAGCACACCTGCTGTACAAGCTGATTCGATCAAAGCTTTTTGCGCTGGTGTTGTGCTTTTCCATTCGTCGCCATTAATCAGCATGTACTGTGCGGTGAAGGGTTGATGCCATCCTGGGAACAAGTTGTTTTTCACGATTTGATTGAAGCCAAGGATTTGGTCAATTGCTGGCATGGAAAATTCAGTCGCATCAATAGTACCTTTTTCCAAAGCCTGGAACAGTTCACCGCCCGGCAACATGGTCACAGAAGCACCAAGTTTTTCGAGAACTTTGCCGCCAAGACCTGCAAAGCGGATTTTCATGCCTTTGTAATCTTCCAGGCTTGTAATCGGCTCTTTGTACCAACCGGCTGTTTCTGGGCCGATGATGCCGCAAAGCTGAGCATGTACGTTGAAGCCTTTATTAGCATAGACTTCCTGCAGCATTTGCTCGCCGCCGCCATAAAGATACCAACCTGCAAAGGCAGGAGGTTTTAGGCCGAATGGAACCGCGGCAAACAAGGGGAGGGCAGGGACTTTACCTTGGTCGTAACCGATCCAGGTATATCCTGCACTGACTTTGCCATCGGATACAGCTTGCAATATCTCAAACGGAGGCAGCAGCTCTTTTGGCTCATACACTTTAATTTTCAAAGAGCCATCACTGGCCGTGGTAATTTTGTCTGCAACCCAAGCCGCAGGGGAGCCAAGCCCTGGAAGTTTAGTCGAGAATGCAACAGGCATTTTCCAGCGCAGGTCGTCTGCATGGGCTGCGCCGAAAGCGGATAGCCCTGCTGTGGCAATGGCTGCCGATAGAAGTAGATTTTTGATCTTTGACATAGGATGCCTCCCTTAGAGGTTCAAAAATAAATTACGCCTACCGCTCTGTCGAAATGAACGAAATCAAAGCAGTTGCTTAACGTATTCAGTGATGAAGGGGACTGATTGGTGGCTGACGAATGTTGGTTACGCCGAGGTCAGGTCTGTACTGCCTGGGTAATTCTCTTTTTTCTATCGTAGCATTTCGTCCTTCAGCTTCCCTCATATTTTATTCAGAAAATAGGAATGAGTACTTGTAAACTTATGTGCTGATTTTATTTGGTTACTATTTGTAAGCTCCTTTTCTCGGTTAAATCTTGTGATCAACTTTAGATTGGGTTCTATAAATTTCTGTCTGCAAGAATCATGTCTGCGGCTTTTTCCGCGATCATGATCACAGGGGAATTTGTGTTGCCGCTGGTTATCGTCGGCATGATGGATGCATCGGCGACCCGAAGTCCGCGAAGACCGTGCACACGAAGTCGATCATCGACCACGGACATGTCATCTGACCCCATTTTGCAGGTACTTACGGGATGGAAAATGGTTGTTCCAATCTTACTGGCTGCTTGTGCCAATTCTTCTTCGCCATTGACGGATGAACCTGGAAGATATTCTTCGGTTTTGTACTTCCGTAATGCAGGCTGTGAAGCTATTTTACGAGCTAGGCGGATAGAATCTGCTGCGACCTGACGGTCGCCTGGTGTGGCGAGATAATTGGGTTGAATTTCTGGATGGCTAAAGGGATCGGGACCTTTAATGCTGACATGGCCTCGACTTTCTGGCCTTAAATTACAAATGCTTGCGGTAAAGGCGGGAAAGTCGTGAAGGGGATCGCCAAATTTATCAAGGGATAGCGGTTGGACATGGAACTCTACATTGGGAGTTTCAAAAGCAGGGCTTGTTCGAGCGAATGCGCCGAGTTGGGAAGGGGCCATCGACATTGGTCCGCTGCGTGATAGCGCGTATTCAAGCCCGATACCCATGCGTCCCAGCAGGCTGTTGGCGCGTTCGTTAAGCGTCGGTATCCCATCGACTTTGTAAATGCAGCGAAGTTGCAGGTGGTCTTGGAGGTTTTCACCAACGCCCTTCAGTTCATGTGCAAGATCTATCCCGTTATCTCGAAGGCGTTCTCCCCCACCAATTCCTGAAAGTTGCATGATCTGTGGCGATCCAATTGCTCCGGCGGAAAGCACAATTTCACACGTGGCATCTATACGTGCATCCCTATCACCCAAACATAAGTCAGCACCAGTCACGCGGCCTTCTTCGATGCATAATTTTTTCACTTGAGCATGAGTAAATACGGTTAAGTTTTGGCGGTTTTTAACTGGTTTGAGAAAGCCTTTGGATGTATTCCAACGCCAACCCCGTCGCTGGTTAACATGAAAATATCCGCAACCTTCGTTATCGCCTCTGTTAAAGTCGTTGGTTTTGGGTATTCCAGCTTCTTCTGCAGCATCACGAAATGCCTCAAGGACATCCCATTGTAAGCGTTGCTTTTCTACTCGCCATTCGCCACCTTCATGATGCATGTCGTCGGCAGTAACCGCTTGTTGATCTTCTGATTTGAGGAAATAAGGCAGGACATCGTCCCAGCCCCAACCAATATTGCCGAGTTGCCGCCATTGGTCATAGTCTTGAGCCTGGCCACGCATATAGATCATACCGTTGATGGACGAACAGCCACCGAGAACACGACCGCGCGGATAATTCAATGCGCGTCCGCCGAGGCCTGGCACGGGCTCGGTTTTAAAACCCCAGTCTGTACGAGGATTGCCCATGCAATAGAGGTAGCCAACGGGAATATGTATCCACATGTAATTGTCTTTGCCGCCTGCCTCTAACAGAGCGACTTTGACACTTGGATCCTCGGACAGGCGATTGGCCAGTACACATCCTGCGCTACCGGCCCCGACGATTACATAGTCGAATGTTCCAAGGTTTTTTATCTGGGAATCATTCTTCATTGGCTTTGACTTACTCTTAGAAACACTTAACCCAAACCTCAATCCGAACCTTAATTATTTGGCCCCTGATAACGAGCCTCTTACAACGGACTCTTGATGACTAGCCATGCCGTATTTATCAGAAACTGGCAGCCTATAATTGATGTTTAAGGATGCCAGTATCATACACGATCAATTTTATCGCATGACAGTGCTGCTTATTAATTATCATTAAAATGTGCATTTTTGATTTTGAGTGTGCTATTTTGCACACATGATTACAGATAAGTTAAATTGGAATGATCTTCGTTACTTTGTTGAAGTTGCTCACAAGGGGCGGTTATTGACAGTGGCTAAGCGCCTTGGTGTCAATCATACAACGGTTGCGCGACGGATTACTGCATTGGAAAATGCGCTTGAAGTAAAGTTGTTTGAGCAAGATGAAAGTGGCTATCATTTAACGGAGGTGGGTGAAAACCTTTTGCCTTTGGCTCAACAGATGGAAGATATATCAGAGCTTGCAAAAGAACGCGCCCAACTTTCAGGACAATCTCTGTCTGGAAATATCCGGATCGGTGCACCAGATGGATTTGGTAATTCATTTCTGGCAGAACAAATAACAGAATTTCTTATTGAGAACACGGGTTTGACGGTTGAATTATTACCTGTCCCGCTGACCCACAACCTTCTTAAAAGAGAGGTTGATCTCTATATTACTTTTGAAGAATCAACGAACAAGAATATCTTCTGCCGGAAGATTACGGATTATAAGCTTTACCTTTACACATCCAAAAAATTTATTGAGGCCAATAATATTGATCTTAAAAATATTGACGAAATAACGAAGGCTCCCTTTGCGAGTTATGTTGACGATATTCTCTATACCGAGCATTTGAGTTTCAATAAGCACATCAAAAGTAACCTGAATAATCAGTTCCAAAGTTCAACTTTTAATGCTCAGCAGCAATTTGTCGCCAACGGAGGTGGGGTTGGCGTTTTGGCTTATTATATGGCTTGTAAGGATCCTCGATTGGTTCCCGTGTTTACTAATCAGTACTCCTTCACGCGTTCTTACTGGCTGCAAACTCCGCTGGAGCTTCGCCGTTTGGCAAGTGTGCGCAAGCTGGAAAAAAAGATCATGACACAGGCCCGAAACGATCTATTCAAATTCATGCCAGAAGATATTTAGCAGAAGATATTCAAATGAAGATATAAAACTCAATACCGTCTCTTTTTAGTAGACATGGTCTACCACGCAGCTTGGTAGATTGAGAGGGCGTCAGCTTCACTGAGTTTTCTTGGGTTGTTGACCAGAAGTCTGGATTGGTTCATCGCATCACTTGCCAATCTTGGCAACATGTCCTGTGGAATATTCATTTCCCGAAGGGTCTGTTGTAAACCACAACGCTCTGATAGCGCGGCCATAGCTTTGCAGAAAGCTTCCGCACGCTCTTGGTTTTCTAGTTTTGCGAGTTCAGGAAAAGCGTAGGGGGCAATTTCGGCATAAGGTTTTGGGGCAACTTTGGTATTGAAGCTCAATACATGGGGGAGGACCAGTGCATTTGAGAGCCCGTGAGGTATGTGAAAATGACCTCCAAGAGGGTAGGCCAGAGCGTGTACTGCAGCCACCGGTGAATTAGCAAAGGCTTGCCCGGCAAGCATGGAACCCAACAACATGTCAGATCGTGCGTTTATGTCGGTACCATTGTGCACGGCTTTCTCTAACGATGCTCCCATCAGACGTAGAGCTTCTGTCGCCAAATTACGTGAAATTGGATTGTTATTTGGGTTGGCTGATGCAAAGGCCTCTATAGCATGCACCATTGCGTCGATCCCGGTGGCAGCCGTGATGTGTGCAGGCAAACCAAGTGTTAGCTCTGGGTCTAAGAGTGCAATGTCTGGTAATATTACGGGGGATACGACACCCATTTTTTCATTCGTCCCTGTTGTAACAATTGAGATAGGTGTGACCTCTGATCCGGTCCCCGCGGTGGTGGGTACAAGGATTAATGGTAGGCGTGGACCTTTGGCATTACCAACGCCATACACCTGTTCCAGTTTTTCGTTACCATAAGCCAGAAGAGCGACGAGTTTGGCAACATCAAGCGAAGAGCCGCCACCCAACCCGACGATGGCTTCGGCGCCACACTCTATGGCTACTTCTGTGGCTTCAAGAACAATTTCTTCAGGGGGATCTGCACGGACATTGCTATAAAGCGTGGCTTCAACCCCAGAAGATTTAAGTGCTTCAAGGCTACGATCAACAATGTCAGTGGTTAGCATTCCGGGATCGGTTACCAACAGAATACGATTGCCGATGTGATCTTTGACGATGTCCCCGAGTTTGGAAAGCAAACCTGCGCCAAATCGAATACTGGCAGAAGTATTAAACGTAAACGGGTCCATGTTTTTCTTCCTTATACGGAAAGCAGGATATGCATTTTTATATTACGAAATGGGAACGGAGGTTCTTTAAGTAGAAGGTATTCTGAATAAAGATGTGGCGTCAAAGCCTACAGCGCTCAAGATGGGAATTTCAAGAGAAACTACCGATGTTATTTTGTTTTCTATTTTAGAATGAGAGCCGAAGCGGAAATGATAAGAATAACAGACAAACCCTGTTTGTACTTATTATCTGGGATATGATGGATTAACTTCTTGCCAAATAATGCGGAAATAATCGCAATGAAGATCAATCCAACTCCGGTAGAAAGATGTTCTGATCTCAGGATTTGATTATCGGAATAACTCCAAAGCTTCGTAATGTTCACGCCGAGGGCTGTCGCGGCCATCGCCCCGATAAAAGCTTGTTTTTCAAATCCCATACGGTCCATGGCAAGAGCTTTAATTGGGTTGCCACTGCTTAAAAGGCCGGAAATAAATCCATAAGCAGCAGAAACCGAGACTGCTACGACAATTGTATGTGGCAGTTTTAAGCGCAGGCCGAACTGATTAATAATAACGCTCACAATAATAAAGCCGGCAAGTAATGGCTTTAAGGGAGCTGGATCTAACGTGGCCAGTGTTTCAGCTCCGAGCCAGGCAAAAGGAATGCTGCCAAGCGCGATAATCCCTGAAAGTCGCCAATTAATATCGTGTCGGTAGATATAGGCTTTGGTGAAAGTTGATGCCGTGAACAAAACCGTTGTGAGGGCTATACAGTCTTTTAAAGGAAGTAATAGTGATCCGAAAGAGAGAACGATAAAGCCACTGCCTAAACCAAATACTGCTGAGACAAGCGACCCGCAAAAAGCGACGGCAAGAAATGCCAAGAGTTCCATGTGTGTACTCTCCCAATATCATTAACTCCTCAATAGCCTCATTTAAGGAAGGCCTCAATGAAGTAATTTATTCCCCATCACTTTTTCTGTCTGTCTTTCCTGAAAGCTGTGATAAGGGGAATTAAGGCTTAAAAAATGAAGGCCTAAATGTAAAGGCGATCCAGAAATTGATGTGATTTCGCGGATGCAAAACTGAGGTAGTGGATTTATGTGGGCTGCAATTCGGTCATCCTGGGCTCTGTTTATCGGGATGATTTTTCTGATGATCAGTAACGGCCTTTTGGCCACCTTGCTGACATTACGTGCCAGTGATCTGGGGTTTAGCGCATCAGGAATTGGCTTGATGCAATCTGCTTACCCTGTCGGATCTTTGCTTGGGTGCATAATTGCGCCGCGCCTAATCATTGGGGTCGGACATATCCGAACCTTTGCCGCCCTGGCTTCAGTGGCAAGCGTTTCTGCTCTTGTTCATCTTATTACGCATGATCTCTTGAGCTGGGGCGCGATGCGGTTGCTTTCAGGATTCTGCTTTTCAGGTTTGTATATTGTTGCTGAAAGCTGGCTAAATGGTCGTGCGGATAACAATACCCGCGGTAGCCTGCTTTCGATTTATTTCATCATTCAGACCGGTGGTGTAACCATCGGGCAGTTACTGTTAAATTTATCCAGTCCCGAAGGTATTTTTCTTTTCATTTTGGTATCGATCCTCATTTCACTGTCTCTGGTGCCAATGTTAATTTCGGCAAGTGCGACGCCATCCTATGAATTGCCAGAGAGAATTACTTTTATTGAGCTTTTTCGGCTTTCCCCAATGGGGTTAACGGGAAGCTTTGTTAACGGGATTTCTCAAGGGGCTCTTTATGTTGCTCTTGCTCTATACGGTAGTGCCATTGGTTTTTCCAGTGGTGCGATTGGGACGTTGATTGGGTTCATGACACTTGGTGGTATGCTTTCTCAATTTCCAATTGGAAAGCTCTCAGACCGGATAGATAGGCGTTTGGTGATTGTCGGAGCGCCAGCCTTAACCATTCCAGTGTGCTATTATTTGGCAACGTTGGAGAACCCCCTTGATAACAGCGCTTTACTCTTTGGGATGGTCGCGGTGCTCGGGGCACTTATTTTGCCGCTCTATTCAATATGTATGGCTCACATGAACGATTATCTGAAGCCCAGCCAAATGGTTGCGGCTAGTGGTACATTAGTGCTGATTTTAGCGGTGGGTATGGTCTTTGGTCCAACTCTAGGCTCCGTTGCGGTTGAACATTATGGTCCAGAAGGTCTTTTTTACCTCCTTTCTATAACATCAGCTATTACAATTAGTACGGCTTTGTTTCGTCTTTGGAGTGGCCAACCTCGTGTGGATAGCCCGATTGCAGCGGTGGCCATGACGACCAACTTGACTCCTGAGGCTACGAATCTTTTCCCGAAAATCTCTACACAAAACAGTAATAAGCCTGATGATTGAGTCCTCGAGTGTTGTGTCTATTTGTCGTTATCAAACTGAAATTCTTCATTTTATCTTAGGTGAAGGGTTTTTGTTTAAAATTGAATCTAAATTTGTCATATTTTTTAATGGCTTAGCATTAAGTTATTCTTAAGTGTTTAACTGCTATTGTGGCTACTAACTCCAGTATTTTGTAGTTTTGTCGTACGATAATTTTCACGGGGGTTTTTGAAAAAGGGCCTGTAATGAGATCAGCTCAAAGTGTAAGCGCGAAAATAGAGCAGTTTAAAGATAAGGTCCTTGATGGCCTGAACTCCTTTTATGGCTGTGATCGCGGAGCAATATTAATCAACTTTGGGTTGGCATTAATTCCATTGGTAGGGATGGTCGGACTAGGTATCGATACTGGCCGTGGGTATATCGTTAAAACCCGGTTGAGCCAAGCACTTGATGCTGCAGCACTTGCCGCTGCTCCTTACGCTGATGATACGACAAAACTTCAAGCAACATTTGAAAAATATTTTGACGCTAATTTCCCTGAAGAATTTATGGGTGCAAATATTACCCTTGCGACACCTGTAATCGAAAACAATGGTACGACCGTTACTGTATCAGCTTCTGCGATTGTTGATACTACTTTGATGCAGGTTTTGGGTCAGGATAGTATGTCTGTATCTGCAACAGCAGAGGTTACCCGAGTTATCTCGCCTTTGGACGTTGTCATATCCATAGATACGACAGGCTCTATGGGGTCATCGGATGGTACAGGTACCCGTTTATCCTCGGCGAAGATTGCAGCTAACGTATTGGTGGATAAATTATTTGGTGCAGACACGGAAAGCGATGACTTACAAGTTGCTCTGGTTCCATGGTCTGCAGCTGTTAACGTTGCTTATCGCGGTATTGACTATGATGATGCTCTAAATGATCAAATTGGCGGTTTGTGGTATACCAATAACTCTCCAGTGCCTTTTAGAACAGAACCTGATAGTGATTGGCAAGGCTGTGCCTATGCGCGCTACACAGATAATGGCACCGATGATGACGCTGATCATTTATTGTATGATGCGGATGTTGGAGGAGTGACTTGGGATTCTTGGGATCCAATGCCCAGAAGGGTTGTTTATCCAGGTAACGGTTATCTCTACACCGTTCGCTGCCCAGATTGGGGCATTTCTCCTTTAACAGGTACCAAAGCGACCACCACAGCAGCAATCAATGAATTGGATGACCCTGAAGGAACAACGACAATTGCCCAAGGTTTAGTTTGGGCTTGGCGTACGCTCATGCCTGGCGTTCCTTTTGACGAGGCAAATACAGATAGTGACGTTAATCGGGCTATCGTAATTATGACGGATGGTATGAACACGAGCTCTTTTAGAGATGCATACCGAGGAGATCTCAACACTTCCGAGATGGATGATCGTCTTTCAGCTGTCGCGGCGCAGGCGAAAGCGACAGGTATCGATATTTATGTTGTTGAATATCATGTTGAAACCAATCTTATGAAGTCCGTTGCGAGCTTAACTACGGCACCCTACTACTTTCACGCTGATAACGCCGCCGACTTAGAAGCTGCTTTTGATAAAATCGGTTCTGAACTTTCAGAATTACGGGTGTCTAAATGATATCCAGATTTTCGACACAAAAGAAAAATGTTAAGTGTTCAGCTATTGAGTGCAAGCGTTTTTGGAAATGTGACAAGGGGGCATTCGCTGTTGAATATGCTTTTGCAATGCCAGTATTCTTGAGCCTTCTTCTTGGGACTTTTGATCTTGCGGGCATCTTTTTTGGAACAATGCTACTCGAAGGCGGATTACGTGAAGCCGCACGGTATGGGATAACAGGTGATCTTACTCCTGGGGTGTCAAAAGTAGAGCGTATACTTGAGACGATTAACAATCACGGTGCCGGTTATATCGATGTTAAGGAAAGTGAACTGACAACCCTGGTTTACAGCGATTTTGACGCAATTGGGAACCCGGAACCCTTTGTCGATGCTGATGGTAACAATTCTTATGATGTTGGGGAATCTTTTACCGATATTAATTGCAATGGAAATTGGGATTCTGATGCGGGGATTGCTGGTGCAGGTAACGGATCTGAAATCGTTTTGTATACTGTAGAGCATGAAAAAAATCTTATCACGGGGTTCCTTGGGCCTATTATTGGTGATGATGGCAAGTACACCCTAAAAGCAACCGTTGCCATCCGTAATGAACCTTATGGTGGTGGGCCTTCTTGCTAATGAAACAAATCTTTTCTGGCATAAAGCAAAGCCCTGCTAAAAATTATTTTTGGAGCAACATTTTACAGAAATTTCGTAAGTGCGAGCGCGGCGTTGCCCTGGTTGAGCTCGCGTTAATTCTTCCTGTGTTTATACTGTTTTTGACTGGCGCTATAGAGATGTCGCGCTATGTCTGGGTCAACCATAAAATATTACGATTGAGTGCTGAGATAAGTGACCTTGTTACGCAATCTCAAAGTATGTCCGTGACAGAGATTGACGTAATTTTTAGTGCTGCCAGTTATCTTCTGGATCCCTTCGATATGGGCGCGAATGGTGTGATTATCGTCTCGTCGGTTAGCGGAACAGGTGAAGATCCTCCACAAGTTAACTGGCGCCAATGTGGCGCTGGAACACTTTCTGTCGCAGGACAGGTCGGCGCAGAGGGGGCTGACGCTACTGTGCCAAACTTAGTCGTTGATCCATTGGATAATATAATCGTAGCGGAAGTGTATTATAATTATAAACCACTAATGTTTGATAATATTATCGATGATACCCAGTTATACCGTGTGGCTATTCACAGCCCGCGTATCCAATCACTGATTTCCATTTTGCGTGAGGCTGGCCAAACAGATGGTTGTTAGTCTTTGAAATTCTTTGTTATTAATCTTTCCCTAAATTTTATAATGTAATGATTGTATTCATGAATATACACATTAGCGCCCAAAAGAAGGCGTAGAGTAATATTTACTAGAGGGAGACAACTGCTAAGCAAGCGGTTGTTTAGGTAGGGTGCCTGTTAACGTTTGTAGTTTATTTATCTATGCGTTAGCCTTTCGGGCATGAGGAGTATCGCGTAGATGGCAAAATCAGCCAACACACAAGTTATGCACAGGCAGATCTCACTATTGGATCGCCTTAAAGCTTGGTGGTTTGGGTATGAGTTACGGATCGTTCCTAGAACGCCCCCTATGCCCGTTGTAAAAGAACATGATGTCAGGGCAGATACCCACAAATGGGAAGACCTTCGAATTCAGTTGTTACAAGATGTCTGGGGGGAGGGAAACTCTACCCCTGGTGATGAAGAGTATATCGAAGAGCTGATCAAGCCTTTTGGATTGGATCCTTCCAAAACTGTACTCGATATCGGTTCTGGCCTGGGTGGTGCCGGCAGGACCATGTCAGACAAGTTTGGTGTCTGGGTGACCTGCATGGAGCGAGAGCATGCAATGGTCGAAGCGGGAATGGAGCTCTCGACCATGGCAGGTATGGCCAAAAAAGCTCCGGTGTTGACTTTCGATCCTGAAAAATTCGAATTCAAACCTAAGTCATATGACTGTATTTTTTCAAAAGAGTCTCTTTATACAATTCTAAATAAAGAACAGTTTTTTAAGGACACCTGCCGTGCCTTAAAGGATGGTGGGCAGTTTCTTTTTACCGACTTTGTTGCTGCTGACGAGCCTGATGAGAAAGTCTTGGCTGCCTTTAAAGAGGGTGAACAGGGTTCTGTACAGTTATGGACCAAAACAGACTATGAGAAGGGCTTTACCGCGGGCAATGTTCAAAGTCGAATTTTTGAAGATATGACAGATCGTTATCTGGCGATGGTGAAAAGCGGGTGGTCTGATTACTTGAGTGCAATTAAGGAAAAAGGCTCAGATAAAGACATGGAAGAGGTCCTGGTTTCTGAACTGGAACTTTGGGCGCGTCGTACTCATGCTATGGAATCCGGCGCGGTTCGTCTTTATCGTTTTCTCGCAATTCGCCAATCTCAGACACAGATGATGTCTGATTGGTAAAAGAATCCAAAAAAGTCCCTAAAAGAGACTCTTTTCTCTTTTAATTCCGAAAAAAGGTGCGTATAGAAGCGCTCAGTTTTCACACTGTTTGATCAGGCGGTTGACATCTAAGAGGCCCTTACATATTGTCCGGGCTTCTCGACAGCCCGGTCAGCGGGCACATTTTTTGCCAAAGGTAGGACCATGAAAGTTGTAAACTCTCTGAAGACTGCCAAGCTGCGCGATAAGAACTGCCGTGTTGTTCGTCGTCGCGGCCGGGTTTATGTCATCAACAAGAAGAACCCTCGCTTTAAAGCGCGTCAGGGCTAATCTTGTACAGTCTGGTTTTTAGCCAGAATGTAATTTAGAAAAAAACCGCTTCTCGTAAGAGAGAGCGGTTTTTTCTTTTTTGTCTCAAATAATATGAAACTTTCTCACCGAAAGTCTTCTTGTCCTCTTGGTCAACATCGGCAACTCTAGACCCACAAAATAAGAAGTCTGGAGAGACCTGATGAGAATGCCCGATCCCGACCAGTCTATACTGGCACGGCGAGAAGAGATCGCTGATAGCTTAAGACAAATTGTGTCCGGTGAAGGGGTAATCATCAGCCCTCAAGAGTTACAGGTTTACGAATCAGATGGTTTGACGGCCTATCGCCAACCACCGCTCCTCGCTGTCCTGCCACGTAACACCGAACAAGTAAGTGAGATCCTTAAATATTGCCACGCCGAAGGGATCAAGGTTGTTCCACGAGGATCCGGGACTTCTCTTTCTGGCGGCGCTTTACCTCTGGCTGATGCAATTTTGCTATGCATGGGCAAGTTCAATCAAATTCTCGACGTGGATTATGAGAACCGCTGTTCAGTGGTCCAGCCCGGTGTAACTAACCTTGGCATCACAAAAGCGGTTGAAGGTGATGGCTTTTATTATGCGCCAGACCCTTCCAGCCAAATCGCCTGTTCCATAGGCGGGAACGTCGCAGAGAACGCGGGTGGCGTTCACTGTCTGAAATACGGACTGACCACAAACAATCTCCTGGGTATCGAAATGGTTCTCATCGATGGAACCATCCTCCGCTTTGGCGGTAAACATTTTGATGGCGCAGGCTATGACCTGCTTGGTCTTATGACGGGATCCGAAGGCCTGTTGGGTGTTGTGACTGAAGTGACGGTGCGTATCTTGCCAAAACCTGAAACTGCGCGCGCACTACTCTTGGGCTTTTCTACATCTGAGGAAGGCGGCGCTTGCGTTGCTGCGATTATATCCGATGGGATTATTCCCGGCGGTATGGAGATGATGGATAGACCAGCGATCCAAGCCGCTGAGGCCTTTGTGAATGCGGGCTATCCCCTTGATGTTGATGCTTTGCTTATCGTGGAGCTCGATGGACCGCAGGCTGAAGTCGATTATCTCATTGAACGCGTTTCTGATATCGCCAAGAAGTCTGGAGCTGTAACCAGTCGCATTAGTCAAAACGAAGAAGAGCGCCAGTTGTTCTGGGCGGGGCGGAAAGCTGCCTTCCCGGCTGTGGGGCGTCTGACGCCTGATTACTACTGCATGGACGGGACGATCCCCCGCAACAAACTGCCGCTGGTTCTCAAGCGTATGCGGGAGATGAGCGCGCACTACGGCCTTGGGGTCGCAAACGTTTTTCATGCGGGCGATGGCAACTTACATCCGCTGATTATGTACGATGCTAACAATCCGGGGGAGTTGGAAAAGGCTGAAGACTTTGGCTCTGATATCCTGAGGCTCTGTGTTGAGGTTGGTGGAGTGCTGACCGGAGAGCACGGAGTTGGGGTTGAGAAGCGTGATCTGATGCCGGAAATGTTTACCGATGTAGACCTTAAGCAGCAGTTGCGGGTTAAGTGTGCGTTCGATGCCAAGGCGTTGCTCAATCCGGGGAAGGTGTTTCCGGAGCTGCACCGCTGTGCAGAGCTTGGTCGCATGCATATCCATAAGGGCAAACTTCCCTTTCCAGATATCCCGCGCTTTTAAATACGAGGTCTACTACCGGGTCTATTATACAGTCTATGACACAGTCTACTATCCAGTCTACCGGGGGGGTTAAATATCCACCAAAAAGCGCCTATTAAAAGCCACCTAAGAAAAGCTAGCACCACGAAACAATAGCACCAAAACGATCACCACAGCCCGTCCGCGAGAGAGTGTCATGAACCATATAAATCGGATGCCGCAGCCCAGATTGAAGACGTCATCGGAGGGCGATTGCGTAATAGCATCTAAAATGCTCACCATAACCCGTCCGCGAGAGAATAC
Source organism: uncultured Rhodospirillales bacterium (assembly GCA_913060675.1). Taxonomy (GTDB): domain Bacteria; phylum Pseudomonadota; class Alphaproteobacteria; order Kiloniellales; family Kiloniellaceae; genus Kiloniella. The sequence continues at coordinate 41,195 of CAJXUS010000026.1, forward strand.
CTCATGCATCATATAAACCGGATACCACAGCTCAGCTTGAAAACGTCGTCAGGTGGGTAGCTAGCGCAAGAAGAACTAACAGCAATAAGACCCGAACTAAAAGATCCAACAACAATAACAACAGCCCGTCCGTGAGAGAGTAGCATGAGCCATATAAAACCCGATAACGCAGCGCAGCTTGAAGAAGCGGTTCAGTGGGCGCTTACGCAAGAAGAGACGCTGGAAGTTTTGGGCTCGGGGAGTAAAAAATCGCTGGGGCGGAAGGTCGTTTGTGATCACCAGCTTGATCTTACCAGCCTCACCGGGATTACGCTCTATGAGCCGGAGGAGCTTGTTCTCTCTGCCCGCGCGGGCACGCCGCTCAAAGAAATTGAAGCAGCCTTGGCCGAGCATAATCAGTATATGGCCTTTGAACCGTTGGACTATAGTACTTTGTTCTCCGGGTTCTCTGGGTTTTCTGGGCTTTCTGGCCCCTTGCTTACAGGGAAATCCAATGCCGAAAAAAACAATGCCGAGAAAACAAATGTGAACAAACCCAACTCCGGAACCATCGGGGGCGTTATTGCCTGTAATCTGTCGGGGCCACGGCGGATAAAGGCGGGCGCGGCGCGCGATCACTTCTTGGGCTTTTCAGCGGTATCGGGTCGGGGAGAAACTTTTAAATCCGGCGGTCGGGTGGTCAAGAACGTCACCGGTTATGACCTCATGAAATTGATGGCGGGCTCTTACGGCACCCTTGGCGTGATGAGTGATATTACGATCAAGGTCCTGCCGGCCCCAAACGAAGAGAAAACGTACCTGCTCCACGGTCTAACAGACGCCCAGGCGATGGAGGCCATGAAGCAGGCCTTAAACTCGTCTTGTGAGATTTCATCGGCCGCCCATATTCCCAGAACACTTGCTGCAACAATGGAAGAACTAAACACGGATCAGGCGACCACAGCCTTCCGCCTTGAGGGGCATGGTCCTTCAGTTGTCTATCGGGCAGAGAAACTTGAGGGTCTTTTGAAAGACTTCGGGTCAGGACTGCTCATTGATAGGGGGGATAGCCGTGCTTTATGGCAGGGCTTACGTGATGGAGCGCCGTTGGCGGGTAATCCTGATCATTCGGTTTGGCGCATTTCTGTGCCTCCCAAATCGGGTAGTGCTTATATTGAAAGCTTAAATCTTGGAAATGACGCCCAGTATTCCGATGCCAGATATTTCTATGACTGGGGCGGCGGGTTAACCTGGCTGTCTCTACCGGGGGGAGATAACGCAACGTTGCTTCGCAGTAACTTAAATAACAGTGCTCTTGAGCACATAACGGGACACGCCACGCTGCTGACATCCCCTGATGGCGCATCTGTAAATTGGCCAGACCAAGACGTTCCCAATCATCCGCTTGGCACCGGGGAACACATGCTTATGCGCCGGGTGAAAGAGAACTTTGATCCCAAGGCCATTCTCAACCCCGGTCGTATGTTCGGCGATATATAGGAGCGAGATATGCAAACCAATTTTTCACTCGCCCAACTCGCCGATCCCAATATTGCCGAAGCCGAAGATATCCTGCGTAAGTGCGTGCATTGCGGATTTTGTACCGCCACTTGTCCAACCTATGTCCTGCTTGGGGATGAGCTGGATAGCCCGCGCGGGCGGATCTATCTGATCAAGGGCATGCTTGAGGGCGATGAAGCCGCAACCCCGGAAGTCACCAAACATGTAGATCGCTGTCTGTCGTGTCTGTCGTGCATGACGACCTGTCCGTCCGGGGTGAACTATATGCATCTGGTCGATCACGCCAGAAACCACATCGAAGAAACGTACACGCGCCCGCTGTTCGAGCGATCCCTGCGCAATCTACTCAGCTTTGTTATCCCGCGGCCGTTCTGGTTTCGCGCAGCTTTAAATATGGCTTCCTTGTCTGCCCCGATCATGCGCAGATTTTTAACAGGCAGGTTACGCGCGCTTATTGATCTCGCCCCCAAATCCATGCCCGCAGCGAGTGTTGTCGATCAACCACAAACCTTTGCGGCGAAAGGCACCAAACGGGGCCGGGTTGCCCTTCTTTCTGGCTGTGCGCAAACCGTTCTTGCGCCTTCTATCAACGAAGCGACGGTGCGACTTCTTACGCGTCTTGGCATAGAGGTGGTGATTGCAAAGGGCGTTGGTTGCTGTGGCTCGCTGGTACATCACATGGGCAAAGAACACGCCGCAGATCAACAAATCAAAGCGGCAATCACTGGCTGGATGCTTGAGATCGAAGGCGTAGGTTTGGACGCCATCATCTCTAATGCCTCTGGCTGTGGCACAACGATAAAAGACTATGGCTTTATGTTACGCAATGATCCCGCGTGGGCAGAGAAGGCCGCCACAGTCTCCGGCCTTGCCCGTGATATCACGGAGTATCTCGTTGAAATCGGGGGGGCAGAAATTGGCGGGCTGGAGATTAATCAGTCACGAAGTGACCCTCATACCGGCCCAGCACAAATCGTTGCTTACCACGCTCCCTGTTCCATTCAGCACGGCCAGAAAATAACCAAGCAGCCAAAGCAGTTGTTACAAAGTGCGGGCTTTGAAGTTCGTGATGTGCCCGAGGGGCACCTCTGCTGTGGCTCTGCTGGAACCTACAATATCATGCAGCCCGAACTGGCCGGAAAACTCCGGGATCGAAAGATCAAAAACATCCAATCCCTGTCACCGGATATTATCGCTACCGGAAATATTGGCTGTCAGTGCCAGATATCGGCCGGTACAGATATCCCGGTTGTTCATAATGTTGAGCTTCTTGATTGGGCGACGGGTGGGCCAAAGCCGAAATCCTTGGGGTAGGGGATCAATGCCCCTCATAAGCTTTACGATGAGCGTGATATTATGAGCGGCTCTTGGTCGACATTTGTGGGCTAGTTTTGATTAATTGATATGAGGTGGTCGTATTTTACTTATTATCGAATCACTAAGGTATTGTATGTATTTTAAACATCTTATCAGTTTGTTCTAAGTGTCATTGTGCAGGACTAAATATGAAGAAATTCGCGCCATTATGTATCTTGTCGATCTTATTCCTGACACTCAGCTCATCCAATTTATACGCTAAAACCTTTAGGGTCTGTACTGTCGAAATCCCTGGTGGAATGACAGAGGATAAAGTAGGCCCGCAGCCATTATTTGATTTTTACCAAGAAGTTATTCAAATCGTCCGTCAGAAAACGGGTCATGAATTCGAGTTGGATTTTGCACCTGCATTAAGATGCCAGACGTTATTTTTTAAAAAAGAAGTCGATATTATTTGGCCGTATATTATCACTGAAGACGTCGAAAGAATTAAAGAGCATGGCTATTCATTTCTCCCCATATATTCGATGCCTATCATCATGGGGGGCTACTATGTCTTCACAAGACAGGACGATCCTATCATTCACAGGGTCAAAGATTTAGAAGGTAAATCTGTTGTAAGTGCCAGAGGGTATGGCGTTCCGATAGAATTTGAAGAGAGTACCAACATTACAAAATCAATGACGAACAGTAATGAACTCGTTCCTAAAATGATTATGGGCAACAGAGTTGATGCAGGGATAATACAAACAGGCTGGGTTCCGACACTCAAAAAACAGGGGCTTTTGGAAGGTCTGCACCATGGTGAGGTTATCGACTTTTGGGGAGGATCGTTTACCTTTCTGCCTGATCAAGAGGGGATCTCCCTCGCTAATACTTTCTCAAATACGATTTTAAAACTTGTTACGCAGGGGAAATATAAAGAGATCCTTACCGACGCGCCTTATTACATACCCAATTACTAACTGACGGCTTGAAATTAATTCATTATGTCTCGGGTTGGAAATTAAAGATCAGGAAATGGATCAGGCCCGATCTCAGCCCCTGCCCCTAAACCTGTCACCAAGTGACCCAGCCCAATCACTGCTGCCACCTAGATGTCAGCAGAGGAATGTTAGAACAGACAAACTTACTTAAAAACAGGAGAGAGTTTTGTCTGAATTGAATATTCTACGCGATGGGTTTGACACCCGCCCCATCGAAATGCAGCCCATGTGGTTGATCATGTTTCAAGCCCCAAAAGAAGACGTGGACCGCATTTTTGAGGCCATAGCCGAAGTCGCGCCACTAGATCAGGGCAAAACCGACCGGAACGGATATCGGGCACCTGCGGGTGTCGAATACTACAGACCCCGCGAGGGCACGCCGACGGGGGCCGAAGAGAACACTCGCCATCGGCCCGGCGTTGATGAGATGCGGTTTTACCTTCCGCGCGATACTAAAGCGCTAAACGATGTGATCGAGGCAATCTATGAGGTGCATAGTTATTATGAACCCGTGATTACCGTGACCGAAGTGCTGCGCAGCCAGTGTAAGGGGCTTGATGATAAAAATAATCCGCACCGCTGGTGGAACAAAGAAGGCGATTGGAAGAAGTAGGCCGCTGATAAGGAGGATGGCTTGTCTGTTTCTAGTTGGGTATTTCTTAGGTAGAAATATTGTGACTTGGAGTAGGCGGGCCATCTGCTTTTAGAACGCTGCGTTGAAGTGTTCTATGTATGGCTGAGGGTGCGAACTATTTTATTATCTAGTGCGCAATCATCGGCCTCTAACCAGATTAAGTGCGAAAATAATTTGAGCCGTCAATTACCCGTAAGCTAGCTACCGAAGACGAAAATCATCTTTACAATTTATTTTGATTTAGGAATCCACTTGTGATGAAAAATTAAGAGGTATATTGCTCGTTTATATTGCTATTATTTTCAATCATAAATACTCTAATAATATGTAATGAAATTCATAGGTGAGTAAGTGTTGAAGTGACTGCTTACAACCCAAAGCGGAAGTTCCTCACACAAATTTAATAGGATATAAAATACTCACCCGAATCGTCTAAGATACTAGGGGCTATTCAGGTGGATGAAACCTATATAAAGGTTAAAGGAAAGTGGAAGTACTTGTATCGAGCGATTGATAAGGACGGAGATACTCTCGGTTTCTATTTGACCGCGACCCGCAACACCAAAGCAGCCAAACGTTTCCTTAACAAAGCCCTCAAACGCAATAAGAGATATGTCCCTGTATCGATCTCATCAGACAAGGCTCCGACATATGGAGAAGTAATCAGGGAATTGAAAGCTGAAGGCAAGATACCTAATGAGCTTTTGCATCGCCAGATCAAATATCTGAATAACAGGCTTGAGGGAGATCACGGTAAGCTCAAACGATTGATCAAACCAACTCTAGGCTTCAAATCCATGAAAACGGCCTACGCCACGATCAAAAAATTTGAAGTCATGAGAATGTTTAAAAAGGGACAGTTTAGATTATGGATGCACGGTGAAACAGGACCAATAGCAGAGGCCAGATTCATTAACCGCTTGTTTGGAGTTTATGCCTGAGATCCGCCTTGAAAAAGGAGTTTTGCGCCTGGGTTAAGGTTTTGCAACGGAGCCCCCGAAAGATCATTTATATACTAACTTAACAATAAATTAGGACACACTAGAGAATACTGTTTCTATTGGCTGTAAAGTATCAGCCACGGATGATATGCCGTTTCATCCTAAGAACGACATTATTTTGTTGAAATCAGTATTCGATGAAAATGAGTTTAGTCGTACTGATAACCTATTCGAACGGTTGGTTCTTCCATACCGTTGACTGACATTTCCCGCTCGCACAGTTAAAAAAGAACACCCTTTGTCGCAAATTGTGGCGAGGTGAAGGTTATCTTTGTCGGGCAAAATTCAATTCATCAAATAGCTATTGTATGAGCAGTTTCACCATGGCTGTAGGCACTAGAGTTGAATAAGTCAATCGGCGGGAAGTCTAAGTATGAATAAGCTTTCATTTAAACTGCAACTGGGCTCGGTCTTTTTTGTCATCGTTACATTAATTTTCCTTGCCAACATGATCATCAATTCCAAGTTAAATGACGTAACGATGACAAAAGAGCTTATTGAAAATAGGGAAGTCCCTACGTACATTGAAGCTCTTAAACTATCATCTGGTATTTATCATTCGCTTGCCCAACTTAGAGGAATGATGCTCCTCAGAGACGAAGCCATAAAAATAAAGCGGGCCGAAGTTTGGGCTACTGAAATAAACCCTGCAATTGAAGCGCTTGAGAGAAATTCACTTAACTGGGATGACAAAGTTGATCTGGGCCGCTTGGCCAGAATAAAAATTGAACTCATAAAATTTAGACTCTTCCAGTCAAATATAGAAAACCTTGTCAATACGATCGATGAGCTCCCCGCGACAAAAATACTCGTGGAAGAAGCCAGCCCTCTTGGCCTTGCACTATATAATGAAATTACGAAAATCATTGAGTTGGAAACGAACTTAGGGGCAGGACAAAGCAGGAAAGATCTTTTAAAAGCAATGGCAGACTTCAGGGGGAGTATGAGCCAAATGTTGGCTACTGTTCGTATTGTTTTACTTACAGGGGATCCAATATTTTTCGCCCAATACAATAAATACAAACTCATTAACGAGCAAAGTCATAAATATTTAACCGAACACCGCGTCTTGTTTAGTAATGATCAAACGTCTCGTTTTGAAACGTTAACAGCAAAAAGAACAGCCTTTTTACTACTACCACCAAAAATGTTTAAGATTAGATCCAGTAAGGATTTCAATCGTGCAAATGCATTATTACGGACAACGGCGGCTCCTACAGCAACAATCATTCTTGAAGAACTTAACGAACTACAAGAACATCAAAAATTATTGTTAGAGCAAGCATTTACCCTCCACAGTCAAAAAATTTCTGAATCTGAAAATATTTCAAAAATATCATTTATAATCATCTTACTTTTGATAGTAAGCCTCGCGACATTTATAATTCGCGCCATCACTACATCTTTATCTAGAGCAGTCACTATTGCTGAGCGTATTGGGGCAGGTGAGCGCATTAACAACGTTAAACTATCGGGTTCTACTGAAATCTCTGCTTTAGGGACTTCCTTATCGAAAATGAACTTTGAAATAGCTTCAAGAGCAGATGAACTTGAAAGTAGAAACTGGGTAGCTGAAGAAGTATTAAAGGTTTCAGAGCTTTCTCAAGGGAACTACGATTTAGAGAGTTTAGCACCCAATGTCATTTCAGTCCTTTCTCAAGCTCTCGGTGCAGGCCATGGCGCACTCTATATTGCTGAATACAATGAAAAAAATCAAGTTTCTAGTCTTTCATTAACAGGCAGTTATGCATTTAAAACTCGGAAAAACGTCTCAGGAAAAATTGCCATTGGTGAAGGGTTGATCGGTCAATGTGCCAAGGAAAAATCGCCGATCCACCTAACAGACATTCCCTCTGACTATATCCACATCAGTTCAGCGCTTGGTAATAAAGAGCCAAAAAACATTTTTGTTGTACCTATTCTATTTGAAAAAAAATTATTTGGCGTCATGGAGCTTGCTTCATTTAGCAGTTTTTCTGAAATCCAAATGTCTTTACTTGAACAAGCTGCAGAAAAACTTGGAACAATTATTAGTAGTATTCGCAGTGTTAAAAAAACAGAAGAATTACTCATAAAGTCAGAAATTCAGTCAGAAAATTTACTGGCACAACAAGAAGAGCTCAAACAGCAATCTGAGGAACTCCAGGCCTCCAACGAAGAATTGGAGGAGCAGGCTCAGGCGTTAAGATTGTCAGAAGAAGAGCTTAAGCAACAATCTGAAGAGCTCCAAGTCACCAATGAGGAGATGGAACAACAAGCTCAGGTCCTCCGACAATCAGAAGAAGAACTCAAACAACAATCAGAAGAATTACAAGCCTCCAACGAAGAATTGGAAGAAAATTCTAAAAATCTAGAAGCCCAAAAACAGGCCATAGAAAAACAAAAAAATATTTTGGAAGAAGTCGGTAAAGATCTTGAAATTCAAACAGAGGAATTGCGCCAAGCAAATAAATACAAATCAGAGTTTCTATCCAACATGTCCCATGAGCTACGAACCCCTCTGAACAGTATGTTGATATTATCACAATCTCTGGCAGAAAATAAAAAGGGAAACTTGACAAAGGATCAAACAGAATCTGCAAGTGTAATCAATCATGGTGGCAATGAATTACTAAGGTTAATCAATGATATACTCGATTTATCCAAGGTTGAAGCTGGAAAAATAGATTTGCACATTGAAGATGTCACAATAAAAGAACAGACCGATATTCTGCTAAAACAATTTAAGCCACTCGCCGATGACAAAGAGCTAAAGCTAAGAGTAAAGGTTGACAAAAAACTAAACACTACCTTTCCAACAGATAGTCAGCGGTTACAGCAGATCCTTAAAAATCTTTTATCAAACAGTATTAAATTTACATCAGAAGGTTCAGTTTCACTCAAAGTTGGATACGCAGAAAATGTTTCACTGAGAAAACTCTCCGCCACCAATAATCAGGTCATATTCTTTTCTGTTATTGATACAGGTTTCGGAATTTCAGAGTCAAAACGGAGCGCTATTTTCTCTGCATTCCAACAAGAAGATGGCTCCACAAGCCGACTTTATGGCGGCACAGGGTTAGGTTTAACAATTTCGAGAGAACTCGCAACGTTACTCGGTGGTGAGTTACATTTAAGCGACAGTTCTGATAAGGGAAGCACTTTCACCTTATACTTACCCCTTGATGGCCCTGAAAGTAACCAAGCTGATAATCAGGGTGCGCACGTACTAAAAGAAACGATTATTGCCCCCCCCTCCAGAAATAGCATTGCAGAACTTCCTGCAAAACAATCGAGTTCTGATAATGAACAGAAAATAGAAAAAAAACGAAAGCTGCATAAATTTATTGCAGATGACAGAGGAGAAATCTCAACAGAAAAAAGATCCATGCTGATTATTGAGGACGACAAGGAGTTCGCCAAAATCCTACAGAGTGTCGCCCGAAATTGGGGATACTGTACGGTCGTCACTGATATGGGCCTTGATGGCTTGGATCTTACTGAAAAATATAACCCAACAGCCATATTACTCGATTTAGGCCTCCCAGACATTGATGGAGCCAAAGTATTGGCCGAATTGAAAGAAAATTCAGCCACGCGGCACATTCCAGTGCATATCGTCTCTGCAGGTGACAAAGATAACTACATCCTCAATATGGGGGCGATTGGGTATATGACCAAACCAGTAACCCAGGAAGGTTTGGAGCACGTATTTAGTGAAATTGAGCAAAGATTAGTTGAGCGCATCCAAAATATTCTTGTGGTTGAAGATGATAAAGATAGCCAATTTGCCATTACAAGCCTGATTGAAAGTAAAGCAATAAATATTGAGATCGTCGGAAGTGGTAAGGAGGCAATCAAAGCTCTAAAAAATAACCAATTTGACTGTATTATTTTGGATTTAAACTTACCCGATATTTCCGGTTTTGAGTTGTTAAATAAACTTCCAAATCTCATAGAGGGTAACCAACCTCCGATAATTGTGTATACCGGGGCAGAGTTGTCACACGCTGACAAACGTAAACTTGAACAACTTGCCGCCAGTGTAGTGATTAAAGGCGCAGAAAGTCCCGACCGTTTGGTCGATGATGTCACGCTATTTTTACATTCCGTAGAAGATCAGCTGCCTTTAGCACAACGGGAAGCCATCAAGATGGTCCATGATCGAAACAAAGCTTTTGAGGGCAGGAAAATATTACTCGTAGATGATGATATGCGTAATATTTTCGCCCTAAGCCAATTGTTATCAGATGCAGGCCTTAAAGTGGAAGTGGCAAACAACGGTCAACTTGCCCTCGATAAACTTTCGGAAATTAAGGATATCGATCTTGTACTGATGGATGTCATGATGCCCGTTATGGATGGTCTGGAGGCCACACGAGAAATCAGGAAGCAACAAAAACACAAGAACTTACCAATCATCGCATTAACCGCCAAGGCCATGCCCCAAGACAGGGAAGATTGTATAAAAGCTGGTGCCAATGATTATGCGACCAAGCCGGTGGAAACTGAAAAACTTCTATCTTTGCTGCGTATGTGGCTCTTTAAGGGATCGGTTTAATGAATAAAAACGATCTCACACGTATTGAAATTGAGTTATTGATCGATGCAATAAAAAAACGTTACGGATATGATTTCTCCCACTATGCCCAGTCTTCATTCCGCCGCCGAGTAGAAAACAGGTTAAATGCTCTGGGGTTAAATACTATTTCAGATTTAATTCCGCGATTAATGCACGACGAATTATTTTTCGAAGATGTTCTGGTGGGTTTTTCAATCACGGTTACTGAGATGTTTCGGGATCCTAAATTTTATCGAGACATTCGAACCATCGTCATCCCAAAGTTAAAAACCTATCCCTATTTGAAGATATGGCATGCAGGTTGTGCTACGGGCGAAGAAATATATTCAATGGCTATTTTATTGCATGAGGAAGGATTGCTTGAACAAACCCAAATCTATGCAACAGATTTTAATAATACGGCTCTAAAGACAGCAGAACGGGGCATTTATCCACTTGATGATATGGAAAATCACGCCAAAAACTACTATGAAGCAGGAGGTGCTAAAGAGTTTTCTGAATATTACAGAACCCAGTATAAAAGTGCGAAATTAAAAGGTTTCCTAAAAGAGAAGATCACCTTTGCTAACCATAACTTAGTCACGGATGGTGTGTTTGGCGAAATGCATATGATCATCTGCAGAAACGTGATGATTTATTTTGACAAAAATTTGCAAGACAGAGCTTACTCCCTTTTTGTTGAGAGCCTAATCCATAGGGGTTTCTTGTGCCTTGGCACCAAAGATACCGTAGCTTTTTCGATTGTAAGTGAAAACTTTGAAATTCTTGCAAAACGGAATAAAATTTTTCGTCTTTTACCAAACGCAAAATTGAGAAACCGTATTGGTGAGAAACATGCATGATCATTTTGAGTGCATTGTTGTTGGTGTATCAGCTGGGGGAATGGAAGCTCTTAAAACAATTCTCCCTGCCCTGCCAGCTAACTTTTCTCTCCCCATTATTATTGTCCAACATATGAGAGCAGATGCCCGTGATTGGTATTTAGCAAATCACTTTAACAGCTTACTTACCAGTACAGTCAAAATTGCAAATGACAAAGAAGCGATAGAGAATAACCATATTTACTTGGCCCCAGCGGGTTATCATTTACTGGTTGAAGACGACAGGACATTTTCCTTAAGTAGTGATGCAAAAGTAAATTACGCCCGTCCCTCTATAGATGTTTTATTCGAAAGCGCAGCCTTTGTTTTTGGTCCAGCTCTAATTGGTATTATCCTTACGGGTGCAAACTCTGATGGCGCTAAGGGCCTCAAGGCCATCACCGAAGCAGGCGGGCAAGCTGTAATTCAAGACCCATCAACAGCTGAAGTTTCAGCAATGCCAAGTGCTGCACGAAATTTATGCAAAAACGCTAAAATTACTCCCCTACCAGAAATCGCTAATTACCTGATTAAAGTCACGGAAGAAAAGGGGAGATTGATTTGAATATGATTTCCAAACCCAAAGTGTTGGTTGTCGACGATAAACGCGAAAACCTCATTGCAATGAAGGATCTCCTGCAAGATTTTGACCTTGAACTTGTGATGGTTACATCCGGTATAGACGCAATGTCAGAGGTTTTAACGAACAACTTTGCTTTTGTCCTTCTGGATGTACACATGCCGGAAGTTAACGGTTTTGAAACCGCTGAAATGCTTAGAAGAAACGAAAGCAGTAAGTCAATGCCCATTATATTCGTCACGGCACAATCCGTAGATGAGCATATTATGTTCAAGGGGTATGAGGCAGGAGCCGTTGATTTTCTATATAAACCGATAGAGAGAAAACTACTACGCAGTAAAGTTGGTGTTTTTATCGAAATTTTCAGGCAAAAAAATGAACTTGAGCGTAGCAATAACGCCCTACAAGAATTTGCCCATTTGGCCTCTCATGATCTGAAAGCCCCGTTACGCCAGGTATCTAAATTGACGGAAATGCTCAGGGAAGACTTTAACAACCGTAATCAAGAAGATTTTAACCAAAGCCTAACGCATATTAAAAGAAGTATCAGTAGAATGAACGACCTCGTAATGGGTCTATTATCTTTTGCCGAACTTGGTGCCAAACCTCCTCAATTTGAAGAAGTTTCCCTTAATAACATAATCGATGATGTTCTTTACGAATACAGACTGGATATTCAGAAACATTCAATAACGGTCAATGTTGATAAGTTGCCGATTATTAGTTGCAGTACCTTTCATATTAGACAAGCCATGCACAACTTAATTGGTAATTCTATTAAATATAAAGACAAAAAGAGGCCTCTCATAATTGAGATTACACACCTAAAAGATAACGATCCCTCGAGATGTGTTTTCGCGATTAAAGATAATGGCATTGGTTTTAGTGAGGAAAATTCACAGGCTATTTTCAAGCCTTTTAAACGAGCTGTAGGTGTTTCTGAATACGATGGATCAGGAATAGGTTTGGCCACAGTCAAGAAGGCAATTGAGCTGCACAACGGGAAAGTAGTCGCGTCAAGTATGAAAGGTAAAGGAGCAACCTTTACCATCTATCTACCCTTGTCACAAAACTAAGGTAACCACGATACACAAAAAATAACAGAACCAGATGTTGAGAATGAAATAATGGAAATTATTAAAAACATTCTAGTCATTGATGATGATAGCAGTGACAGGGTCTTACTTGTACGTTCCGTAAAAAGAGTTTCAGGTACAATCAAAGTTACCGAAGCATGGGATATGGATACCGCTGAAACACAGCTACGTAAAAGAGATTACGATTGTATTTTTCTCGATTTTGAATTGGGTTCAATCAACGGTTTAACGCTTTTAAAAATTATTTTGGGAAAGAGGTTAACCAGCGCACCTATCATAATTCTAAGTGGTGTTAATGATCCTGTCTTGATGCTTGAATGCCTTCGTGCTGGCGCCCAGGATTATTTATTAAAGGCAGAAATTAATAGTACCATCTTGGCACGTTCTATTCGGCATGCCAAAGAACGTATGGATTTGACCCACCAACTTCGATATATCGCCCAACACGATCAACTCACAGGGCTCGCCAACCGAGAAACCTTTTTGTCAGGTGTATCTCTCGCTATTTCCCGGGTCCGACGACACGGGATGCATTTTGCGGTTTTTTTTCTAGACCTTGATCATTTTAAAGATGTGAACGATACATACGGTCACGATGTTGGTGACATTCTACTAAAGAAAGTAGCTAATCGCATACAATCTTCCGTTAGAGAAAGCGACATTGTTGGAAGATTGGGTGGCGATGAATTCGCTATATTATTAGATGATCTAAAAACCAAAGAAACGATCATAGAAATCGCCCAAAAAACTCTTGATAATATTGGCCACACTTTAAATATCAATGGCATCGACATTAAGGTTACCCCCAGTATTGGAATTGCACTTTGTCCCAGTGATACAGACGTAGCTGATGAACTTCTCCAATATGCAGATATGGCTATGTACTATGCGAAAAGTGAAGGACGGAACAAATACTCATTTTTTGCTGATGAGATGCGCCAACTGGCACTAAAGCAGTCTCTAATAAAAAAAGAACTCATATGTGCAATTGAGAGAGAAGAGTTCGAACTCCTATATCAGCCCCAAATTGAGATTGAGACTGACAAAATTATAGGAGTTGAAGCACTAATAAGGTGGAACCACCCTGATAGAGGACTAATATCTCCCAATGATTTTATACCGATTGCTGAAGAAACTGGATTAATACTACAAATTGGAGAGTGGGTTGTAGCAAAAGCTTGTAATCAACTTCAGATTTGGAGTTCCGCAGGGATAATAACCGACCAAAATTTTTCAATGTCCGTGAATATTTCTGCTTGTCAAATAAGACAGGGAAAAACCATCGACATCATTGAGACATTTTTAAAGAAGAAAGATTTCACAAATAATCAACTCGTTCTCGAGATTACCGAGAGCATGCTAATTGAGGACATTGACCGCAGTGTACAAGCATTGAAAAAAATAAGTGATCAAGGCGTTAGCATTGCAATTGATGATTTTGGAACGGGTTTTGCCTCCTTTCGGCATTTATTACTTTTGCCTCTGACTTATTTGAAAATTGACAAAATTTTTATAGATAAAATTGCAACTGATCAAATGGGCGCAGAGATAATTTCAGGGATTATAGCTATGGCAAAAGCCGTAAATTTGAAAGTTGTCGCTGAGGGAGTTGAGCACAAAGAACAATTGGAACAACTCCAAAAAATGGACTGCAATAGGTATCAAGGGTATTTATATAGTAGACCAATCCCTATTGATAAAGTAACAAGCCTACTAACCCAACAAAGGTCTGATTTTTACACAAACGAAACAACGCATCAGTGATTTCTCACAGAGCCGACTAAACTACTACCGACTAAAGTCGGTAGGTTTTGGGTAGGGCCGACTAAAAGTCGGCTTCGTGTCTAAAGAGCGTGCTTCGCACGCAACTTAGTTTTTATACCGCATAGAATGCGGTGGTTTTAACCATTTGTGAGACAATAAAGTACTGTAGAAAATTTTACTTCAGGATGAAGTATTTCAGGTTTATTGATTTTATAGAGCGTATAGCCAGAAGATTTTGTTGATCAGACAAACTTGTCCCTTGATTCCTTTTTCTCAAAGTTCGGACTGCCATTTCTCGATTGTAGTATTTAAGACTTAATCCAATGTATTTTAACAAGATGAACTGTAATTTAAACTTCAGTATGCTCTGCTAGTTCCAAGGCGTCATCCACTTCGATACCCAAATACCGTACTGTGCTTTCCAGTTTTGTGTGTCCAAGCAAGAGCTGCACCGCTCTGATGTTCTTTGTCCGCCTATAGATGATAGTCGCTTTGGTTCTACGTAAGGAATGGGTACCATACGCAGTAGGATCGAGACCAATTTCTGAAACCCAGGATTTAACTATTCTTGCATATTGTCTTGTCGTCATATGTGTTGAGTGATTTGTCCGACTTCTGAACAAGTAATCCTGACCGGATAACTTAGAAAATTCGATCCAGGATGTCAGGGCTATACGGGTTTGTTTGGTGATTTCAAATTGCACTGGGCGTTGCGTCTTCTGCTGCAACACCATCGCGCGTGGTATAATGTTTGAGCCCTGTGCGATGTCGTGGACTTTAAGTTTTACCAAATCACAACTACGTAGTTTGCTGTCGATGGCAAGGTTGAAGAGTGCAAGGTCTCTGATGCGATTAGCGATCTGTAGTCGGATACGGATGGACCAAACCTCTTGAACTTTCAAAGGCGGTTTCTGGCCTACCAGTTTTCCTTTATTCCAAGGTATTGACCGTATTGATTTCTGAGATAAATTTAACATG
>CAJXUS010000027.1 GCA_913060675.1 uncultured Rhodospirillales bacterium
TTTTCCTCATAACTCCCATGATAACACCTAATTTGCGTTATCTAGGACAGCCCCTAAACTTTTTCACCTAAAGGATAAGTTTACCTTGGGTGATAAGAAAATTTGTTCACTTTTTATTCTCTTACTAAACCCTGCTGACATAATGTTGTCAGTAGGGGGCGGTTATGGTCTCGCTCATGGACGAAGTTGAGTGATTTTATATGCTAAAGTTAAAGCCAGAAAATAACACTCATGAACTAACATCCGTGATTAACGATGACATATGTGGTGAGATTATCTCACCAACAGGACGCCTAAAGAGGGAATAGAATTATGACAACCGATACCATGGTTTCTGACAAAGATACCAAAAACTCAAGTGCAAAAACTATGACCGGAAGCTGTCTTTGCGGTTCAGTGAAATTTAAAGCTACGGGTGTGGATGGCAACCATGGGGTCTGTCATTGCGGCACTTGTCGCAAATGGTCCGGAGGACCGACTATGGGGGTACATGTTGAAAGTCTCGATTTCGAAAGTGAGGATAATGTCACGGCGTATATTTCTTCCGATTGGGCTGAACGTGGGTTTTGCAAGAACTGTGGCACCCATCTTTTCTACCGCTTGAAAGAAGGCAATATGACCGTGGTGTGGGCTGGTGCTTTTGATGACAATGAGGGGTTCGAGCTGGAGAGAGAGATTTATCTCGATAACAAGCCTGCGGGTTATAATTTTGCCGGTGAACACCCGCGGATGACGGAACACGAGTTCTTGAAATCTTTGGGGATGGTGGAATAGAGCCGATGAGACTAGGACAGGCCTAACATTTAGTCTGATTGGTAATGCCTAAGTTTAAGGGAAGGGGATTTCTAGACTGTAATAGGAAGCCCCTTTTTTTGATTCTAATTGTACGCGTATTCTTTTATCCAGAAGCCTGATTACTTCGAGGCGGACTTTCATCATCCTCTAAGCTGAGTTCCATAAGATCACCATCTTCTGGTGAATTGTTATTTTTGAGACGTGCAGCCAAAGGTGCCGTAGCAGATGCTGATTGAAAACTTAAAGGAGCTCGGTTCTTAAAAAGGCCCTCAATACGCTTTTGCAAGAGAAGGGGAGAGACAGGTTTGACCAAATAATCGTTTGCCCCAGCGACCACAGCTCTTTCTACGTATTCGCGTTCGGAATGTGCGGTTAACATAATGATGGGGACTGTGGATATTGCTGGGCGATGGTCCTTTCTAATTTGCCGAACAAGATCAATGCCCGATGTGGGTTTCATGGACCAATCAATAAAAATTAAATCCGGTGTTTTGATCCGCAGAAACTCGTAAGCTTCTGTTCCATCTGAAGCAATGCGAATATTTTTTGCGCCGAGAGTAACCAGCATGGTTTTAATCAACTTTTGCATAAAGCTATCGTCTTCGGCGATACAATATTCCAATAAACCAAAATCTAAAGTTTTATCCATAACTCAAAATCTCTCATACATGATTAATATAAAACAGTCCCTTAACCTTCTATTCCTGTGTGGAAAATTTCTTTAGTAACACTTGTTTTTGAGAAGGAACTATTTCTGTTACATGAGACCAAAAAGTGTCGTCCTCATCGTTACCCAACTCTGTATTCGGAGAGGATAAATCCTGCTTGCTTGGGAAGATCTTCTCTATCCTTAGTTGAAGTAATTGGGGTGAAATTGGCTTTAGAAGGTAATCGGTTGCGCCTGCATCCATGGCCTCTTTGACACATTCTTGTTCACAATTTGCCGTTACCATGATGACAGGCATATTGGAAATCGCAGGGTTTTCAGAACCACGGATGAGCCGAACAAGATCAATGCCAGAAGTAGGTTTCATCAACCAGTCAACAAAAATAATGTCGGAAGGTTTCGTTAAAAGTTGTGCAAAAGCGTCTGATCCATCCTTCGCCATACGGATATTTACGACGCCTAATGACATCAGCATAGACTTCATTAGCTCTTGCATGTTGACCTGATCTTCAGCAATGAAGAAGTCTAGGGGTTCTAAATTCGCATTTAAACTCATAATAACGTCCTCACGCATAAATTGAGTATAATATTTTTATGTAGCTTATGGTAGTGTAATTGGTGGTGGTTATGATTTTGTTAACGTTGTGGGGTGTGTATAAATTAAAGCTTATGAGGGTGGTAGAATTGTGTTTGTTCAAGGCTCTTTAGATTGCTTCTCACGCTCTTTCTTGCGCACTGCTGATCGGTGCACGGTATAGAAGGTTGACACGATAATGATACTGGCGCCACCTAATGTCCAAAGTGTGGGGATTTCCGAAAAGAACATGATCCCGATCCCGGTTGCAAACAGCAGGCGCACGTATTCGACCTGGGCAACCGTAACGGCCTCAGCCACCCGGTAGGCTTGGATATAGAACCATTGCATCGCCGAGAGTAAGGCGGCGATCGTGACGATGATAATCAACTCATTTAAAGTGGGTTCTTGCCAATACCAAATTGCCGGCCCCATCATGAAGAGGGTGATCAGGATCGACTGGTACATCATGATGGTCGAAGGCTTGTCAACTTGGGAAAGTTTGCGTAAGATCACCATGATGGCGGCGACAAAAAATGCAGATACCAAAGCCATAACGGCATAAACATTAAGGCCATCTGTGTCTGGTCGGATAATAATCAGCACTCCGATAAAACCGACAATGGTCACCGACCAACGCCTGATCCCGACCACTTCCCCAAGGAAGACGATCGCGAGTAGGGTGGTAAAGAGTGTACGGACAAAGCCAATGGCCGTGACCTCTGCCAATGGCATATATACCACAGCTGTAAACCCGGCACTCATGGCAACAAATGAAAAGATCCCTCGCAGTAAATAGAGTTTCCAAACGGAGGTTCTAAAGGCATTAGCGCCAGAACGGATAATAACCGGGGAGAGCAAGATTAGGGCAAAGAGTTGGCGGATAAAGAGGATCTCGAATACTGGGATCCGTTGCCCTACGACCTTGATCAATGCCCCCATCACGGCTCCGCTAAAGGTGGCCAACAGCACCAGTATTGCTCCGCGAAAATTACCTGGGATGGCTTCCCAACGACCCAGAAAGGTGGGCAGAAAGTTATCAAGCCAATAGGTAGAAACACGTTCGGGCACCAACTGCATAGCAGCGAAAATCCTCTATTCTCCCCCCCCCATAATCAAATGGTTGAGGTGCGAAAGTAATTGGGCCTGCAAAATACAGGTCGTTGTTGAAAGGTGCCCTGTTAAGGTGAACGCTGTCAGATCTTTGCGGAGTTATAGCAAAGGCTGGCCCTCTAAGAAGCAAGAAATGAGAGCCAGTACAGGGGCACAAATAAGTTGGTCGGAGAAGTTTATCCGACGAGGAACAAGCTCGAAAAGGATAGGAATGAGCTATAAAGTAGATTCTAACTTGCGCCTCTTTCATAGGAGACGCAATGGAGTTTTATAAAATATATTTTTAAGTAGGGGGGATGAGATGATTTTTACTAGTGTGAATTTTGGGCCATGATCCGATCAATTTCTCCAGATTTCTGCATAAGGTATATCTCGTTATTGAAAGCCAGCATGAAGTCAGATAAGTAGGGGTGTTTCCCAGATAATCGAGCGGGTTTTGAATAGCTGGCATAGACGGGGTCTTTACCCGTTACGGGGCCACTTGTAAGAACGTTATAGGAAATTACTCTGTTCTCAAGTTCTTTTTCTAATTTGCTGTACTCAACTTTGAAGGCTGTTTTTTCAATGAGAAGGCAATCAACGCGTCCCAACGTGCCGTTTCTTATGAGCACTTTGCTCTAGAAGATGATCTTTCAGAATAGGTTAAGCCGCTTCCTGTTCGAGACAGATTTTTTCGCTGCCGAGTTCGCTCAAGGGCTCATTAAGCAGGCTGCAATAATGAGGCTCGCCAGAGGGGGTATTTTTGCGAAAATGTCGGCAGCTTTTACAGATGCCAAAGGGTCTGTTGCCTTCGCTTCTAAGTTTGGCGCGTAATAGTTTTTCCAAAGCCTCTTCAATGTCTTTTTGATCTTCTACTGGAAGTACTTCGATCACATTAGCAAAGGGGCGCAGGGCATCTTCCTTTGCGAGGGCTTTACCCGCCGTCGTCAAATCTAGACCTACGGAGCGTTTATCGTTGGGATCTTGAGTTTTTTCAACCAGCCCTTTTTTTTCAAGTGACATCAGTGTTTGTGAAATCGTGCCCTTGGTTGCACCGAGATAGGCGGTGAGGGCGCTGGGACTGCGCGAAAACTTGTTGGCTTGTGCAAGATAGCGCAGGGCATCCCACTGTGCGGGCTTCAAGCCGACGGCGTGACCTTCGTGATTGATAAGGCGCGATAACCGGGCGAGTAGGCTGATGAAATGGGCCTGGTTTGAATGGAGTGCTTTGTTCATAAGAAAATAGTATCGACTAAAAACAATTCTTGCAAGTGCGAAAAAATATGCTATCAATAAAAATGTATCGAGTCGATACTATTATCGTGGAGCAAGAGAACATGACAATTTCAAACAAGTACAGCTTATCAAAATTGGCCTCAGGACCTTTACTGGCTACAGCAATCGTCAGCACGAGCATTTTAGGCGCGATCGGAAGTGCAGGCGCACATGATATCAAAAGCGCGGTAAACAAAGATATCATTCCACCTTTCGATATCATCAAAGCTTCTGCAAATACAGACGGTCGCTGGGCAACTTTTTTGATGGAGTTGGCTGGTGAGACCGGAACTGTAACGCCAGCAGAGACCGGAGCCTTCCGTGGCTCAGCCGTGTTTGCTTATGTCTGGCCAACTAAGATTGATCCGGCAGGGGTTGGCTTTACCTCTAATTCTGGCGTTCTGGCACTGGCAATTACTTCGCACCCTGATTTTGATGATACCCCGCTTTATGATGAAAATGCCGATGGTGATCCGGCCAACGACGGTAAAACCTGGCACGCACACTGGGCGGTACTAGCCCAGGATGCGGCTTGTGGCGCTGGTTTCAAGGTGCGGGAAATCTCTCCCGGTCAAGATCTTGTTCCTGCCACCATGCCGGATCTGCCGATCGCATTGGATGCGCCAGGCCAAAGTCCGATCCTGTTTGATAACCAGCTGAAGGTCACGCTCCCGGTGAAAGGGGCAGAGGGCGCCAATTTTGACGCGATGACAGCTGTGTTGAACGTGTCAAACGAGGGCAGTGACAAACCTTTATTGTGTGTAAATCAGGCCCATGATGTGGCTTCGGGGGATCTTTCTTTCCCGGGCATCATCATGAAAAAAGGTGAGTCTAACCTCGCCAGTAACTGACTTCGTCAGACTTTAGTTAATAGAATTACTCGATAGGCGTCCCGGACAGACCGTTTATCCTATCGAGATCGGAGACCTGTCAGGGATGTGATCCCCCCATTCCTGACAGGTTCTTCGATCAGTCTAATGAAGCGACTAATCAATGATTAAGGAAAATCAGAGATGAGACAAACTTTACAGAAGGCCCTCGAACTTCAGGTTGATCAGTGGATGAATACCAAGGCTGATATCACTCTTGATAATTGCCTGGGAAAGGTTGTTTTAATCGAAGCTTTCCAGATGCTGTGTCCCGGCTGTGTCGAACACGGCCTGCCGCAAGCACAAAAGGCGTACCAGCTTTTCTCGCCCGATGACCTGGTGGTACTTGGATTGCACACCGTTTTTGAGCACCACGCCGCCATGGGGCCGGAAAGCCTGAAGGCGTTTTTGCATGAATATCGGATATCCTTCCCGGTTGGAATTGATACCCCGGCAGATAAGGGGCCGGTGCCAAAAACGATGACGAGCTATCAACTACAAGGAACCCCCAGCTTGATCTTGATCGATCGCCGAGGTTATCTCCGATGGCAAAAATTTGGTGCGATCTCTGACCTGCAACTTGGTGCTGAGATCATGGCATTGATCAAGGAAGAGGTTGTTGATGGTATCAGTTTGGATCAAGGGGATGGAATTTCGGAAGAAACAAGAAAATCTCAAAGCGTACTATGTGATGACCATGGCTGTCGGGTCTGAGCAACGATTTCTCAAGTTGAGCAGGAGGAAAAATATTCATTTCCCTAATTTGTTTTAGATCAATTGACGAAAATCAATGAATTGATAATGAGTTGCAATATCATGTGCCTTATTTAAAAGGCAAAACTCTTTGTATGAAGGAGGGCTTCGCCTTGTTCCAATTTATATGAGAGTTAAACATGTCCAAAAGAACTGTCCTTCTCGCTTGTGTATCCTTGCTTGCGCTTACATCCAATTCCTTTTCAGATCCCGCAAATGTACGGGTCGAAATTATTGATAAAACCTACCAGCCTGCGGGAGGTTTCCTCGCTTATACGGAGTTTGAATTGTCGGGTGAGCCGATGGCGGAAAGTCTTGGGCTCGACCTGGATGTACTTGATCCTAATCAGTTAAATCAACCAACAGCCTTTGATTATGCGGCGGGTATTGAGAGTTATGAGTACTCTGAAGAGGCGATGTATGCGGTAAATTACCAATCCAGAATGGGGCCGCATTTGGTGAACGGTCCGGCCAATGCGTCACGTGGTGGCAGCATGCAAAGCCTGGGGAGCCGCATAGTTGAGCTCTCAGAGGCGGTCGGCTTTTCCTCCGAAGACATCCCCCGAAATATGTATCCTTTGAGTTTCCCCTATATGCAGGGTTTGCCTGAATATGCTGGCCCACTTGATACCACTGTCGTGGGAACAGAAGAAGTAGAACTGCTGGATCTCAAAGGAGAAACCAGGGTCGCTCTGGTCGATATCCCTGCCTATGCAAAGGATTATAGCAGCCTTGGGTGGCGCGAAGACAAAATGGACAAAAGTTTTACCCCGGCAACCCTCGGCGGGCAGATGCTAAAGGATGTTATGTGGTCTCAGGATTTTCTCGGCGGCATGCATGTTATTCGTGATGATACGGAAGTTGAAGCAATATCATCGGGGATGGATCAGGATGGTGTTCACGCGCTTGGGGTTTCCTCGGCTGATGGTTTCAACGGGGTGATTTTAACGGAAATTACCCACGATAAACTGCTGATGCTGCGCGATCGTTTTGGATATGACGGTAACAAGCTTGGGGCGATCATCGGGCCTGATTATGATCCCCTGAAAGCTCCGGTTTGGTTTCCCCATAAAGTTGCTATTTCCGAGGAAATCAAAAACGGGACCAAGGCGGTGGGAGGATTACAGGTAATGGATGCCAGCTCATCCCTGCGCGATAACTGGATGCTGTTATGGCCGTTAAGCGAATTTTATGCCTATGCAGATCAGCGCACGGTTAATGAAAATCAAAACCCGGCTTTTCTGGCGGTATTTGATGGCGCGCCTTTCGCCAGTGCCCCGGTGGCAAATATAGATGATAAGCTGGCTAATGATATCGCTGCCGATGACCCATTCTCTGTTGCCAGCACCTTGGCAAATGCGACATTTAAAAACCTGGATGCTCTACATTTCAATGTGAAGATTGGCAGCTTTGTCGATAGTTATAATGGCAAGCAAACCAAACATGTAACGACCTATGATGCGGCCTATCTGTTACAGGCTTTGACGATTTTTCAGCGGTCGCAAGATGCTTTGCCCGTGGGATATGCCTCTGCGGATGCAAGCGCTAGTTTGGATACGCAGCGGGGTAAACGGGCAACTTATCTTATCAAGGCTCAGGCTGATTTCATTTTGAAAAACTTGATTGATGCTGATGGTCTTGCTGTTAACGGGTTTGAGATTGGTATCGGTCCTGATGGCAAGCGTGATATCGGCACTCAGTTCGCGGTCATCCGTGGCCTTAGTGCAGCTTTCAAAGCGACAGGGGATATACTCTATCGAAAGGCGGCACGGGCGCTGTTTGTTGCGGTTGAAACTCATATGTTTGATCCGGCGATTGGCACTTACGCGGATGTACCGGGAAAACCAACCGAGCATACGCCCTATACTGTGGCGGCAATCAGCTCTGGCTTACGCAATCTGTTGCTGACATTGCGCAATGAAGAGGGGGAGAATGTCGAGGTTCTGGAACTGGGCCATCTGGCGGGGCGCTATGAAAGCTGGTTCAAAACCATCATCAATGGCCGCAACACCCACGAAGGCATGCAATTGGCCGAATGGCTCGGCGATACGGGGGAAAACATTTCTCCCCAAGACAGCTCCGGTGATTTGGATCGGGACGGAGTTGCCCTGATAACCGCAGCGGGTGGCAAGTATGGCACAGCCATGACCATGGCCGGTAAAGTTCTGGTTTCTGCAGAGAACTAGCCTTTGTTCTATATCAGAGCGTCGGAAGTATAATTGCTTCCGGCGCTTTGTGTGTTCCTAGGATATTGCGCCATGCACACAATTCCAATTTCTCCCAGTTATCCATAGTTCTTTTGATTTAATATCCCTGTGATTTCTTACCCTTGTGATTTATTGCTCATGTCAAAAACAGCCGCACCGACAAAAGCTTATTCGAATTTGGTTCCCAAAAGGGATTTTTTCATCTGGAAATCCTTGTGGAAGACGGTTGGTTATAAGTCCAAACAGGCCGAGTTCGTGTTGTATCTGTTGTGCATCAGCGGGCTGTTATTGTGGGAAGGCTTTGATGTCTCCTGGCCATTGGTTCGATCAGGATTGGTGGTACACTTTGTATTGTCCATTATTATTTTTCCCCTCTTTATTTTGCCCTTCTGGCTGTCGCATCGAAAGCTTTTAAACAAGTCGGGCAAACCAGTATTGCGCGTAACAGGACAGGTGATCGAAATCATGCTGGCCTTGTTTTTTATCAGTGGATTTTATTTGGTATTTTTTGGCAACCGGGGAGGTCTTGATGGCGCGTTGACCTATTGGGCACACCTTCTACCTTCGGTTCCGATGATACTCGCCGTTATTTATCATGCTAAAAGATGGAGCATGTTGAGGCTTTTCAAGTGGGTGGCGATGCTATCTTTGGCAATTTGTGCCATCACGCTTCCGGCCTTCGCATCATCCCCCTTGGATCGAACAGACTTTAGCTCTAACGAAAGTGGGGCGCTACTACTCAGCCCGGATGGAACCACGCTTTACAGTGCTAATTATGACGCTGGGAGCATCTCTAAAATCAACAGAGAAACCGGTGCGCGACTGATCGAAATAAACCTTGGCGGCGATATTCGCAGACTGACAGCTGATTTTGAGAGCGGAATTTTGGCTGCGACTGATTATAGCGGCGACCGTGTCCTATTTATCAATCTTAATACGAATAAGATCTTTGCTAAAACCGATGTTCCTTCGCGCCCCTTTGGCATAATCTTCGATCGCAAAAACGAGCTTTTCTGGGTCACGATATTTGAGGGCCACAAGCTCATAGCGCTGAACCGAGATGGCGAAATAGTTGTGGAAAAAGAGGTTGCCGAAACGCCCAGAGGATTGGCGCTATTGTCGGATGGTCGATTACTGGTCAGCCACGCCATGATCGGGGAGGTATCGATTTTTGATATCAACACCTTGCCCCTACAAGACCCCGATACCATTAAGCTGCATGAAACTCAGGAAGACAAAGAGACTGTGTCTCAGGGGGTGCCGAGGTTGTTGGATGATATTGCGGTCAGCCCGGATGAAAAGGAGGCCTGGTTGCCTCATGTGTTATGGAACTTTGATCATCCTTTCCAGTTTCAATCGACGGTCTTTCCCAGTGTTTCCGTATTGTCGCTAGACCTAGGAGCAGAACGGGAATTACCCAACCGCCGCAAACATCTTTTCAGGCAAATCAATATTGTCCAATCCAACAATCGGACTAGGATCGTCTCTAACCCGCATGACGCCAGCTTTTCTGATGATGGCAAAAAAGTCTACGTCACCCTGGCGGGCAGTGAAGATCTGATGGTGTTTGATCTCTCCCGCCGCAAACCTTTAGTCAGGAAGGTTTTGGATTACAAGCAAGCTGGGGATCACAAACAAACTGGTAAAAAGAAAAAACTCAGTACCCGAAGACAGGGTAAAAAGGATCAGGGCGGGGCAAAGGTTGTTCAAATTTTTCGTCATATACCTGGCGATAACCCCCGTGGTTTGGTGGTCGATGCCGATGACATCTACGTGCAAAATGCCATGAGCCTCAACCTTGTGAAATTGAGCCGTGGTGGCCGTTCCGCTTTTAGTCGTGTGAAATTGGCGAACGATAACTTTGCAACGCTGGTGACAAAGGATCCTCTGTTGGGGGATCTCCGCCGTGGCAAAACGCTCTTCAATAGCGCGAACAGCGATGATTTGCCCAAGACACCGATGGTAGGTGATTTCTGGATGAGCTGCCAATCCTGCCATCTTGATGGATTTAACTTTACCAATGGTTATCTGTATCGCGCCAGCCCGATCGATAAATATCAAGATGCGGTGGTGGGACACCGGGGACTTAACAACATGATCGCCGGGGATCATGCTGAGGATTTCGTGGGGGATTACCTTCGCATTATTCGTCAAACCCAAGGTGGGATGGGCGCAGACGATAGGGATGGGGCCTTGGATGTGCAGCCAAAGGCACCTGATCCGGAAATAACAGCGCTTATGAAACAGCTGCGTGCGTATGTCGGAGCCAATGAAAATCTACCGATCCAGGCCTCATGGTTGCGACTGGATGATAGCAGAAAGACGGTTCATGAAAGCGAGTGGATCAATTCCGCTGCTTGTGCGCAATGCCATTCGGATATGTTCGAGCAGTGGTCAAACTCTCTGCATCGGTTAATGGGAGATTCCAATCCCTATTATAAAGTCGCTGAAGATATCGCGGCGCAAACCGAGGGCGAAGAGTTTCGCAAATGGTGTATGAGTTGCCACCACCCGCAGGGCATCTTGTCAGGCCTCACAGCGACGACCAATAAAGGACATATGTTCGAAAAGAACGGCGTCTCTCTGTTTGAAGCGCTGGAGCGCAATGAACCCGATCTGGATGAAGGAACCGGGTGTCTGTTTTGCCATCGTATAACCAAACTGGAGGCGGCACAGGGGAAAAATTCAGGTGGCAATGCCAGTTTCACGGTCAATCTAAAAGACCGGGAACGCTATGTTTTTGAAAATAATGATAATCCGGTTTTAAAATGGGTCGGGGATCATCAAATCAACGCTAAGCCACAGCAGCATGCACAATCCTATCGGCAACCGTTTTATAAAGACTCTCAACTCTGTAGTTCATGTCATAACGAGTTTGCCCCGGGCAGTGGCAGCCAGATTGTTAACACTTATGGTGAATGGGAAAAATCCCCCTTTAATCGGCCAGACGATCCGACCAAACACCGCAGCTGTATCGATTGTCATATGCACGGAGACATAAGCAAAATTGGCGAGGATGTCCCTGGTATCTCAACCGATGGCGGGCAGGTGAAAGACAATGTGGTGACCCACCAGTTTACCGGGGCCAATCACCATCTGGTTGGTTTACGAGATGAAAAACTCGCAAAGATGAGTATAGAATTGCTCAAAACAGCGGCCAGCCTTTCTGCGAGGTTGAACAAGGCGGGTCAGTTGGTGGTCCGGGTTGATAATACCGGGACCGGGCACGCACTTCCAACTGGTGTTGCTGATTTTCGTCAGCTTTGGCTCGATATTACTCTTAAAGATGCCAAGGGAAATACGGTCCTTGAGAGCGGCAAAATGAGCCAAGAGGGTGTTGTCGATGCAAATGCTCGTTTTTTCCGCAAGGTCTTTGGCGACAAAAATGGTAAGCCCGTTGGGTTCGTATTCTGGCGTTATGAAAAGATGCTTGAAGACACCAAGATTCCCGCAGGAGGACACCGGGATGAGACTTATGATTTACCCTTAAATATTCAATCAGAAATTCAATATCCGCTGACACTGGATGCCAAACTGATGTTTCGCATCTATCCGCAAGCTGTGACCGATATTGTCAGGAAAAGTTATCCGGAGTTGCCGAACCCTGAAGCCGTGCTCATGAATGAGATTAGACTCAAATTGGAGCGACTTTAAGTCTTAATTTTTGTTTGTTTAATTGAGGGATGAAATTTCGTAAGAAACAAAACGGGCGACCCATGGGCCGCCCGTTTATCATTTTGTATTTTGCTTATTGCTACTCTGCAGGACTCTCACCCGAGATGGGCTCTGAGGTGAACTTCCTGATTTCTCCGGTTTTTAGACGGGCGAGGTAACTGGTAAGTTCCCGTTTAACAATCGGCATGAGGAAATAGAGCGCGGTGATGTTAACCACGGCCATGGCAAAGATCGCAGCATCTGAGAAATCGATAACCGGGCCAAGGCTGGCCGCAGCACCAATAACGATAAAGATGCAGAAGATGACTTTGAAAGTCAGCTCTGAGCCTTTGCCTTCCCCGAATAGGTAGGTCCAGGCTTTCAGGCCATAGTAGGACCATGAAATCATGGTGGAGAAAGCAAAAAGAACCACTGCGACGGCGAGTACATAAGGGAACCAGTCGAAAGCAGAGGCAAAGGCGGCAGAGGTAAGTGCAACACCTGAAGCACCTGTTGCCGTCACGATTTTACCACCTTCAACGATATAGTTACCCGTCTCTGGATTGATCGTTAGCTGGCCGGTAATGATGATCACCAGTGCGGTCATCGTACAAATCACAACGGTATCGATGAAAGGCTCAAGCAGGGAAACAACACCCTCTGTGATCGGCTCTTTTGTCCGAACCGCAGAGTGGGCAATAGCGGCAGAGCCAACACCCGCTTCGTTAGAGAAGGCGGCACGTTTGAAACCTTGGATCAACGCACCGACAAAACCACCTGCAATACCAAGTCCGGTAAAGGCACCTTCGAAGATTTGACCAAAAGCCCAACCAATTTGACCGGCATTCATAATCAGAATAACAACGGCTGCCGCGACGTAGAGGATGCCCATGAATGGCACGACTTTTTCGGTGACATTGGCAATGGATTTGATCCCGCCAACAATAACAGCGAAAACAACGCCTGCGAAAATCAGACCCGTGATCCAGCCAGGATAATCCCCAACGATGCCCGAAATCTGTGCATGAGCCTGATTGGCCTGGAACATATTTCCGCCGCCAAGAGCACCGAGAATACAAAAGACCGAAAACAGGATCGCGAGGTATTTACCACAAGGTAATCCGCGTTCTTTGAAACCTTTGGAAATGTAGTACATCGGGCCACCGGAAACGGTGCCGTCCTCGTATTCATTCCGGTATTTCACACCCAGGGTACATTCGGTGAATTTGGATGCCATCCCCAGCAAGCCAGCAAGGATCATCCAAAAGGTTGCCCCAGGGCCGCCGATACCAACGGCGACGGCAACACCCGCAATATTACCAAGCCCTACAGTACCAGACAAAGCAGTGGCAAGCGCCTGAAAGTGGCTGACTTCACCCGCGTCATTTGGATCGGAATAATCGCCTTTTACCAAAGAGATCGCATGACCAAAGAGGCGAAATTGCACAAAGACAAAATAAAGTGTGAAAACGGTGGCGGCTATCACAAGCCACATAACAATCCATGGAAAGCTGGTTCCCGGGAACGGCGCGAAAATGAAGTTCACGAACCATCCGGTTGCTAATGCAAACCCGGAATTGATCTTTTCGTCTAAACTCCCGGCTTCTTGTGCCAGAGAGAGAGACGTCGTGCTCAATAGAGCGAGCGCGGGTAAGAAAAATTTGAAAATCTTATTCATTGCTACTCTCCTTATCCGACCACGGTGACGGGAACGCTGGCGTGCATGACTAGATTGGCTGTAGAAGTGCCAAAGACACGTTTCACAAACCCCCCTTCGGATGTACGGGCAACAATGATTTGTTCGGCATTTTCTTCTTCGGCAACAGAATTCAGCAGGTCGGCGACATCTCCGTGTCGTACGATACCTCTGGCGGCGATTCCATCCGCGAGCAAAGAAGATACAGCAGGATTAACGACCCTTTCCGTAGCCATGACAATCTCTTCTTCACGGCGCTTGTGCCGTTCAGAGTTTTCTTCTGCTGTTTGAAAAGTGTAAGGCGACCATTCGATCACATAGACCACAAGTAATTCGCAATCACCGATAAGGTTAGCGAGCTTTTTGGCATAGGCTACGGCACGATCACCTGATCCTGTACCATCAAGACCTACGATTAATGTAGCAGGCATCTATTCCCCCTTGTTAGATATAGCTGTATTAGCAAGACCGCTTGGTACCTCCCTATTAAGCGCTCCTGTAAGACGGTTACAATTTTTCGATTTAGTGTTTAGTTGGTAACTTTTTGGTAACCATAACTTAAGAGATAAAATTTTGCGACATTTTTTACATTAAAGGGGGATTGCAATCTTTCGGGTTCTATCTCAGCAGTTACAAAATTATCTTTAATAGTTCGTCCTGGAACGAAGCATTTTACTGAGATAATCATCTACTATTGCACTCATAAACCGGATTTTAAGTCTGGTGGTGGGCTCATGATAGATGATGAAAAAGGTTAGAAATAGTGAAAACTCTCGAACACCCAAATCTCGTTATTGAAATAGGATTTCTCGCTTTGTTGGCGCTGCTTTGGGGATCGTCTTATCTCTTTATCAAAGTTGCGGTAACTGAAATTCCACCAATAACACTTATTGCCAGTCGTGTTTTTGTTGCGGCAGTTTTTCTGTCCATTGTGCTCGCCTTGAAAAGAGAGCGCTTACCGCGTGATCCCAAGACCTGGCGCATGCTGTTTGTACAGGCCATTTTCAACTCTATTGGCGCCTGGACGATCCTTGCCTGGGGACAACAATTCGTTGATAGTGGTTTGGCAAGTGTGTTGAACTCAACCTCTCCGATATTTGTCTTCTTTATCACTCTTCTTATTACCCGTCACGAAACCGTAAACGCTATGAAATTGTTTGGTGCGACCCTTGGCTTGCTTGGTGTGCTCTTTATCGTCGGGGTTGATGTGTTGAACGGATTGGGCCAACAGATCACAGGCCAACTTTGTGCCATCGCCGGAGCAATCCTCTATGCCTGTGCGGCTATCTACGGTAAAAGATTTGGCCATCTTTCAGCAACTGTGACATCTGCCGGGACAATGATTTGGGCGAGCGTATGTTTGGTTCCTCTCAGCCTTCTTATAGATAAACCCTGGACTTTGGAGCCTTCTCTTAAAGCACTGTCGGCAGCGCTTATCCTCGCTATTTTTTGTACGGGTATCGCTTTGTTGATTTACTTCCGGTTGGTAAAAACTTTGGGCTCAATGGGTGTTGCCAGTCAGGCCTACTTGCGCGCTGGTATAGGCGTACTGCTCGGTATCTTGTTCTTAGGTGAGGAAATATCGCTTATCGTAGGCATTGGTTTGCTTGCCGCTATCGTGGGTGTTGCCGCGATCAATATGCCAAAACGCGTTGCGGGTAATAAGAAATTATTGAGGCCTTAAGCTCGATCTTATTCCAAATAAACCTAGTTATAGTCAGCGGTCGACCTTGACACTATTCATGGATGTGTTCATTTTTTGTTCTAGTTGGTTCGTGCAAAATATTCCCTGATCCTACGTCACTTAAGTAAATGGAGGCATCTCCCCATGAGTACCCAAACTAAATCTGAAGTTTTCCGCGATCTTCATTCTAAAGATGGTCTTTTTGTGCTGGCAAATGTTTGGGATATAGGCAGTGCAAAAATGATGGCGGCGATGGGCTTTCCGGCTCTGGCGACCACCAGTGCAGGGTATGCATTTTCCCAAGGCAAGATTGATTGGGTCGGAGCCTTATCAAGGGACGAAATACTCCACCATGCCGGCGAATTGCTTCATGCCACGACCCTACCGATCAGTGCGGATCTGGAAGACGGGTATGGAGCGACACCGGAGGAGGTTGCGAAAACGGTCAAGCTTGCTGGCGAAGTGGGCCTCGCAGGCTGTACCATAGAGGATACAACAGGAAACCATGAATTTCCGATCTATGATTTCGGTCTGGCAAGAGAGCGAATTGCTGCGGCGGTGGAAGCGGCTAATGCTCTAGATCATCCCTTCATGCTCACGGCACGGGCGGAGAATTATTTGCATGGTCGTCCCGACTTGGATGACACGTTAAAACGGCTACAGGCTTTTGATGAGGCTGGTGCAGACGTGCTTTATGCACCGGGTTTACCTGATTTAGAAGCGGTTCGTACGGTGTGCCGCTCAACAGATAAACCGATCAATGTGGTGGCAGGCATTGGCCTTCCTGGCGTGACCTTGGAAAGTCTCAGAGATGCAGGGGTTAAACGGGTTAGTTTGGGGAGCGTCCTCGCCCGCACAGCTATTGGTGCTGCGTTGAGTGCAGCCAATGATATCTTGGAAAAAGGGGTTCTAAACGATGCTTTTGGAGCCGCGGCGACCTTTAGTCATATCGAAGGTTTGATCTCTGCCTCTTCAAGCGATTAGTAAGGTTTGGTAAGCCCTGCGACCCAGTTGCAAAATAAGGTTATGTCTTCACGCTTTTCAACGCCTTCGCGGACAATCAGAAAGTGCGATTGTTGTAGGGGGAAGCGGTGTTTAAGCGGGAAGATGAGTAAGCCCGCGTCGATATATTGTTTGGCAAAGCTTTCTCGAACCATGGTGCTGCCAACCCCTGACATGACGATCTGGAGGGCGACGAGGGATGAGTCAGCTTTAAGCCATTCCGGGGGCATTTCCAGATCAAGCCCGCAATGCTCTGACAGTTTGATCCAATCGCCTTCTGAGCCAATAATTTGGACGACTTCTGCCTTGGCTATTTTATCAATGGTAAGGTTACGGCCAAAGGATGCGGCGAAATCAGGATGGCAGGCTGGCGCGGCATATTCGTGGCCTAGGTGCCAGATATGGGTTTCTTGCCAATTTCCATGGCCGTAGCGGATATCAATATCGATACTTTCATCATCAAAACGATCCGCCCAAACCGTCGTAGTCAGTTGAACAAAAATATCAGGGTTATCAGCATGAAATTGCGCCAATTGCGGGGCCATAATAAGCGCCGCATATGAGATTGATGCCCTGACTTTGATCACACGTTTTTTCTTAGTGCCAAATAACCCCTTTGTAGCGGTTTCCATATCGACAAAAGACTTTCGAATGGGGTGGGCGTAGGCCTGTCCTATATCGGTGAGAACGACGCCCCGAGGCAGGCGCTCAAATAATTGGACCTTTAGGTGCCCCTCCAGCAATCGGATCTGTTGGCTGACCGCTGCTGGGGTCAGATTTAATTCAGCGGCGGCGGCTGAAAAACTACTGTGTCGTGCCGCAGCTTCAAAGGCTTTGAGCCAAGTAATGTGGGGTAGATTAGCCACTGCTTACCTTCAATGAAAATTATGTCTTAGGCTATAAAAGGGTTGTTTGAATTAATCCTAACCGCGTGCAAATCATTGTGCAACGCCGGGAAATATCGGTGCTACGAAAGATGCTGCGCGAGTAATTTAAACAAT
Organism: uncultured Rhodospirillales bacterium; assembly: GCA_913060675.1. GTDB lineage: Bacteria > Pseudomonadota > Alphaproteobacteria > Kiloniellales > Kiloniellaceae > Kiloniella. Next base: position 17,270 of record CAJXUS010000027.1, read on the forward strand.
TGGGAAATCCGTCGACCTTGTGTCGAGGCTTTCAAGAGAGCCAGAACGATGATCACAGGAAATTATGATTACATTATCGTGGGTGCCGGATCGGCTGGCTGTGTTTTGGCGAACAAACTCAGCGAAAGTGGCCGCCATAAGGTGCTGTTGGTTGAGGCAGGGGGGACGGATCGAAAGTTCTGGATCAAAGTTCCGCTTGGTTATGGTTTTACCTTTTCAGACCCCAAAGTGAACTGGCGCTACAATGCCGAGAACGATCCTGGCTTAAACGGGCGTGGGGCTTACTGGCCCCGGGGTCGGGTCCTTGGCGGATCGAGTTCAATCAATGCCATGGCTTATTCCAGAGGCTTGCCTCATGATTTTGAGGATTGGGAAGCCTCCGGAGCCACCGGCTGGAATTGGGGGCAAGTAGAGCAGGCTTATGATGCTCTTGAGATCAACGATGAGTTTGGGGCCGATGGGAAACGACAGGTTCGGGGGGATGGCGCCCTTTGGGTCAGTGATCTAAGCGACCAGATGCACCCGTTTTCGCAACGGTTCTTACAGGCCGCGCAAGATATTGGTTGGCCCGTGACGGATAATTTCAATGGGCCTGAAAAAGAAGGCCTTTCTTTGATTCGTAGCACTGTACGTAAAGGGTTTCGCTGGTCGTCTGCTGATGCTTTTTTACGACCGGCCAAAAAACGATCAAACCTTCACGTGGTAACAAATGCTCTCGTAGAAAAGGTTATCGTTAGCGAAGGACGCGCGACCGGAATTCGGTATCGTATTGGCGATAAGGTCCATGAAGCCCTTGCAACCCGTGAAGTCATCCTTAGTGCCGGAGCGATCAACTCGCCTCAATTGTTACAACTCTCAGGTATTGGCCCAGTAGAATTGTTGAGACAACATAATATCGGGGTCGAACGAGATCTCTCCCAAGTTGGGCAGGGCTTACAAGATCATCTTGCAGTATCGCATTTTTATCAGGCGAATGAGCCGACCCTAAACAATAGGCTGGGTAACAAATTCGGTCAGTTATTAGCGGGCATGCAATATGTGTTGACCCGACGTGGGCCCTTGAGTGTACCGGTAAATCAGTGTGGCGGTTTCATCCGTTCGGATGTGGCGACAACGGGACCAGATGTTCAGGTCTATTGTAATCCAGCCTCTTATTCAGTACCCGCCTCGGGCCAGCCAAAAATGGATAAAGAGCCTGGATTTTTACTCAGCGTTCAACCTTGCCGCCCGACCAGCCGCGGAGAAATCAACATTGCCTCTGCCAATCCATCCGACGCTCCGATAATTCAACCAAACTCTCTTGCGACAGAACACGATCAATATATGGCTATCAGGGCGAGTAAGTTGCTTCAAAAATTAGCAACATCACCGACTATTACCAAGGTCACTCAAAAGCGTGTCGCTCCCGATATCATGACAATGACCGATGCGGAGTTACTGGATAACTTTCGCGCCCGAGCGGGAACAGTGTTTCATCCTTCTTGCACCTGCCGCATGGGACGTGACGCAACTGATTCCGTGCTGGATGCGCGCCTGCGGGTCCATGGTATCAGGGGCTTGCGGGTGGTCGATGCCTCGGCTTTTCCGAATGTGACCTCGGGCAATACCAATGCCCCGACGATAATGCTCGCGAGCAAAGCAGCTAAAATGGTGTTGCAAGACGCAGAAATGTCAGTCTGAATAAGAACTTAAAATGACGATGAACAGGAAGATCAAATGCATCTGGAAAAAATAGAAACATTTGTCGTAGGTAATCCGCCCCCGCGTCACGGCGGTCGCTATTTCATTTTTGTCCGCTTGACCACGGCTTGTGGCATTTCTGGTGTAGGGGAGATTTACAACGCCACCTTTGGTCCAGATCTCTGTGCGGCAATGGCACAAGAGGTGTTTGAGCGTCATTTTTCTGGCAGCGATCCCCACCACATTGAAAAGCTGTGGCGAGAAACTTACGGGGCAGGTTTTACCCAGCGCCCTGATGTCACTGTCATGGGCGTGCTTAGTGGGCTGGAAATGGCGTGTTGGGATATTGTTGGTAAAGCAGCAGACAAGCCCGTTTATGAGCTTTTGGGCGGTAAAGTCCACGAACGCTTGCGCAGCTATACCTATCTCTATCCCACCACGGGTGATGTCTATCCTGATCCAAACGTGCCAAATGTATATAACGATCCAGACATCGCGGCCCAAACCGCTTTGGAGATGGTGGACAAAGGCTTTACCGCGGTAAAGTTCGATCCTGCTGGGCCATATACGATCTATGATGGTCACCAACCTCGTCTGGAAGATTTGGAACGCTCTGAGTTGTTCGTAAAGCGCATTCGTGAAGCTGTGGGCACCCGCGCTGATCTTTTGTTTGGTACTCATGGTCAGTTCACCGTATCGGGTGCCAAGCGCATGGCACGTCGGCTTGAGCCGTACGATCCACTTTGGTTCGAAGAACCGATCCCGCCGGAAAATCCAGCTGATATGGCAGAGGTTGCCCGTTTTACGTCTATCCCCATTGCAACGGGTGAGCGGCTTTGTACCAAACATGAGTTCGCACGACTGCTCGAAGCAGGGGCTGCGTCTATTTTACAAATGGATTTGGGGCGTGTTGGAGGCCTTCTGGAAGCCAAAAAAATTGCTTCTATGGCTGAAACCAGATCAGCTCAGATTGCACCGCACCTTTATTGTGGACCAGTGGTTGCTGCGGCGAACATCCAGATCGGCACCTGTAGTCCGAACTTTTTGATCCTTGAATCAATCGGTACTTTCGACGGGCCTTATACTTCGTTCCTGAAAGGCTCGATTACCTGGGAATATGGCTATGTGATCCCCCCAACCGCTCCAGGACTTGGGGTTGAGCTAGATGATGCGGTTATCGCAGCCAATCCATACACAGGTAAAGAGCTGCATATTGAGATGGCAACTGAAGCCGTCGTACAGTAGCGCAAATAATAACTGCCTAAAACCCTAGAAGACGAGATCAAAAGCAATGAAGAACCTGAACAAATTTTATATCGATGGTGCTTGGGTCGATCCACTTACGAGCACGGTCTTTCCGATCATGAACCCTGCCACTAATTCCCAAATTGGAGAAGTCGCACTGGGCAGCGAAGATGATGTAAATGCGGCTGTTGCTGCAGCCAAGCGAGCTTTTGAAACTTTTTCAAAAACAACTAAGGCTGAACGTCTCGCGTTATTGGAACGGTTATTAAAAATTGCTAAAGCTCGCAATGAAGAGATGGCCCAGGCGATTACTGCGGAAATGGGCGCACCGATTTCAATGTCCCGTGATGCTCAGGCCGGTTGTGGTATCGGACATATTCAGAGTTTTATTGATGCTTTGAAATCTCAGGAAACGCACAAAACTCTTCCTAGTGGGGATGTTCTCATTCGCGAACCTATTGGTGTTTGTGGGTTGATTACGCCTTGGAACTGGCCGATTAACCAAATCGCTCAAAAGGTAGTTCCAGCCTTGGCAATCGGGGCGACTTGCGTGTTGAAGCCTTCGGAATATACACCGCTTTCTGCAGAGTTATTTGCTCAAATGGTAGATGAAGCTGGATACCCGGCGGGGGTATTAAACCTCGTCTATGGGGATGGTGTAACCGTGGGGTCGGCGATGTCACGCCACCCGGATATTGCAATGATGTCTTTTACAGGATCGACCCGTGCGGGTATTTTGGTATCCAAAGATGCAGCTGAAACTGTGAAACGCGTCACGTTGGAGTTGGGCGGGAAATCACCCAATTTGGTGTTTGCCGATTGTGATTTGGAAACCCGGGTTAAAGCATCAGTGATGGAGTGTTTTTATAATACGGGGCAGTCTTGTAACGCACCCACCCGCATGTTGGTAGAACGCAGTTGTTATGAGCGAGCTCTAGTGATTGCCAAGCAAACAGCAGATGCACAAAAAGTTGGAGATCCTTCGCAAGCTGGCGATCATATTGGGCCGCTCTTTGATAAGCTCCAATATGATCGGGTTCAAACTATGATTGGGGTCGGAATTGACGAAGGTGCGCGTCTCTTGGCAGGCGGATCAGGTAAACCAGAAGGTCTGGAAGCCGGATGGTACGCCAAGCCAACTATCTTTGCTGATGTGAACAACGACATGCGCATTGCCCGCGAAGAGATTTTTGGTCCTGTTCTGGTTATTATCCCGTTTGATAGCGAAGACGAAGCCATATCTATCGCAAATGATACTGATTTTGGTCTGGCTGCTTACCTGCAAACCGGGGATGCCGCACGCGCTATGCGCGTCTCAGATCAATTGCGTGCTGGGGCTGTCGCTATTAACGGCAAAGGCAGCAACTACGGCTCGCCGTTTGGCGGGTACAAACAATCCGGCAATGGTCGTGAAGGCGGTGTCTTCGGGCTTGAGGATTATCAGGAGTTAAAGGTGCGCTGTCCTATCTAAACTTTGTGGGAGTGGGTTGGTTTTTGCTACAAAGTTATCGTGACATTTCTGGGTGTTAAGCGATAACGATCTTCTAAACAGTGATTACAGGTAAAGTCGTGATCTTAATCAGCTGAGTCTGTTTGACGCGGTTTAATAAAGCGCCGCGTCAGCAACAGGCCAAAAACCGTGCCGAAAATTGCGAGTGCAGAATCTTTCTGCGCGTCGAATATATCGCCCTGGGTGCCAAGGTAGGCCATCGCTGCCTCGGGGCTGACGACGATAGCCACGATCCATTCAATGATTTCAAATATAGTGCTTGATGTGGCTATAACGGCGAAGGCTACAAACCCGCTCAAACGAAATCCGGCACCCATATAACGGAACAAAATTTCACGCGCGGGATAGAAAATGAGGACGCCGAAACAGAAATGAACAATCCGATCGAAATGGTTGCGATCAAGTGAAAAAGAGTCTTGCAACCAGAAACCAAGCGGGACTTCGGAATAAGTGTAATGGCTTCCCACAGTGTGGAGCATCAGAAATATAGTGATTAAAATATAGGATAGATCCGATAATGGTCTGGTTCTGTAGAAATAAGAGAGTAGTCCAACAGTCACGAATACAAGTAAGTTTTCGAGGAACCAGTCGAAGCGGTTCACTGGGGAGATCGCGGCGACCAACCAGACAAGAGCAAAGAGTGTTGCTAGTCCCTGTAACAATCTATTGGACAGGAAGCGGTGCACAACGCGATCTGATGCAGTGGTCAGCATTGGTTGCACCTGTGACTGTTAATCGGTCGTATCCTCAAGACGAAGTTGCCAATGAGGAGAACTTTATCATTAGGCAATCACAGGTGCAAATGAAGTGATCTGTCTGCATTCGGAGCAAGATCCGCTGATAAATTTGTTGGTTCAGAGCTCGAAATTGAATATATCACTGCCACCAATCACTTGAGAATTCCCAAGGTACTTTCGGACTTGGGGGTCGATTATTCGTGATTCTGGATCATACAGCCCAACCATTTTAAGGGCTTCTTTTAAATCGGCGTTGGGACCAAGGTACTTCCATACTGATTTCGCCATATAGGGATGGCGACGTTGGCTTGAGACGCCAAATGTTACACCACGCATATAGGTGAGACGTGATCTGCTCATGGGGTAGAGCACGGTCTCGACAATGGCGTCTTTGGCGAGTTCTTGGTATTCAACGACAAAAATCCGGTTTCCGAGCCAGGCTGCCTGTCCTGCGTATTTGGAGAGGAAGAGCGTGTTGTCTTCGGGGTCGCGGCAACGTTCGATGGTTTTGCTTTCAACGGTGCCGTTCTTTTCTGTAAGCACGGTCAGCGCACACAAAATTTTGCCTTTCCAGCTAAAGGAATGGAAGTAGCTGAGATAGGCACCGAGGTATTTTGACAGGGGGCGGGTTTGACCTTGGAAAGCCTTGGAAAGTGGACTATGTGAAAAGCTGGTATTCTTAGATTTCTCCTGACGCTGAGTTATGACGTCGCTCAATTGAAATTCATCGTGCGGGAGGTATAAATCAGCCAGTCTGACTTCAAAATAATCACATATTTTGCGCATGTTTTTATGGGAGGGGGTTGAGGTTCCGCTGAGATATTTGCTGAACTGTTGGCGGTTTATTCCCATGGCCCGACATGCTTCGGAAACCGAGGCTTCAAAACTACATAATAAGCGCAAGTTTTCACAAAAATCGGGTTCACCGATCTCTGATTTACTGGTTCCAGTTTTACTAGTTTCGGTTTTACTGGCTTCAGGTTTTACCAACTCAAGAGCTCCCATTTGTAAATCTGTTCACTTTTCGGCTCCAGTTAATTGCTTCTACGGCCAACTTGTGAGCTCTGGAAGTTATTTATTTTTGCTTTGTAACACGTATTCTTGAAAATCTTAAGCTACTTTAAGCGAATTTAGCTAAAGAAAGCAAAAAGTAGCGCTCATGTGCGAAATTGTCTTTAAAAATGAGCCGAGTCACTCTTGTTCTCAAGGGTGAAGAACGTTGGACCAGAGGTATACGAAATATCCAGGCGAAACACCCGTCAGAAACATCAATCAATTAGATCCATAACAGGGGTCTTTAACAGGGCAGCCATTTTATTGGACATCCGTTCTCAGGGAGTGAGTACAAGTGAAGAAAACAAACATTGAGTGGACCAAAGTACCCGTCAGCAGACGTGGATTTTTACAAGGCGCTTCCGCACTTGGCTTGGTTAGCGCCACGGGCCTAGGTTTTGCCGGTTCGGCCTTCGCGGGTGGTTCAATTTTAAAGACAAGGGCTTACGCAGATATGCGTTCGTTGGACCCGGCCTTTTCTCAAGGTGTAAGCGACGAAGAAATCCAGGCTCCGATCTATAACAAGCTCATCCAATACAAACCCGGCAGCAAATGGGGCTGGCAGTTGGATGCAGCTGAAAGCATCGAGCAGGTAGACGACACTCATATCAACTTCGTGCTCAAAGATAACATTGGTTATACTAACGGTTTTGGCGCAATGACCGCCGAAGATGTGAAGTATTCATTTGAGCGCATCATCGATGACAAACTTGAATCCACCAATAAGCCCGACTGGAGCGCGTTGGATCACGTTGAAGTAACTGGCGAGCGCAGTGGTACCATCGTGTTGAAAAATGCGTTCTTGCCGTTGTGGAGCATCACGCTTCCCTACATTGGCGGTAACATCGTATCCAAAAAAGCCTTTGAGTCCGTTGGCGGTAAAATCGATACCACACCAGTTGCGACCTCTGGTCCTTACATGCACAAGTCCTGGGAGCCAAAACAGAAAACAACCTTGGTGCGCAACCCGGATTGGAAGGGCGATCCAGCCGCTTTTGACGAAATCCAGATCTATCCGATCGATGATGAAAAAGCATCAGAAATCGCCTATGAAGCCAGCGAAATTGACTTCACGCGGGTGAGCCTTGATTCCCTGCAACGTTTGAAATCATCACCGCCGGAAAACTCCACCGTCGCTGAATTCCCATCGCTGTTTTACGTTTGGGTCGGCATGAACCTGAACAATCCAAAACTTGGAAACCTCAAGCTGCGCCAGGCTATTCAATACGCCATTGATGTGCCTTCTATCATGCAGGCCTCTTATTTTGACGGCGCGTCACCTTCCACGGGTATTATCGCGCCAGGTCTGTCAGGTCACCGCGCGCAATCTCTTACTGGAGCTGCGGCCAATATTGATAAAGCCAAGCAACTGTTTGATGAGTCAGGAGAGAGCAATGTTTCTCTGACTATTGATGTGCTCAACAAGTCAACCAACGTGACTACGGCCCAGATCATTCAGGCAAACCTTGCAGCTATTGGCATTACGCTGGATGTACGCCTTCACGAAGCGGCGACGTTCTGGAACCTTGGTGGCAATGAAGATCTAGAATTGATCCTCAACCGCTATTCCATGACCCCGGATCCGTTCTATGCCACATCGTGGTTTATTTCTGAACAGGCAGGTGTCTGGAACTGGGAACGCTTTGCCAGCGAAGAGTTCGACAAACTTCATACCGACGCACAGGGTGAAAAAGATCCGGCCAAACGCGATATGATGTATCGCCGCGCTCAGGATCTCATGGAAGAAAGTGGGGCGTATAAATTTATTACCCATGAAGCGACTTCCAACATTTACCGAAACTCAATTACCCCTGCGTTGAGGCCGGATGGATTGCCGCTTTATCGGTATTTCAACAAGGCTTAATCGTTCTCCCTAGGCGGGTGGTGGTTTGTTTTATTGGCTGCCACCCGTTCTTTTTGGATCTATTTATTGGCATGAAAGACCGTCGTAATGCTGTCTTACATACTTAGGCGACTTGGCCTGGCAATGGTGATTACGGTGCTGGCCGTGACGCTGCTTTTTTTAATCATTCACATGATCCCAGGTGATCCCGTTAGCACGATGTTGGGGCCCCGCGCTTCACCTGAACTGCGCGCCGCACTGGAAGAGCGCATGGGCCTTAACCGTCCTTTGTTTGTGCAGATTGGTCTGTTTTTTTTCAACATGCTGAACGGGGATTTGGGAACAGACGTGTTCTCCAATCGTCAGGTTACCGATATTGTGCTTGGTCAGTTGCCCTATACCCTAACGCTGATCCTCAGTTCCATTACCTGGTCGGCAACTCTGGGCATTACCTTGGGGTGTTATTCTGCTGCAAACCGGAACTCTTTGGCTGATCGCCTGACCGGTATTCTTTCTGTCAGCATGATTGCGGTACCGGCATTTGTAGTGTCGCTTTATTCCCTGCTGATTTTTGCGGTTAACCTAAAATGGTTCCCCGCTATTGGCGCAGGAGAGCCAGGTAATTTTTCCGATCAGCTCTGGCATCTGGTTTTACCTAGTCTTGCCATTGGTCTTTCGTGGGTTGGGTACATCGCGCGATTGGTGCGGGCATCGATGTTGGAAATCATGGGCGAGGGCCATGTGCGAACCGCACGATCATTTGGCCTACCAGAGCGCTGGATTACCTATAGCTATGCTCTCCGGCTTGCAATCTTGCCAACGGTTACGGTTATTGGTGTCGGCATGGGGTTCTTGCTATCAGCGGCGGTCTTTACCGAAATCGTGTTTTCCCGCCCGGGTTTGGGCAAGCTGGTGATCGATTCAATAACCACACGGAACTATCCCGTTGTCATGGGGGCGGTGTTGTTTTCAACCCTGATCTTCGTTGCTTCGACCACATTGGCCGATATTGTAAACGCGGTTCTTGACCCGCGTGTGCGATCTTCGAAATAGGACGGATAGCATGAGCGAACCTATAAAAAATAATTCAGAGATCGTCGAAATTTTCCGCCATCTCATCCGCGATCAGCTTGGTCTGTTGGGCTTGATCATCGTCGTCCTTATTATTGGCAGTGCGATCTTCGCACCGCTTATTGCACCTTACGATCCCATTGCCATGAATATCCCTGATCGCATACAGGGACCAAGCTTTGCTCATATTTTGGGTACGGATCAGTTGGGACGCGATACTTTTTCTCGAGTGATTTACGGTGGACGTGTCGCCCTTCAAGTTGCCCTGCCAACCATCGCTGGCGCGCTTTTTCTTGGTCTATTGCTTGGTATGATCGCGGGTTACGGCCCTAAGTGGCTCGACAACTTGATTCTGCTCTTTTTTGATACTGTGCGCTCTTTTCCAACTGTGATGTTTGCCCTTGCTGTTGTTGCCCTGGTTGGTCCTAGTCTGAACACAGTTATCATGGTGATTATGGCAACATCAATTCCCACTTATGGTCGCGTGGTCCGGACAATGACGCAATCGATTAAAACCAGCGAATTTATCACGGCCGAGCGTTCCTTGGGCGCATCAACTGTCCGCATCATGGGCGTTCATATCTTACCAAATGTGTTGGGACCGCTCGCGGTTTTGGCGGCGATGGATATTCCGACAATCGTTGGACTTGAGGCTGGCCTGAGTTTCCTCGGAATGGGAGTGAAACCCCCGACGCCTTCGTGGGGATCCCTACTCAATGATGGCTATTCCCTGCTTCGCAATACCCCATGGCTCATTATCGCGGGTGGTATCCCTCTGATCTTGATAACTCTCGGGTTTACCTTCTTGGGTGAAGCATTGAGAGACGTTGTCGATCCTAAATTGCGTGGACGTGGAGGGTCAAAGTAATGCCAGATCTATTACAATCCGAAGTATTACCGGAAACTTCCGATAATGTTCTCGATATTCGAGATCTCTCGATTAATTATGGCACCCCGCGTGGAGAACTGCAGGCCTTACGTCATGTCTCCATGTCCATTGGCAAGAAGAAGATCGTTGGTATCGTCGGCGAAAGTGGGTGCGGGAAATCGACCCTGATCTCTGCGATCATTCGCTTGATGGCATCGAATGCCACGGTTCAATCGGGTGAAATCTTGTTCAAGGATCAAGATCTGCTTGGGCTCAAAGAAAAGCAGATGCGAGCCCTACGTGGCATTGATATCTCTATGGTGTTTCAAGATCCGATGCAGACCCACAATCCGGTTCTAACCATCGGGCGACAAATGGTTGATATTCAGTATCGCGACAAGCTGTCAAAAGCGAATAAGAAAAAGCGCGCGGCGGGAATGTTGGCCTTGGTTGGCATCCCCGATCCCGAAGCTCGGCTTAACCAATACCCCTATGAATTTTCCGGCGGTATGCGCCAAAGAATTGCCATTGCAATGGCCTTGATGGCCAAGCCTGATCTGCTGATTGCGGATGAGCCGACAACGGCGTTGGATGCAACCCTTGAGGTCCAAATCATCAAACGACTGGAAGAACTACAGGACGAAATCGGTTGTTCGATCCTCTTTATCTCGCACCATCTCGGCGTCATTGCCGAGCTCTGTGATGAAGTCGTGGTGATGTATGCGGGTGAAGTTATCGAACAGGGTTCTGTGCGCGATGTGTTTCACAATCCAGCCCACCCTTATACGGCAGCGTTGTTGAAATGTGACCCCGGTCATATCAAAGAAAAAACCCGCAACCTTCCGACCATTCCGGGGGAAGTCCCGGATCTGGTTGATCTGCCATCTGGCTGTATCTATCAACAAAGGTGCACCAAAGGGTTTGCGCGCTGTCAAAGCGAACGACCAGCGTTCAGGCAGATAAACGGATCCCACGGGGTAGCTTGCCATCTGACTGAAACAGATCTGTCTAAAGAAACCAGCCAGCAAAACGAAGAGGGCATAACATCATGAATGCACTTCTTGAAATCGAAGACGTCTTTGTCAGCTTTGGTGTACGTGGCAAAGGGTTGACGGGCAAGCGAGGTAGTATAGATGCCGTCTCTGGTGTTAGTCTTAACATCGAACAGGGTAAAACCTATGGCATCGTAGGCGAGAGTGGTTCTGGTAAGACAACATTGGCTCAAGCCGTCACCGGACTTCATCATGCCAGTGAAGGATCAATTCGTTATCGCGGACAAGAGTTACGTGACCTGCCCGAAGCGAAATTCCGTCCGCTGCGCAGTGAAATTGTGATGATGTTCCAAGATCCGATTGGCAGTCTTAGTCCACGTCTCACCATTAGATCCTTGATCACAGAGCCTTTTCGCATTCAAGGCATGAAAGATCGTGATCTTGATGCCGAGGCCAGTCGGTTGCTTAAAATGGTTGGTCTGCCACAAGAATTTGCCAACCGTTATCCCTACCAGATTTCAGGCGGGCAGGCGCGACGGGTTGGCGTGGCTCGTGCTCTGGCGCTGGAGCCAAAACTACTGATTGCGGATGAGCCGACAGCGGGACTGGATGTATCGGTCCAAGGCGAAATGCTCAATCTCTTGGCCCGTTTGCAAGACGAGTTGGGCCTGGCGATTATGATCATCACTCACAATTTGAATGTCGTGCGTCATATTACCGACACTGTCGGCATCATGTATCTTGGCAAGCTTGTGGAAGAGGGACCAACCGAAGAGGTTTTTGCCAATCCGCAACACCCTTATACCTTGGCACTTCTGGCTGCCAATCCTGAGCCCGATCCTGATGCCAAGTTAATGCGGATCGAACTCAAGGGTGAGCCGCCGAGTATCTTGCAACGCCCTTCTGGCTGTGAATTTCACAATCGCTGTCCCTTTGTTCAAGCTAATTGTCACCAAGATGTCCCCCAATGGTCTAATTCTGAATTAGGTGGCGCACATCGTTGTCATTACCCTCAAATCTGGAAGAATAATCAGGTCGTTTAAAATGAGTACAGAAAACAAAATCTTCACCAACGGTCACATTATGACCGTCGATAACAACAACAGAGAAGTTGAAGCAGTTGGCATTTGTGGTGACCGTATTATCTCTGCTGGCAGCTTCAATAAAGTCCAAGCCGAATTACCAAAAGATGCAACGGTTATTGATCTCCACGGTAAAACCATGATCCCGGCTTTTATCGATCCACACGGCCACTTCCCCGATCCCGGATTTATTGATCTCTATCGGGCTGACCTTGCGTCGCCACCGCGTGGGGAAAGCACCTGTTTAGCTGATGTATTTCGTCTGGTCGGGGAAAAGGTCGCCCAAACACCTGTTGGTGACTGGGTGATGGGCGCCGCGCTGGATCACACGTCGCTGGTTGAAGGCCGAATGCCTAACCGGGATGAGTTGGATAGGATATCAACTGAACATCCTATCTGGGTTATCCATGCCTCTGGCCATTGCGGATCTGCCAACTCACTGGCTCTGGAGCGACAAGGCATTACTGAAGATACCCAGGATATCCTCGGCGGTCGTTTCCTGCGCGATGCTAAGGGGCGGCTCAATGGTCAGATAGAGGGTATTTCTGCCATGGCAGAGATGGGGGACACCCATTTTCTGATTAACTCGGAACGGTTTCGCGAAGGGTTTGATACTTGCCGTGCGGAATACCTCCGCCATGGCGTAACACTGGCCCAAAATGCCTGGGCGCCGACCTCGCTTTTAGAAATGTTTGCTGAAGTGGCGGAACAAGGTGATCCGGGCATAGACCTTGTGGTTTTACCAATTGCCGAGATCGAGCCGGAGTTTTCCACGACAGGTCTGGGCGCGCACTGGCCGGATGATACCTATATTAAGTTGGGCCCGCGCAAGCTTTTTACCGATGGTTCGTTCCAGATGCGCACGGCTTATCTAACTGAGCCCTTTTTTACCGCGCAAGATGGCGGCACACCGGATTGTGGTTTGCCTTATGTGGAGCGCGAAGTGCTTTTTTCCGAGATCAAAAAACTGCACGACATGGGCTTTCAGATACATACCCATTCCAACGGGGATGCGGGCAGTGACATGTTACTCGATGCCTTGGAGGCGGCGTTGCTAGCCAATCCAAGAAAGGACCACAGGCATACGCTTATTCATGGCCAGGTGTTGCGCGATGATCAGTTGGCGCGGATGCACAAACTGGGTGTGACCGTCAGCTTTTTCAGTGCGCACATCTATTACTGGGGCGATAAACACTACACAGATTTCTTAGGGCCTGAGCGCGCTAACAGGATTTCTCCCGCAGGATCAGCCGAGCGAGCCAAGGTGCGCTATACCATCCACAATGATGCTGCTGTAACACCAACCCGCCCGTTGCATCTGATGCATTGTGCGGTCAACCGAAAGACATCCTCTGGACGTGTCCTCGGCGAAGATCAACGCATCTCGGTCACAAGTGCCCTGCGGGCGCATACTATCGATGCCGCTTGGCAGGTGTTTCAGGAAAACGAACGTGGATCGATTGAAACGGGCAAACTGGCTGACTTCGCCATCCTCAGCGATGACCCCATCATGAGGTCAGATACTCTGGATCAGGTCCGGGTAGTGGAAACGATCCGCCGCGGGAGAACGGTTTGGAAACAGGGTTAGTGTAGAAATCTATTGGTACTGCCTTTTCGAAGGCGGTACCTAATATCTAAAGTCCAAGTTTTGCAGATAATTCGGCAAAGGCATCTGGAATTGCCTGTTTCAATTCTCTTTCCGTTTCTGAACTTTGCAGCCAGGGGGAGACGGCGAAGTAGAAGTGGGTCTTTTGTTCGAACTCTTCGATTTCCCGCCAAACCAATCCGGGGTTCTTCTGGCAGAAAAGTTCAGCGATCAAAACGTTACCAATATAAAGCGCATTAAACTCTTCGGCCATTTGCATGGCGAGGGTGGAGTAGGGTGTTTCAAGCAGGTTTTGGATCTGTAAATTGTGGCGGCGGAAGATGTCCTGATGCTCACTGTAGCAAGGATCACTTTTGGGGACTGAGATCATTTTCTGATTTTGCAGGTCTGCGACGGCCAACTGTGTTTTGTCTGCGAGAGGGTGCTTTGTGGGCAGGATGCAAACTTGACGGGCAGAGAGAAAACGTTGGTTCTCGATACTTTTGTGATCCAGTGGCCTGGTATGAAAGGCAACATCCGCACGATTTTCTGTCAAAGCAATGACGGAATCTTCTTGGGACGCGGATGTGACTTGAAAGTGCATGCTGGCTTGCCGTGGTAACTTGGTTAGCAAGTGAGGCAGCACCAAAGACGAATTTGAAAACGAGGCACAAATGCGCAGCTGATTGAGTTGCCGAGTTTGACCACGCCGCCACTTGGTGAAGGTTTTGTCGATCCCCGAAAGCAGGTCTTCGACATCTTCATACAGGATCTTGGCGCGCTCGGTTGGAAATACACGTCCGTTTTGGCGAATGAAAAGCTCAGTCTCAAAAGTGGTCTCGAGGCGCTGGATGTGTTGGCTGATCGAGGGTTGGGTCACGCCAAGCTTCCCTGCGGCTTTGGTAAGGCTTCCCGTCTCCATGACCGCCGCAAAAGCCTCAAGAGATTTCAAATAGGCGAGCTTGCTTTCTTTAAGGCTAAACATGGATGGTTTTGCGATGTTGCTCACACTTAAGGTCCTGTTCTTGGATTGGGTCTGTTGTCTGGTTCAAGGTCATAATTTTTAGCTTATGTATAGTGTTCACAATTAATTCTTACCTTAGGAGCAAAGAGCAAAGTGTAGGCAACCTACATTTGCGATGCTGTCCCAAAACTATGGTGACAGGTAAGGGGTAAGTGGAAGCGCTTTACAACGTTGCCAAACAAATTCATTAGGAGCTATGCTATTAAAACAACCTATAAGTTCATAAGTTTATTTTATAAGATTGTTGGCTACTCCGTAAAGCTGTAGCCATTGTTATCTGTGATTATTTGTATATCTCCGGTGATTTAATGGGAAATACTCTCTTCGCAGTTCTTGAAACTGATCTCTGAGTTTATAAATAAAATCTATAATAAGTGTTCACCAGTTAAAAGAATTCAATTAAATGCCGCCTATTCGTTACCACTAAAGAAAATATGACGCTCTAAATAGTTAGCCTAAATAGAATGCCCAACTAGATCAGCCAAATAAAATACAGGGAAGAATTTAATGTTTATTAGCCCCAAAAAGGCCGCGTTAGCCTTTGCCACTACCTTACTTACCTCGACCATACTTTCTGGCTCCCTCTCAGCGCAAGAAGCTGTTCAGCCTGAAGCCACCCATGCCGTGGTGGAAAAGCAGTCTGTTAAATCTGAAAAATTTATGGTGGCCTCGGCCAACCCAATCGCCACCCAAGTTGGCTATGAAGTGCTTGAGCGCGGTGGCACTGCTGCCGATGCTGCCGTTGCGGTACAGTTCATGCTCAATCTGGTGGAGCCACAAAGCTCCGGCATAGGTGGCGGTGCCTTTATGGTCTATTGGGATGCAAAATCCAAAACCCTGACCACTTTTGATGGTCGTGAAAAAGCCCCGATGGCAGCAACGCCAGACTATTGGCTAGGAGCAGACGGTCAGCCCGTGGGGTGGTTTGACGCCGTGGTTGGTGGTAAGTCGGTTGGCGTGCCGGGAACGCTGAAGCTGATCGAAACTGTGCAACAGCGTTATGGTAATCAGGATTGGGCGTCATTGATTGAGCCTGCCCGTGCCCTAGCGCAGGGTGGGTTCCAGATTTCTCATCGCATGGCGAGCTCTATTGCCAAGGCTGTGGGCAAACGCAAGCTCGAAGCTATGCCGGATACACGTGCATACTTCTTTGACAAGAACGGCAATCCTCTCAAAGCAGGGACTTTATTGCGTAATCCAGAATTTGCCGCAGCTCTTGCCATGATCCAAAAAGAAGGCTCCAAAGTTTTCTATGAAGGACAGATTGCTAAAGACATCGTTGCCTCTGTGAAAACAGAAGAAAACGGCGGTATTCTGACCATGGAAGATATGAAGGCTTATACCGTTGTTGAGCGTAAGCCTGCCTGTGCAGATTATCGGGGCTATGAAGTCTGCGGCATGGGCCCGCCATCTTCCGGGGCCTTGACCGTTGGGCAAATCCTGTCTGTCCTTTCAAACTATGACATTCCTGCCATGGGTCCGGGGGCCGAGAGTACGCACCTTTATCTTGAAGCCGCCAAGCTCGCCTATGCTGATCGTGGCCTTTACATGGCTGATAGTGACTTCGTGAAAATGCCCGAAGGCCTGCTTGATCAAGCTTATCTCAAAAGCCGTGCAGCCCTGATTGATCCAAACAAAGCAATGGCAAAAGCCGATGCAGGCACACCACCTTGGAAAGAGGCAAGCATTTATGCGCCTGATACCCAGCTCGAGCGTCCGGGAACCAGTCACTTCTCCATCGTTGATGCGCAAGGCAACGTAGTGTCAATTACTACAACCATCGAAACCGGCTTTGGTTCACGGGTTATGAGTAACGGCTTCCTGCTCAACAATGAGCTTACCGACTTCTCCCGCGCGCCGGAAAAAGACGGCAAGCCGATTGCCAACCGCGTAGAAGGTGGCAAGCGTCCGCGCTCTTCCATGGCCCCGACCATTGTCCTCAAAGACGGTGCGCCTGTACTGGCAATTGGCTCTCCCGGTGGATCGCGGATCATCAATTACGTGGCCCAGTCCATCATTGGTATTCTTGACTTTGATATGGACCCACAAGTCGCGATCAGCCAGCCGCACATCGTCAACCGCAACGGTGCCACCGATGTTGAGGAAAACACCGATGCCATCGTCATGATCCCGGCGCTGGAAGCACTCGGCCACGAAACCAAAGTGCGCGACCTGAACTCTGGCTTGCACGTCATCCAAATCAAAGACGGCGTTCTCATCGGCGGGGCCGACACCCGCCGCGAAGGCACGGTGATGGGAGACTAAGACGCCTCCAATAATGTTTGAAGGAATACCGGGCCTGCTTTAGGCTCGGTTTTCTTTTGTGAAATTGACCTGTTAAAAAAAAATTCTATCGGGGTAGGGTGTGAAGAGAGTACTTTTAGCAATACTTTTGATCTTATTGGTACTTTTCGGCTGGAAAATCTACATAGTAGATGAGGCATTTTCTCCAGAATGTGAAGGTCCAGGTTTTGACGATCTTAAAAATACGACAATCACTTCAATCAAAGTGATCGAATATCCTGAACTAGATCCGAATTCTCCCCTCAGTGAAGGCCTCACTATAACTCTAGAAGATGATAATATGTATCGGGATGACTCATTTTCCCTAAATATCAAGTTCATCCATATTGACGATGAGGCAATAATTCGGGAAATCAAAGCCTTTATCCTAGAGCGGGAAGGCATACTGGAGGCCCAGTTCTTTACTGTTCCTCACGGAGCTAAGGATATCGAATTTTTAAGTAACGAAGAGGTTGTTGTTTCAATAAACTATTGGGGTTTCTTTTATAAGACCTCTGCCTGTCATAATGGGATCATTAGCTTAGATGAAACAGAAAGTAAGTATCTGAATAGCCTTTTGGATGGTAAGGGCATGTAAAACTTTAACGAGGGAAGTTGAAAATTAGATTGGATCCACCGGACAAACAAACACTATATGATCATATGCATATTGAATTCGGCAATAAAAGAACATTTGATCGGAATTTGAAACCTGTCAACTATAGAAGCCCAGATGCACATATTGAAATACAAGGACCTTGAAGATGGTTACCGATTTATTGGGATACGAATTCGCAGATAATGTTGTTGAAGCGTTTTTTTATGACTCTGATGCAAAAGTAATCGAAATGTATTTTGATTACATCTATGAAGATAAAACTATTGAAAAACCCTGTAAGCTTGTAATCAGCCAATGGAAAGATGCTCGAAGTAAGCAGCATGATATAGGAGTACATGAATCTCTAGAATCTCATTTGGGTATCATAAGCATGATATTAGATGTAGAGATCCAAGGTAATAGGTTGGTGATGATCATCAATACAATTGATGGAAGGTATATAGAGTTAGTTTTTACGTCACCCGAGGTGAAGGTAGATTTTGATAATTTAAAAAGGTGAGATAAATAGCCCCCCTAATAATATGCTTAGGCATTGAAGAGGAATTCTTGTTCCAGCTTCAATTTATTTTCTCTCTGGAAAACGTAACGGTGGCATCTTTGGAATAATTTTCAATGCTTCGCAGGTGGCGAAGGGCGTAGCCGTTATTATAAGTCAAATCATGTACACCGTGGTTTTAAATACAAACGCCAGTATCGCCGTTTTCAACGTAATAATTCCCACTCTTATTATAATAAGCACAATCGTCATCGTTCTTATTCCAATTCAAGGCGTCATCACCGCCGTTAAGGTGAAGCGGATGGATAGCCATTTAATAATAGCGTCTAGTGGAATGCCGGCATACTTTAGGCTCGCTTTTTTAATCATATATGAAGCAATTCCAGCCACACTGAAAAAGCAATTATCATTTGGCTAAGCTCTGTCTTACCGCGAGAGAAATCGAAATTATAACCTTGATGTTCCGAACACTCTTTTCGTTGTTATTTGGCTTTATGCTCTGCTTATGGAGTAGCCTCGCTTCTGCCGCAACTCTACAGGTCAGCGTCTTTGATCTTCATCCCTTTGGCGGTCGGGATGCCGAGGGGAAGGTTGTTGGGATTATCCCTGAAATTCTTCAAGAGATCGCTCAGGAAAACGGGCTTGATCTCAATGTGAGGGTGGTGCCGTACAAGCGGATGTTTTACGAGCTTGAGACCGGGGACACCGATTTTGCGATATTTTTCAGAACACCCAAAAGCGAGCAGATCGCTACGCCAAAAGTTCGAATTTATACCCTGCGCAATATTGTTGTCGGCAAGCGGGGAATTGATCTCTTGGCATATGGCGACCTTTACAGGCACACAATTTCTGTGCCGAGGGGAACTTTTTATCAAGAAAAATTCGATAATGATCTCGTCTTGAAAAAAACACTTGTTCCAGGATTTTCCAATGCGGTCAATCAGCTGTTACAGGATCGTACAGAGCTTGTGGCGGGACCAGAAATATCTATAGCCTATCATTTGAAAAAGCTAGGGTCTTCAAAGGGTATTTTGGGGAAATCTTTTTTCCTAAGCAATAGGTCTGCCTGGTTACAGGTTTCCGAAAAGTCAAAAAACCTGACCCCGGAAACTCTCAAAGTTCTTATCGATACGGTCAATAGTCTTCATCAAAACAAGACCATCGAAAATATCATGCTAAAGTATAACTAGTGAATTTGAGAAAATAGAACCCGTCTCAAAAGCTGAAACGGGTCAGATCAATTGCTTTTGGGTGTTCATCAAGTGACATATATGAGGATAGTCGTTGACGACCTTCCGGCGGCAGATGGTCGATTTGATGATTTTATCTTAAGTAACTGAAATAAAATGTTATTTACCTCGAGGAACAGTACTTTTGTTCCTCGAGTATTCTTGATGGCTCAAGTTCATTAACGACTTTAGCCCTGAAGCTTATACAACCCTTTACAACTTAGCGTCATTGCCTGGAATGATACGTACCACGGGGCCCATCAGTTTTTTGAGGCCCACACTATGATGTTCGATGTGGGTTGATTTTCTGAAAACATCGGTACAGAAGGTTTTTTCAAGCTCAACTATGTCGACACAATAACTTGCTTTGTCGGATACTTTCCAAATACCCGTGATTTTGCCACTTGGCATCTGGGCTGCAAAGCGGCCATCTTGCCCATAGAAGAAAGGACTGAGGCCGCCTTTTCCAAAAGGCTCTCCAGGAACAATATCAACGTAGACCGTGTTCCCTTTCAGATAACCATCCAGTTCTGCCCCAGTTAATTTTTGTGCGGTTTCGGCAGAAGCAAAAGATGCCCCGAGTGTGATGAGTAAGGCTATAGCGGTGGTAGATGTGATTTTAGTGTCCAGCATTTTCGATCCTCAGGTTTTATGATTAATCGGGAGCTTGTGGTTTTTTGAGAGCACTGAAAGAGGATCACATAAGTAAAATTATAATTATAATTGATATTTTTTATATTCTATATAACTATTTGGTTATGATAGAGATGCGATTACTACACGCCCTTATTATTCTCGCGGAAGAACGCAGTGTTACTCATGCTGCTGAGCGCCTTTATATTACGCAACCTGCCATGAGTGCCACGTTGCGCAAACTCCGTGAAACATTCGGGGACCCCTTGTTTGTTCGTTCAGCCAGTGGATTGGTCATGACAGAACAGGCAGAACAGGCTCTTGTTCAAGCGAAGCAAATTGTCGGTTTGATGGATACCCTTGAACAGGATTTTAGTAGTTTCAATCCTGTACAAGATCCTTTGTGCCTCCAAATTTCAGCGTCGGATTTTGCTCATTCTGTTATTTTGGCAAAGATCATGCGGATGTTGTTAATTGAAGCACCTAAAACCAAGCTGATCATGCATCCTCTTCAATTGAATTCTCTAGAGCACTCACTGGACAATGGTTCAATAGACTTGGCTATATTGCCAGAGTTTCTGGCACCATCAGGGTCCCAAAGGCGCAAAATATTTGAGGAAGACTTTGTTTATTTAATGCGCCGAGGTCATCCTTTGGAGCGGGAGAATCTGACGATGGAATTGCTGGCCAGGTGTGTGCATTTGCGGGTCGTGCCCAATCTTTCGCACCGTAACAACAGGGTCGATAGAGCTTTTAAAGCCGCGGGGTACGTGAGGGATGTGCGTTTGACCATCAATAGTTATAATACAGCCGCAGATATTGTGGCAGGATCGGACCTTGTCGTTTTGTATCCTCGGGGGATGATGGCGCAACTTACAAATGACTTTGTGGCACACGAAGTCCCTTTTGTCTTAAAACCCGTTACCATGTGTCTGGTTTGGCACCCGAGAAAACAAACCTCGCAATCACATAGCTGGGCAAGAAAGTTTATTGCCCGAGCTGCTAAACAAGCCTACGGAAATTTAGAAGTATCTAGTTGAGATAGGTTCCTGAAGTGCGAGTATTAGGCAAAATCCACCTCACTTACAAAGCACCGGACTTGAAATAGCCCGATGCTTTGTCGGTAAATTTAGGTCTTTAATTGTTCATCAAGTGGCTGCCGTGGGGATTATCGATCACCATTTTCCAGCTGCCGTCGGCTTGCTGGCGGAGCACGGCGACCGAGAGGCCGGATTGGGTAATTTCCTGGCCGTCGGGTGTTTTGCCGAGCATGGACCAGGGAGCGAGATGGACGGCGATATCTCCGGCGACGATGACCTCATGGCCACTATAGGTGAATTGTGGGTTGATTGCTGAGAACTCGGCGAAGATCTGTTTGGCGACAGCGGGGTCGGTGACAGCAGTGCCGGGCTCAAACATGATTGCGGCGCCTTTCTCATAGGTCGACATTACCTCATCGAGGTTACCCGCTTCGAAGTTGGAGGTCATTTTCTCGATTAAAGAGAGAACATTAGTTTGCTCCGATGTCACTGGGGGTGTCATTTGTGTCGTCGTTTCTTTCGTCATGGCTTTGTTTCCTTTGGTTTGTGTATCAGATGTAAATGTGTCTGCGAGGGTGATTGTTGGCAGGGAATTACTTGAAAAAAGGCCGAACAAAATTACGCCCAAAATATGGGTTTTCTTGAACATTTGTGTCTCCGTTAAGGGGCTATGTAAGCGATATGGTTAGTGGATCAAATCAGATCCGTTATTGTTACCAGGCGGCGTACCGGATGGAGGTTTTTGTTTTACTGGTGAAATGTCTGGATCAAGGATCTCAGATAGTCGGGCAGCAAAATCATCAGGGCTGACAAATTCAGGTGTCGCGCGTTGAAGTTTGAGGGTTCTGAGCTCTTGTTCCAGTGATTTAACGCCTGAAATCACACTGTTATAATCTGGGGCGCATTTAGTGGCATATGTTGGTGCACGCCCGTCTTCTTTTTTGGGAATGCGGCCAAGTTCTCTGGCCGCAGGTAACCTGCGTGGACAACTGCACTTGGCGGATTCATTGGCGATCCCGCAGTGGTTTGTGGTAAAGGCAACCACATCATTTCTGGCCCGTGACAGACGCTTTCTGAAATTGGCTTTGCTTAAGCCAAGGACTTCGGCGGCCTCGGCCTGATCGAGATCAAGAATATCACCGAGAACATAAGCCAATCTGTGTTTGAGGTCGAGGCACAGCAGCATGGCCATGGTACAGGAAATGCGCAGTTCATTGAGCCAGACTTCGTCTTCACCAGAGGGCGTACGGGAAGTCGTCGATTCTGGCACCAACCCACTTTCGAGGTCGTGGCGGAACATCTCAAAGTTTAGGCCAAGATCGCGGTTACGGACTTTTTTGGCAGTGATGAGATAGTTCGCTGCGACCCGATACACCCAAGTCTTAAAGGCGCTCTTGCCTTCAAAGGTTGAAAGTTTGGTCACCACCAGAATAAGGATTTCCTGTGTTGCCTCTAGTGCGTCATCCGGGTTAATCAACATGCGCATAGCGAGGTGGTGCACGCTATCTTGAATTTCTCGAACGACTTCTCCTAGCGCTTTTTTGTCGCCAGCTATTGCGCGTTCAATGATCTCATTTAATCTGTTACTCATCTCACAACTGCTTATCTGTTATATGGCAGACACGGTTTGATGTTCTAAAGTGCCAGTCTTTTTTTTGCCTTCTATATACTTAGACAACAGTAAGTGCGCAGGTGTGACAAATTAATTTTCTGTGAGAAGATTTATTTGAGTTTCAGGATGAGAATTTTCCACCTGTATGCGCATAGATGCCGTTTGGGATACTGTGATCCGGGGGAGTGGATGAGGCGGTTATGATCAAAGCTGTGCTGTGCCAACATCCAAAGGTAGAACACCCTGCCTAACAGTCTCAAATATATGCTCGGAGAAAGCTGGCAGGATGTTTTTGTGATGAACCTTTTTAAAGAGAACTCTGCGATTACTTTACTTCGTAGGCGGCTGAGTCCGCGATTACGGAGCGGATCATTTCTTTGACAATCTCTTCAGAGAAGTCGGCATCCTGATAGATCTTGTAGAGCTTGAAGTCGGAAATCCGGCTGAGGACAAACCAGGCCAGACGGGCAGCTTCGGGGGACCCTTCCTTATAGCCCAGGTCAGCGGCAACGGATCTGATCCATTTGTGGGCAGATTTTCCGGCGACATAGTGGGAGAAAGACCAGCTGCCATCGGAATATGATGAGAGGAACCATTCGGCCATGCGCTTGTCGGGGTTGAGCTGTGGGGCTTCTGTACCGGCGTATTCAGCCGCTTCTTTCATGGCCGGGTTAAAGCCTTCGGCCTTGCCGTCCTTGTTGGTTACTTCTACATCCCAATGAGGATCGAAGTGGGTAGAGGCGGCGCCAAATAGCAAATTTTTCGGGGCTTTACGTTTGAGTAATTCTGCATAAACCACCGCCCCGTGTTCGCCCATCCAGCCCCACTTAGCTACACCGTCTTTTCCACCCCAGGAACCGGGGAACCATTCCGGCTTGACCACGGTGCCTGATTTTACGTCCCAGTTGTACCAGACCTTGCTCCAGTCGTGGAGAGCCAGCTGGGCAATCACCAAATCACGGTCGCTGTTACGGATGCCGTGGACCTGATCAAAAGTGTTGAGCCAGCCCAGTGCGATCTCGATTACCTCCACGAGGTGCACCGCCAGACCGCCAGGATAATGGTGATGACCGGGGCCACCCGTTGCCGGAGCAGTCCGCAGGGCATCAACAGATGCCTTGCTGTTGAAGACGGTTGATTCCGGTGTGGAATACATATCGAGTACCAGGGTTCTGAGCTCCGGGTCCTCGATCGAATTGATATAGCCCATCAGGCGGTCATAGGCCGCTGTGGTCCAAGCCCCACTTATGGCCATATCGGTCGGGTCCATGGCAAGGATTTGGTCCAGCCGTTGCTGCGGAACATCGGCTGCCTGGGCAGTAAAGCCGTAACTGCCGAGCAGAAAACAGGCGAGAAGGAGAAGGCGTGGTTTTTTCATGATTATTTACTATCCAGAGGTGTTTATTCAAAGGTTCTCTTCGATAGCTTATGGAGATGACAGGACGATGACGGCAGCAAGTCTGGGGTGAGAAACTTTTGCGACAAGCGCATTCCGCAGATTAACTGGTGAAGGGTTTTCTTTTGTTCTTACCCACCGGTATGGGCATAGGTGCCGCTTGGAATGCTATGGTCGGGATAGCGAATGAGGCGACTTTCGTTGGTGGGGTTGTCAAAGCTGTGTTGCCATACCGCGCCGGGCCAATAGGTCTCGGCGATACCACGGGCGGGCCAATAAACTGAGGTGTAGAGAGTACCAAAGCCTTTGGAGAAGTTGGTTGAATAGAGCGGTGGCTTTAAGAACGCGGCGATAAATTTATCGGCGGGCTCTTCGTGCATGGTCAGGCGGCGCAGGAGAAAGCGTTCGCGTTCAACCGTTCCGGTCGCTCGGGCGTGTTGGTGCCACTCTACGCTTTCCTGGTGGTTGGTGGCAACGCGAGTGTCAGTAATGACGATCTCGCGGTCCGGAGACAGATAGACGGTGATAAAATCGCCGGAACGATCCACGCAGGTGATGTTATACGCCATATGGCAGGGCACCCGTCGGAGCACGGATATGGCTTCTTTTGTGGTGTCACAAAATTCTAGAATATAGCGCAAGATCAAGGGTACACCAAAGCCATCACCGACAACCCGGCGGCCGCCAAAGGTCAGAGATAAAGCTAGCCCAGCTTCGTTCATACCATCAACCACACCCCACATACCATCCGAGGTCGCGATGACCCGTTTACCGTTCCAGGCGCTATCTAAGATAATACCGTCACTGAGTTCAGGACTGTAATCGTAGTTGCGCACCAGCATCGGCTCATCCCCGAGCCATACGGCCTGAGAACACCCCGAGAGATAAGGAGGTGGGCGATAGAAGCTGAGAAAGCGTGCGGCGAGATCGCTGCCACCGGCTAGTTCACACAGGGTTTCATAGGTGGGGACAAGCTCGGGCATGTGTAGCTTTAGTGCTCGTAAACCCGAGAGGTAGGTTTGGCGCGCAGACAAGCTCTCGCTCAAAAACCACTTTTCATAGGCAGGCCAGAGCTTGTTAAACTGCTCTTGCCAGGCTAGACCCGCCTTGAGTTCGTGAATTTTATCGAAGATCAAATCCATAATACGCTATACCACACCACACTTACCTGTTTCTTATAGGCTTACTTGTTTCTCATATATAGAGCCCAGATAAGGTTGATGTTATCTGGGCTCTATCTTTAACGCCGTGATTTTGCCTACATGATTTTAAAAGCAGGATCACTTATCGGCAGCGCCTCTGCTGTCGGTAAAGGCTTGGCCTTGAATTTTGACTTGATGCCCTCGATCCATTGTTTAGATCGCTTATTGAGTTGGAATGCCTTGTTCATGGCCCGTCCACGGGTCACAAGGATACCGAGATCTGCGCCTTCGTAGCGATAGTCGCCGACATTGGAAATGCGGAGGAAAAATGCCTCTGTATCGGAAGATACCGCCCGACGGTGATAATCGAAGCGATTGAATTCGACACTGCCATCAGGCAACAAATTCCAAATACCGCTTTCAGGAGCTTCGGTGAGGATATCCACGCTGTCATCGGTGTGTTTGATCACCATCTGACACCAGTCATCGATATTATCACTATCCGCCCAGCGGTTATTCAGTTCTTTGACATCGATTTTGAAAGGTACATTGGAGAACTCAAGTAGATGGAACAGGAACAACGGTGCATCGGCGTGAGCAAAGGCGGCGTGATTGGTCATGGAGCTGGCACCTGTCACCCGTGGGTTACATTCGCCGAGGTATACTTCGCCATCTCCTTTGTCGATCAGGAAGTCGAGTTCGAAATAACCGCGGTAGCCTTCTTTGACCAACTGGTCGCCGAATTGTTCGGTATAACGGCGGGATTTTTCACGAATTTCCTCATCAAAGGCACCTGGGAAAATCTCATTTCCACACCAACCGCCGCGATAAGGGGTCAGCTGTTTGAAACCAACCAGCTCTGTCATCAACGGTCCAACAAGAGTTCCCTCTTTGGTGGCGCAGGCTTCAACTGCAGAACCGCGATTGTTGATGCGTTTCATGATCTTGATTTCGCCCTGGCCGACGATTTCTTTCTCATGACGTTTGAAGTCTTTTTCGGTCTTGATAAAGAAGGTGGTATGACCGGAATCACCAAAGGCGGATTGCAAAACCAGATCGGTGCCCACAGGTTTGGCAACTTCTTGCAAATGCTTCCAATTGTTTACCTTGCTGAGCACGTTTGGCACACTTGGTACGCCAGCGGCATTACCAATGCGCACAGTTTCGATCTTGTGGTCGATTTTCTCACGCAGGGCTGCTTTGGGGAACCAGACGTCGATCTTCAGTTCTTTGCAGATTTTTTCAATCCGGGCATCGAACATCAAGAACACCACTTTTGGCTTCTTTTTACAGGCCTTGATCTGGTCGATGACTTCTTTGTGCTCGAGTAAATAGACGTTGATGTCTTCTATGGACTCAAATTCCTGGTGCTCTATTTCAGTGGGGACAAATACGTTGGGATGCCGGCCATCAAAGCAATCAATATAGCTTATGAATTTAAAGTTTCGGCACCACTCATCGATACCAAGTAAGTTAAAGTTTGTCGCACTAATGAAAAAGATCGGCTGTTCGTTACGATGAAAAAATCGCCGAATTTCCGAGATGTTATCCAATGATTTAACCACCTTCTTTGGTGATTTTTTCCCAGTAGCCTTAGGTTTTTTGACGACAATACTGTCCATATTTAAGCTCCCTGTTTTGTTCTTTATTTGGATCTCTGATTAATTCAGTTTTTAGTTTTTTTATTCTTTTTTATTTGGCTATCAATTGCCTCTTGAGTGAATACTCGAAGCCCCAGTTCCGGGCGATAACCGTGGATTTCCTTCACATCAAGATTACGGAGAAATTCGATAATCTCTTTACTGGCAACTTGACCGGGGACCAGAATTGGAAAGCCGGGTGGATAGGGGATGATAAATGATGCCGAGACTACATCTCTTCCCTCTGCCATTGCGTTATCGATCGAGTTATCGTCCAGGTTCATGTATTCACAATTTTCGGCGTCATAGGCGAGGAAGAAGGGGGTTCTTGAATCCCCCTCGGCAACATCACCAGAAAGGTCGTGTCTGAAGGCGTCATGAAAGCGAGAGAAGTCAGGTAGCGGTGGGAGGTCTTCCACCAATGATTTGACACTCTTTTCGTGAAT
Source organism: uncultured Rhodospirillales bacterium (assembly GCA_913060675.1). Lineage (GTDB taxonomy): Bacteria > Pseudomonadota > Alphaproteobacteria > Kiloniellales > Kiloniellaceae > Kiloniella. The sequence continues at coordinate 44,496 of CAJXUS010000027.1, forward strand.
TTTTCGCTCGGCCGGGCTCATATCTTCGAGCTGTTGCTCAAGTTCATAGGCAATTTTAACGAGCACTTCGATCAAGTAAGCAACAGAGCTTCGAGTGGTGCCAATATTGGTCATAAACAAGACGGAATTTCGAGATGTCTTGTTTATCTGGATACCATATTTGTCCATCAGGATCTTGTTTTTGAAAGTATCCCCATCCATTCCGGTACTACCAACAAAGAGGGTGATCCGAGTGGCATCAAGGCAAAATTCGTCTTTTTCCCACGCATCCCAGATATCATTCCACCCTTGATCAGGGTCATAATAACTCTCAATTCCAGACTGACGATATTCAGCAGGAACGACGTCGCCCACGGTGAGAATGCGGAAGTATTTAGAGAGCATTGGATGCGTCATGATGCTCTGGCGCAAAACCATGGCCATTTCGACCTGCTTTTGTACCAACTCAAAACCTTCTAATTCCACTTGTCGACGGCCCACATCCAAAGAGGCCAAAATCTGGTAATTTGGCGATGTGGAGGTGTGGGTCATATAGGCTTCTTGAAACGCTTCTTCGACCTTTGATTTATAATCCTGATCATAAATATGGATCATGGATCCCTGTCGCAAGGCTGTCAGGGTTTTATGGGTTGATTGGGTGGCATAGGTTCGGATGCGAACTTTGTCTGGATCTGGGTAAAGCCGCCTATTGCTCCAGGTTTCGATATCATCCGGGTCGAGGCCTTCGGTCTCGATTTTGAAGGTTTCGTACTCTTTTCGGTAGCTTTCTGATTTGTATCGCGCAACGAGTTCTGATGCCGAGAACATGGCGGTACGTTGTCGATAGGTAGGACCAAACCGTGCAAAGCCAAACCAGGCTTCATCCCAAAGGAAAACCAGATCTGGTTTGATGGCAAGGCACTCTTCCATCACCCGCTGTACATTGTAGATAATACCGTCAAAGGTACAGTTGGTTAGCAAGAGCATCTTGACGCGGTCAAGCTTGCCTTCGCTACGCAGCTTTAGGAGTTTCTCTTTGATGGTGCGAAGAGGTACCGCGCCATACATGGAATATTCGCTTAAGGGGTAGGAATCAAGATAGACCACATTGGCACCCGCAAGCACCATGCCGTAATGGTGGGATTTGTGGCAATCCCGGTCAACCAGAACAATGTCATCTGGACGCACCAGTGCCTGGACCACAATCTTATTACAGGTCGAGGTTCCGTTGGTGGCAAAGAAGGTGACTTTAGAGCCAAAAGCCCGCGCGGTGAGATCCTGAGCTTCTTTAATCGGACCATGAGGTTCAAGGAGAGAGTCCAGCCCTCCGGAGGTGGAAGAAGTCTCGGCCAAGAAGATGTTCAGGCCGTAAAACTCACCCATATCCTGGATCCAGTGGGACTTGATGATGGATTTACCACGAGAGATCGGCATGGCGTGAAATACGCCAGTGGGTTTTGTTGAGTACTTTTTGAGAGCGGTAAAAAACGGTGTATTGTAGCGGTCGTCAATGCCACGCATAATGTTCAAGTGGAGCTCAAAAAAATCTTCACTATTATAAAAAACCCGGCGACAAGTTTTACCTACTTTACCTGCGATATCCTCAACAGATTGATCTGTAACGAGAAAAAGATCTAATTCGGGGCGAATACGAGAAATCGCATTGGCCAAGATGATGGCGTATTCACTGCTGTCTGCACTATCAATACCATCGATTTTAGCATCTCTTAAAAACTTGTTCAACACGGGCAAGCCGTTTTCGGAATGCAGGTCAAAGCCGAAACGGATGACAACAGATTGAATGCTGTGATTAAAGGATGCTGCGATCAGGGCGTCATCCAGGCTGGGTACAAATACAGGCGCATAGGTAAAACGGTCTTCATCACTTCGCATTGTTGCCAATGCAGCGCGTTGTGCTTCTTGTTGGGCATCAGAGAGATCGTCGACGATCAGAATTTCGAAATAAGGACGTTTACGTGCGCGATCAAAATTAGTGTAACTACCGGGCTCAATTGTGGCATCGCGATCGGCTTCGGTCTCGGCGTCCCCATTGAGATTGATGTGTTTACGCCGATATTCACCGCTTAGAAGTGCTGTGGCAATGCGTTTTACTTTGTTTGAAAGTTTTTCATATTCTTCTTGTTCTTCATCACGGATCAGCTGTTGAAAAACTTGTTTTCCTGGAAACGCCCAATAAACTTCAACGGGGGCGAGGTAGTCTAGGAGCTCGCGCACTTTTACCAAGTGGTTATCGGAATTTGGGCCGCCATTTGCCAGCTGGCGGGTGGTACTTTTTAGTTTGTTCCAAGTGTCGATACGAAATTGTGAGGCATTGTAATAATGGCTGAGTGATTTCTTATTATGAATCTTCTTAGCTTTCTCCATATGGTCCTCTTCCCTGCTGCATCTTTTTTTAAGATGCTGATTTTTTATTTTTTTGTTTCCTGTTTTTAGTGCGTACTCTTTTTTTATAAGTAATAACTTTATCTAAGAACCCTTGATTTTCCCGGTTATAATTCCAGGTTAAATTTCAGGTCAAACTTCTGTATCAATTATGCGGATGACGGCGTGCCATCTGCAGTGGTCCAAGACCATCATGGTACTCGTGATTGAATTTGTCATCATCATAAACGGAAAAATCGACATTCTTGTCTCTAAAGCTTTTGAGAACCTGTCCTAATCCGTTCTGACCAAGGGAGCGTTGGTGCCGTACCAGATCCATATCGATTTCAATCGGAATAATTTCTTCACTGCCGCGCGCTTCATAGAGCATGTTGCCACCAGGGCCAACCACACAGGATCGACCGATGCCACCGGCACCAATGCCATTGATATCAAAGACATAACATTGGAATTGAGCAGCAGTTGCGCGGGCGATGGCGAGCTCTACATCGCGGTCAGTTGTGCCTGTTAGAACGGGGTGTAACAGAACTTCTGCGCCCATCGCGGCCAGGGTCCGTGTTGTTTCTGGGAACCAGATATCGTAGCAAATGGAAAAACCAAAACGTCCAACCTGGGGTACGTCAAAGACCAGGAACTCTGTTCCGCCCGTAACTCCTTGTTCGTAAGGCATGAAGGGGAACATCTTGTCATAACGTCCAACCACAACACCTTCAGGATTAATGACGACTGATGTGTTGAATACGCCGTCTTCTCGGCGTTCGAACATAGATCCTGGAATAATCCAGATACCGAATTGTACCGCCAGTTCCTGAAAGATTTCGATCTGATCGGTCATCGTTTCCGGATGGTTATCAATGAGCGGGCCAAAGGGAGCCAGCTCACTAAAGATAACCATATTGATCCAAGGAAAGCGCGCGAGCGCAACTTCTGTCCGCAGTTTCATGGCGGAAACGTTTTCATGCGTTGCAGATACATACATTTGTATGCCTGCGATAGAAAATGGCGTCATATGCTTCTTTTCACGTTTTTACTGCTGGCGTAAGTGCATAAATGTGCCCCAAATGTGCATGGTCGTTTGGTTTTTATTCTACCCTGCACAGGGCTTTATTCGTTACGTCAGGTACCAAAGACACCATTACCGAGCATCAGAAATGCATTGAGCAAGTGATGCTTCCAAGACATCCAAACCTTCGTCAACCAAGGCGTCTTCCGCCGTGAGAGGGACCAGAATTCGGATCGTATTTCCATATATACCACAAGATAAAAGAATAAGCCCATTTTCCATCGCCTTGGCACACAATGCCTTGGCAAGATCAGGATTAGGAACACCGTCTTTCATCAGTTCAAAAGCAATCATACCACCGAGATTTCGAATGTCACCTATGACGGATCCTGTTGTGGTTTTTGAAAACTCGCGCAGGCGTGCAACTGTTCTTTCTCCCAGAACATCCGCTTTTTCGTTTAGATTTTCGGCTTCGATCACATCCAAAACGGCAAGTGCCGCCGCACAGCCAATTGGGCTGCCGCCGTAAGTGCCGCCCAGACCGCCGGGCGCGGGTGCATCCATAATGTCTGCTTTACCGATAACGCCAGAAAGCGGAAAACCACCAGCCAGGCTTTTGGCAATGGTGATCATGTCAGGCTCGATGCCGGAATGTTCGATAGCCAAAGTACGGCCAGTACGGGCGAAGCCAGTTTGAATTTCATCTGCGATTAACAAGATGCCGTGCTGGTCACAAATTGCGCGTAGCTTTTGCATAAACTCAGGAGAGGCAATGTAAAATCCGCCCTCGCCCTGAACAGGTTCAATAATGATGGCGGCAATCCGGTTTGGATCTACATCTGCTTTGAAGACGGTATTAAGAGCCGCGAGTGAATCTTCTTCGCTAACACCATGATTGACCATCGGGTAGGGGACATGGAAAATATCTGCAGGAAAAGGGCCAAAGCCAACTTTATAGGGAACAACCTTACCCGTTAGTCCCATCGTCAGGTTGGTACGGCCGTGAAAGCCACCGGAAAAAGCGATTACGCCAGGGCGACCTGTATGGGCACGGGCAATCTTGATCGCGTTTTCAACGGCTTCAGCACCCGTGGTGAGGAACAGGGTTTTCTTCTGTGTTGGGCCTGGAGCGATTTTGTTCAAACGCTCGGCCAGTTCTACGTAACTTTCGTAAGGCACAACCTGATAAGCCGTATGGGTAAAGCGCTCCATCTGCTCTTGAACACGAGACATAACCGTTGGATGGCGATGACCAGTGTTTAGAACGGCAATGCCGCCAGCAAAATCGATATAACGTTTGCCCTCAACATCCCAGAGTTCAGCGTTTTCAGCCCGGTCAGCAAAAACGTTTGTCGCCGTTGCAACACCGCGAGGAATAGCGTTATCACGCCGTGCAGAAAGAGAGCTATTATCCATAATTGACTTACCTTACTTTTTACCCAAAACCGGGTTACCAAAATCGGGGATACCAAAACTTGGGTTACCGACCCCAAAACGTGGTTTGCCTTGGGGCCGAATTCCCTGTTCTTATTTCAGCCTAGCTGTTTAAGCCTTCACAGATATCAATGACTGGAACGGCGTCCTGATCAGAAACGGAAGCGTCAATGAGGACTTCTTCTTCACTGACACTAAGATCTGCAACTTCTAGATCAGCTGGCGTCTCTACAGCCGTAAGATCTGCAAAACGCTTTTCGATCTCGTCTTTGCTCAGGTTCTCGGTTTTTTTGCTCAGGATCCAGACGTGACCGAAAGCATCGACAATTTTACCTGTGCGCTCACCCCAATAGGTATCTTCGAGCGGAAGTACGACAGCCGATTGCGCTTCTACAGCACGCTCCCAGGCGTCATCTACATCAGCGAGATAAAGCTGAACCGCTGTGGAACTGCCACCTAGGGAGATAGGTGACAAGATACCGTAAGCTGGCATTTCATCGTTCAGGTGAATGATCGAATTTCCGATTTTAAGCTCGGCACGTAAAATAGTTACGCCGTCGATATCGACAATTCTTGAAAGTTCTTTTGCACCAAACACCGAAGCGTAAAACTCAATCGCTGCGGCTGCGTTTTTCACCACAAGTACAGGTGTAGATGTGTGATAACCTTTTGGTACCGGGTTAATCTTGCGCGCCATCTTAAGCATATCCTCTTTGACAGGTTCGGTTTGGATGGTAATACTCTCCAAACATCATGACTCATGCTGTATCAAAAAAAGGAAGCTGTCAACACCATGGACCAAGATGTAAATTTGGGCGTAACAATGGCTGTCACTCAGGCCGATCTTGTTTATCTCCGTCAAGCGACAAGGTTGGGTGAATTTCCAGTGGTTTACCGCGTCCATCGCCAGCAAAAAGGTGGCGGTTTTGGTGATCAAAGCAAGCACCCGTTTTCCTGGGGAGTGCTGGTTTATGTCGACACTCAACTTGCCCGGATAAACTCTGCGCGGGGCTTTGGTCGCGAGTGGAATGATCTTGCCCGGGTCGAAGTATGGCTGCGTGCGCAAGGGTTCAGATACTGGTGGACCCGCAACGATCTGGAGCCCATTGGTGAATTCGAAGGTGTGGACGAGGATGACGAGGAAACAGGTGCAATGGAAAATCCAGCCAGTACCTTTCCAGGCCCCGGAACCGAATTCGGATATTAGAGCTCGGTTTGGGTAATTGTATAATCAGGGTTTTGTTAATTCTATAGACTAGATCAGGCTTGATCTGGCAAAAATTTTCCAAATAATACAGATTTTCCGTGCATTGGCTTTACGATCAACAAGAGACATTCTGGGGCTTCTCTTAATTAGTAGGCACATAATTTCAGTCTGTTGTAGAAACTAGAACTTTAGGATTCCGGAATGCTCCTAGCTATCCAGTAAGTCAATCAACGTTTTTCTAAACTCTTCAAGGCGATTGGTGCCGACCTTGTGCACCAATTCTGTTTCGAGGCTCTTGAGATTTTTTGCTGCAATCTGCCGCGCTTCGTTACCAGCTTCTGTGATTACAACAATTTTGTCCCTACGACTTCCTGGAGCGAGTTGAAGCTGGATTACGCCTTTGGCGATCAGGCGTTGCACAGACATATGGGTCGCTTGTCGTGACACACCCATTGCCTTTGCCAGGTCAGCAACCGTTCGTGGATGTCTTGAGGCGAGCATAAATGTCTTGGCGTCTGAGGGGCGTACTGTTTCCAATATCGTTCCCTCGCGTAACGCATTCATGCGCTCATCGAGCTTTTCAACCAAATCCTGAACCAGCCCCTTGATGTTGTCGGAACGGGGCACATTATTATCAACCATGGTTGACAAGTAGTAGGTCGAGAGTTACATGTCAATTGTCAACCTAGATTGACAATGTGAAATTTACCAAACTTTAGCGGAGAATTGAGATCAAAATGAACGCGAAGAAATTATCAATAGGGGGAGTTGCTGTCGTTGGCATTGTTTGGGTCGGATACCTGATTATAGATCGCATTCCTGAAGTTGACCCAGACCCGGCCAATGCTCCTATTGAACAGATGGTAATGGTTGAAGCAAAACAGGTACCTCTCACAACCGTAGTTGCTAATCCGGCTGGCATCGTCTTCCTACCCGACAGCAATACCTACCTCGTTAGTACGGATGATCGAGCGATAGTTGAGCTCACCGCTGACTTCTCGTCGGTTATTTCTTCCCGTACGATCCCAAACTCACCCCATGACATTGGCGATACAGAAGGAATTACATATCTTGGAAATGACCAGGGCGCAGCAATTGGCGAAAACGGGGTTATCATTTTGATAAGGCGAAATGGTAAGGAATGGAAAGAGACTACCCGAATTCCCATACCTGGTTTTAAAAGTGGAACTCAATTGGGTTCAGCCACTTATGATCCTGTAACAGGAACAATCTATACAGCGCAGAAGAAGGGAGAAAAAACTCTTTACAAGATTGATGTGAAAAACCGAACCGCAGAGACGTTGCCGATGAGCCTTGGTTCAACGGTTAAAGAGAGGTTGAATCGAAAATGGCAAGAATTCACCATTGCCGGGCTTCAGATTTACAAAGGACGTCTTTATGCGATTAGCGAGGCTTTCAGTTCTTTGTTGGTCATTAACACTGACGGGGTTGTGGAAGAAGTTATTGGACTCACGGGTATCAATGAAAGTTCTGGCATTACAGTGCGTGACGGAGTTCTAACCCTGATTGGTGATGCGGAGGGATATTTGCCGGAACCACCTATCTATCTCATTGATAAATCAGTAACTGATCTGATTAAATAGGGTTGTTTCAAATTTCAGGTGCCAGGTTTTTTCGATGTCAGGTTTTGTATGCACCAGTTTACATGGTAAGTCAGGTCGAGTTTAAGTCACAGTAAATAATTAAATAGAAACGTATCTGGAAATCTTCATGCCGCGCTGTAGAGTTGTCCCCGAATTGCTCTGTTCTAATCTGGATGTCAGTCTTGATTTTTATTTGAAGCTGGCCGGGTTTGAAGTCCTATATGACAGACCGGAAAATCGTTTTGCGTATCTCGGTAAGGATGGGGCTGAACTTATGTTGGATGAAACCCCTGAGGTGACTAACGACGAGGGAGATTGGTGGACTGCACCGGCGACCAAACCATATGGCCGTGGCATTAACCTCCAGATCGAGGTTTCGGACGTTCAGGCTATTCATAGCCGTCTCGCTGAAGCTAAATGGCCTCTATTTCGCCCCTTGGAAGACCAATGGTACCGCGCTGGTGATATTGAAGTCGGCAACCGAGAGTTCCTGGTTCAGGACCCGGATGGCTATCTGTTACGTTTTTTTAGCGACCTTGGTGAGCGTAGTGCTTCGTAACAGTAACGAATTTCATTTATCCGGTCTTTGGCACCATATTACCTGCATCTATCGGTAGGTTTTAAAACGAATTAAATGTGAATATAAATCGGGCCGTGATTTTAGCATGCTTCATGCCAGAAGCGGAAACTCACGACTTTCGGTAAACCAGTATTAACGCCATATCTTCCGAGTGATCATGCTCTGCTTTTGAGTAGATGGACACCTCGACAGGCTGGAGGTCTTTAATCAGGCCACTGACTTCCATATCCCTAAGAACAGGCTCAAATCCTGCCTCATGGAAAAATACCTTTTTCACGCCGATCACAAAGAGAGCGTTTGAGCGAGCAATACCGAGTAGATCTCGAAGCGGTTCGGGACCAAGGTGCCCGGAAGTGAATGTTCCCGCAGATAAAACCGCCCCGTAGTTATTTTCTATTTTCTCCAATGTTTTCGTGAGATCCACCTGGAATAGCGAACGGTAGAGTTGCTTCTCTGACGCCACACTGAGCATTTCAGGGGAAATATCAATTCCGTCGACTTGCTCTCGTGGGATCTTCAAGGCACTCGCAACAAGCCCGGTACCGCATCCTATATCAGCAATAGGTGTGTCCGTTGGTGCGGACTTATCACGATAAGCAGCAACGATTGCGGCGGGATAATAGTATCCCAGAGCATCGGCAAAGTCCGCATCGTAACAGGATGCAAATTCATCATAGTATTCTGAATTGTCTTCAGGACTAGAGAGTTTGTACGCGTTTTCCAGAAGGGCCTGTCCGTCGCTTTTCTCACCCATGTGATCCCCCTTGTGTCAGGTGGCACCTTTCCTAATGGAGTAGTTTACCAACCGAGACTACAGGGTAAATGCATCATCAATTTTCTGCAACTCGAGAGTTTTTATGATTATCGACTTCCGCTTACTGCGTAGTTAGAGCCCCATTTTACCACTCTGATATAGTTGGCTTAGTGCCCAGACTGTGTGAGAACGTGATTTTCAGATAACTCTTAACTTAATTTCTGGGTTTGTGCTTAAATCTAGTGATTTTGAATTTTCATCGAAGAATGAAGCTGGAGCAGGATTTATGAAATAAACTCCTCTAATTGTCGTATTTTAAGCATTATTGTGCACAAAATATTATGCACAAGCGCAAATGGAGCTGCATTAGGCTCTCATCGCCATCATCAGAGGTTTAGCGCCCACAATTTTAATGGCTCGTTTGAGATTATAGGATAGCACATGCAAGCTCATCTCTGTGCTGACCTTTTCCAGGGTTCTCATCTGGAAATGCGTGTGGCCCATCCATGATTTTATGGTTCCAAAGGGATGTTCAACCGTGGATTTCCTGACATTCATTATATTGGGTTCACTTTGCAGACGCTTTTCCATGGCATCCAAGACATCTTCATGCTCCCAACGGCTTATGCGGCGGTATTTTCCTGTAGTGCATTGTGATTTTAAAGAGCAATTTGAGCAAGCAGAAGACCAATAACGCTTAATAATTCGCCCTTTTTCCTGATGACTAAACCGGTAAGGCGCTTTCTCTCCTACAGGGCACTCATAAACATCTTCTTTAGCGTTATAGATAAAATCACTTTTATCAAATAACCCCTTGGCCTTATTGCCCGATGTTAAACATTTGGGCACAAAGGCGGTGATATTTGTTTCTTCGCAGGCCAGGATTTCCTCGCCCTTATAATAGCCTTTGTCTGCTATGACCTTTAGCATATCAATTTTCATAGCCGCTTTGGCCTGTTTACCCATATTGGAAAGCTGCCTTCTGTCATTGCCAATATTGGTCACCTCATGTGCCACAATCAGGTGATTTTTTACATCAACCGCGCTTTGAACATTATAGCCTACCATCGATTTTGTGTTTCTTGTCATCATAGAGCGGGCATCCGGATCTGTCAGGGATACCTGTTTATCAGGCGCCGTATCCAATGCCTCTCCAATCTTATTCAAGCATTTGATCTTTTCTTTAAGGCGCTCAATTTTCTCTTTCAACTGCTCGGTATTTGGCTTGCTCGTTGGGCCATTCCGATGATCTATGGTCGCGATCTGCTTGAGATATTCAGCAATACTGGCATCAATCTGCTTCAGGCGTTTCTTTAACTTGCCTTGCGTATAGTTACGGTCCCGGCTGTTTACCGCCTTAAACTTACTCCCATCAATGGCTACAAAAGATTCGGAGAACAAGTTAAGCTTGCGGCATAAGACGACAAACTCACGGCAGACAGAAATAATGGCTTTGGTATTATTTTTTCTAAAATCAGCAATCGTTTTAAAATTGGGTGCCAGCCTTTTTAAGAGCCACATTAACTCGACATTACGTCCAGCTTCCCGCTCCAAGCGACGGCTCGATTGAACACGGTTTAAGTAACCGTAGATAAAAATCTTAAGCATATCACTCGGATGATAGGCAGGCCGGCCAACCTCTGCAGGAATAGTTTTAAAGCCAAGATTTGCCAAATACATCTCATCTACAAAAACATCTATCACACGCACAGGATTATCTTCCCCAACATAACCATCAAGTTGCTCGGGAAACAAAGTTGCCTGTATCCGGTCCTCACCCTCTATAAAACCAGTCATCATTACCCCGTATAGTGCATATAGATACTGGTAAAACTATAACACTACTAAATTGGCTGGTAAGGACTTTTCACACAGTCTGTGCCATAAGCGGACATGGTGTTGGGGCTCAGTTAACGACAATAACCGCTATCTAAGCAGACAAGATATTTATGGTTTTAAAGCCTTTGGTTATGTAGGTATATTAGCATAATTTCTATAAGGTAATCATTGATTCAGTTGCGTCCTGACTGCTTGGCTACGATCCCAAAGATACTAAGAGATGTTTTACAATGACCACAGATGATTCAGTGCCTATATCTTCCACAGCTCGCCAACGCGCCGACGAGATCAAGGAATATCGATGCAAGAACTTGGTTGCTGTTTTGGAGTGGCCGACCGACATAAAAAACATTGGCACGGTCATAAGGAACGTAAACGCACTTGGTATCGAGAAAACCTACATCGTTGATCCAAGAGGAACTCTTCCAGACGATTGGCAAGATATGCGGGAAAGGAAATCACTGTCAAATACATCGGTCTCCGCAATTAAGTGGAGTTTTGTTAAACGGTTCGACAGTACCGAAGAGTGTATCGCACACCTGAATAAGAACCAGTTCGTTTCAGTTGTGACATCGCCTCACGTAAAAGGTAAGAAAAACGTTGTTCTCCATGAAGCTGATTACACCGTGTTTACGAAGCTGGCTGTGTGGTTTGGAAGTGAGGCGAAAGGAATAAGCGACCTCGCAGTAGAACATGCCGAAATGTGTGTCAGCATTCCAATGTTTGGAATGATCGAGAGCCTAAACCTTGGAACGACTTCGGGAATAGTACTGTATGAAATAACAAAGCAGCGCCGTGAGTATCAAAGTAGATACAAACGAAGCGGGAAGCGTCGAAAGATATCATCCTCATAGTACAGGCACTTTGTTAGTGGGTCAGTTAAGGTTCGTTTCCAGCCGATATGTGCGGTGATCTCAATTGATCGACGCAACACTTTAATCTTTTATGATG